>DJVU01000079.1:55796-92542 GCA_002441345.1 Bacteroidales bacterium UBA6248
TTGTTAATAAGATTGTTAACAAAAACCGTAAAAATAATCGCAATTCAGGATTACAAAATTGCCGTATTGCGATAAATAATACCGACATGAACCCTTAGACGACTTCGCACACTTTCTACTTAAGTAACCACTCTATGAAGCTTTTCAGGAATAAAATTGCTGCACTCATTGTCCTGAGCTCCGTTACATGCCTGATTCTTGTAGCTGCAATTGCTTTAATGACAAGTATTTCGCACCGGAAAATATACGAAACCCAGCGTATTGAGCAATCCAACAGTCTCAGGTTGTCGATTGAGTTGCAGGCCCGACAACAGGATCGATTTCTGAAGAGTCTTGCTGCTTCGGGTGGCATGGAGCCTTGCCGGCTTTTGAACGACTCTTCTGCTATCGACACCCGCAGCATCTTTTCCCTGAATCATGTATTATTTATTGCAGTTACCGACCCGGATCTGGTACCGGTGAAGTTGTTTCCTGCTCCGGAACAGGATGTGCTGGAGCTTTTACCGGATGACCACCAGGCATTCCGCCAATTCCGCAGCGACGGCCACATTACCCGGTACTACGCATGGTATCATGAAAATCTGGTCCGTGTGCAGGTGGTCGATATTCCCTGGTGTCGCAGTGCAAATGCCGGAGGAGGCATCCTTTTTGCCGGATTTCCCGTATCGGCGCAGGAGCTGTCGTTTCTTGTACAGGGCAAGGCTGTTTTAACCAGAGAGCCTCTGGGAATGAAAACCGGCATGGACATGCGAAAAGGGATTGTAAGTACGGAGCTGCCGCTGGTAGGCTGGCGCAATCTCCCGGTAGCCAGCCTGAGAATTGAAACCACCTCGGACCTCCTCGGAAGTCTCAGCCGGTACAAGAACAGGCTGATATTGCTGCTGATTGTTACAGGTCTTATAAGCATCATATTGTTGAGTGTTTACCTGATTAAGAATTTCGCCTGGCCCATGAAGATGCTGAATCTGGCCATCCGGCTGAAAGATCCCGAGTACCTTCATCAGGTCGACAGCGGGGATACCGACATAAAGGCAATGCATAAGCTGATTCTGGATGCTTTTAGCCAGGAAAAACTACTCAGTGAAATCGTACGACGGCGCTCTGTCGAGAACCTGAATGCCTTTCATGCAGCCATTCTTTCACAAATCCCTGATGCAGTGTATTCTACCGATCGAAATGGAATAATAACGTACTGGAGCCGGGCAGCTACCGAACTCTACAACGTTTCTGAAGAAGATGCCATCGGAGCAGTTGCCGATGAGCTGATCCAAAGCAAATGGATAAGTCAGGATGAGCACACCAGGCAGAAAATGCATTTTGAAAACGATGGACTGATGCATGGAAGAATGCTGCAGGAACGGCCCGACGGCACCGAACTGAGCGTTGAAGCTTCCGTTACCCGCCTGCTTGATTGCAACGGCCGCGAGCTCGGACAACTTTACATCGCCCGGAAAATATAAATCCCAGCTTCATTGCATAAAGCAATTTATCGAAAGCCTGTTTGAACACTCCCCGGCATGCAGTTGTTTTGCAGGTATGAAATCAACATTCCTTTTAATACTGCCGTTATTCATCCCTGTGCTCAGCATGACGGGCTGCAGGGCTGGTACTGCGTTTGAACCGAAAGATACAACGATGCAAGCAACAACTGCCAAAACCGATACAGCTACGTTTGGAAACGGCTGCTTCTGGTGTACCGAAGCTATTTTCAGCCAATTAAAGGGCGTTACACGGGTAGAATCGGGCTATTCCGGAGGCTCTCTGCCCAATCCGGCATATAATGATGTAAGTTCCGGAGCAACGGGACATGCCGAGGTGATACAAATCGGTTACGATCCGGAAATCATTTCCTATGAAAGCCTGCTCGAAGTTTTCTGGTCAACCCACAACCCTACTACTCTTAACCGGCAGGGAGCAGATGTAGGAACGCAGTACCGCTCGGTTATTTTCTACCATACCATGCAACAGCGTCAGCTGGCTATGGAATACAAAGAAAAACTGAATAATAGCGGCGCATGGGAAGATCCCATAGTAACGGAGATCAGTCCGTACAAAGAATTCTACAAGGCAGAGGACTATCATCAGCGATATTTCGAACGCAACCGGAATGCCCCCTATTGCACATTCGTGATTGTACCCAAACTGGAAAAATTCAGAAAAGTTTTCGGTGACCGTCTGGCAAAACCCTAATTCCTGCTGATCCGGTACAGTTTCACCGAAAGCATGACGTACCAGAGTAGGCTGAGCAGTCCTCCCACAACTGCAAAGGTAAGTGAAAAAGCTCCCGGTTCGGAGTCGAATGTGACCCATATCAGGTGTATGAGCAGGAAGGCGAAACCAAAAATCCCTGTATTACCTGTGGATTTGCTGAAACGATTACCGTTCAGAAGGGTCACCGACATTAGCAGACCAGAAAAGTTTATCAGAAAAAAAGCCGGAAAGCTGCCGGGTGAAAAATCTTCTCCTGCTGCCAGGAGCGATTCTCCGGCAGCAACTAGCAGCTGACGCTCTGTTTCGCCGGGGGCGGCAGCATAGCGCATCGAAAGCGAGTGCAGGGGAAGAGCCGGGTTGCCAGCAATATATACAGCCGCACCCGTAAAAAACAGCATCATCGACAAAAGTGCAAGACCGCGCACTTTAAAGCGGTGAGCTCCATACAAGGCAGCAAATACCGGCATACCTGACAGCAGTGTAATAATATTCAGCAAACCCTGTCCGCGCAAGGCCATAAATGGCGTATTCCGGTAAATTTCAAACCACTCAGCAGCACTTCCTCTCCCTGGCCAGGGAGTATTTCCCGATGGAACAAAACTTAGCACCACATCGAGCAGACCAACCGGAATCACAAGCATGGCAGCTATAGAACCTATCGTGTAAAGCGTCTTCCATCCGTGATCTGCGACGTGCGAATTAACATGAGCTGATAAACCGGCTTCGTGCATACTTTTAATTTTTCTTCGTTAAACTGTGAATTGCACTATCGGATTCCAAGGCTTTCGGTATCGATTTCCAGACAGAACTTCTTTCACCATGAATCCGGCAAATGTAACCAATCTGTTGCATAGAGTAAATCTGACATGAAAATTAATATATGTTGCATAAAATGATACAGAAATTGCATTATTAAAGCATATAATACATTAATTCAATTACTTGCGACAAGAACAACTTGTACCAGGATTGAACAATTACCTAAATTAAACGTTTATCTTATAAGAACCGGAAAAACAATCTTCGCTTATTTGAGTGGAGTGCCGGTACATCTTATCCGTGCCCGGAATCCGGCATAATGCCGGTACAAGACCCGGGCTGAAGCTATTATTCAGCTCCCACGGGGTCGCCTGCATCGCAGATGCTGTTACTTACCACAAACATCCGGGAACGGGGAACACACGTCTGGCGTTTTACAGCCATAACGTTGAAATCCTTTGTCTAACCTTTAAAACCGTTTCCCATGAATACAAAAGAAGAAATAAGAAATGAAATACGCCGTTTAACAGAAGAAATCACCCGCCTGGAAATCAAAAGAGCCAAGGCTGGTCCGGAAGAGCTAAAACTAATTGAAAGTAATCTGGAGATTCTTCATAAGAAAAAATACGAGGCTCATGCTCTTTTCGAGGAGATGATGGGCAGCAGGCCAAGGCCGGTTAATCAACCCTACAATTGGCTGAGCGGAGCCACAAACGCCATTGCTAAAGGCTTTTCCAGGCTTTCGCTGTTCTTCTGATTGCACTGCAGAAAATATTTATTACAAACGAAGGCTGCCCCGGAATCCGGGACAGCCTTCGTTTGTAGTGGCAGTGCGGGCAGTTAGTGGCTTATTTGAATCTTTTTTACGGCCATTCCTTTGACAGTAAGCACCTTAAATATATATAAACCAGGATCAAGATCAGACACTCCGATTACGGCATCACCTGAACCGGGCATACAATGCACTACTTCCTGACCCATCAGGTTGTAAACTTTTACATCTCTGATTTCAGACTCTGAACTCAGGAAAACCTGGTCGGAAGCAGGATTAGGAAATACTGCCACCGGAACCGGAGCAGCGGTATGACCGGTGCCGGTAGTACCCGTGGAGTAAACGAATGTAATGTTTGGATAATAATCGGAAGAATATCCGAACTCAGGAATTTCAAGGGGATTAAAAGGCTGGTCGTCGCGCTCGGAAGCCCGCGAACGGCTCGATCCGGTATCAATGGAACAGATAAAGGGGGTCCCGATTACCATTTCACTGTAACTTTTAGCCGAGTGTACTACTATATTTCCTCCGGAATATGAATACGCTGAGCTGAAAGGGATATAGACCGAGTGAAAGCCTTTCGGAAAATTGAAAGAGCCATCGAATACGGGACGTAGAGCTGCAGGATCAACCCAGTTGTCGGCCAGACTGATAACACTTGTCTCACCGATATAAATTCTAAGCTGTACATCCTCCACATCCCTATCGAACTGGCAGGTATAGAAAATACCGTTTATCGAGGCATTCTCAACACCGATTTCATCGGCCAGGTAGAGCGACTGCGTCAGACTGTGCTGATTGAAGAAGTTATACGGCAGGAATGTAATTGGCTGTGAACCATTTCCTATTTGTGCAAATTCTGTGGATGCCGGAAGAATGCTGACGGGCATTCCATTGCTCCTGTTGTTGGAGGGGTTTTCATCATCCGCAAAAATAATCTCTGTATAAAGAACTTCACTTCCTGTCATTGCTGCATCCGGCGCCCAGAAAAAAAAGTGATAGGCACGTTCACCAAATGCTACGGGTTCACCCGGTACAGACGCCAGTTCAACTCCGTCTTCTGTCATCAGCTTCACGGTATAGTTATCCTGTACCTGCGTTCCACCGTTAACGACTTCGAGCATATAGAAGTTATCTTCGCCAGCCAGGGGCATTTCACTTCCCGAAAAGTTTCCGGCTACCAGATCATTGGTTGCGGCAGTTTCCACTACGATATCGTCGATGGTCCAGAAATTTATTGCATAGTTATTCCCTTCGAAGCGGAAGGCAAACTGAAATTCTGTAGCGCCTTCGGGAACTGTAAAGTAATACACAAACTCATCCTGAGGAAAGTTCAGCAATCCCAGGGGTTTCTCCCACAGTGGCTCCCATGTGGCTCCGCCGTCAAAAGTAAGATCGAGACCAATTACTTCGCCGTAATCCATTTCGTAGTTCACGATGTACTGTTTGTAACGCAAACAAAGCTGTTGAAAGCCTGTAATTTCAACAGGCGGCGAAACAAGACGACTTAAACCGAAGGCAAAACTAAAGCCGAGGAAGAGTTCAGGGGCTTCTCCACCGGCAAGATCCGAGGCACTGATGCTCCAGGGGGCCTGAGCTCCTTCAAGAACCCATCCCGTGGGAAGCTGGCCAGCCGGGTAGTTAAACTCCTCATGCATAATTATTTCATTAGCAGAACGATACGAAATCTTATTCTGTGCTGCCAGGGGCAGACAAAAGCTTCCTGAAATCAGGACCAGGGAAAGAAGTACAGTAAACAGGTTTTTCATAACCGGTAATTTAAGTGAAACATCTGTGGCAAAGTAAATCATATACAGAGGACCATGCAATTCGTATTGCATGCTATTTTCAGTAAATTCCGGCATCCGTGCCAGCACTTAGACGAATACAGGGATAACCCGTATTTTACTCATTGTCAGAAATAAGGCCTCATTATTTAAACATAAAGCCATAGATTTGCATGGGTTTGCATGCTGTTACCCTGAATCCATGAAATACGCAATGCAAAAATCAGTACTCAACACCTTCCAGGAAGCATCAACGTATCTGTTTATCCCCTTGTTGATATTTGCAGTGGCCTGCAACAGGGGGGATTTACATCCCCGAAAGGGCGAAAAACAGGATAATGCTGCTACCGGCGAAAGCCATAATGAACTGTTTGCAGAAATCCACAGGGATTTATATGAGAATCCTTCCTCGGCCCGGGCCAGAGCAGAGGAAGTGCTGCGCGAAAACAAAACCGGCGACCATATCACCGAAATCAATATGCTGAAATACATAGGGTCGTCGTATGCATTTGAGACCAATTACTCAGAAGCAATCAAGTATTACAACGAGGCACTGAAGACAGCAGAAGAGACGGAACTGTACCTGGAGATTGCCAACATAAACAACAATCTGGGAGTTATTTACAATGAAATCGGCAACTATAAGAATGCTTACATCCACCTGACTGAAGCCCTCAACAATTTCGATCGGGCCAGCGATCATGAAAAAAAGACGGGAGCGTACAACAACATCGGGCTTATTTATCTGAATCTGAAAAATTACGAAAAGGCCCTTGACTATTTTGGCAGGGCACTTGAAACAGGTTCGCATCCGGAAGACTCCATATTGACGGTTTCGGTGTTGAATAACATGGCATTGTGTTACATGCAGGAGAATCAGCCGGAGCGCTCCCTTGAATACCTTGGACAGGCCATTGCCCTTTCGGAAAAAATCAGTAACAATTACGGACTCTGCATTTCGTTTCAGCTTAAGGGGAACCTTTATCTGGGTCTCGACGATGCCGGGAAAGCGATGGAGGCATTTACGGTAAGTACGGACATTGCCCGCAAGGCCAACCTTTCGTATCAGTTGGCAATAGCCCGCCTGGGAATTGCGCGGGTAATGCTGCGGATGAACCAACCATCGGGGGCTTCAGATATTGCCGGCGAGGTGATGCTTCTGGCCGGAGAACAAAACAGCCTGGTACTGAAAAGCGAGGCGCATGAGGTTCTGTCAGACATTTACGAAAAGACCGGGGACTTCAAAAATGCACTTTTCCATTACCGGGAGCACCAGAATGCACAGCAGGAAGTAATCAACCAGGCGGTAGTGCATCAGGTATACGATGTTGAATTGAACTACCTGAGCCAGCTCACCAAAATGCAGCAGCTGGAGCTGGAAAAGAAAGAGCTGGCCATCAGCAAAAAAAACAACCTCCTGTTTTTTATTTCCCTGACGTTCGTTCTGCTGCTTACCGGCCTGTACCTTATCTACCTGAACCACCGGCACCGGCAGAAGGTGAAACTACAGAAAACGGTAATCGAGCTTACGGAGAAAAAGTCGAACGCCGCACTGGAAGCCGAGATACAGGAGAGAAAGCGCATCGGACGTGAATTGCACGACAGTCTGGGCCATCTTTTGTCGCTGGCCGGGCTGCATGCAAGCATGCTGAAAAAACGAAGCGATCTGGCCCCGGAGAAGCGCGGCGAGCTGCTCGATTCGCTCATGAAGACCATTGACGATGCCTTTGATGAAGTGCGCAACATCTCACACAACCTGGCTCCTTCGCTTCTCTCGGAACGGGGACTTAAAGGGGCGCTGAAAAGCATAGCCGACCGGGTGAACCAAAGCAGCGGGCTAACCATGAGTTACGACCTTTATGGCATCGATGGCAAGCTCGACACGCTTATTGAAAATACCTTGTATCGCACCATACAGGAAATTGTGAACAATACCCTGAAGCATTCGGAAGCAAGCCGTCTGTTTGTGCAACTGACGCAGGGCGAGGGTGAGCTTTCGCTGATAACGGAAGACAACGGCAAAGGATTTAAGCCCGAGGAAGTGAGCAAGCATTCAAGTTACGGGCTAACGCACATGAAATCGCGCATCGAGAATCTGAAGGGAACAATGTTCATCGACTCCACACCGGGAAGAGGTACTATTATCAGCATCTTAATACCGTTAAGCAAATAAGGAATGACCAAAACACCAATACGTGTAGCAGTAGTTGACGATCATCAGCTGATGATCGAAGGGCTTAAATCGCTGCTGGAATATGAAGAGGACATTGAATTTGTAACCGGAGCCAATTCCATGGCTGAAACGCTTAGAGCTCTGGAAAGCAATCATGTGGATGTGATACTGATGGATATAAACATGCCTGAGGGTTCCGGAATAGAGACGGCACTACAGGTAAGAGAATTGTATCCGGACGTGCGCATCATTGCACTGACCATGCACGACGACATATCCATCATTACCCGTATGATAAAGGCCGGAGCATCGGGTTTTGTACTGAAACGCACCAATATGAACGAAGTGATTGAGGCGATCAGGATTGTTCACAACCATGGGAAATATCTCAGCATCAATACCCAGCAGATTATAATGGACAACCTGGGGCCGGAGGCGGAAAGTGCGGATGCGAAGGCTGACAATAAGCCCGTACTTACAGCCCGTGAAATTGAAGTCTTAAGCCTGGTGGCAAGAGAATACAACAACGAAGAGATAGCCGGGAAACTTTTCATCAGCGAGCGTACCGTTGAAGCTCACCGGCGCAACATTTTCATCAAAACAAAAACAAAAACCATCGTTGGCCTGATAAAATATGCCATCAGCAAAGGACTAATAACTGCAGATCAGGAAGATAAAGGCGGGGAAAGTGAAGCAACCGGAAACAGGTAAAAAAAATGCGGTATTATCCGCACTTATTGATTGAGCCTTTATTCTAAAAAAATCGTAAATCCTTAATAACCAATATTATACTAGTGATAAGTGCGGATGAAGGGACTCGAACCCCCACGCCTCTCGGCACCAGATCCTAAGTCTGGCGCGGCTACCAATTACGCCACATCCGCATGAGGGTGCAAATATACAATTAATTGTAAATCCGGGGGTAAAATAAATTACTCAACATACAGGGTAATCCGGCCGGGTTGCGCTGCAGGCTGGAGGGTTGCATCTTGTGGAGTGTATTGTAAATGAATGCTTAAAATATGCAAATGCAAAGGCACGAAGCATCAACAATTTAATTACAATCAATTAAATTAAAGCAGTCTTCGTGCCTTTATGCTTTCGCAGTGCAGGATTCGTTAAACAGCTTTCAGAGCTGATTCATAATCTGGTTCCTGAACGATTTCGGGGACCTGTTCGGTGTATTTAACCATTCCTTCTTCATCAATTACTACCACTGCACGCGAATGCAGTCCGGCCAGTGGACCATCTGCCAGAGTTACTCCGTATTCTTTTCCAAACGAGCCGTCGCGAAAATCGGAAGCTGTTACCACATTGTTCAATCCTTCCGTAGAACAGAAGCGACCGTGGGCAAAAGGAAGATCTTTTGACACACAAACCACAACGGTATTATCAAGCTTACCGGCTGCGGCATTAAACTGCCTAACAGAAGCTGCACAAACAGCCGTATCGAGACTGGGGAAGATGTTGAGAACTACTTTTTTACCCTTGAACTCCCTGAGTGTAACCGGACTCAGATCCGATTTTACGAGTGTAAAATCCGGGGCTTTACTGCCAATTGCGGGCAGGTTTCCCAGGCTATTAATAGTGTTTCCTTTTAAAGTGATGGATGCCATTTTATTTCTTTTTATTAATGAATGATTCGGTTTGTAAAACAAAGAAAGCGGTGCGGTGTTCAATGCGCTGCCAAACGTTTTCTCTATTCGGTTATAGCCTGATAAATTGCTTCCTGTATCCGTGTTCTGATACTGAGTTTTGTCAGGGCATTGTTCGAAGCATCGGGATGAACGCGATTGCTGAGAAACACGTACACCAGTTCCTTTTCGGGATCGGCCCAAACAAAAGTACCGGTAAACCCGGAATGTCCGAAACTGGAAGGAGAAGCCGATTCGCAGGCTGGTGAAGCCTGTCCGGGTTCTGCCGGCTTGTCAAACCCTGCTCCTCTTCTGTTTTTGCTTCCCGGAAACTGAACGGCAGTAAAGCCGGCAATCACATCTGCCTGAAGCAAGGTATCGCCGCCGTAACTCCCGCCATTGAGCAGCATCTGCATAACAACCGCCACATCCAGTGCATCGGAGAAGAGTCCGGCATGACCGGCAACACCACCAAGCAGTGCAGCCGTTTGATCGTGTACATCCCCTATTACCAGTTGTTTCCGGAACAGGGTGTCGTTTTCGGTCGGAGCAATCCGGCTGATGCTGAACCGGTCTCTCGGATTAAAGCCCATTGTTCTAAGCCCCAAAGGATTGTAAAAGTTTCTTTCGGCAAGGCTCGTAAACGGCTGCCGGGCAATTTCTTCAAAAGCCTTTGCCAGCAAAATGAAACCCAGATCGCTGTATAGATACCCGGCCTTTGCACGGATTGGGGCATTAATGATGGAATCAATAATCCTGCCCGGCACATCTGCACGAAGGTACAAGCCGTCGGCAACGCGATGCGGATAGTTGATACTGTAATGTTTACCGAACATATCCCGTGCAGGCTCTCCCTTATCCATCACATCTTTCCAGAAAGGGATATACGGGATAAATCCCGCCTGATGTGCCATCAGATCACGAAAGGTGACGCCAGCCGCTGCCTTATGAGCCATTGCCGGATAATACCTGCTTAGCCGGCGGGAAGGATTGATGTCGCCATCGCCCGTCATTTTCATCGCTACCAATGTTGTCGCAAGCACTTTGGTCAGGGATGCAAGGTCATACAGATCGTTGTTCTTTACCGGCTGCGAATTTTCATAATCCAGTGTTCCAAAGGCTTTCCGGTAGACTACCTTATTTTTCCTTACCACTACAACCTGGGCACCTGGAAAAGCCTTTTCTCGTATACCGGACAGCACCAGACTGTCGACCACAGTCAGTTTTTCCGACGACATACCGGCTGCGGCTGGCAGTGTAAAAGCGAGACGGGTCACCTGTTCGCGTATGAGGCCGGTTCCGGCAGGCCATTGCGAACTGGCGGCAACGGGCAGTTTGCCATCCACGGGAAGTGCGCCGAACAGTGCCTGAACCGACAGATCCTGCATCAGATCGTTATCCTGGTATGCGACAAGTATTGAAGCCAGAGAAGACGAGTTCCGGAAGGAAGCCAGACTGTATGGGCTGGCATATAAGTTCAGAATGGTTTGTTTGACCAGGGCCAGCGAATCGATGAAGTGAGCGGCACGGGCACCGATGCCGAAATTCTTTTGCGGCAGATCGCTGGTTTTTACAAAACCGGCAATCACCAGATTATAGGGCTCCAGTTGTTCCATAAGTGCGGCTCTTTCGGCCGGGCCGGGATCTTTGCTCAGAAAAAAATGCCCTACGGGCGCATAATCGGCAGCCCGTTGCTGAAATGGAGCAATGCTAAAGTCGCCAATGGCGAGTGTTGCAATCCTGAGTGTATCGAGTCCTGTGAGAGGCACTATATCTCCGGGATCATGCACCAGGGTTATTGAAGCAGCATTAGCGGCAACGTTGACCAGCATGGCGGTTTCCGTGTTCAGGGAAGCGTTGAGACCGTGGAGCGGGATGGGCTGGTTGTTCCAAAGGCCCGATTCGTATTTCCATTGAAGTACCCTGCGGCATTTCTCATCAATCAGTTGACTGGAAATTAAACCATTGCTTATTGCCTGCTGAATATTTTTAATGGCTTTGCGCACATCGGCGGGAAGGAGCAGAATATCGTTGCCGGCATCAAGCGCCAGAACTTCTGCCAACCGGGGATCGGCAAAATCGGTAAGTCCTTTCATATCCATTCCGTCGGTAATCACCATCCCTTTAAAACCCAGTTGTTCGCGCAGCAATCCCGTGATTACCGGCTTTGAGAGTGAAGAAATGGAACGCGCGGCTGTGTCGATGGCCGGGATGCGCAGGTGTGCGATCATCATGCCCTTAAGTCCGCGATCCACCAGGTAACGAAACGGGAACAGTTCGAGGGAATCGATTTCTTGCCATGACTTATCGATTACCGGAAGAGTATAATGCGAATCGTTTCCGGTATCCCCGTGTCCGGGAAAGTGTTTGGCCACGGCAATCAGTCCTTCATCCTGCATTCCTTTCATATACCAGTAGGAGCGTTCGGCCACTTCAAGCCTGTTTTCGCCGAACGAACGGGCATTGATTACCGGATTCAGCGGGTTGTTATTGACATCTGCAACGGGAGCAAAATTCACATGAACACCTATTCGTTTGAGCTGGAGTGCAATTTCGCGACCCATACGGTAGATATGCTGATGATCGCGGAGAGCGCCGAGGGTCATTTGTTTTGGAAAACTGATGATGCTGTCGAGCCGCATGGCGGGCCCCCATTCTGCATCCAGCGCAACCAGCAGCGGAGTTTTGACTGCTGCCTGCAAGCGGTTGGTCACAATGGCCTGCCGTACCGGACCACCCTGAAAGAAGCAAACGCCTCCCAGGTTGAGTTCGCCCACGAGGCGGGTAAGTTCGCTGCAGTAAACCTCATCGCGGTTGGAATAGGCCCGGATCATTATCAGCTGGGCAATGCGTTCCCCGGGTGTCAGGGATGAAAAAACCGAATCAACCCAGGCTTCGGCGCCAGGCTCAGGTCTTTCCAGGGACTGGGCATTTAGGGCAGAATGACAAAAAACTACAACAAATAGAACGAGAAGAATCAGGCGTATATTTTTCATGCAGGGTATATAATTTTCAGGATTTTATAGGTACCGGAAGGCATCCTTCACGCTTCAAAAATACGCTGTTTGAAAGAAAATATTGTTCATTTTTTTTGGATATAACGAAATGGAGTTGAAAAAGGATTATTTTCGCAGATACCGGAAATAAGGAAAAACTGCATATTAATCCCAATGGTTTTTTATCCGGAATCATCAGAAGGCAACCTCCACAAAGGAAAATGTACAGAAGACTGCTATTCCTGTTATTGATTCTGCCCCTTATTGCAAGCGGACAGAATCCGGCCAGATCCGGAAAGGAAGAACCCTTAAGCAGGATACTTTTTGTTTTTGACGCCTCGCAGAGCATGTATGCCCGGTGGCAGAGCGACATGAAGATCAACATTGCCAAAAAGCTGATGGTGAATCTTCTCGACAGTCTTGCTACCTTTCAGAACCTGGAGATCGCTCTAAGGGTTTACGGTCATCAGAAAAACTACCCACCACCCGACTGTTACGACACCCGCCTGGAAGTTCCGTTTGCTCCCGGCAACATATCCAGTATTAAAGCTAAAATACTGAGTCTCACCCCAAGGGGTACCACTCCCATCGCGTATTCACTGCAACAGGTGGTGAATGACTTCCCGCCCTGCAGCAATTGCAGAAACATCATCATTTTGATAACGGATGGAATTGAGGAATGCGGTGGCGATCCCTGTGCGGCATCGGCCGAACTGCAGAAGCACGGCATAGCGCTGAAGCCTTTTATCATTGGCATAGGCAAGGACTTCAGGGATGTATTTAACTGCGTGGGGACCTATTTTGATGCTTCCAGCGAAACAGCGTTCCAGAAGGCTTTGAATACTGTGATTGTTCAGGCACTGAATTCAACCAGCATGCAGGTTAACCTGCTCGACATAAACAACAGGCCTTCGGAGTCAAACGTAAACATGACCTTTTACGACCGTGCTTCGGGAAAAATGAAATACAATTTCATCCACACCTTAAATCACAGGGGATTACCTGATACATTAATTCTTGATCCGCTGATTACGTATGATCTCGTGGTTCATACCATCCCTCCGGTAAGGCTCGACAGCATCACACTGAGTCCGGGAAGTCATCTTACCGCCTCCTTAAGCGCACCACAGGGGTATCTGGATTTACGGATGGGAACAAACGAGCGGATTGTAAAGAATCTGTTTGCCATTGTTAAAGAGCACGGAGATCACAAAACCCTTAACGTTCAGAATTTCGGAGACACAAAAAAATATCTGTGCGGAAGTTACGATCTTGAGATCCTTACTTTACCAAGGATTTACATGACCGATGTAAAGATCAGGCAGGGAAAAACGACGACCATCGACATTCCCTTGCCCGGTATCGTCGTAATCCGGAAAAGTGTGAACGGGTTCGGAAGTTTGTATGTTGAACGCAACAACGGAGTGGAATGGATCTACGACCTGCGCGAGAACGTTTTACAGGAAACACTGGTACTTCAACCCGGAAATTACAGGGTTGTTTACCGTTCGAAGAATGCGGAGCGGTCGATGTATTCTATCGAAAACACGTTTACCATACATCCCGGCGGTACAAGCAATGTGAACCTTTTTTCGTATTAGCACAGTACTTTTTTAAATGAACAGATAACGGCTGCAGGCCGGGTTCAGCCGTTTCTGCTGATGCGTTCGAGCATGGGATAATTCAGAATTTCAATCATATCGCCTTCGGTGCGAATGAGTTCATCGTCGCGAAACGTTTTCAGAATCCGGATTGCACTTTCCTTCGTCATACCCGACATATCGGCAAGATCCTGGCGTGAAAGAGAGCTGACAAATGGATTGGAGTTATAAACAGCTTTTGAAAGATCAAGCAGAACATCAGCCATACGACCCGGCATCTGTTTCTGTACGAGGCTCGACATTTGTTCGATAAACCGGATGGACTGTTCGCTTACTTTTGTCATAAAAGCAGAAGCAAAATCAGGGTTCTCGCGCAGCAGTTTTTCAAAAACATCAATTCCAACAAGGCAAGCCGTAGTTTCTTCGCAGGCGATGGCTGAGAAATGATGGCGTTTATCGGTAAAAGCTCCCGGGACAAAAATATAATCGACAGGTTTAGCAAAACCGATGATTATTCGCTTATCGTTTTCATCTTCACGATAAAGTTTCAGCATACCTTTGGTAATGCACACAAAATCGTGGCATGGCGACCCTTGTTTAAAGACCACCTCTCCCGTGTGGTAACGAATGCTGACACGGCATGCGTTTACCTGGGCAAGCTCACCTTCCGCAAGGTTTGTAAATATATCTGAACGCTGCATACAATGCAGGCAATGTGATTCGATTGTATTGGCCATAAACCCCTTCTAAGATTCCAGTGAAATTACCGGCATCCGGCAATGCTAAGATAATAAAATATTATTTGTCAAGCTAATTGATGATATAAGTCATTTCAAAGCAGGATAAAATCCTCTTTTCGTATGCAAATATATCACTATTTGGCGAGTAATTCATAGTTAGATAAGTAGTTTCTTTGATTCATCAAGTTAAAGCTATCCTAATGATGAAAAGAAAGACCCTTATTTCCCTGATTGTGTGGTTACTGATACCAACATCTGCAATCCTGGTGCAGAGCTGCGAATACGATTTTGTAGAGCCAGACCGCACACCTGTGACTACTGAAGTAAGTTTTGCAGAAGACATCATACCTATATTTAATGCCAGCTGCAATTTCTCGGGATGTCATGCTGCCGGAGCCATTCCTCCCGATTTGACAGCAGCCGGAGCATTTGCCAGTCTTAACCAGCTTGGCATGATCGACACGGCCAGTCCTTCGGCCAGTGTGCTTTATACCAGCATGACTACAGGCAGCATGAAGAATTATTCAACCGCACAGCAGGCAAAGCTTATCCTGGCCTGGATTCAACAGGGAGCAATAAATAATTAATGTAGAACGGAAAGACCTGCAATCCCATGAAAAAAATATACAGATTCAGCATTTTACTTCTGTCGGCAGTATTACTGGCTCAGTCGTCAGTCTTTGCGCAGGATGAAGCGGTTGAAGAGAAACCGAAAGAGCGCCCGGAGCGCCCTGCTTTTGAGAGTGGTCTGCTTTTTGATAATGCAACTACTACAATTCCTGCAGCCAATACACTGGAGATGGTAATTCAGCACCGGTTTGGATCAGTTGAAAACGGAATTACCGATTTATACGGCATCTGGGCGCCCTCCAACATCAGGCTGGGATTGAATTACAGCATCCTCGACAACCTTGTTGTTGGTGTTGGTACAACCAAATTTAACAAGATGACCGATATTCAGGCCAAATACAACATCGTGCAACAGACACGTTCCAACAGCATCCCGGTAACGGTTTCTGTTTATGAAGTCGTTGGCATCGACGGAAGTCCGGACTCGAAGTTTGGCGTCAACTACAAGTTTTCGAACCGCATTTCGTACTTTACACAGGTGATCGTTGCCCGACGGTTCAACAGTAAGCTTTCGCTGATGGTAGCTCCTTCTTTTACCCATTACAACTCAACAGACACACTGGTTGACCACGACCGCATTGCGCTAACGGTTGCCGGAAGATATAAATTCTCTCCCCAGAGTTCGCTTATTATCTCGGGGGATTTCCCGTTCCGGATTCAGGGCATCTCTGAATTCAGCAAAGAGGCCAACGAAACTATCAGCCATCCGAAAGCAAATATTTGCATAGGGCTGGAGGTAGCAACAAGCACGCATGCATTCCACATTTATGCCGGAACATCGCAAGGCATACTCCCTCAGGAAAACATACTGTACAACCAGAATGAGTTTTTCAAAGGGAACATAATCCTCGGTCTTAATGTCACCAGACTCTGGAGTTTCTAAATGCTTTTAATTAATCGACAACTAATTTTAATAACCTAAAATCCGATTACAATGAAAAACACAGTAAAACTTCTGTCACTTCTGATTGCCGCTCTGGCATTCGCAACGATCAATATGGCCATGACACAGAAAGAGGGTGAGCCCTGGGTTATCCCTGCAAAATACAAGAGTATGAAGAGCACGATTAAAGCAGGTGATCCTTCGATCAACACTACCGGAAAAGAGCTCTACAACCAGCACTGCAGGTCATGCCACGGCACCAAAGGACTGGGTGACGGCCCCAAAGCCAAGAATCTGAAGACCGATTGCGGAGATTTCTCCTCTAAGGCTTTCCAGGATCAGGCCGATGGTGAGATCTACTATCAGTCGTTTGTAGGACGCGGTGATATGCCCAATTTCGAAAAGAAAATCACGGACGAATCTGACCGCTGGGCAGTAGTGTACTACATCCGCACCATGAAGAAATAAATCTTCCGGAAACTCAGGTTCCGGAAATTCCGGAACCTGAGTTCTTTTTATGTACTAGCATACAAAGCTTCAGGTAATTAAAAGCTATTTAATAATGAGAGACTGGTTCAGAAACAGGCGGGGCGGAAGATTAATCTTTATTGCAGGGTTTATCCCCCTGTTGTTTACCATTTTCCTGTCGACCGCCTCAGAACAGGAAGTTGCGATTGCTGACGAAGAAACACGACACTGCCTATCGTGCCACGGTTCCTATAAATATCAGCTGACAGATACTGTAACAGGAGATGTCGCAACCCTGAAAATGCACAGCGACCTGTTTATTGACCCTTTAGCATACAGCAATGCCACACACGGCACATTCAAATGCACCGATTGCCATTCAGCTGACTACACCATTCATCCGCATCCGATCAGCACAAAGTTCGAGTTGCAGTATGCATGTATGGATTGCCATGGAGGAGATGAGATGTATGCTTCGTTCCACTTCGAAACCATAGAGGAAGAGTATCTGAAGAGCATTCATGCAACGGAACTCGGCGATGAATTTACATGCTGGAGCTGCCACAATCCGCACACGTACAAGCTATCGGACAAACAGCCGGGTCAGCTTGTAAACCGGGTTGCCATGAACAATGCAGCTTGTCTGAACTGTCACGGCAACATCGACAACTACGCAGTTCTGATCGAGAAAGAGCTGCCTGATCTTATCAAGAGTCATGAATGGCTTCCGAACCAGAGTCTGCATTTCCGGAAAGTAAGGTGTATTGACTGCCATGCCGCCAACAACGACAGCATTCTGGTAGCACACTTTGTACTTCCCGCCGATCAGTCGGTACGCAATTGTGTGGAGTGCCACTCCACCAACTCCATTCTGATGGCATCGCTCTACAAGCATCAGGCGGTAGAAAAGCGGAACAGTCTTGGTTTCTACAATGGTGTAATCATGAATGAAGCTTACGTAATCGGTGCGAACAGGAACTATTACCTGAACATCGCCAGCATTGTAATCTTCATCATGGTTTTAATAGGAATTGCAATTCACGCAACATTAAGGTATATCCACAGGCACAAGAGACATGGCAACTAAAAAGATTTATTTATACCCACTGTGGCTCCGAATCTGGCACCACGTTAACGCGTTGCTCATGATTATCCTCATAGCCACAGGAATCAGCATGCAGTACTCTAATCCCAGCTATCCGCTTATACGGTTCGACATAGCTGTAAGTCTGCACAACATAGCCGGAATATTGCTGACGCTGTCTTACTTTTACTTCTTTCTGGGCGTACTGTTTACCTCAATCGGCAGGCACTACGTGATGAAGCAGGGCTTTTTCAAAGCATTCTTCCAGCAGGCGAAGTACTATATGTTTGGCATTTTCAAGGGAGACCCGCATCCGTTCCCGGTGAATGAAACCAGAAAGTTCAATCCGATTCAGCAGATTACCTACAACGTGATAATGCACGCAATTACACCATTCACGTTTATCACCGGCTGGGCTTTGCTATACCCTGAAACTATCATTTTAAACGTTTTTGGCTACAGCGGCATCATGCTCACTAGTTTATTCCATGTTGCTGCCGGCTTTCTTATATCCGTATTTCTGGTAATTCATCTATATTTTATAACGGTTGGGCATTCTCTGACTGCCAATATGAAAAGTATGATTACCGGATATCACGAAGTTGAGGAAGGAAACGAAATTAATTCTACAGAAGAAACAAAGAAAGTAACCGAAAGCTCCAACAATTCCTAAACTGTTAAACAACACACACACATGAAAAGACAACTCACGTTAGTAACACTCACAACACTGGTATTCTTTGTGTTGGGAAACCTGCTCATGAGCGGATGTACCAAAGAAGGTCCGGCCGGTAAAGACGGCAAGGACGGCGCCGACGGTGCCGATGGAACAGCCAGTTGTATTACCTGTCACAGTCCCGACGGCATTGAAATTGCCGCGACACAATTCCAGCTTTCCAAGCATTCGTGGGGAGGTGCAGCTTTTGAAGAGGCTGGCAACGCCACCTGTGGACCCTGCCATGTTTCGGAAGCATTCAAGTATGTTTGCCAGTTCGGCACTCCTGCAACTTTTTCACTCAACACCACAACCAACAGGTATGTAAATGATTACGTAGTTCCGGCGTCCGTAACTTACGGTGAAATCACCTGTTCTACCTGTCACAGCAGCATTCACGCAACCTATGGCCCCGACGATCTGGCGCTTACTACGGTAGCTCCGGTACCCATGTCAATGTGGGGCGGAGCTAAAACCATCGACATAAAAGCCGACGGCGGACGCAGCAACCTTTGCGTAAAATGTCACCAGCCAAGGCCTCTTACTGCTTCTGCAGGCGACGGCAATGTGCTTGACTACAATGCTTTGGCTTCAAATCCGGGCGCAGTGTTTTATGATGCAGCCGCTTCAGGCAACAAACTGAGACCCGCTTACAGAACGCACGTTCATTACGGATCGGTTGGAGCAGTTTATGCTGGTGTCGGTGGTGTTGAATTCCCCGGCATTGCCTATGAGAATTCCGTGCACACCAACATCGCTTCCTGCCAGGACTGCCACATGGCACCCATGCAGGGACGTGCCGGCGGACACACTTTCTCGGCAGTTTCAAACTTTAACGGTTGTAACGCAGACGGTTGCCACAGCAACGCTTCAGCAAGCTCTGACTTCCTGTGGAACACTCCGCGTGCAAACGTAAAAGCCAAATTGGATGCCCTGGGTGCTGCCCTCGCAATCAACGGTGTTGACATCATGAACAGAAATCCCGACCGCGATCACAACCTGTGGTACAACAATACCACCAATCGTTACGACGGATACCTTAACATCTACGATCCGATCAACAATCCCAGCGGTCCTGACACCAATCCCGGCGGAGTATTCCAGAACCCCAGCCCATCCAACTCATGGAGCCAGGCACAGAAGGATTACAATCTGACGCTTCCGAAACTTACCCTCACCAACGCTCAGATGGGAGCCATCATCAACTTCCAGCTCTGCCTCAGGGATTACAGCCTTGGTATTCACAACTACAAATATACCATGGCTCTTCTGCAGAACTCTTTGACTGCACTTGGCCAGAACGCGATCTAAACAGTAAACGAGCTTATAAAGGTTACACCGGAACCGTTGCATTCACACAGCAACGGTTCTTTTTTTTTCTGAATTCCCCAATTTTGCACCGGTAAAAAGCATTCCGAATCAGGGCCGAAAAAAATTTACCGTATTGAATTAGTTTTGTACCCAAAATCAAAACACGAATTCCATGAAACCTGTTTCATACCTGCTAACAGTATTTATGATTCCTCTTCTGGCTGTATCTCAGTCAGTACCACTCAATTTTACCATACAATCGGGTGTCGGGCTTCCATTGGGTGCCTTTGCAGGAAAAAACCTGGATGGTGGGAGCTTCACCTTACCCGGATTAAGCGTTTCGGGCGAAATTGCGATACAAACCGAAACCGTCTGGGGTGCTTTTGTCCAGGGAGGTATCCAGTTTAATCCTGTAGATGTGGGGGCTCTGGGTGCCGAAAAAGTAAAAGCCGATCCGTTTCTGGCTGATGTGTACATACGCAGCGAAGCATTCCGGGTGGTACATCTGCTGGCAGGGACAGTCATCACCCATAAGGCCGGCGGATTTCTGGTGATGGAATACAGAGCCGGAGCCGGAGCTTTTTTTTCATCCACACCATATCAATACTACTGGCCGACTTATGAAATGCTGGGCAGCAATAACCCGTATGAAATTTCCTCTTCGCGCGATGTAAGCTTCGCCGGAATGACGGGAGCCGGAATTTTTGCATCTCCGACCGGTTGCTACCGCATTGGGCTTTCAGGGCAAATTATTCATTCAGCAGCAGCTTTTGATTTTGTGACACAATCGGGCATACGCACCGACAAACGTACTATTACAATGCTGAATGTAACAGCATCGGTACAGATAACCTTGTTCAGCCTCCGAAAATAAGTTTGTCAGAACAGGAAACCGGTAAGGCAGACTACCGGATTCAATAAGGAACGGCGGAGCACCTTAAACAGGTGCTCCGCCGTTATTTATTCCCCGGAAGATGAACTCCAGGTTTTAGCCGTTCATGGAAATCAGGAACTCCTCGTTGCTTTGGGTATATTTCATTTTCTCTTTCAGGAACTCCATTGCTTCCAGCGGATTCATGTCGGCAAGATGGTTGCGGAGGATCCAGATGCGCTGGAGAGTTTCTTTATCGAGCAGCAGATCTTCGCGGCGTGTGCTTGATGCAACGATATCGATTGCCGGATAGATGCGTTTATTCGAGAGTTTTCGATCGAGCTGAAGCTCCATATTGCCGGTTCCTTTAAACTCTTCGAAGATCACTTCATCCATTTTGGAGCCGGTATCGATAAGGGCTGTCGCGATGATGGTGAGCGACCCTCCGTTTTCGATCTGACGGGCAGCACCGAAGAAGCGTTTGGGTTTTTGAAGGGCATTGGCTTCCACACCACCCGAGAGTACCTTGCCGGATGCCGGGGAAACGGTATTGTAAGCACGGGCCAGCCGGGTGATGGAGTCGAGCAGAATAACCACATCGTGACCGCATTCGGTCATGCGTTTGGCTTTTTCAAGCACGATGTTCGCAATTTTTACATGTCTGTCGGCCGGTTCGTCGAAAGTTGACGCAATAACTTCGGCATTTACGCTTCGAGCCATATCGGTCACCTCTTCAGGACGTTCATCGATCAGCAGAACGATGAGGTACGCTTCGGGGTGGTTGGCTGCAATTGCATTGGCAATTTCTTTCAGAAGAACGGTTTTACCGGTTTTGGGCTGAGCAACGATAAGTCCGCGTTGTCCTTTGCCAATGGGGGCAAAGAGATCAATAATGCGGGTTGACATGCTGGAGCCTGTGTGGCCGGTAAGGGTAAATTTCTTCTCCGGGAAAAGCGGGGTAAGGTAGTCGAACGGGATACGGTCGCGCACCTCGTCGGGTGTACGGCCATTGATCAGTTCAACTTTAATGAGCGGGAAATATTTTTCGCCGTCTTTAGGCGGACGAATGGTTCCTCTGACGGTATCACCGGTTTTAAGTCCAAAAAGTTTGATCTGGGACTGTGAAACGTACACGTCGTCGGGAGAGTTGAGGTAGAAATAATCGGAGGAGCGGAGGAAGCCATAGCCGTCGGGCATAATTTCCAGGACTCCGTCGGTGGATATAAAACCATCAAACTCCCAGGTATATTCTTCGCGGCGGCGTTCGGGGTAGCGTTGTTGTTGTCTGGGATTAAAGTCGCGTCCGTAGCGATCGCCTGCAGGCCGCACGGGTTCCGGTTCGGGAATGCGTTCCAGGGGGGGAGGCGGCGGAGGAAGAATCATAGGTTCTTCAACCTTGGCTTCGGGAACAGAAGGAGCGGCAATAACCTTTTCTTCCGGAGCAATCGTTACTTCAGGTTCTTCCTCAATGATGGGAGCATTACTAAGTTCGAGGGCTTCCTTATCGATGTGATCGGATTTGGATTCCGAAACCGGCACGGGCTTGGGAGCCTTTACGGAATCATCTCTTTTAGGTCTGCCGCGCTTGCGTTTTGCAGGTTCCTGTTTCTCCTCTCTTGGCGTTACAGCTTTGGGTTCAGGTTTATTCTGGCTTGCCGGGGCTTCGCTTGCAGGAGCAGCGGCTTTTACCTCTTCCGGCTTACGTGGGCTGACTTTTTCGGCATTACCGTTACCGGCAGAGGGTGCAATGCTGGGATCGGATGAAGCTACCGGAGTTCGTCCACCCTTCTGAAACTGCGGCTTACCCTTTACGGAACGTTCGTCCGGAAGGCGCTGACGCTTGTGGCGGTTGTTTTCCCTTGCTTCCTTTTCCTTCTCCAGCATTTCTTTGGAAGGATTAAGTGCCTGATAGTCCAAAATCTGATAAACCAGATCCTGCTTGCCCATGGTGTCGATGCGGGGAACACTCAGCCCCCTGGCAATGTCTTTCAGCTCATCGATTGATTTGCTGTTAAGCTCAATAATATCGTACATAAATAATTTGATGATTGTGTTGATCGTGAAATGACCGGAAATAAAAAGATTGTGAATGTGACAACTCTCCGGAAAGATCCTATTGCTAACCGCCTTGAATAAAAGTAAGGAAAGAAGAGAAAAAAGAGAGTTGGATTGAATTACTTTGAAGCAACAAAGATACAATATTTTTTTAAAACCAAGCAGTCCGGCAATAATTTATGAAACAACCTGACCTCCTTTAAGTTTTCCGCTTAGAATTCACCGTATTTTAAACAATTAAGTCTGGTTTACGCAACCCTGAGCCGGCGGCAGGTTTGTACCTTAGCGCGCTTTCCGCCCGGAAGAGTGTAAGGATGCGATAATGAGTCGAAGAAACTGTATCCTGAAAGCGGGACTCAGACTTAAAAAAATTTACTCCCTGCATTTAAGTTTCATGTCGAAAAAATCCCGTAGGTTTGCCTCATTAATCAAATCATAGTTGTTATGAAACATACTGCATTCACAGCCCGGCACGAAGCGCTGGGAGCCAAGATGGTAGAGTTTGCCGGTTTTTACATGCCCGTTCAGTACGAAGGATTGAACGCGGAGCATGAAACGGTGCGTAAAGGCGTCGGCGTTTTTGATGTTTCGCACATGGGCGAGTTTTGGGTTAAAGGTCCGAAAGCCCTCGATTTTGTTCAGCGGGTTACTTCAAACGATGCTTCAAAGCTGGCCGATGGGAAGGTGCAGTATAGTTGCTTTCCCAACAACCAGGGCGGAATAGTTGACGACCTGCTGGTTTACCGCGTGGATGCAGAAACCTATCTGCTTGTTGTAAACGCAGCCAACATCGATAAAGACTGGGCATGGTGCACCAGTCAGAATACCATGGGCGCTGATCTTTACAATGCTTCGGATGAAATATCCCAGCTTGCCATTCAGGGACCGCTTGCGCTGAAAGCCATGCAGAAACTTACCTCCACTCCTGTTACCGACATGGAGTATTATACCTTTAAAAAGCTGGAATTTGCCGGGGTTAAGGATGTAATTCTTTCAACTACGGGTTATACCGGTTCGGGCGGATGTGAAATTTACTTCGCTAATGAAGACGCCGGAAAAATATGGGATGCCGTATTTGAAGCCGGAGCCGAATTCGGTATCAAGCCCATCGGACTGGGAGCACGCGACACCCTGAGACTCGAGATGGGATTCTGCCTTTACGGAAACGACATCAACGACACTACATCACCCATTGAAGCCGGGCTTGGCTGGATCACCAAATTCACCGACGAAAAGGACTTTATCAATAAAGCAGCCCTTCTGAAACAAAAAACCGAAGGCGTAAGCAAAAAGCTTGTTGGTTTTGAAATGGTCGACAAGGGGATTCCCCGTCAGCACTACCCCATACTTGATGCCGAAGGGAATACCATAGGAGAAGTTACTTCCGGAACACAGGCTCCTTCGCTGAAAACAGCCATTGGAATGGGATATGTACCTGCTTCCTATGCCAAAGCCGACACGGAAATATTTATCAGCATACGCGATAAATCGCTGAAAGCAAAAGTGGTAAAACTGCCTTTTTATAAGGGTTGAACAGTACACCTTAATAAGGCCCGCATGCTTTACCGGTTTGCGGGTCTTTTTATTTAACAAAACAACTTATGGCCGGAATCCTTGAAATATGCCTCAGCCCGGCGCTCTACCCATACCGGAATCTGAGCGGACAGCACATCACCGTTGTTATTGATATTCTGCGTTTCACCACATCTCTGATAGCTGCGTTCGACAACGGTGTACCGGCCGTTATTCCCGTAGCCACAGCTGATGAAGCGGAACAACTGCATAAAAAGGGGTATCCGGTAGCTGCCGAACGGGAGGGGCTCAAACTGCCTTTTGCCGATTACGGCAACTCCGCAGCCGACTTTCGCACACCGGATATCAGGGGCAAAACGCTCGTATATTCAACCACCAACGGAAGCGGCGCCATAACGATGGCAGCCGGAAACGGACCGGTAGCTGCCGCAGCATTTTCGAACCTCCCGGCACTATCGGAATGGCTCAACAACCAGAATGAAAACATCCTGATACTCTGCTCCGGATGGAAGAATCTCTTCAGCACCGAAGACACCCTTTGTGCCGGTGCCCTGGCTGAGATGCTTCTTGAAAACGGCGCATGGACTGTAAGCGGAGATGAGCCAGCCCTGGCTGTCGCCTTATGGAACCATCACAAACATAACCTAAAGGATGCTCTGATAAATACCAGCCATTACCAGCGGCTTCTCGGGCTGGGTGTCGATCCGCTTCCGGACTATACGGTGAAAATCGGCATTTCGGAGGTTATTCCGGTTTTTGAAAGCGGAATCATCAAAAATATACATGCACGGAATTAACCATTTCATTTTAACCCTGTTTATGAAAAAAATTGTACTACTAACTGCAATTACCATGAGCCTTGTTTTAACGGCCTGCAACCAGGGCCGGAAGGAAGAAAGCGGGCAGGATTTCCAGTTCCTGCTTGAACAGTTCGCCGATCTGAAAATCATGCGTTATCAGGTACCGGGATTTGATGAACTCACCCTTCAGCAGAAAGAGCTGGTGTATTATCTGAGTCAGGCAGCCCTTGCCGGGCGCGACATACTTTTTGACCAGAACTACAAGTACAATCTGGCCATTCGCCGCACCCTTGAAACCATCGCCGAAAATTACCCCGGAAACCGCGATACCGAAGATTTCAAAAACTTCATGATCTACACCAAGCGGGTGTGGTTCAGCAACGGAATCCATCACCATTATTCAAAAGATAAATTTTTTCCGGAAGTCAGTCCGGAGTACTTTACCTCGCTGATTCGTGAAACCGGTACAGGGAACTTTCCTTTTCACGATAGTCAGGACCTTGAAGAATTTATCGCAGAAATTATCCCGGTAATCTTTGATCCGGCGATTGCTCCCAAAGCGGTTAGCCAGGAAGCCGGCAAAGACCTGCTATTGAATTCGGCCTGCAATTTTTACGATGGCGTGACCGAAAAAGAAGCGGAAACCTATTATACTGTACTGAAAAACAATGTAATAAAAAATGGAGGCGACACGCTTGTCTCATTCGGGCTAAACAGCAGGCTGGTTAAGAAAAACGGAGTTATATCGGAAGAGGTATACAAACTCGGTGGATTGTACGGGGAAGCCATTCAGCAGATCGTTTTCTGGCTTAATAAAGCTGCTGAGGTTGCCGAAAATGAGCATCAGAAAGCAGTGATTGAATCGCTTGTAAAATATTATGAAACCGGCGATCTCAGAATATGGGATGAATACAATGTATTGTGGGTTAAAGACCTTGATTCCCACGTAGATTTTGTGAACGGATTCATTGAAAATTACGGCGATCCAATGGGGCTGAAAGCCACCTGGGAAAGTGTGGTCAACTTTAAAGATCTGCAGGCAACCAAACGGGCCGAAACGATAAGTGCGAATGCCCAGTGGTTTGAGGATAACTCACCGGTGGAAGCCAGGTTTAAAAAGACCGAAGTAAAAGGAGTGTCGGCAAAAGTAATTACCGCGGCTCAGCTGGGTGGTGATTGCTACCCCTCCACTCCTATCGGCATCAACCTGCCGAATGCGGACTGGATTCGCAAAGAGCATGGTTCCAAATCGGTTACCATTGAAAACATCACCTATGCATACGACCGGGCTGCAATGGGCAACGGGATGATTGAAGAATTTGCAGGATCTCCCGAAGAAATTGAGCTTGCAAAAAAGTACGGAGCACTGGCATCCAATCTGCATACCGACCTGCATGAATGCCTTGGCCATGGATCAGGTCAACTGCTTCCGGGTACCCGGGGTGATGAGTTAAAAAACTACGGTTCGCCGCTTGAGGAAGCCCGGGCTGACTTGTTTGCACTTTATTACATTGCCGATCCCAGGCTTATGGAATTGGGGCTTTACGACAACGAAGGCGTATTTAAGGCTGAATATAACAGTTATATCCGCAACGGACTCATCACCCAGCTTACCCGCATCGAACCCGGAAAAACCATTGAACAGGCCCATATGCGCTGCCGGCAGCTGATTGCATCATGGAGCTATGAACTTGGGAAAGACCGGAATGTGATAGAAATATTTACCAGAAACGGAAAGACCTTTGTAAAGGTAAACGATCACGATGCATTAAGGGAAGTTTTCGGACAGATGCTAGCCGAAGTGCAGCGAATTAAATCGGAAGGCGATTACGAAGCCGGCCGCAACCTGGTCGAAAAGTACGCAGTCCGGGTCGATCAGCAACTGCACAGCGAAGTGCTTTCACGTTTCAAAAAACTGAATATTGCACCATATGGCGGGTTTATAAACCCCGTTTTTGTGCCAGTTACCGAAAACGGAACTGTAGTGGATATAAAAGTTGAATATCCTGATGATTATACAGAACAGATGATGGATTATTCGAAAAATCACTCGTTTCTGCCAACCTATAATTGATCCGGAAAACTTATAAAGCTTTTAAGGGAAGCCCGGTAAATCAAATCTGATATGCCGGACTTCTTTTTTTTCAAAAACATCCGGCAATGAAAACTCGCTGCACCGAACCTTTTCATCTGATTTGAGTTATATAAACCGCAATTTGTAATTTTACCAGATTTTTTCAGGAAAAATGCCGATGATAAAACGATTCTTACTGCTTACCAGCTTCTTTCTTCTTACTATTTCTGTTCTCCGGGCTCAGACCGAGGTTGATGAACGCGCAATGATCTCATTCCGTAAAGGATTGGGATTTAATGCACCCGACAGTATTTTCGGGGTCAACATCCGGCTCAGGATGCAAAACCGGATGTTATTCAATCTGAACGAAGATTTAGCTATTGAAGACATTGAAGCCAGGGTCAGCCGGCTTCGGTTGCGTTTCGACGGATACATACTGAGTGAAAAGCTAACCTATTACCTTCAGTTGTCGTTTTCGCGGGGTGATCAGGACTGGGACAATAGTCATGTACCCAATGTAGTGCGAGATGCGATGGTCTATTATCATTTCAACCCTAAGTTTTACGTTGGGTTCGGGCAGGGAAAACTTCCGGGAAACCGGGAGCGGATTGTTTCGAGCGGGCAGCAGCAGTTCTGGGATCGTTCGCACGTGAATGCCAACTACACCCTTGACCGGGATTTCGGCTTATTCGGCTATTACAGCAGCAATTTCGGGGATGTTCACTACAACCTTAAGGGAGCGATATCCACCGGTGACGGGCGAAATCAGCTGAAGTCGGACAATGGACTGATGTACACAGGCAGGATTGAACTGATGCCGTTGGGAAAATTTGTGCGCGACGGAGATTTTTCGGCCGGCGACCTGGAATTTGAAAAGACTCCGAAACTGGCGCTTGCCGGGGGATACTCTGTAAATAAAAATGCCCGCCGCACAAGAGGAACCATCGGAACCGAGCTTTATGAAGGCCGTGATTTGCAAGGCGCTTTCGCAGATATTCTCTTCAAATACAGGGGATGGGCATTTTCGTCGGAATACATCAGCCGCACTACCAGTGAAACAGCTTTTACCTATAATCCTCTGGATTCGGCACAATCGGCACTGGTAAATGTTGGGCAGGGAGTCAACACGCAGCTGAGTTACTGCTTCCCGAATTACTGGGAGGTGGCATTACGGTATGCGTTTATCGAACCCGATCACGAACTCAGGGATGACATGAAAAAAGACACCTACTATGTAGTGGGTGTCAATAAGTACATTCGCAAACACCTTACCAAGGTGCAGGCAGCCGCAGGCTACCGGACCCAGGAATCCTACCTTCAGAGCGTTCCGGGGAAGAACAACTGGATCGTTGTGTTCCAGGTTGAGCTTGGAATCTAAAAAACTTCTGGGATCAGTCCGGGGACATCCGGCTTAGTGACCGCAGGAGCAACCGCTGCAGCCTCCTCCGTAGAGATCGTCCTCTTCGTAACCGGATCCGCAACTGCCGGTTGAACAACTGCCGCTTGAACAACTGCTGCTTTCGATAAATTTCACCGGCAATCCAGCCTGAAACCATGCCTGAATGCCTCCGGCAATATAGGCTACGTTTTCAAAGCCCTGGTGATGCAAAAGATTGGCGGCCTTGAAACCACTGGCTTCGTCAAAACCACCGGCAACGTACAAAGGCGACTTATCCATCCACTGAAGTTTTTCCAGCAGCTGAAGAAGTGTAATCTGGGTGGCTTCGATACCGTCATAAGTAACCGAGCTGTTGCCTTCCTCATCCATAACATCGATAAACTGAGCCCCTTCCTGAATTTTGGGCATTACCTCCTCGGGCTGAAGTTTCAAAATTTCTGACATATGTTTATGTGTATTTTCGAATGGCAAAATTACCTAAAAAAGATACACTCTGTACATATCGCAAGGCAAGTGTCCGCGTGAAAAGTTAAGGAGACGGCAACATACGCAAAGGTGTAGCGTTATCAAGACAATAAAAAGCATCAAAGAAGACTGCAATCGTGGAAAACAGAAAGACAAGGAGGGTCAGGCGCAAGCCGGCATTCAGTCGGGAGCTGAAGAAAAAAGAGGAACTGGCAAACACGTGGTCACATGCCGCCGGAATTCTGGTTGCCGTAGCGGCTACCGCGCTGCTGGCGGTATTTGCCGCCCTGTACGGGAATGTATGGCACATAGTAAGTTTTAGCATTTTCGGCTCTTCCATGCTTTTGCTGTATGTTGCTTCCACGGCATTTCACGGAGTCGGGAAACCCAGGTTGAAATACATGCTGAACAAAGCAGACCACATCGCAATCTATTTTCTGATAGCGGGATCCTATACTCCTTTGGCCTTAACGGTACTGAGAGGGTGGATTGGCTGGACGCTGTTCGGGCTGGTGTGGGCACTTGCCATTGCCGGACTAATATTCAAAGGCTGGTTTTATACTGCACGGTACCGAAAACTGTCGGCCTGGCTGTACGTTGCCATGGGCTGGCTAGTGGTAATCGTGATTGTGCCCGTAATAAGGAATACTCCGGGAATAACGCTCTGGCTTTTGCTTGCGGGCGGCATAAGTTACACAGCAGGTGCACTTTTTTACCTGCAAAAGCACAAACGATTTTATCATATGATTTTCCACCTTTTCGTGCTTTGCGGAAGTATACTCCACTTCCTTGCAATACTGTTTTTACTTCCTTTGTAGAAGAAACCCGGCATCCACAACCACTTTGCAAGCCACCGGCTGTTAAGTTCGTATGAAAATTACTGCAGGCTCCCTGTGATTTGCGAACCGGCACTTCCGGAATTCCGGTAAAACTACCCGAGTTACCGGAACCCATTTACCGACGATGGATTCATGAGAATTCGCATCACTGCGCCTTAATTACCCGCTGTTTCCATCCGGTCTGAAAAACATCCCCGGGGAACTTATTGAAACTCGTACTACAACTTTCAGGCGTATCTGCCTGCTTCATCCACTCTGACAACCAGGAGAAGGCTTTTAAGCGATGATTATTAGTCTTCCAGTAAGGAAAAACTTACTAAAACGGAAATGTAACGTACGTTTTGCAGATGCCCGGCACCCGGAAGAATATGTGCTGACAAAAAAAATGTTAAAAAAATATCAGAGTTAGTGAACATTTACTAACTTTGCTGCGTTTACAAAATAACCCGGCTAATTCCGGGGTAAGAAAAAAAATAATCAGAAAACAAAGTTGAAATGACCGGGACACAAACAGACCGTCAGCGTGAAATTGCCGATGCAGCGCTGGATCTTATTCACGAAAAAGGGATTCAGGGACTTACAATAAAGAATCTGGCTGGACGGATCGGTGTGACAGAACCGGCGATATACCGGCACTATGAAAATAAAATACACATACTCACCACCATTCTGGAGGTATTCCGGACTAACACGTTACGGATCTTCGAGAGCGGGCTGAGCGAACACCACCATACGCTTGACAAGATTGAACGCTTGTTTGGCAGTCATTTCCGTTACATAGCAGGAAAACCTTCGGTGGCATCTGTAATTTTCTCAGAAGAAATTTTCAAGAATGAACCCGAATTAATACGATCGATTAATGATGTTATCGGGCATAACCAGGAAATGCTGGTTGCGATGATTCGCAGCGGACAGCAAAAGGGAGAACTTAGAAACGATCTGCCTGCAGAGCATCTGGCTTTGGTAATAATGGGTTCATTGCGATTGTTTGTAAAAAAATGGCAATTATCGGGTTTTTCGTTCGACCTGGTGCGCGAGGGCAGCTCATTAATTTCGTCAATAAAATTACTAATCACCTAATAATAAATAGCTTATGAAAATTGTTGATGTTAAGGCAACTGCAATAACTGAAACTCCGCACAAAGTTGATGTACGGAAACTCTATGACCAGGAAACCGCTCAGGCGATGCATATTACGCTTCAGCCCGGAGAATCGCTTAAACCCCATATTACCCCGGTGGATGTCTTCTTTTATATTCTTGAAGGGAATGCCGATGTAAGGGTTGGAGATGAAACAAAAACCGTTGCCGCCGATCACCTGGTTGAAAGTCCGAAAGACATACCCCACTGCCTGTCAAACAACTCGGGCAGCACTGCCCGGATTCTGGTAGTAAAAGCACCAAAGCCAATGAGCAGCGCAAGGTTATTGTAACCAACTTACGAATAAGGTCCTGAATGCTGGCGAATTAACCATCGGACACCAGGCACCTTATTTTTTTCAAACCCTAAGTTAGTTAATATTAACAAACATAAAATCATGAAAAACAAAACAGCGAGTCTGATCAGAGCCTGGGGGATTGTTATAATAATCGCGGTGGCTACATTATTTTTTGGTTTGTCGATGGCAAAAAATTCCAGGATGGAAACCGACCTTGACAAATACATGCCTGCTGATCATCCATCCTTTATATTCAGCGATCAGGCGGAGGAATGGTTCAACATAAAGGATGGAATCCTGATTGCCATTGAAAACAAGCAAGGCATATACAATCCGGGAACACTTGACAAGATAAGTAAAATCACGCGTCAGTTACAGGAAATGGATGAATTTGACGACAACGATGTGATTTCGCTATCCACAGCCGACAACATTACCGGATCGGAAGACGGAATGGATGTCCGGTCATTTTTCAGTCATATACCTGAGGGGGCAGACGAACTGACTGAATTGCGTGAAGAAGTCAAACAAAACGACATGGCCTACCGAAGGCTTGTATCGGAAGATGAAACTACGGGTTTGATTGTAGCCGGTATGAATGATGATGAATTTACGCCGGAATTTTATGAACGGATACTGGAATTTGCCAAATCGTTTGAGGATGAAAATAACAGGATTTACGTAGCCGGACGACCGATTGTGGAAGGAACCATGGCGCTGCTGGGACCGGCAGACATGAAGCGGATGGTACCCCTGGTTCTTGCCGTAATAGCATTGGTGCTGTATGTGTTATTGCGCAGCAAGAGAGCAGCACTGGCTACGCTGATAACCGTATTTGTAAGTACGGTATGGGCCTTCGGACTGATGGCAGTTACAAAAGTACCGATTTACTCCGTTTCCACCATGATGCCGGTAATGCTCATTGCCATTGGCGTTGCCTATGGTATTTACTTCTACAACCATCTGAACCGGATAATTTCTGAAAACCCGGAACGTACAATACAGGAAGCAACCCGGCTGACCGTGCAAGCATTGTGGAAGCCTCTGTCAATGGCCGCATTTACGACCATTATAGGCTTTATTTCATTGCTGACCTCGCAGGTATACCCGATAAAATACTTCGGAGTTTTTACGGCTGCCGGAATATTTGCCGCTTTTCTCCTGACTCTTCTGTTTCTGCCTGCGGCTGTTATAATTGGAGGCTACACGGGTGAGAAAGCGGGAAAGCAAAAAAGCTCCGGTAAATTCAATTCGGCACTTCGCAAATTTACCGATGTCCTGCTGGAAAGAAAAAAAACCGTATACATCTCTCTTTTAGTTGTAACAGTACTCTCCATTATCGGAATTCAGAGGGTGTGGATAAATTCAAGCTTTCTCGACAAATTTGAAACCGACAGCGACATCGTACTTACGGATGCATTCGTAAACAGCAAATTTGGAGGAACATCAACCCTGAATGTAATCCTGGAAAGTACGGAATACGATGCATTTAAAAATCCCGAGAATCTAAGGTTGATAGACGAAATGCAAGCGGAAACCATGCAGCTTCCCAAAGTAGGAAATTCGTTTTCGCTTGCCGATTATCTGAAACGCATGAACAGGGTGATGAATGCCGATAGTATGAAGTACTTTGCAATACCCGAAAGCAGCGAAATGACCGCACAATATCTGCTGTTGTATGAAATGTCGGGAGATCCTGAAAACCTTACCAAAGTAGTAAACTACGACTACAACCTGACTAATATAACCTTTCAGCTTAAGGGGGATGATTCCAGAACCATTAACGAAGCACTCAGCGTAATAGAAAACTATAACCAGCGCTTCAACGAAAAAGGCATCACCCTGAAGTATGCCGGCTCGGGATACAAAGCATTGATATTTAGCGATCTGATCTTAGAGGGGCAAATACTTAGCATTGTCATCTCTCTTCTTGTGGTGATTATATTGCTCTCGGTTATGTTTCGCAGTATAAAAGCCGGATTGGCAGGGTCGGTTCCCATCCTTGTTACAGCACTGATCAGTTTTGGTGTAATGGGAATCCTGAATATCCCCTTAAGTACAACAACCGCTTTGCTCTCGAGTATTGCCATCGGAATCGGGATCGATTACGCCATTCACTTTATGCAGCATTACCGGGTAAACCTGCATAAGAGCGGCAACAGCCTTAATGCCATACATACTACCATGAACCAGACCGGTAAGGCAATTATTTATAATGCTGTTGTTGTAATAGCCGGTTTTCTGGTGCTTCTGTTCTCAGTATTTCCACCCAACCGCACGCTTGGCGCTTTAGTGTCGATGAATATGTTCACAAGTTTAGCCGGAACACTTACCATTATGATGGTTCTGGTTTATTCGTCGCGCATTTTCCTTAAAAGAAAACAGTAAAACAGACAAACCGAAGAAGATGAAACCAGGCCTGAGAAATATGCTGTTCGCACTGACAATGATAGGGATTTCGGTCCGTGTCGTTGCCCAGAACCCGGATTTGCCGGATGAAAGCACTTTTTTCCGTGCAATCAGGGCAAGTTTGGATGAAAGCTACATAACCTTCGGGCAGGGCATAGGCAATCTGGATCCGCTGATATTCGAAGCGCTGGTTTCACCCGGGTTTCTTCTGCGAACCAGCCGGGATGCACGCTGGGGGGCGACCCTCACGCCATCCGTACTCATCCGGATGCACGCTGAAGAGTCGTTCCCTGTAAGAACGCCCGATTATAAACCCAGCATAACCTTTTACCATCAACCGGGCAATAAGGGTACGTTCGACAATAAAATACGGTATATGTTCCTGAGGCTGGCGCATCATTCCAACGGACAAATGGATCCGTTCTACGATTCAACCGGCAGTATAAATGTGGTATCGGGTAACTTTTCCACCAATTACCTGGAAGCCGGAGCATTCTTCACCCATTACGACAACCGCGCCGATACAGGCAACTCCGGCAAATTTTTCAGGATATCGCTGGAAGTCCATCCAGGAATCGACCAGAGTCCGGAACTCAGGGGCCGGTACAGCATGGTGAGATGGCACAATCAGTTCCGGGTTTTCAGGACGAGTCCGGTACAAAATATAAAAGCCGGAAATGGCTTTCGTACCGTACAGCTTACGGCAAAAACAACGTGGATGTTTGGTTCTGTGGATGATGCAGGTTTTGCGGATTTCAGTAAGCGGCTCAATGCATCGCTGAATCTGGAATACAAACCGGCATTTCTGAACGATGTAAGTTTCTTCGCAAACATTTATACCGGAGAAGATTACTACAACATCCGTTTCAACAGGAGAATAACGGTTCTGCGCATCGGATTGCAGGCCTTCTCCCATTAAAATGCATATTAACCTCAAAAAACGTAAAAAATGAAAAAATCAGGCATTTTTCTCATCGCAATCGCAGCATTCGCTTTCTTTCCGTTATCAAAAGCAAGCGCACAGCTCAGCGGACAACAAATCATGGAAAATGTGTACAACATCCCAAAGGGAAACGACACGCAGGGGGAGCTTACTATGACGCTTATCAACAGCAAATCGGAACAAAGGGTCAGAAAACTAAAGCAATACATTAAAGACGAAGGGCCGGTTGAAAAAAAGATCATGTTTTTCGTTGCGCCTGCGGATGTAAAGGGCACCTCCTTCATGAACTGGAGTTACACCTCCGGAAAAGATGACGACCAGTGGATTTATCTGCCGGCTCTGAAACGCACAAAGCGGATATCCAGCGACGGAAAATCGGACTATTTCATGGGATCCGACTTCACCTACGACGACCTTGGCGACAGGCATCCCTCGGAAGACTCTCATACACTTCTTAGATCAGAGACTCTGAACGGCCGGGACTGCTATGTGGTTGAAAGCACTCCGCGCGAAAAAGGCTACATGTATTCAAAAACGATAACCTGGGTTATGAAGGACAATTATCTTGGACTAAAGCGGGAGTTCTATGATCCTTCGGGTAAACTGCTCAAAGTTCTTGAAATTAAGAAGTTTGAAAAAATCAGCGGATTCTGGACCATTCTTGAAACCGAGATGCGAAACGTGCAAAAAAAACATTCAACCCGTATGGAATTTTCGAATGTAAAAATCAATGCCGGAATTGACGGTTCAAAGTTTACAGAGCGCAGCATGACTCTCGGGCAGTAAGTTCAACCATTTCAAAAAAAAAGATCATGAAAACAAAAAAAATGATTGTCCTGCTGTTTCTTTTCGTGTTCGGTTATTCTTATGCACAGCAAGAAACGACGCCGTCCGTATCGGGCTATATCAGAAACTACACAGGAGTCTTCACAGGCGAGGATTATCCGTTGTCTATCCTTCAAAATACGGTGAACCTTGAGTTAGGATTACAAAACAGCCGTACGGGATTTTTCGCAAATCCTTACATATATCATTACACCGACCGCAAACTGGAATGGGGATTACGGGAAGCTTATATGGATATTTTCCTGAAAAACATGGGCATAAGGATCGGCAAGCAACAAATAATATGGGGTAAGGCAGAAGGAGTGTTTATTACCGATGTGGTTTCACCCAAAGATATGAGTGAATTTTTGCTTCCTGACTTTGATGAAATCAGAACCGGGATCAGCTCTGTGAAGTTCAATTATTTTTCGGGCAATCACACGTTTGAAGCGGTCTGGGCGCCGGTATTTACTCCAACGCGTATGCCCGGCAGTGAATCGGTATGGGCACCTGTTCACCCCTTCCCTGTCATACCCGAATGGGATATGTCGGCGGCCGAAGTTAAGCCTTCGCTCGAAAACAGTGAAGTTTTTGTCCGGTATTCACTGATGGCTACGGCAGCTGATCTGGAATTGGTCGGAGGTACATTTTTTTTCGATGACCCCTCGCTGTTCATCACCCGCCGGGCCAATCCGGAATCGGGACAACTGACCGGAATCACCCTCCGGCCGGAATACCAGAGAGTATCGATGGCCGGCGGAAGTTTCAGCCTGCCCTTACGAAGTTTTGTCTTCAGGGGGGAAGCTGCCTGGTATACGGGAAGGCATTTTCAAACCTCGGCACCCGATGCCGAAGGCTCGCTGACAGAAAAAGATAACCTTCACTATATGGCAGGAGTTGACTATACGCTTGCCGGAACCCGACTCAGTTTGCAGTTCATTCAGGAACACATACTTGACTATGAAAGCGGCATCCAGAACCGTGAATTTGAAAATACCATGACATTCCTGGCGAAGCGTGATTTTCTCAGGGAAAAACTCTGGCTTGAGTTGTTTGCCTATATCGGGCTGACATCCGAAGATGCGCTCATCAGGCCAAAAATCACGTATTCGGTGGCCGATGGATTTGAGCTGCTCGGAGGAGCCAATATATTTACCGGTAACGAAGGCCGTTTCGGGCAGTACGATACGAACGACATGCTCTATGTAAAAGTAAAATACAGTTTTTAACGCTCATCATCCTCCTTTGAAAATTCAAAGTGCTGAAAACAAAATGCAGAGCAAACCGGGCAAAGCCTTCCTGTAAAAGGAAAATGCTTTGCCCGGTATTCG
>DJVU01000049.1 GCA_002441345.1 Bacteroidales bacterium UBA6248
ATGAAAAATACTGGGCACCATCAAACGAAGGCTAATGAATCCGTAACTACTCCAGAGGTTCCGGTTTTATTCTTACGCCGTTGTATTTCTTTTCGATTCCGTTCTGATAGCTTATTACCATAAACACGGTTCCGTCGGAATTATACTGTATCCAGTCGCTGTTTTTCATGCCCATGAGGTATTCGCCCTCATCTTTTTTCCTGCCGTCGGGCCAGTACCAGATATGCCGGCCGTTGGGATTGTCGTCGATAAACGAACCCTGAAAACTTAACTGACCGTCGTCGTAATAGTATTTCCATTCTCCGTTGCGCATTCCGGACCGGTACGTTCCTTCTTCGCGGTGATCGCCGTGCCGGTATGTCCAGAATCCTTCCTCCAGTCCGTCGAAATATTCCCCCTGAATGATGACATTCCCTTTTTCATCGAATTCCGTAAATATCCCTTCGGGTTTACCATTCACGAAATTCTCCTCACGCAGGATCAAACCGTCGTCGTAATACCATTTCCACTGCCCTTCCGCATTACCCTGGTTGTTGTAGTTGCCTTCCTGTTCCAGAGCACCGTTTGTATGATAAAAACGCCATTTACCGGTACGTTTTCCGTTACGGTATACTCCTTCCGACTTCAGGGTACCATTGGTGTAATACTCTTTCCACGGACCGTCCTTCACGCCTTCATCATCGATAATTCCTTCCGCTGTAATTACTCCGCCGGTAAAGGTAAATGCCGCGGTAACCTGTCCGCTTTCATCGTATTCCCTTCGTATTCCTTCCGGCACTTCTCCCTTGTAACTGGCTCTGGTTTTTACCTTTCCGTCGGGATAATAATCTGTTCGTACATCCAGTTTTACCAGTTCGGGTGCCTCTTCCTGCCGCACATCGTTCACGTATTTGGATACATCCGTAAGCATTCCCTTTTCATCGTACTCCTTGAAATACCCGTTGCGCTTGTCGTCGCGGTAATTACCTTCGGTTTTTACGTTACCGCCCGGATAAAAGAATTTCCACTTCCCCTGTTTCAGGCCGTTGCGATCCCTGCGGTTGATGTTTTCACGGTCAACCACAAAACCACGGCGGTATTCAATCAGCGTAATTACCGTTCCCTCCCGGTCGTATTCGCGGGCAAAGCCGTTTTCCAGTCCGTTTTCGAAATTTATCCTTCGCATCACACTTCCATCCGGATAATAGTACACCGTAAGGCCATGCTTTACGTCGTTTGCAAAGTTCTCTTCAATTATTTCGTTTTCACGGATGGTCCGGCGTATTCCTTCTTTTTTTCCGTTCAGATAGGTTATCTGCAGGGTAACGCTGCCATTTTCATCGTAAAAATTCCAGATACTGTCGAGCTCGAAATTTTTCCGGTTTCCTTCCGATTTCAATACTCCGTTTTCCCAGTACGTTTTCCAATAACCATCGGGTTTACCGTCGCGCATGTTGCCTTCGCTCGATACCTTTCCATTTGCATGAAAAAACCGGTTGAATCCATTGGGAATAACGGTGTTGTCCTGCGCTTTCAACAGAAAGGCAGTCATTACAAAAACCAAAAACGGCAGGGTTTTTCGCATTTTGTAAAATTACGCAAATCAGCGGGACTTTTCCCTATCTGATCAGATTAGCGGCTTTTGATATTTCCAGCATCCGGACAATCGGAAGTCTGGCACGTTCAATTACATCCCTGTCAAGCAGTATCTCAGGGGTTTCATTTTTCAGGCACAGATATAATTTTTCAAGGGTATTCAGCTTCATAAACGGACAATCGTTGCACGAGCAGGTTTCATCCGAGGGCACAACGATAAATTCCTTTGCGGGCGATGCTTTCTGCATCTGGTGCAGGATGCCACCCTCGGTTGCCACAATGTACCTCTGATGCGTGTCTTTTTTCGTGTATTCGAGCAAAGCTGCCGTTGAACCGATAAAATCGGCCAGTGCCAGAACCGGGCCCCTGCATTCGGGATGAGCTATTAGTTTTGCATCCGGATTTTCCGCTCTCAGCTGTATTACCCTTTCATCGCTCAGCTGATTGTGCACATGGCAGCTTCCGTCCCACAACACCATATTCCGACCGGTTTGCAGGTTAATGTATGAACCCAGGTTTTTATCGGGAGCAAAAATCAGCTTTTCATCCTCCGGAAACGATTCCACTATCGTTTTGGCATTGCTCGAAGTGCAAATGACATCCGAAAGCGTTTTAACGGCTGCAGAGCAATTTATATACGAAACAACCCTGTGCCCCGGATGGGCATCAATAAAGCGCTTAAAATCCGCCGGAGGACAACTGTCGGCCAGAGAACACCCTGCCTCCAGGTCGGGCAGCAGAACTTTTTTATCCGGACTTAGTATTTTTGCCGTTTCAGCCATAAAATGAACGCCGGCAAATACAATAACACCGGCTCCCGTTTCTGCGGCTTTCTGCGAAAGCTGAAGACTGTCGCCAACAAAATCCGCGATATCCTGAATTTCCGGCACCTGGTAATAATGCGCAAGTATTATTGCATTTTTTTCTTTTTTCAGCTGATTTATCATCGCAGCAAGATCACCCCCTGCCGGAACTGTTTTCCCCTTTTCAACGTCAGCAACCATTTTTCAGTTTTTAATAATTAAAGATTATTTAAAGATCATTATTATTATATGGCCTGTTAACTCTGTGGAAACTTTGCCGTTTTTTTTTCTTGCATTTCTCGATCTTAGTGGTCTGTCAACCGCTTATTAACAGGCTAAAAAAGTTCTTCGGATTGAAAGACAGGATTTTTCACCGATTTCAACAATCGGTTGATGAAAGACTGTTAACAGGCTCAAAAGTATTTTAATCCTCCTGAAGTCTGTTAATGTTTTGTTAATAGATTTGGATAAAATCCCGGTTTCTTCCACTCTTTCCGTACTTTTAACAAATCCCGGCTGTTTTCGCCGGTTTTATCAAAAGTAGCTAACAAAAGTAAGGCCGAATTAACAATGTTTTGTTAATAAAATGTAAAATTCTGATAAGCAAACTAATACCAGTTATTAATGAGCAAGGATGATTTTTAAGTTCCTAAGAGTTAATTTCATCGGTTCATTCCCTGGATTAATGATTAATTTTGTGTTTAAATTTATTAACAATGTGGGATAAATCGAAAATTGTGGCACTGGCAAGTGATCATGCAGGCTATGAGTTAAAAGCTTTTCTGAAGAAAATTCTGGAAGAGGATGGATATTTGTTTCATGATTTTGGAACGTATTCATCTGAAAGTGTGGATTATCCTGATTTTGCACACCTGCTGGGAAATGCCGTTGACAAGGGAGAGTTTGTCCGTGGAATTGTTATTTGCGGAAGCGGAAACGGGGTTTGCATGGTTGTTAACAAATATGCCGGTGTAAGAGCGGGCTTGTGCTGGAACAGCGAGCAGGCCGAACTTACGCGCAGACACAACGATGCGAACGTACTTTGTCTTCCCGGCCGTTTCATCGATTTCGATGATGCCATAAAAGCTGCAAAACTGTTTTTAAACACCGCATTTGAAGGCGGAAGACATCAGAAACGCGTGGATAAGATTTCTGTTAAATAGATTTGTATTTTGCCGTAATGACAGAGGTATACAACAAATTCAAAATCGATTCGGCAGCCGTTTCGGCCGATACCGGGCACAGAGCCAGACTCGGGTATAATATCGGTCGTTACGATGCGGCGGTAAAAGCCGGTAAGTTGCAGTATGCCAACCTGGAACTAGCCAAACGCAGGGCTGCATTCCTCAAAAATAAGGTTATAGGCGACCTCGGGAAGTTTTTGGTAGAATTTGAAGTTAATTTCGAAAAAAACGGCGGAAAGATCATCTGGGCTCAGGATGCAGCCGATGCCTTAAAGGAAATAGAAGCAATCGTCCGTAAAAAAGAAGCACGCTATGTGGTAAAAACAAAAAGCATGGTGAGCGAAGAAATCGGGCTTAACGAGCACCTCGCCGGCATTGGCGTTGAATCCGTTGAAACCGATCTGGGCGAATATATTGTGCAAACGGCCGGCGAAAAGCCGTATCATATCGTAACTCCGGCAATGCACAAATCAAGGGAAGACGTTGCGGAGCTCTTTCATGAGAAATTCAAACTGCCGGCCGGAAGCTCCGCTGCACAGATCATGGCTTTTGTGCGCAATCAGTTAAGAAATACGTTTTTTAATGCAAAAGTCGGAATTACAGGGGCCAATTTTCTGATAGCAGATACAGGTTCTGTCTGCCTTACCGAAAATGAAGGCAACGGATTAATGACAACTGCTTTTCCGGATATTCATATCGTTATTGCCGGTATTGAAAAAGTAATACCTTCAATCCGAAACCTGGATCTGTTCTGGCCCTTGCTTGCAACCCATGGTACCGGACAGAAACTGACGGCCTACAACAGCATCATCAGTGGTCCCCGTCAGGAAGGCGAAACCGACGGTCCTGCCGAAATGTACGTGATTCTTCTGGATAACAGCCGTACCCAGGTTCTTGCGCAGAAACACCAGCGCCGGGCCCTTGCCTGCATACGCTGCGGAGCCTGCCTTAATGCCTGTCCGGTTTATAAAACCATTGGGGGACATGCCTACGGTGCTACCTACAGCGGTCCCATCGGTTCGGTTATTACCCCGTGGATGAAGGGACCCGATGAATACAAACACCTGAGCTATGCCTCCACACTGTGCGGTGCCTGTACCGAAGTATGTCCGGTTAAGATCAATCTGCATGAGCTGCTGCTTTACAACCGTAACGACAGCATTAAAATGGGAAACCATACGGCATTCGATTCCCTGACTATGTTTACCTGGAAGCATATTATGCTGAACCGTAAATGGATGGATACGGGGACGGCAAGGTTTAAGAATTTTGTTCTGAATAAGGTATTTGCCAAAGCCTGGGGATCACGCCGCAGCCTGCCGGAAGTAGGGGAGAAAAACTTCAGACAGCTGTGGGAAGAGCGCAGGGAGGGAAATATTTCCTGAAAAAGGCTGAATTAACTATATTCCTGCAATGCCCTTCGTACAGGATTTTGGTACGATTTTCCAAATAGGTTCAGATGGACTAAAAGCGGATACAGCTGAAACAGGGATATTCTTTGTTTCCAGCCTGGCTGTAGCGGAAAAGTTTCATTGTAAGCCTCGTAAAATTTCTCCGGAAAACCTCCGAAAAGCAAACACATTGCTATGTCGGTTTCCCTGTAACCATAATAAACGGCCGGATCGATAAAGCAAATTTTACCCGTATTGCCGGTCATTACATTGCCGTTCCACAGATCGCCGTGCAGCAGCGAAGGCGCCTCATCCGGCAGTATTGCAGATAATTTTCCGAAAAGCGCTTCCAGGGTTTTAATATCTGTACCGGACAGAAGATTCTGTTTTTCTGCCATTTTAGCCATAGGAAACAGCCTGCATCCGGCAAGAAAACCGATACCGTCAGTTTTCCGGTGATTTATCTGCGGAAGCGATCCTATGTAATTGTCGTGATCAAGTCCCCAGGTGTCGCTCCTGGTGCGGTGCAGCATGGCAAGATCCCTTCCGGCTTGTTCCCAGTAGTCCGGAATGGGCAAACGTGCTGATATAAAGGGCTGAATGAGACAGGTATACGTACCGGAATCGAGCGTGGTCAGCACTTCCGGAACCGATATGCATCGGGCATTCCGAAGCAGCTGAAGACCTTTTGCCTCCGCTTCAAACATGCCGGGATATTGCCGGGAATAATTAAATTTCACGAAAAAAGAGCCGGCATTGCTGTTTATTCTGCAGCTCTGGTTAATGCATCCGCCTCCGAGCGGCAAAATACCTTTTATTCCGCCCGGGTCGTTGCATTCGTTTGTGAGCCAGTCGCTGATGCTCTGCTTCAGTTCTTCCGGAATCATAAAAGCACATCACAGGGTGAATGAGCGGTTTTGCAACATCCGGCTGCGAAGGAGCCGTTCGGCCAGAAGCAGAAAACCAACCGTTATACAAATGATGATGATGGTTGACGATTCACGCAGGTAATTGATAAACGTATTGAAACCTTCAAGTATGCCGAGTGAGGCATTCAGCAGGTTACGAAGCTGATAGGTATCCGAAAAGATGTTGATTTTTATAAAGGGCCATCCGGCGACCAGCATAAAGATAACCACGCCGGCAGCAAGCAGAAGGCTGAGGTATGCCCATATCATCTGCCGCCGGTATTCACTGCTGTCGGCAAGGGGTTCGGTATTTGCCTGCAGCTGCATCATAACACCGCTGGTAAAGCTGGAGGGCAGCTTTTCCTGCGGCATCCTGCGCATCAGATCCGCAAGAAATTTATCGTCCGTCTCCTGAAATTTATCTGTTGTCATACATCGCAAATTTACTCATTTTATTACCGGTGGTCAGGCCTGATGAAGCTGCATTCGTGCAGCCATGGCCGCATAAATCTTTTTACGGATTCTGTGCAGCTTCACCTTAACGTTCGACTCACTCAGATCCAGAATATGACCGATTTCTTCCACTTTTTGCTGCTGGTGGTAGAACAGGGAGATCATAAGCTGTTCGTCATCCGGTAAGGTGCGGATTACGGCGTTCATCAGTTCGATTTGCTGCTGTTCGTCCATCTTTCCGGCGCTTTCGCGGATGTCGTCGGTACTGAAATTCTCTACCATACGATCATCCAGTGCCTGGGTTACCACACTTTTTTTCCTGGCTCTGGAAATGGCCGTATTATAGGCAATCCGGAAGAGCCAGGTACTGAAGCGGGCTTCGTGTTTGAAGCTGCGCAGGGCATGAAATGCTTTCAGAAAGGTGTCCTGAGCTGCTTCTTCCGCTTCTTCCCTGTTTCTGACCACCCGCAGTATTATCGGAAACACCATATCCTTATACCTGTCGATCAATACCGAATACAGGGCGGTATTGCCTTCAAGGATACGCTGAATTATGGTTGTATCGTCGGTTGGCCTCATGAATTAACCTTTAGACGTTTCTCCTTTCATTCGGTTACATTTTGTTTGCAGCGTTGGGATGAACATACAATCATGCCTGTTTGCTCCGGGGTGTAACCGGTAAGGAAACATTGCGTCAAACGGACAAACAATTCACGGATTACAGCATATAAAAAATTAACGCCATGAACGATTTTCTGATCCCCGCTACGGTTTTTGCAACCATTTACGGTATTGTTTATCTGATGATCCGCCGTAAAGAGCGGATGGCACTGCTCGACCGCGGACTTGATCCCAGGTCATTCGAATCGGATAAAACCGGCTTTTCTTCCCTTAAATACGGTCTGTTGTTTACCGGTGTAGGCCTGGGTCTGCTGCTGGCCAATATCCTGGTTAAAACCGGTGTAATGGAGAACGATGCCGCATATCTTTCTCTGGTATCCCTCTTCGGCGGTATTGCCCTCATACTCGATTACATCCTGGAAGTTAACATCACCAGGAAAAACAGGATGAAGAATTCAGCAGAAACAGTACAAACGAAAGCAGAAGAATAAAATTACAAAAGCGGAAACTCTTCAATTACCTTGTATTCAGGCCCTTCTTTTTTCAAAATGCTTTCGTACAGACTGAATCCGTTTACGGATTGTTCCTGGAATTTAAGGTCGCGAAAGCGTGCAATGATTTCCTGAAAATGGTTTTTATCCCGTATTTCCTTTACACGTCCAACCGTAATGTGCGGGACAAAATTCTGCCGGTCGCTGATGTAGCCGGCTTGTTCCAGTTCAAGATTTACATTTGTGATCAGTCTGACAAGAGCGGGATGTTCGTTGATCCCAAACCATATAACCCTCGGATTGTAGTAGCTTCCAAAAATCCCTGTTCGGGCAAGCACAAGATTAAACGGTGAAACTCCCTCCGAGGCTTTGCGCAGTGCTTCACTGATGGCCGGAATTTCATCTACGGGCGTGTCCCCGAAGAATCGAAGGGTAATGTGCACGTTTTCCGGTTCAACCCACCTGATGATATGAAATCCCAAAACCTGTCTGAGGTTGTGGTACATATCGGCAAAGTTCTCGCCAGGTACAATCCTGATTGCGGCAAACAGTCGCTTAGTCTCCATCTGGATTATAAATTGACAGTGCAAACCTACATTTTTTCAAACCAAACCGCAAACAGGGGAAGAAAAAATTCATCATGTTTTTTCGGATTTCTCTGGCCCGGCTTCCGTTTTATTTTTTTCCGGGCTTT
>DJVU01000059.1 GCA_002441345.1 Bacteroidales bacterium UBA6248
ATTATTATAATTCCTCAACCTTAACCTCAACCTTAACATCAACCTCAACTTTTGAGCCAGGAACCAGGGGCGAAATGTTTTGTTTGTAACGGAAGCCAGTTTATAACATGCAATCTGCAATCACTTCACTATCAGCAAATAGTAATTCTTCTTTCCTTTCTGCACCAGCAGGTATTTCCTGCTAAGCAGCTGCGAGGAATCCGCGATAAACTCTTCGCCCACTTTTGTTTTGTTTACCTGAACGCCTCCGTCTTTCAGCATACGGCGGGCCTCGCCTTTTGAGGGGAAGATCGTGGTTTTGTCGGCAACCAGGTCAACAATGCCGATCCCTGCAGACAGGTCAGCGGTGCTTATTTCGTATTGCGGAACGCCTTCAAAAACCGAGATAAGGGTTTCTTCATCCAGACGGTGCAGGGCTTCAGCGGTTCCTTTGCCAAAGAGGATTTCGGAGGCTTCCACGGCCGAGAGGTAATCGGCTTCAGAGTGGATGCGTATGGTGATATCCTTTGCCAGCGCCTTCTGCAACACCCTCAGATGGGGAGCAGCCTGATGTTCGGTAATCATGGCTTCAATTTCCTCTTTTCCGTAAAGGGTAAAAATCCGGATGTATTTCTCGGCATCGGCATCGGAGGTGTTGAGCCAGAACTGGTAAAACTTATACGGTGAAGTTCTGGCCGGATCGAGCCATACATTGCCCGTTTCCGTTTTCCCGAATTTGCCGCCATCGGCTTTGGTAATCAGCGGGCACGTGAGGGCAAAGGCTTCTCCTCCGGTCTTACGCCGGATCAGCTCGGTGCCGGTGGTGATGTTTCCCCACTGGTCTGAGCCGCCCATCTGCAATTTACAGTTGTTGTGCTGGTAGAGGTGCAGAAAATCATAACCCTGCACCAGCTGGTAGGTAAATTCGGTAAACGACATCCCCTCTCCGGCTTCACCTGTCAGGCGTTTTTTTACAGAGTCTTTCGCCATCATGTAGTTAACGGTGATGTGCTTACCGACATCGCGGATAAAACTGAGGAAGGAAAAGTCCTTCATCCAGTCGTAATTATTCACCATCTCTGCCTGGTTCGGAGCATCGGTATCAAAGTCGAGCAGCTTCCTGAGCTGTTTTTTAAGGCATTCCTGGTTATGTCTCAGAGTTTCTTCGTCGAGCAGGTTTCGTTCCTCCGATTTGCCGGAGGGGTCGCCAATCATACCCGTGGCTCCGCCCACCAGCACGATGGGTTTATGCCCGCTGCGCTGCAGATGTTTCAGCATCATTACACCCACCAGATGGCCGATATGCAGCGAATCGGCGGTTGGATCAATACCCACATATGCCGAAATCATCTCTTTTTTAAGCAGTTCTTCCGTTCCCGGCATTATAGTGTGGACCATTCCGCGCCACTGCAATTCTTCAACAAAATTCATCTGTTTTATTTTTTGCAAATTTACGTTTATCCTGTCAATTGACAATATCGGACCTTGCGGTTACCGGCACCTGCATTCGAAGGGTGTATTTTCTTAGATTTGCATTATGATATTTGTAACTGGAGCAACCGGACTGGTGGGTTCATACCTGCTATACAGCCTTTTGCAGGATGGAGTTCCTGTGCGGGCGCTTATTCATAATGAGAAGAGCCTCGATCGTACACGAAGGATTTTTGAAGTTCTCGGAGGCGATTCCAATGCCTTGACGGGAAAAATTGAATGGGTACAGGGGGATGTACTCGATGTGGTTGCCCTGGCGAATGCCATGAAAGGCGTTAAACAGGTATATCACTGTGCCGCCATCGTCTCATTTGATCCGAGGGATGCGGTAAAAATGTTAAAAATCAACGTGGAAGGTACTGCTAACGTGGTAAATGCCGCCCTTGAAGCCGGGGTAGAGAAATTTTGCCATGTAAGTTCGATAGCAGCGTTGGGTCGTACCGACAACAGCAATGTTATCGATGAAAAATCCCAGTTCACCGTTCACCGTAACAACACAAAATATTCGCTGAGTAAATTCTATGCCGAGCGGGAAGTATGGAGAGGCACGGCGGAAGGGCTGGATGCAGTTATCGTTAATCCGTCCATTATCCTTGGCTATGGCCATCCCGGCAAGGGCAGCACAAAGATGTTTACTACCATATACCGTAATTCCATGTTTTACGGTAAGGGGATAAACGGCTTTGTCGGCGTGGAGGATGTGGTTCGTTCGATGATCCTACTGATGAAAAGTCCGGTGAAAAACGAACGTTTTGTTGTTTCGAACGGCGATTTCAGTTACCGTGAAATTTTTTCGATGATTGCCCGCTGTTTTGGGAAAGCGGAGCCCAGGTTTCCCGTTCCTCCGCTGCTGCTCGATCTGGTATGGAGGTTCGAATGGATAAGAAGCCGCATTTCCGGATCGTCGCCCTTAATAACGAAAGAAACCGCCCGGACCTCCAGGGGCAATTACAGCTATTCCTCAAAGAAGCTGAAGGAAACCCTTGGTTTCGAATATATTCCCATGGAACAAACCGTTGAACGTACCTGTAAACTCATCGAAGCCGATATAAAAGGCGGCAGGTTATAGTCTTCCTGATAACACTGCCCGGTTTCTTTGGCTTTACGGATATTTTTGTATGCAGGAGAAAAAAGTCCGGTAAAAAAAAACCTGCCGGATTTGGCAGGTTTGGGGATGTTTATCTGGAGGCCAGTATTTTATACTGGTCGTATTTTTCGAGAACGTCGCGCACGAACTGTTTGGTTTCAATGCCTTTCACACGACCGTATTTCACAACCGGGTCGTTGTAAAATTCGGGTTGCGATTTGGCCAGCAAGTAGTATTCAACGTTATCGTACCAGACTGCAGGATCTTTTCCGTGTTTTTCAGCCAGGTTCTGTGCATCGATAATATGGGCAAGCCCGATGTTGTAAGCTGCCAGAATGAATTTCTTTCGTTCTTCGGGATCGGGAACCCTGTTTTTCAAAGCCTTGTCGAGATGACGTATCAGTTTTATACCTGCGGTAATCTGTTCGGCCGGTGTTGAATTTATATGAGCTCCAAATCGCTCGGCTGTCTGAGGCATAAGCTGCATAAGTCCGAACGCACCGCGGTGCGATAGTGCGTCGGTGTTAAATTTTGATTCTTTGTATATCAGTGCGGATACCAGCCGCCAGTCCCAGTTAATGAGTTTGCTGCTTTCGCGGATTACTTCATCGAAATCGGAAATCGAATGGTTTTTCACCGTGTGGCCTAGTGCCAGACGAACCTGGCGGGCGTTGTTAAAATAGCCGGTATAGGTGCGGGCAAATTCTTTGCCGCCCGCGTTCTTTTCAATCCAGGTATTGATTTCACCCATCAGATTGACGGCACCTTTGCGAACAGCCCATGAAACAGGGATTTCGGGGCTGACGGGAGTACTTATATCCAGATCGTGGTAAATCTGTGCCAGGGCTTTGGCGGTATGTTCGTAGGCTATGGTATAATCGGCCTCATTCAACGCAACGGCCTCAATCAGGTCGGTTTGCGTAACCCGGTCGACCCCGTCAATTTTAACGGAATAGTTGCTTGCATGCTGAATATCGGCAAGGTAAAACTGCTTTAGGGAGTGAGCCGGCAATGCAATGGTTTTTTGACCAAGATGCCTGAGGTCGCGTATCAACATCGACTCAACGGTTTTCATATCCCGCATTCTTCTCCAGTTGTCGGGCTTGCGCTGCACAAGCACCTGACGGGAAGTAAACAATGGCTCCGAGATCAGCGTGCTTTTCCTGTAATCGGGATTTACAGGCAAATCCATGGCTACCAGGTCGACCTGTCGCCGTTTAAGGTACTGCAGTGCCTGGTAAGGGTCCTGTTCAACAATTATCTGAAGATCAACACCCAGATAACGGGCAAAGTTGCTCAGCATTTCAAACTGGTAGCCTCTTTCCTCGCCCTGGTGGGTGAAGTAATTGATGGGATTATCGTCGGTAATGGCAACCAGTACTCCCCTGCTGACAATATCGGTCAGAAGACCGCCGTTGTCGTCGAGGCCATGAAAACCGGATCTCCCGCCGGGTGAGGTGCATGATTGAGGAACAAGAAGTATAAGGAGTATAAGGGAGAAAACTAAATGCCTGAAATAAAAATTATGGTGCATTCGCATTATTTTGGTGAATAAATCAGCTCTGCTTTCTTCGCATAAACCCTGACTGAGTAGATCCTCGCAGAGCCGTGAATTATCACATCCTTTACGGACGCGGCCTGCTTAGCAAATAACATGCCAAAATATTGATTTAGGTGATTTTAACCAGTGGAGACAGTATCCGGAAAGCCGTTCCGGCGGTAATTTCAGTGCAGTAAAAAAAATATCAGCTGGTTTTACGATACCGCCACACCGCCAGCGACAACATGGTAATTCCATAAACGGACAAGTAAATCAAAGGCTGTACAATATCTTGGAAACCAGAACCTTTAAGCATTATCATTCGCATAATGCGTATAAAATAGGCTATCGGATTAATTGTATTCAGTTGAAGAGCCCAGCGCGGCATGCTTTCAACGGGAGTAAATAATCCGCTCATCAGGATAAAAATTACCAGAAAGAACCACGACAGGAACATCGACTGCTGCTGGGTGTTGGTTATGGTGGAAATAAAAAGTCCGAGTCCCATAACCACCACCAGATAAACGGAAGCTACGAGAAATATGAGGAAAATATTACCCACGATCGGGATGTTGAACAATAAAACGGCCAGAGCAAGTCCGAAAGCCAGTTCCGCCAGGGCAATTATCCAGAAGGGCAGAAGCTTGCCGGCGATAAACTGAACTTTACGAATGGGGGTAACGTTGATCTGCTCAATGGTTCCTATCTCTTTTTCACGAACCACATTCATACCGGCCAGGAACATTCCGATAAGGGTTACAAGCAAAACAAGAATCCCCGGAATCATGTACGTTTTGTAGTCGAGGGCCGGATTGAACCAGTACCTCCGGCTCACCTGTACCTGCTTTGGCGGAGGCCCGGGAGAGCGTGACAAGACTTCACGGTTATAGCTTTCGATTACCGACAGGGTGTACGCATTCATCAGAGCAGCAGCACTTCCGTTGATGGCATCGGTTATTACCTGCACTCCGGCCGTACTGCCCGTTACAATCTGTTTCTCAAATCCCGGCAGTATCACAAGCTGCTGGTGAATGTCGCCCTTTTTTAACTGCTCCATCCCAAAGGAAGCGTCCGCACTTTCACCGAAGATATGGTAAAACTCCGATGACCTGAAATGCTCCAGCAAAGCCCTCGAAGCAACCGAATTGTCGTTGTCGGTGATGTGAAGACGGATGTTTTTGATCTCAAAGGTTACTGCATACGACAGAATTAGCAATTGCATCAGCGGCATGAGGAAGATAATGGGAAGCATCATACGGTTCCTGAAAACCTGTATAAACTCTTTCTGCATTATGTAGAAAATTGTCCTCATGTTGTGGAATATCTGTGGTCAGTCGAGGCGGATTTTAAATTTCCGGATGCTGGCCAGGATAAATACACCGGTCATTGCCAGCAGGATAAGGGTTTCCTGCCAGAAATAAGCGAATCCTGCACCTTTAAGCATGATTGATTTTATGATGACGATAAACCACCGGGGAGGCATCAGCAGACTGATCCACTGAAGCACCTCAGGCATATTTTCGATGGGGAAGATGAATCCCGACAGCAATATGGTAGGAAGCATAAGAGCAAACATCGACAGCATCATGGCGGTTTGCTGGTTGTTGGCTACTGTTGAGATAAAAATCCCCAGAGAAAGTGCGAGCAGTATAAACAATATGCTTTCGGCAAGCAGGAGCAGGAGGCTGCCTTTTACGGGAACTCCGAATACGTAATAGCTCATCAGCAGTATGCTCACGGCGTTAATGAACGACAACACTACGTAAGGCGTTACCTTTCCGAGAATAATGCTGAAGGGTTTCAGTGGCGAAACGAGCAGAACCTCCATGGTACCGGTCTCTTTTTCACGGGCAATCGAAATAGAAGTCATCATAGCCGAAACCAGCATCAGCAGAATGGTTATGATGCCGGGCACGAACATGTATACTCCCTTAAGCGACGGATTATACAACATCCGGGGTTCGGCAATAACAGCCGGCTGCATGCCGTACCCGATGCTGCGGTTGTATGCGTTGATTATCCCCGTGGCATAGTTGACCAGCAAATTGGCGGCATTCGGATCGGAAGCATCGGCAATAAGCTGAACGATGGGATTCTCCCCTCTTTCAAGTTTCTGTGCAAATTCCGGTTCAAACACCACCACCATTTTTATGTCGCCTTGCCGGAACCGTTCATCAATTTCATGCTGACCTGCAAGAATTTCACCCCCGGTAAAATAGCCCGAAGCAAACAGTTTGTTGCGTATGTCTTTTGTAGCCACATCGGGAACGGCATCCACCACAGCAACCCTGGCATCCCTGATCTCATTGGTAATGGCAAAGCCAAAAAGCAGAACCTGCACCAGCGGCATTCCGAAAAGGATCAGCATGGTACGCACATCCCTGAAAATGTGGAGAAACTCCTTGATGATAAACCGTTTCATTCCTTTTTCTGCTCTTCGTTTCGCCGGGCAAGCTTCAGAAATACGTCGTTCATGCTGCCGGCATTATAGGTTTTTTTTAGTTGTTCCGGAGTATCCAGCGCCTCAATTTTGCCGTCGACCATTATGGAAATCCGGTTGCAGTATTCTGCTTCATCCATGTAATGGGTTGTTACGAAAACGGTGATTCCGGAAGCAGCCGCTTCGTAAATCATTTCCCAGAACTGTCTTCGCGTAACCGGATCAACGCCTCCGGTAGGTTCATCCAGAAAAACGATTTCCGGTTCGTGCAGAATGGCGATGGAAAATGCGAGTTTTTGCCGTATACCCGGTGGAAGCGAGGCTATTACGGTATCCCTGAGTTCCAGAATCCCCAGTCTTCCAAGCATCCGATCTGCCCGTTCGCGGATCAGTGCGCTTTTCATTCGGTAAATACCGCCGAAAAACCGGAAGTTTTCCCATACGGTAAGGTCTTCGTAAAGCGAGAAGCGCTGACTCATATAACCAATACGCTGTTTGATTTTCTCCGACTGGGTGTAAACGTCGTATCCTGCTACACGAATTTTCCCGGATGTTGGTTTTGAAAGTCCGCACAATATGCGCATCGCGGTGGTTTTCCCGGCTCCGTTTGCTCCAAGGAATCCAAAAATCTCTCCCCGCTGAACGCTGAAGGTGAGGCGGTCGTTGGCAACGAAATTGCCAAAGCGCTTTACCAGTTCCACCGCTTCGATAACCTTTCCGTTCTTCTCTTCCGCTTCATTCATGCTTATCGGGTTGTTGTTTCATCCGGTCGATGAAACAGTCTTCTATTCCGGCAACGACCTCCTTAATTGTATGCCCGCTCAGCCCCTGTGCCGAAAGATACTGACTGATTTCTCCGGCTGTCGGAGCCTGATCCGTATTTTCCGTGCTTATGTGCACGGCATCCCCGAAAAGTTCAGCGCTACGGATGTACTTCATATTTCGGGTCAGCCTGAGGATATCCAGTATACCGGAACCTTTGATACGGTAAATTTTACGCGGGAAGGCTGCGATGATTTCCTGAGGGGTTCCGGTAGTCATTATACTTCCCTGCTGCATCAGCGCCACCCGGTCGCAGCGCATGGCTTCGTCCATGTATGGCGTGGAAACCACAATGGTAATTCCTCCGGATTTAAGCCGCAGCAGCATTTCCCAGAATTCGCGGCGCGATACGGCATCCACTCCGGTAGTCGGCTCGTCGAGCACAAGTACCACTGGCTTGTGAATCAGGGCGCACGAGAGTGCCAGTTTTTGCTTCATCCCGCCCGATAGTTTGCCTGCCCTTCGTTTAGCAAAAGGCTCTATCTGGCTGTAGATGTCTTTAACCAAATGGTAATTCTCATGCACATCCACACCGAAAATACCTGCAAAAAAGCGCAGGTTTTCCTCCACGCTCAGGTCGTGATAAAGCGAGAATTTGCCGGGCATGTACCCGAGAATCCGGCGAAGGATGCGGTAATCCTTTACCACATCATAACCTTCTACACTTACCTTCCCGCTGCCGGGAAGCAAAAGGGTGGTCAGGATACGGAACAGGGTGGTCTTACCCGCCCCGTCGGGACCGATAAACCCGAAGATCTCTCCTTTGTTTACGGAAAAATCCAGACCCTTCAGCGCTGTGGTTGTTCCGTAGGATTTTCCGACTCCTTCACCGGTTATGGATACATCAGGCATGCAAGCGTTTTATCTTTTGTTTTCTTCCCGTGTCCAAACGGCGGTTTTTCCAAGCCCCATCCACGATTTTCCTATATATCCTCTGACATTGGCCTTTTTGCCGTCGAGTTTTATATAACTGTTGTATGTCTTCCCACTGCTTGGGTTATAAATGGTTCCGCCGCTCCACTCTCCGGCAGAAGCGTCGTATTGGAAGTCTTTCAGGATAACAAGACCGAGGATTTTGCGCTTTTGCAGTTTGGCCTCGGGGTTGTTTTTGTCGAGCTTCTCGCGGCCATCGGTTTCCTTAGGCTCTTTAAGCCATACGATCTCGCCTTCGTACTTGCCGTTTGCGGCTTTGTAGATTCTAACCTGTGACTTCTCCTTTCCGGTATCGTCGTCGTAGGTCAGGTAGAAACCAATAATCCGGTCGGCCGGAGCCTGCGCACTTAGTGCGGCGGGGAACAACAGAGCCATGGTCAGAATAAGAGTAATCAGGGTGTTTTTCATAGTTGTGGGTTTTAATGAATAATTAAAGGTTGATTATTTATTGAAATTAACTTCTGCGGGCATGGAAATTTTCAGACTTCCATCGTTTTTAACGCTTAGTTTTACGGCATATACCAGAGTAACGCGCTCTTCACGAGTCTGGATGATGCGTGGCGTAAATTCGGCCGTCGGTGAAATCCATGTTATGGTTCCCTTCAGCTTTTTCAATCCCTCCGGAGTGTCGATCAGCACCCCGGCTTCATCTCCGGTTTTTACCGCCGAAAGCATATCACCGCTTATGTAAACACGTAAATCCATGGTTTCCATATCTGCAACCCGGAACAATGGTTTTCCGTAAGTGCTTAACTCTCCGGCTTCGGCAAAACGGTTCAGTATGGTGCCGCTAACCGGATGAACGATGTAGCAGCGCTTGAGCGACTCTCTTACCTGAGCGAGCTGTGCATCTATCACTCCGATTTCGCCTTCCAGACCGGGCAGCTGTGCCTTTACCGCATCTATCTGTCTGTCGGTAACGGCGATTGTTCCGGTAATATCATCGAGCTGTTTGGGAGTGGCAGCTTCCTCCTTCAGCAGATTTCCGATTCTGGTTTTGTCTTTCGACAGATTTTCTTTTTGCTGCCGGTACACTTCGGCCTGTGCTGCAATGCCTGCGGCTTTTGCCTGCAGTGCCGACCGCTGTGCCATAAGTTGCCTTACCCTCAGATGCAGGTCGGTGGTATCGATAAGCCCGGCCGTATCTCCGGCTGCAACAATTTGTCCCTCAGTCACTTCAAGCCATAGGATTTTTCCGCCTGCTTCGGCCGATACAGTGGTTTCAACTGCTTCAAAATTGCCGTATGCATCGGATGTCCGGCTGTTGCGGTTGCACGATATGGCAACGGTCGCCAGTATGCAGATGCACAGATTCAGGAGTCCGCGTTTCATTTTTCAATGGTTTTTGTAAAGTTGTTAAGCAATCCCGATGTGCTGATGTAATTGAGTTTTGCCTGTCCCAGGCGGATTCGGTTCAGACTCAGGTTCAGTTCTGCCCTGAGCAAAGCATTGTAATCGGTCAGATATTCCGATGATGTGATGATTCCCTGATCCAGACGTGCAGCAGCAGCAGAGGCCGTCTGTTTTCTCAGGCTGATGATACGATGGTCGGCAGCAATCAGGTTTTCGATTTTGCTGATGTCCTGTCTAAGCGTCTGAAGCGCAATCCTCTGGTTTCGTTCGTAGGTTTCCAGTTGTGTGTCAATAATTTGCTCCTTCAGCACCAGAATTTCTTCCTGCTTTTTCATCTTTCCCCAATCGTGAATATTCCACGAAAGCCTGGCTCCCAGCAGGGCATACGGTTCAAAGTCATTCGACAGCATGTTGAGTCCGGGTCTTCCGTATCCTATTGATGAATAAGCGGATATCCAGGGTCTTCGGCTTAATGTGTTAAGCACCTGAACACCGGAAAGCCGCTGTTTCTGAAGCAGAAAGGACTCAAACTCGGGTCTGCCTCTGGTATCCGGGGCAGGCAGCTCTTCGTAATGCGGCATTTCGAGTTCGAAATTCCGGATATTTTCTATGCCACAGAGCTCCTCCAGTCTGTACAGGGCCACCGCCCGGTTATATCCGTTTTCGGTAAGCATCTGTTCGATGCCGGTTATTTCTGCATCCAGAATAGCTGCATTCGACGGAAGCATTGTCCCGTTTTCTATTCCGGCTCTTACATTCTGAAGGCGGGCATAAAGCTCATCCATAGCAGCGCGGAGCAGTTTTTCGTTTTCCCGGAGACTCAGGATGCTGAAATAAATCTGGTTTACACTTTCCAGCAAGCGGTAGTTTTCCACTTTTACCGCGTTGATGTTGATCAGCATATCGATGCGGTCGTTGACTATCTGACGGTTTATGTTGCCCCCGTCCCATACAAGCTGATTTACCTCAGCCCAAAGCTTGTACTGGTCGCGTGCGATTTCGGGGATATCAAGTCCCGGAAGGCGGATGGGCAGTTCTGTAACGTCCGATTGCCACGATGCTTGCGCGTTGAAGTTCATTTGCGGTAATTTCCGGGTGTGAAGCACTTCTTTCTGAATCCGGTGCATCTCCGGATAAAGTTCTGCCTGCCTTCCTGCCGGATTCATCCTAATGGCCTGTTTGTGGCACGAATCCAGGGTAAGCACTGCAGCTGTCTGTGCGGCAGCGGCAGCGGCAATACTTAAGGTCACGGCCAGACAGAAAGCATGTTTTTTCATGGCCTTCTTTTTATGGAATTGATAATCATTTGCGGAACCAGCTCCTTACGTTCCTGTATGAATGCATCAAAATTTTCCGGTTTCATCGGGAACATCCCCATGATGACTGGTTGAGCGATAAAAGGCAGCGCTATGAGCGACATCATGTTTACAACAAGATGGGTAACCGGTATATACTCAATTTCACCCGAACCGGCAGCTTCGTTTATCTGGTTTTCAAGTAATCTGAGATTTGGCCCGCTTTCTTTCAAACTTTCCAGAAGACGGTTTGGATTGCGGCTGAGCTCATGGAAAACAAAACCTGCGAATTCCGGGTTGCCCGAAAGAATATCGATATAGGTTGATGTGAATGTACGGATTTTATCGAAAAGAGGCATTTCGGAATTCATTATGCTTATCAGTCGCGGAAGAGTCATCTTCACCACATCCCTGAAAACCCGGTCGAAAAGTTTATCCTTACTGCGGAAATAATAGTGAAGCAAGGCTTTGTTGATCCCTGCTTCATCGGCAATTTCCTGCATCCGGGCTCCGTCAAATCCCTTACGGGTAAATACCTTTCGTGCTGCCCTGAATATTATTTCTTCCGTTTTACTGTCGATCGTACCCATGCCTTAACCAAATAATTTAACCAGATGGTCAAATGTACAATATAAAAACGGCACACTTCAGATTTTTCATAAGAAAAATGCAGTGTGCCGAAAGAATTACTTAGTTCTCAAGAATGTCAAAGCTCAGCAGCACGGCCTGAACCTGTTTCAGGTAATTGCGTTTCGACTGATTGGGGGCATACACATAGCCGTCGAGGCCGATCACCATGTTGTTTTTTACATCAACGAAGGTATAGTTAAGGAAGGGACCGCCCATAAAGTCCTTTCGAACCTCCCATAATCCGCGCATTTCGGTCGATCGCATATCTTTCAGCGTAATGGTGCGGGCGGCGGGCGGCATAACGTCTTCCGCAACGATCATAAACGACCCTTCGCTTGGGCCGGGTACGTAAAGTTGAGTGAACTGATTGCGTATCGATCTTATTTTGTTGGCATTAAATGCCAGGGTGTCGGTATAGGGATAGGCATAAATAAGGATTCCCTGACTCATCACATTGGTTTCGCGGCGAAGCCATATAAAATTGTTTGTATCCACTGCCAGGTAATAGTCTTTCGGTACGTTCAGATCCAGCCCGAATTTATTGCGTATGGCCTTGATTGCGTCGATGTTGAAGTTTTTACGGTAGAGTTCCTGTATTTTTTCAATTTCGGCGTTATCAAACAGGTTCAGGATTTCTTCGCGACGTTCGATGAATTGTTCTTTTATCCCCTCAATGGTAGGCGATGAAATTTTAACAACCCTTTGCGGCCTGGCCCATACATTCCGTCTGATTTCAATTTTGGGTGCCGTAAGTGAGCTGTCGATGGCAATAATAAAAATATTACGGTGGTTTTGAAGCAATTTCCCAAAGCCGTCAACTTTTACCTGAATCAGTTTGTACAGTGGTTCAGGCTGAGGCATTCCCGGAAACGGGCCATCGAAAAAGTCGCGAATGGTATCGCCTGCAGAGCTTTTCCACAGATTGTTTTCCGACACCACCACGATTTCCGACGATTGACCCGTTGAAGATGGTTTTGTGGTTGTTTCGGTGTCGCACGACGAAATTGCAGCAATTAATCCCGGCAACATCAGCAGGGAAAGTATTCTTCCGGATATTTTTTTCATATCAGCCTGAAATGATTTAGATTCCGTAAAAGGAGCGATTACACCTGATAACGGACAAAGATACCTGTTTATTGGATATATGAACGAACCGATCCGTTAACCAAAAAGCCAGACTGTCGTTTACGACAGGGTGTTTAGCTTGATTTTCTGGCCGGGTCTGAGATCCTTTTCATTGATGATGTTGTTGAGCTTTTTAATTTCCTCAACCGTCACACCTTCATACTTTTGTGCTATTTTCCAAAGGGTATCGCCCTGTTGCACGGTATAGTAGCGGTAATTCTGATTATCGCTGCCTTTATTATCCGGCGTTTGTGTTTCTGCGGTTTCGATGCGTTCCGTAACGGTCGTTTTCCCGACAACAAGTTTCTGGCCTGTCCGGATGATGTTCCCTTGTATATTGTTCCAGCTTCGGATGCTCGAAACGGATGTTTTATAGCGTTCAGCTATACCACCGAGGGTTTCCCCCGATTTCACCTGGTGGTATTTATTGGAGGTTTTAGTAATCACTTTTACACTTGCTGAATCCTTGTTCTGCTCCGAAGCAGTATATTCGGCGACGGTGTCCGCATTTTCGGTTCCCTCTTTGTCTGCTGAAACTTCGGCGAGCTGATTGTCAGAGGATTCTTCAACCTGTTTCCTTGCAACTATCAGGTTTTCACCTATTTTTATATTCGTTGAACTAAGGTTGTTCAACGACTGGATATTTGCAACGGTGGTATTATACGAAGAGGCGATTTTTCCGAGGGTTTCGCCAGCTTTCACTTTATGGTAAACGTTTTCTGACCGTGCTAACTGACCGTTTTGATGCGCTGCAGAGTTAGCTGCCGCCGCCTGTGTCTGTGCATTCGAAGAGGTTTTGGGTCCAGACAGGGCATAATTTGCCGGCACCGATACTTCGGGTCGTACAATCAGCCTCTGACCAATCTGAAGATTGGTTGACCGCAGCTTATTCCAGCGTTTGAGATCTTCAACGCTGCAGTGGTATTTACGTGCAATTACCCCCAGACTCTCGCCCTTTTTAACTTTGTGATATTCCGCCTGGGTCACGGTTTTCATCATAGAGAGAATTTCTTCCTTCTCATTCCGGGCCTGGGCATTTATGGCATAAAGCCGGGCTTCGTTGTTTACAAAGTCGCCGATGTATTTTTTCTGAAGCCTCAGAATGTAGGTATTGTCTTTGGTTGCCGGAATTACTCCACTTTTATAAGCCGGATTCAGGAATGCTATTTCATCTTCCGGGATGTTCAGTGAAGTGGAAATTTGTTTAAAGCTCAGTACATCCTTTACCACAACGGTATCTATCTCAAAATGGTGGAAAAGCGGCTGAACGGGCCGTAGGTTGTGCTCGGCTGCATAGCTCATTACATAGTTTACGGCAATAAATGCAGGCACATACCCTCTTGTTTCCATAGGCAGAAAGGGCCTTATCTGCCAGAAGTCCATTTTTCCGCCTGAGCGACGGATGGCCTTATTCACGTTACCGGCTCCCGAATTATAGGCTGCCAGCACCAGCAGCCAGTCGCCGTACATTTTGTACAGGTCGTTCATATGCTCGCAGGCTGCTATGGTAGCTTTCAAAGGGTCGCGACGGTCATCTACAAGAGAGGTAACATTCAGATTGTACATCTTACCGGTACCATACATAAACTGCCACAAACCAGTTGCACCAACCCTTGATCTGGCAACGGGATTAAGCGCCGATTCAACAATCGCCAGATATTTCAGCTCCAGTGGCATATTATGACGATCGAGCTGCTCCTCAAACATCGGGAAATAAATCTGAGCCAGTCCCATAACCCGCTGCATCAGCACGCGCTTTTTCGTAGCATACAACTCAATATAGTCTCTCACATACTGGTTATACGTAAGATTTATGGGTGTGGCAGCATCCAGTTTTTTCAGCCTGCTGTAGTAAACGGAGTCGGCATACACAGGAACAAATCCGGGTGTAAAGCCAAACACATCCCTCAGGGTTTCGTCTGTCGGACATTCAAAGCCTTCGAAATAACGGAGGGCAGCCAGGCTGTCGAGCGACGCTGCTATAAAGTCATCCTTGATAAAATCGAAGGTATTTGTTGTGGTATCGGCATCCGTTGCAGGTCTTACCTGTGCCTGGAGGCGCATAAATACCGGAATGATTACAAAAAATGCAAGTGTCAGTGAAACGAGTTGCTTCATCAGATTGTATGTTTTATTTCGATACCGGACTTCACATTGCCGTAATGCTGTCAAAAACCCGGAAGCCCGGATTTCTCAGCTTTGCTATCGTTGTCACAAGTGCTTGTGATACACCCCGGTAAAAATGTTTCCTTAAATCCCTGATACGGAACATTCGCAAAAATAATGGTTAAATCTGAACCCTGCCGGATTTTTAACATTTTTTACACTGATGTTGCCGAACGGCTTGTTCAATCGTGGTCTGGGCCGGTAAAAAAACTCCTGACGCAGAATTTTCCGGTTCTAACCGTATGAATTATCCCAATTTTCCGGTCCGGCATCCCGCAAAAATCGATCCGGAGATTCATAAAACTGCGTGCAAAATATTCCGCATGTACATTTTAATAAATTCAATAACAGCGGTCGAACCGTTGTGGAAACTACCCTGCAAGAGTAAACCTTACCGGCATGGCGAACTGTGTTCTGACGGGTTTCCCGCGCTGATATCCCGGTTTCCAGGCCGGCATCAGGTTCAGTACCCGGATTACCTCACGATCGGTGGACGCTGACAGCCCCCGAAGTATGCGGATATTCGAAATCCTGCCATCCGTACCTATCACAAACGTAACGTAAACCGTTCCGTGTATGCCGTCTTCCCTTGCATCCTTTGGATAACGGATGTTTTCAGCCAGAAACCTGTGCAGGGCTTCCTGACCGCCAGGGTATCCGGGCATTTGCTCCACCACCACAAAAATTTCTTCTTCTTCTGCTTCTTCCTCCATCACAATCTGGCCGGCCGTATTGCTTTCCAGCATCATTTCATACGAATCCTCATCCGCAACAGCGGGCATGGATTCAGCTTGCTGCATTTCCGCTCTCTCCGTCGTTTTGCTCTTTATGGCCGGTTTAGCCGGGGTTTCACCGGAACCGCTCCCTTCGTCGTCAACCGTAAGCGGAACTACCGGTAGGGGCGGGGGAGGGATATACGTAAGCAATCCTCCTTCTTCGCTCACGCTGGTTATTACCTCCCCGTCGGTGAGTGCAAAGTTTGCATCGGAGTACAACCTTTCATCGTTTTTAAGGATGTACTGCTGGTTTAGCGACTTGCCATCGAACCGGAGAATAAACCGGGTGCCTACTGCTATCAGAACCAGTATTCCGGCAACAGCCAGATATCTGTAAAGAACATTGCCGCTTTCACCCGGGGAGCCGGATGTTGATTTGTGCCCGGTCATGGAATCGTCGTGAGAAGGAGATGTTGAATGCCGGTCCGGACGGTATCCATGGGTTGTTTGTGGCATCGGGGCGGATGCTGCTGCAGGCTGTTTGGCGGCAGCTTGCCTCACAAGCTCCTCCTGCATTTTCTTTCTGACCTTACTCAGGTCTTCTGCTGCGGTTCCGGGTTCAGTAAAGGAATATCCTTCCGCTGCCATGGCACAAAAAGCACATTCCGAAATATGATCCGCTACGGTGTGGGTATCTTCGGGAGTGAGCGAACCGGTACAATACCGCTCAAGCCCTTCCGCTGAAAGGCAACCCGAAGGTTCAAAAAGCCGTTTTACCGGTGCGTGTTCCATTTTTTATTATTCGTTATAATGGTATTCAATTTTTTCTGTTTCTTCGCTGGTGATCACGTTTCGTTTATGTGTCGAAGTAGCTCTCCAGTTTGTTTTTCAGATTGCGTTTCCCGTTCTGGATATGACTCTTCACTTCCTTGAAAGTAAATCCGGTTTGCCTCTCAATATCGCTGTATGGCATTCCGTCGAGGTAAAACATCATTATACACTGCTGTTGCCCGGGAGTTAATTCGCCAATGGCTTTATGCAGCAATTTGTACTGTTCTTCCTGTTCAGCAGATATAAGATTCAGGAAACCACCATTTTCCATAACATCCCCCATAAGATTGTCAATCCATTCAACCGATGATCCCATTCTTCTGTTTTGCCTTATGGTAAGTGCACAGTGCGTCCTGGTAATGGTAAACAGCCAGGATTTGAAGTTTCGGATTTCATACTTACGGATGTAACCGGGAAGTTTTACAAAGATATCCATAAGTCCGTCTCTGGCATCTTCGCGATTGTGGAAGTAGTTGTAACATACCCCGATTACCAGGTGGGCATACCTGCGGAATAATTCAGCGATAATTTCGTTGTACTCCGTGTCCTTGTATAACTCGCACAACTCCTCATCAGAGGTGCGGCTGAATGGTCCGTCGAAGGGCAGGTCAGGGATGATCACGCGGGTAACCCGTTGTTGTGTTATGTATATTCATGAACGGAAGATGGCGTGCGGGTAGTATTTCTACCGGTTTATTTTTGCAGCAACCACTGCCGCTTTTTTGAAATGCCGCACATTTCCTTCCATATCAAAGATTTCGGCATGTACAATGTAAATGCCTGCGGGGGCTTTTGTCTGCCGATCGGTTATCCCATCCCAGTAGTAAAGATTTTCCGTACCGGCGGGATGGTTCCCAGCCAGCAAACGCACCATCCTCCCGCTGCTGTCGAAGATACGTATTGTGATGGAATTTCCCGGTTTTTTTGTTGAAAAGTGTATGGCTAACAGATCGTCGAAACCGTCGTTGTCAGGCGAGAATATTTCAGGAGTCAGCCCGATCTCTTCCTCCCCATCAGGCAGTAAAAACTGAGAGTTCCTGTATCCGGGCGTGGCAAAGCCGCAGCTCTGAGAGGCGGAATGCCAGTTGTCGCGTTCCGCTGCAGACCTGTTGTAATTCACCCTTTCGAGTGAAACCCCGTCGGTTGTCCGCAGAAGCGGGAAATGCATACCGGCAGAGTATGAAAATTCATCGATTATTGTATTCCAGGGGGTTATAAGTACCACCGTTCCCTCTTCGTTCGGATAGGATGGGAAAGAAGTCATTCCGGAAATCGCGGTTAAGGCGGGACTGAAATATTCACTTCTGACTTTTTCGGGTGCGGCAGTCAGCGCCAGATATTCACCGGGGAACAGCAGCCGGCCGTCGGGTGCCGTCTCTTTCGGAGTGCCTGTTTCGCCACTGTTTTTATCTCTGTTGGTAAGCCAGATATTCTTCAGGTCAATCACTTTGCCCGAGCGGTTATAGATTTCCACAAATTCGCTTCCTGTCTGACGCGGGTCTGAAAGTACTTCATTGATAGCTATATCGAATGGCTCCGGATCTGCCGGAATGGCAAAACGTCCGGTTAAAGTGCCGGTGGTGGTATTGCCTGCACAATCGGAAATTCCCGGTGCAATCTCCAGTTCGTAGATTATACCGCTGTTTAAGTCGCTGCCAAAGAGCAGGTTTACCGAGCGGTATGCGCCCGGTATCCGTTCCACGGCTACAGGATGCTGCAGTCCGTGCGATGCCATGTAAATAAACGGATCGGCAAGACTAAGGCTGTCTGCCGGTTCTGTAAACGTTATACGTATACTGCGCGACCCCGTTACCGCTATTTTTTCTATACCCGGTTCCGTAGTATCGGGGTTAATTCCTTTTACGCTGTTTTCGCTGCCCGGAGTCCCGCCTTTCGGGTTTACCGAAGCTTTCCAGTTGCCGTTTCCGGCGCAGGGGTTCAAGGGGTCGACCATTTCGAGAGACCAGCCTCCGTTTTTCTTCAGGGCATCGGGGTACCAGGAGTCGGAGTAGGTAACCAGATGTATAATAGCTCCGACGTCGTTTCGCAGTACAAGGGAAGTGCCGGTATTGGAAAGGCTGAGGCTCGGGAATGAAACTACCTCTCCGAATTCCTTTAGGTGCGGTGCCGCTTCGTCTGCAGACAAAATCAGGAAGCCGCCGGGAGAAAGTACCTTTTCCGGAAATGTTTTCTTCGAACTCCCGGCCGTCAGTGTCCAGCCCCCGAGCTGCAGAGGATACGGTGTACGGTTCATTATTTCAAGGTATTCATAGGGAGGCAGTCCGTTAACCGGATCGGGATCGGCCATGATTTCACTGATTACCACATCCCCGGCCTGCAATTCATGGTAGGCAAACGGAAGTGCCGCAGGGTGCATCGTATTCCCTGGTATATCGGTTACTCCTTCAGCACTAAGGGTATAGACGGTATTCTGGGTAAAGTCATGCTGAAACAAAAGATGTACGAGATTTTTCTTTTGCAGGTCCCGGCCAGCTGCAACAGGCATCTGTGCACCAGGATTTAACAGGTAGTTCGATGTCTGAGAAGCAGAAATTTCGCTGACGCTTTCGCTGAACAGCAAGTGCAGTCCGGCAGTGCCGCTGACACTTGCCGATATCAGTGCCGGAGGAATGGTATCCGACAGCGGAGGCCCGGCATAAATGTCGTCGAAATAGAAACGTGTGGCATTGCTGCTGGTATATTTGCACAGTATTCCAAAATGAGAATATTCCGACCAGTAGTCATCGTATCCGCCGGCTTCAGCAATAAAGTCCTCCCCTCCGGCAGGATCGGCATAAATGCTCCAGATTCCCCCGCCTGTGCGTGTAACCTTCAGCCGGATGGCAAAGGCACTTGCTATGAAGCCCTCGCTGCCCCGGGCTATCAGGTTTGATACGGTACCGCTTTTCCGGTAAAGCTCGATTGCATCCAGCGAACCTCCCTGTCCCAGTTTCAGATAATAACCGTTGAGGGGTTCATTCAGCGCCGGCTGATCCGACAGCAGATAAACATGTGCCTGGTTGTTGTCGCTCGGGCTGAAGTTTAACCTTATCCACATGCGCCATTCCATTTCTCCCTCCGGATCAAGAGGGGTGGCAAGGCACGAGATCCCTTCGCCCGATGCGTTCAGCTGAAGTTGCAGGGATGAATTAACGGTGAAATGAGCGGCATCACCGGTCCAGGCTGGTCCGGATGAGAAATCGCCGTCATTGAAGTTGTCGGAAAGTTGCGCCGATAGCAATAGCGGCATCAGTAAGATGAGCAGTGGAAGAGTTTTCATGAGTTCGATTTTAGTGATGATAAAAGTAGGAAAATTTTATACCCGCGAGCCATAGGGACACTTTTTTAATCCGGTGCTGTTTTTATCCGCTTTCCTACAGTAAAGCCGTGATTTCGTTTTGTACTATACCGGCGGGGACTGCTCCGAATGTTTGATTTCGAAGTACCGAAGCTGGTGACCATGACCTTAATAGTTGTATTTTTGCACCTCCCGGGGAAGAAATGCACGGAAATCCGGTGCAGACATCCCGGCGAAAAAACATCAGGCCATGAAATTAGCCCTTGTAGGCGCCACCGGACTGGTAGGCGGCGAAATGATCAGCGTGCTTGAAGAGGGGAAATACCTTCCTCTTACTTCTGTTTCCGAATTTATACCCGTTGCCTCTGAAAAATCGGCAGGGAAAGAAGTCTCCTTCAATAACCGAAAATATAAGGTAGTCAGCATATCCGAAGCCATCGATCGTAAACCCGACCTGGCACTTTTTTCGGCAGGCGCCTCCGTTTCGCGCGAGTATGCCCCTCGTTTTGAAGCCATCGGCTGTTTTGTAATCGATAATTCTTCGGCCTGGCGCATGGAGCCGCACATTCCCCTGGTGGTTCCGGAAGTGAATGCACACGTGGTTACCGGAAGTCAGAGGATAATCGCCAACCCCAACTGTTCGACCATTCAGCTTGTTGCGGTACTGGCACCCCTGCACCGCAGGTTCGGAATACGAAGGGTGGTGGTGTCAACCTACCAGAGTGTGACGGGTACCGGAGCAAAAGGCCTTCTGCAACTTGGGAATGAACGTCAGGGAATAAAGGGAAGTATGGTATATCCGCATCCGATTGACCTGAACGTATTGCCACACGGGGGTACTTTTCTGCCAAACGGCGATACCACCGAAGAGAAAAAGCTGGTGGATGAAACACGTAAAATCATGCAGGCTCCGGATATCAGACTTACCGCTACGGTAGTAAGGGTTCCGGTGTATGGCGGACATTCGGAGGCAGTAAACATCGAATTTGAACATCCCTTCGGCCTGGATGAGGTGAATAAGATTATTTCTACAGCTAAAGGAGTTGTATTGCAGGACGATACCGACCGGGCAGTGTATCCAATGCCGCTTTATGCAAAGGGACGCGACGAGGTTTTCGTGGGGCGGGTACGACGCGATGAATCCATTGCCAACGGGCTGAATCTTTGGGTCGTTTCCGATAACCTGCGCAAGGGTGCTGCCACCAATGCCGTTCAGATTGCATCCCTTCTCTTTTCAAATGAGATTTTAACAGCCTGACGCCAACAGTGGAAATTATAACCGATATATCTTTACCCCTTGCGCTGAACCGGCCGGTTGTCACCATAGGCACCTTCGACGGCGTGCATCTGGGGCACCAGGCTATTTTCGGCGTTATGAAGAAGCACGCTTCCGCTTTGGGAGGCGATACGGTGGTTGTAACGTTTCACCCGCATCCACGCCTGGTGCTGAATCAGCACGTTTACCTTCTCAGTACGCGTGAAGAGAAGCGCAGCGCTTTCGCGGAAGCCGGCATCAGCCATCTGGTTGAAATACCTTTTACACGTGAATTTTCGCAGCATTCGGCCGAGGATTTTATCCGTATAATCGCCGGCCTGATCCGTCCCGAAGTTTTTGTTATCGGCTACGACCACGGCTTCGGACGCGACCGCAAGGGAAGTATAAATCAGCTGTACCACTTCGGAGGGGAGTTCGGCTACAAGGTGGTGCAGGTGGATGAACTGATCGCTGGTAACCACCATGTGAGCTCTTCCGTGGTTCGCTGGCTTTTACAGGAAGGAGATGTGGAGCAGGCTGCCGCTCTGCTGGGTCGCGAGTATACCATTACCGGACAGGTTATCCGGGGAAATCAGATCGGGAAACTGATTGGTTATCCCACAGCCAATCTGTATGTTGACGATCCAAACAAACTTGTGCCTTCCATGGGGGTATATGCTTCAAGAGTATACCACAATGGCAGGACATTCAACGGGATGACCAATATAGGAATGCGACCGACCATCAATGCCTATAAACTGACTATCGAAACCAATATTTTCGGTTTTGACGAGGATATTTACTATGAAACCATTACGGTGCAGCTGGTAAAACGCATCCGCAACGAAAAAAAGTTCGGAAGCCTCGACCTGCTTAAAAGTCAGCTGCAGAACGACCGTGAAACTGCCGCCGGCATTCTGGCTTCCGTCAATAAGCCTGCGGAAAGATAAAATTTCGCAAGGCCGGCATTGTCCGGATCAGTTTTTCTTAACATACACCCCTACATCAACCAGTCCCGGAATACCCATTTTAGGAATCAGGTTTTCAAACTCCAGGATATATTCACCCGCTTCGGTAAAATAAAACTGAGGCCAGAGTACAACCTCCTCGTCCCACAGATCGCCGGCAACACTTCCCGTGAACTTTCCGGTGCTGTCTTTAAGAATTATATCAAGTTCCTTTATCCTTTCTTCCCCGGAAGGGGTATACAGAATTACATTTACCGGCAGGTTGGGATACGGATATTGTGTAATGTGCCTTACGGTGAAAACGATGTCTCCCGTAATTCCGCCTTCTTCAACCGGAATATTAAATCTAACCTTGTCGAAACGGTTCCAGGTGTATTTGTCGAACTTATGGTATGACTCATAAATTCTGCCGGGTTTGCAGGCAAAGAGGCTCACAAGAAGCAGCAGGGGAAGTATCTTTTTCATGCGGGTTTTATTTGATTAAATGCAAAAATACGAAAGAAGCGGGCTAATCGGGATAAACCATCCGAAAGACCTTCTCCCGGTATTGCGATGTGACGGACAGCCTTTGTATATTTGCAGGATAATGAAACAGGAATTGCATGGGCCGGAAATCAAAGTTTTATGTGGTTTGGAAAGGGCGGGAAACGGGAATTTTTCATTCCTGGGAAAGTTGTGAAAAGCAGGTAAAGGGTTTTGAGGCGGCCCGTTATAAATCGTTTGAAACGGAGAAGGAAGCAAGAGATGCTTTGGATGCCGGGCCACCCGCCTTTGTTCCGGGAGCGGCAAAGAAAGTGGCAAAGCCTGCTTCCGTTACATTCCCGAATCCCGAAAGTATTTCAGTTGATGCAGCATGTTCCGGAAATCCGGGTGTTATGGAATACCGTGGTGTATTAACCGCAACCGGGAAGCAGATTTTTCATCAGGGCCCATTTCCGGAAGGAACGGTAAACATTGGAGAATTTTTGGCTATAGTACACGGCCTCGGCTATCTGAAAAACAGACATTCCGACATTCCGCTTTACAGCGATTCCAAAACTGCCATTAAGTGGGTAAAGGATAAAAAGGCCAATACAAAACTGGAACCGAATGAACGGAATAAAGACCTGTTTCTTCTGCTGGCCCGTGCCGAGGCCTGGCTTCACAACAACAAATGGAATAACCCGATACTGAAATGGGAAACAGCATCCTGGGGTGAAATTCCGGCCGATTTCGGAAGAAAATAAGCCGGTTTTGGTATTAAAGGCATTGAGCGGGAAAGAAAAAACCCTGACGGGCAATGCCGGCAGGGTCTTCTGCTTTCCTCTGTACCCCGGGCCGGGATCGAACCGGCACGAGCTCTCACTCATCGGTTTTTGAGACCGACGCGTCTACCAATTCCGCCACCGGGGCTAATGGCACGCAAAGGTATGAAAAGTTATTTATTCCGGAACGATTTTATAAATGCCCGGACCGCATAGTTTTTAAAACTGCGAAGACTCCGCTATTATTTTTGTATTACAAGCTTACGGCTCTCCAGTACTGTTCCGCCGGCATCCAGCAGCCGTATCAAATAAACTCCGCCGCATGCAACATCTTCCAGACTAATTAGCGTAATTCTGCCTTCCGGCCTGATTGTTTTTACAACCTGGCCTGCTGTATTCAGCAGTTGTATGGAAGCTGTCTCCGAAAGCCTGTAAAACGCTCCGGCATCAATCCGGACTTCCCGGATTGCGGGATTCGGGTAAACATCGAAGCGTTCCGAAGCAGAAGGGGTATTTATACCAAGTGCAGATGCTTCATACATCGCATATATCTCCAGCTCACTCAGCGAACGGTTGTAAATACGGACTTCATCCAGCATACCGTTAAGGTTTTGTGTATATGCATTGCCGTGGTTACAACCCAGCCATATCGGCTGATCGTTGGTGCAGTCGGTTTTCTGGGTAAGGTAATGCCCTTTGGGGACGCCGTCAACGTATAGCTGAAGAAAGCCGCCAATCCGGTGAAATACGAAATGATGCCATGATCCGTACTCAATCGTCCAGGAAGACTGAAATTCTTCGTATGCGGTTGTTCTGAACGTTAACTGCTGTGCCCCGGGGTAGTCGGCAAACATCGTAATGCCTTCCCAGGGAACATCCATCTTACTTTTGATAAGTATTGCCGCATAGTCGAGCGTTCCGCCGGCCTGCGATTCCAGATTTGCCCAGAACGAAACGGCAAACCCAAGGGTGTCGAAGGCATAAAGCGGACTGTCGGGAATCATGATGTGGCTTGTGCTGCCGTTGAAACTGTAAGCGCTGTTTTCATTCTGAAACCGGTCGGAACAAAGCACCGCCTCAGAAACAATCCCGTGATTGCCGTTGCCGCTTTCGTCGTTTGCATTTCCGCTGAATGGCCAATAGCCCACAAGTCCCTCTTCGGGTATCTGGGCAGGAGCATATATCGCGAAAGCGATAAAAACCATTGAAAGTAACTTCTTCATCTTTTATGGCGTTTGACGGATTTATTTCAGGAAGCTTAATGGTTATTTATCAGTAATTTATCACTTTGTAACCACAAATAAATGACAAATTCGTAATTGTAAGAAATTTACAATATTCATGGCGGAGATTATGCATAAAAGTCCGGACAGCAAAGATTTTATTGTTATTCCCCGTATTTGACAAACTCCGGGGTTTGCGATAAGCTTCGGGTAATGAACGAATGGAAACCCGATTCCGCAGAATGGACTAACTTAGTTCCCCGTAAAAACATAATCCGGATCACAGTCTTCGGAATAGTCAGGAAACAGTTTTAGAGCAAAGAATATGAAGCGGTTATTAATTTTTTTGGTCTTTCTTTTCGTATCGTTTTTTATTGCTGCACAACCCCTGACGCTTGTTTCATGGAACCTGAAAGATCTCGGGAAAGAAAAGGACTCCGTTGAAATCCGTATCATGGCTGAAATTTTGCGCGATGCCGATGTGGTTGCAATTCAGGAGGTGGTTGCAGGTTACGGAGGTGCTCAGGCGGTTGCGCGGCTGGCTGCGGCGCTCAATACCACTGGTTCGGCCTGGGACTATACCGTTAGCGATCCTGCTTCAAGCAGTTCTCAGAAGTCGGAGCGCTATGCTTATTTGTGGAAGAAACACAGGGTAAGACTTTCAGGGAAACCCTGGCTGCTTCGCGATGGTTACGACACCCTGATCGAGCGCGAACCCTTTCTGGCGAATTTCGAGTCGGAAGGTGAAACCTTTACCCTTGTCAACGTTCACGCTAAAACCAAATCGCGTCAACCCGAAACGGAAGTAAAATACCTGGATGAGCTTCCCGCTCTTTATTCCGGGTTGAATCTGATTTTTGCGGGTGATTTTAACCTGCCGCAATCGCATTCGGTATTTAATCCCCTGAAACGGGCAGGTTATGTGCCCGCGATCGCAAATCAGAAAACCTCACTCAGGCAGCAGTGCCTGAACGGCGACTGCCTGGCCTCGGAACTGGATAATATCTTTTATCACCCTGCGCATCTTCGGAAACTCGAATCCGGAGTAATCCATTTTTACACAATGATGGAATCGTTTGAAGAGGCCAGAGGGGTATCGGACCATTTGCCCGTATTTATCTCCTTTATGCTTCTGAAGAATTAACCGTAAACCGGTTTCACGCCTTCAGGCAGTTATTCCGCGCGTGAATTACTGCCGCAGTGTGTTTCGTAATATTCAATGATATCTTCCAGCTTCCCGGGCATAAACGTCTCCTTTTCAATCGCTTCTACCATTGAATCGCAGCGTCCTTTAAATACCACACGGCTGGCTTTCCGCAAAAATGCTTTTTTCCCGACAGCAAAAGATGTCCCTTTTCCTGTAATAAAGATTGTGGAAGCAGTCTTTTCTCCCGGCCAGTTGACCAGATAATTCACTGTGTATCCCATATCGTATACCTCTATTCCCACAACATCAAAATCACCACGATACAACACCCCCAGCCATATACTATTCTTTGAAATACGGCTTTTGCCTTTCAGGTTTTCTGTTTTTATCTTCAGATTTTTAATGATCCGGTCTCCATCCGGTAAGTTGAATGTAATCTCCCTTAGTTCTTTGCTTTTAATTTTCTGCCTGCTGCTGTTTTCGCTTTTTTTGAATTGAACGGTTTTTTGATCGCCCTTGGTGAAATGCTTGATATAGCCGCTTTCCGAGCGCCCGTTGTGGTAAGTTATGGTCCCTTTTACCCATCCGGCATTTGCAAACATGCACGACATTACAAACGCAAGCATCAGTAAGTACTTTTTCATAGAAGGGGTGTTTATTGTGTTTAAATGTTTGGTGCTCATTTTCCAGATATAATCCGGCCGGATTTCAGGGGTTTTTCCCTTATTCGGGCATAAAGGGTAAAAGGATCCCTGAGCTGCTATTTCGTCCACAAAAATCCGAATCGCGCAAATATATCAAACGTATCAATAATAAATTCCCGGCATAGCATTTCCCTTCCCTATTTGTAATTGTTCTTAATAATATCGTTTGCCTCAATGCATCCGGACCGGTTTTAACATTCCTGTCAGATGCATTTTATTTTACCGGATTTATTATCTTTCCTGCGCAGTAATCAGAATGTCCATCTCCTGAAGGGAGGCACTGATTTAATAACTGATAAACCAGCCTTAAAATACAGATGCCATGAAAAATCTTCAACGTATTGTTTTGCTGATGATTTGCGTGTTTCCGGCATGCAATTCCGGGCGTAATGCAGATGCTTCACAGGATGTTTCATCGTTCTTCCGGATTGAAACCGGCAAGCCGGTTACGCTGGTTCTGGCCTGTTATAAAACAACCATGCGTGCCGGCCATTCCGAAACAACACGTCTCAGGGTAAGTGCGGCCGACAGCATCGACCGTGAAATTATGGATGCAGCAATTCCTTTCCGGATTTCTGTCAGCGGAGATGCAGTACTGCAGAATGCCGACGGCAGTGCACCAGGGCTGGTCAGCCGTTCGGATACCCTCAGCGTCTGGGAATCGGTTCTCACAGACGGGGTTTGCGAATTCATAATGACTACCGGAAACACTCCCGGCAAGTTTAAAGTGGAAGTGAGTGCCGACGGACTTTGGCCGGCTTCCCACGAAATACATCTGTTGCCTGCCGGTTTTCAGCTTCTGCAACCTGCTGCACTTCCGCTTCCTCCCTCCCCGCACGTTTACCCAAAAATGATAGGTGCCGATATCTCATTTCTTCCGCAGCTGGAGGATGAAGGAATGAAGTTTTACGATAAAGGCGTGGAGAAGGATGCCTTTGAGCTGCTTAAAAATCATGGGTTCAATTACATTCGCCTGCGGATTTTTGTAAGTCCCGAACACCCGAAAGGCTATTCGCCAGGGAAGGGATACTGCGGATTTGAACAGACGCTGGCTATGGCCAAACGGGTTAAGGACTCCGGGCTTAACCTGTTGCTCGATTTTCATTACAGCGATTACTGGGCAGATCCCCAGCAGCAATTCAAACCGGCCGTTTGGGAGGGGCAGGATACCGAAACCCTGGCGGCAAGCCTGAAGGATTATACCAGATCGGTACTTCTGAGTCTCAAAGAGCAGGGCACGCTTCCTCAGATGGTTCAGGTTGGTAACGAGATTAACCACGGTATGGTCTGGCCCGACGGACACATCAGCAATCCGGATAATCTGGCGAAACTTCTGAAAGCAGGCGTTGAAGCCTGTCGCGAAGCCGACTCATCCATTCAGGTGATGATGCACCTGGCACTGGGCGGACAAACGGAGGAAGCCGTTTTCTGGTTCGATAACATGATCGCACGTGGTGTGTCGTTTGATGTTATCGGGCTTTCCTATTATCCGCGATGGCACGGCACTCCCGAAGATCTGTCGCGTACCATGCATGTGCTGGCCCGGCGCTACGGCAAAGACGTGAATGTGGCGGAATACAGTGCCTTCAAAAAGGAAATCCACGATATGGTATTCGGTTTGCCCGGAAACAGGGGTCAGGGAGCCTGTATCTGGGAACCCCTGAATACGTGGAGAAGGCTTTTCGACGACCAGGGTAACGCACTCGATGAAATTCGTATCTACGACAGCCTTGCCGGTAAGTACCTGCAACACTGAACGGCATGCAGTGGGCCAGTTTAAACTCATACTAAGTTCGGCAAACCGGCGTTTTAACATACATATTCAGCACTTTCAGCAGAAGTGCACGATGTATGCGAGGCTGCGCTGCGGAGCCATTCCGGAAACGCTGGATTTTTTTATCTAATTTTGCAGTTCCGCATTTCCTAGAAACAGAACCATGTACAACAACAAAAGAAACGTAATATATCTTCCCATTGCCTTTGCCCTTGTGCTTGTTGCCGGAATTTTCGTTGGAGCCTCCCTGGTAAAGGTTTCATCATCGAATCAAAACCTGATACAGCGTATTCAGAGCCGCAATTTTGATCCGGTTGACAATGTTATCAGCTATATTGAGCAGGAATATGTGGATTCGGTGGATGTTAATAAACTCAGGCAGTCAGCCATAGCAGGCATGCTTTCGGATCTCGATCCGCATTCAAGTTATATTACCGCCGAGGAGTTCAACGAGGTGAACGATCCGCTGCTCGGCAGTTTCGATGGAATAGGAGTTCAGTTCCGTATGGAAAACGATACGGTGTACATCATTAATGCCATTACGGGCGGCCCGTCCGAGAAGGCCGGTATACTGGCCGGCGACCGCATAGTAAAGGTTAACGATGAGCTGATAGCAGGTATTAATATGTCGACCAACGAGGTAATGAAGCGTTTAAAAGGCGAACGTGGCACCAAAGTAGAAGTCAGTGTATTCCGCAGAGGTATGGATGAGCTGATTCCGTTCACCATTACCCGCGATGCCATCCCTACCTACAGCATCGACATTGCTTTTATGCCGGAACCGGGCATTGGATATATTAAACTTTCGAAGTTTTCAGCAACCACACCCGAAGAGCTGAACCGCTCCCTGCTTACCCTGATAGGGCAGGGGATGGAGAGCCTGGTACTTGACCTTCGCGGGAATTCCGGAGGATACCTGCAGACAGCCATCGATGCAGCCGACGAGTTTCTTGGAGAAGGCAAACTTATTGTTTATACCAGCGGGTATAATCGTCCGGCTCAGCATGCCTATGCCACAGCCAAAGGACGATTTGAGCGCGGCGATGTATACATTCTTATCGATGAGGGTTCGGCTTCTTCGAGCGAAATCCTGGCAGGAGCCATTCAGGACAATGACCGTGGATGGATCGTCGGACGCCGTTCGTTCGGGAAGGGTCTCGTGCAGGAACAGCTTTCTCTGCCCGACGGATCGGCCATCCGCCTGACGGTTGCCAGGTATTACACTCCGGCCGGCCGCAGCATCCAGAAGCCATATAAAAACGGGAAAACCGATGAGTACATGGGTGAGCTTCACGAGCGCTGGATGAGCGGTGAACTCGAGAGCGCCGACAGCATTCACTTTAACGATACCCTGAAGTATACCACGGCCGGCGGTCGCGTCGTTTACGGCGGCGGCGGTATTATGCCCGATTTCTATATCCCGGTTGAGCGCAACGAGAATTATGTTTATTACAACCAGCTGCTGGGAAGAGGACTTGTCTATCAGTACATCTTCGAGTATACCGACCGTAACCGTGCGGCACTCCGGAGGTATACAGACCTGCAAACCTTCGACCGTGAATTTCACATAACACCCGATTTCTTTACCCGGTTTATCCGCTTTGCCAAGTCCAAAGGCGTTGAACCCGATCCTAAAGGAATTGCTTTTGTTAAAGAGGAGCTGGAGAACCTTATGAAAGCACTGATCGCCCGCAACTTGTTCGACGAAAAGGGATTTTACCCCATTTACCTTCGCACCGATAAAACCTTCCTGAAAGCAGTAGAGGAGATCCGGAAGGGAAGCGGAGAATAAGGCATACCAAATGCCGGTCAGCACTTAAGCGGTTGCCGGAAGACTGGAAGCAGGAAGGCAAGTTATCAGATTTTACCCGATAATTGAACGTTTCAGACTACTCCACCGTAACGCTCTTGGCGAGGTTACGTGGCTGGTCGACGTTGCATCCGCGCATGACGGCGATATGGTACGAAAGCAGCTGCAACGGTATGGTTGCAAGCAGGGGTACCAGCATCTCTTCCGTTTCCGGGATTTCGATGTAATGATCGGCAAGGTCTTTAACCGTTTCATCGCCCTCGGTAATGATGGCAATGATTTTGGCTTTACGGGCCTTTACTTCCTGGATGTTTGACACCACTTTTTCGTAAGTGCCTTTGTTGGTGGCTATTACTACTACCGGCATCTCCGCGTCGATCAGGGCGATGGGGCCGTGTTTCATTTCAGCGGCAGGATACCCTTCGGCATGGATATAGGAGATCTCTTTCAGTTTCAGCGCGCCTTCCATGGCTACGGGGTAGTTATAGCCACGGCCGAGGTACAGGGCATTCCGCGAATTCCTGAAGATCCCGGCAATTTCAATGATTTTGGAATTCACCTTCAGGGTTTCTTCCACCTTTCCGGGAATGTCGTCGAGCTCGTGCAGGAGCTGGTTAAATCTGGATTTGGAAATGGTACCTTTACTGTCGGCCAGCATCAGCGCCATCAGCGTAAGCAGTGTAACCTGAGCTGTAAATGCCTTGGTGGAGGCCACGCCGATTTCGGGTCCGGCATGGGTATAGGAACCGGCATGTGTCGCGCGGGCAATCGATGATCCCACAACATTGCAAATACCTATTATGGTGGCTCCCTTCGATTTTGCCAGTTCGATGGCGGCCAGGGTGTCGGCTGTTTCACCCGACTGTGAAATGGCAATCACAACGTCGTTTTCGTAGATCACCGGATTCCGGTAGCGGAATTCGGAAGCATATTCCACCTCCACGGGGATGCGGGCGAGCTCTTCAAAGAGGTACTCACCAACCAGTCCCGCATGCCATGAGGTGCCGCAGGCAATAATGATAATCCGGTCGGCATTCATCAGTTTCTGCTGGTAATCGATGATACCTCCGAGCAATACAATTCCTTCGCGGGCCTTCAACCGTCCGCGCATGCTGTCGCGAATGGAACGGGGCTGCTCATAGATCTCCTTGAGCATGAAATGATCATATCCCTCTTTCTCGAGCGCACTCAGGTTGATTTCAAGCGTCTGAATATACGGAGTCTTTTCAATATTTGTAATGGTCTTGATGCGGAGATCGTGTGTACGGTGAAGAATGGCAATCTCTTCATCGTTCAGGTAAACCACTTCGCGGGTGTATTCAACTATCGGGGTGGCATCGGACGCAACGAAAAACTCATTTTCGCCCACACCTACCACAAGCGGACTACCTTTGCGGGCAGCAATCAGGGTGTCGGGATCGTTTTTATCAATTATAACAATAGCATAAGCTCCAACAACCTGGTTGAGAGCAATCTGCACGGCTTCGGGAAGCGGTACCTTTTCGTTGATACCGATGTCCTCTATAAGATGAATCAGTACCTCAGTATCGGTCTCGCTTTCAAATTTATACCCGCGCTTGATCAGCTCATTGCGCAAGGGTGCATAATTTTCGATGATACCGTTGTGAATTATTGCCAGGTTTTTTGAGTAGGAAAAATGCGGGTGCGCATTCACGTCGTTGGGTTCTCCGTGCGTGGCCCAGCGTGTGTGGGCTATGCCTATGGTGCCGCTCAAATCCTTGTCTTTAACGGCCTCTTCCAGATTAGCTACCTTGCCTCTGGTTTTATACAGTTTTAATTCGTTGTTCAGTACAGCAATGCCTGCACTGTCATATCCCCGGTATTCCAGGCGATGAAGCCCCTTTATCAGGATTGGATAGGCCTGGCGGGGTCCGATGTAAGCTACAATTCCACACATACTATTTCTATTCTTAACTTTTTAATATACAATTCCGGATGAACACTGGTATTAATTCTGAAATTATGGGAATACATCCCCGATCCGGGATTATTATGTTATGAACTTCAGGTAAGGGAGACGAGATTGAACAAAATGACCTGACAGGCAGGTTATATCGCTATCGTTCAACCGGTGAAAAAATGCCCCCCGCTTCCTGTACAAAAAATCCGTACAAAGGTAAACTTTTAAAAGCTCCGCTTTCTTTTCTGATGTAAACTTAATGATCAACAGATGTAAATAATTTATTTTAATAAGTCGGCATGACATTATATTTTTATGCATCACCCAACCATTGACAAAGGCATTTCTCCAAAAGCCGATAAGGGGTTTAATTCAGGAATTAAAACCAGTAACAGACTGAAAGTGATTTTACTGAACAAAACACAATCCCTTTAGGGGATGGTCAGCCGGAATAATCCGGTTTGTTGAAGTTTATCCTGCCTAACGGAGAAAACTGGTTTTCGGTGCAGAGACGACGCTCGCCGGATTGCTATTCGATAAGCGTATAATAAATGATAAGTTTCATACGGCTTGCAGTACCTCCGGGACCTGAAAGCACAACCCTGTCTCCCTTCAGCGAAGAGCCGGAGATAAGCAGCATGAGTCCGTTGTCGCGGGCTTCCGGATTACGCATCATATCCTGCACATACTTGCTGACCCTGAAGCGGTATTCGCTGTTGTTGACATACCTGCCGCCGAAATAAGCGGTTCCTATGCTTTCGTCAAACATCATTTTATAAGTTCCGGTATCGGAAAGGGCACGTAACGCGAGTTGCGAAGGTGGTTTCAGTGAGCTTTCCGCATCGTCGTTGGGTAATACCAGTATTGCTTCATTTACCGCTATGTTTGCCTTTTCAGGGATGTTTTTCAGGTAAGGGAAGCGCAGTTTAACCTTGGTACCGGCCATTGACTGAAGGAAGACCCGCTGATTTCCGGCAGCTGTATCGCCGGCGAATTGCTGAAGCATCAGCGGACTGGCGCCTTCATGATCGAAATGGGTGTAATTATTGAAGCGGGCACAGGCCGAGTTAATGGGTAATGCAATGGAAGTGGTATCGTTGCTGTTGCGGTAGTAGACGTTGATACGTGAGTTGTCGTGAAGCAGGTCGAAATACAGCAGGGCTCCGGAAGGCGTAGTGGTTACCGGCTCCGGTGCAATGTAAAGTCCTTTGAAAACTTCACGGAAGTAAGTATTCGACGAAAGGGTGGAATCGCTTGCATTCATCAGTTTGGTGGCATACTGCTGGCTTAGGGTAATCCGCAGGTGCGGAGGCATGTATTTGCCATCGACAGAGTCGGCTGTTTTCAAATTCGGCACAAATGTTACCTGCCCTATGGGGATGGGATTGTAGGCAACCTCCGAATTTGAATAGTAGATATTATCAAAGCCGAGCGTATCGCTCAGCTCGTATACTTTAACCGTGTGCTGGGATAATGAGTCGCCGTATACTCCCGAATACACCAGGGTTAATACCACAGAGTCGGCCACTGCATTTGCTCCGAACGACACATTGTTGGCAGGGAGCCGGTATTGCGTATAAAACGAGGCCATAGTCCGGCCAAACACAGGGTCATTCATATACCCCAGAATACTGGTCGAAAGCTCGTCGGAAGGAAGGGAGTCTTCGGCCAGGGTATAGGCAATAATGGTTGCAGTGTCGATATAGCTCATCCCGAGATAATCACCTTCGGGAAGCAGGTCGAGACCGATAAGGTCGGGTTCTTTTTTGCATGCGGTAATCAGGGCAGCAATCATCAATGCTGCGAACAAACGGCTTAGGCTGGATTTGTGCACGTTGGGAATGTATTTTTCGTTACTTGACAGCGGTGCAAGATTACGCTTTATTCGGATTCGCTTCTCTCGCTGCTAAGGATTTTATCATAAAAAATGTTATACGCATCAATGAAGGTGTCGAGCGGCTGGTACGACAGGAAGTGTTTGCCGGTTTCATTGCAGTATTCAACAAGCTCGGCATTTACCGTTTCGCTCCCCTGAATGATTCCGTCGGAGAAATCGATGGCCGCCTTCATGATGTTAACGTAGGAAGGTTTCTTATAGTGTTTGAGGTCTTTGTTTGTTATCCCGTCGAGCTTGATTCTGTTGCCTGCATCCTTGTTCCAGGTCTCCTCAAAATCATCGTCGTACAGCGAAATCACTACCCTGGTATCGCTGAAAAGCGGATTATCGCGGAATGCCCGTTTGATGTAAAGGGGAACAAGACTGGTCATCCAGCCGTGACAATGGATTAAATCGGGTGCCCAGCCAAGCTTTTTCACGGTTTCAATAACCCCGCGGCTGAAAAAGACGGCACGCTCGTCGTTGTCTTTGAAAAACTTATTGTTCTTGTCGCGGAACATAAACTTCCGCTGAAAATAATCATCGTTGTCGATGAAATAAATCTGCATACGGGCAGACTGAATGGAAGCTACCTTGATGATGAGCGGGTGGTCCGTGTCGTCGATAATCAGGTTCATCCCCGAAAGGCGTATAACCTCATGCAACTGATTTCTGCGTTCATTAATGTGACCGAACCTTGGCATAAAGGTGCGGATCTCACGGCCCCTTTCCTGAATCCCCTGTGGCAGATGCCTGCCAATATACCCCATCTGACTATCCCTCAGGTAAGGTATAATTTCCTGGGAAACAAACAGTATCCTGGCTTTTTCCATAGTAATTCCTTATTAACACGAATAATGTGCAAAATTAGTAAATAATATCCAATCTTTTATGTTTGGATACTTATTATTTACTTGTTAATCAGCACTAAAGAGAGAATTCTCCGCTCATTTCCGCAACAAATCCATTCACTAAATTGATCGTCAACAGGTTAAGATTAAATATAACAGCCGCTGTGGAAAAGAATTTTCCATCATTTTTTAAATAATTCCGCAATCGTTTGCGGCTTCTGTCGCGCTTATTTATAATGAGTCTAATTTAAGCTATTGATAATGACATAAATAGATAGCAATATTTATGTGAAATTTTTTGACAGGTTCAGAATCAACCCAACAAATAATTATAAATTTGCCCCGCCTGTATCCGGTCAGGTGACAGCTTGCCCGACCGAATTTTAACCGGCAGACGTTCACATTCTTAATTCCACCTCGTATGCATAAGATCGATGCTCATCCCATTCTGGAAATCAAACCGGCAGAGAAAGTCACGTTTACTTTCGACGGTAAGGAGATAACCGGCGAAAAAGGATTTACCATTGCGGCTGCACTTCATCAGGCCGGTTTCCCGGTTCACAGCCACAGTCTTCGTAACAGGGAACGAAGTCTTGAATGCGGCATCGGCAAATGCGGTGCCTGCGAAATGCTGGTCGACGGTCAGATACGCCGTATCTGTATCACCCTGGTCGACAACATCAAAGAGGTAAGAGAGATTCCGCACGACTACAGCCCCGAACGCATTGAACCCGATAAAACCAATGCTACAAAGGTATACCGGACCAGCGTCGCCATCATTGGTGCCGGTCCGGCAGGACTTGCCGCCCGCGAAGAACTCAACCGGCATGGTGTAGGTAATATCGTTATCGACAACAACGATCGCATTGGAGGACAGTTTCTCATGCAAACCCACCAGTTCTTTTTCTTCGAAAAGGAGAAAAAATTTGGTGGCATGCGCGGATTCGACATTGCACAGACGCTTGCCGGAAACGATCACACAGGCATATTCCTGAACTCTACCGTCTGGGATTTGCTCGAAGGCAAACGCATCGCCGTGAAGAATATCAAAACCGACGAAATTTACTATGTGGATGCCGAATACCTGGTTGTTGCCTCCGGAGCTGTCCCCTTCATGCCTGCATTCGAGAACGACGATCTGCCGGGTGTGTATACCGCTGCCGTAGTCCAGAAAATGATGAATACCGAGTTTACCCTTCTCGGGAAGAATATTCTTACCGTGGGCGCCGGCAACATCGGATATCTTACCTCCTATCAGCTGATGCAGGCCGGTGCAAACGTCAGGGCCATCCTCGAAGCTCAGTCTTCCGAAGGCGGCTTCCCCGTGCAGGCAAACAGAGTCAGACGCCTCGGAATACCCGTTATCCTTTCTCACATCCTCCTTAAAGCCATCCCCAACAAAAACCACGACGGAATCGTTGGAGCCGTAGTTGCCGAGTGTAAAGACTTCCAGCCCATCCCGGGAACGGAGAAAGTTATTGAAGGCATCGACGCCATAAATATTTGTACCGGACTTGTCCCCGACGACCAGCTCCTGATTAAAGGCAACGAAGTATTCGGAAGAGCGTGCTTCGGCGCCGGCGATGCCATTCGCATCGGCGAAGGAACAAGCGCCGTGCTCAGAGGGAAACAGGTGGCCTACGAAATCATGAGTGAAATTGGAACCCGTTTCAATTACGACGAGTTTCTGAATATTTCCAAAGAGTACATCGACTCGCAACAACACCCCGTCAGGGTTATTGAGGAACCCTTTGCTCCAACCCCTGAACGACTGACACAGAAACCTTTTGTGCAAATTGACTGCCTGTATGGCTTTGCCTGCAACCCCTGCGAATTTGCCTGTCCCCACGGTGCCATTACCAAAACATCCACCAGCACGGTTCCCCACATCGATTACGAGAAATGTATCGGCTGCATGGATTGTGTATACCAATGTCCCGGACTTGCAATTTTCGGATATAATCCTGCAAAGAACTGGTTGTTTCTGCCCATTGAATACCATGCTGCTGAAAAATCGGAGGTGTTTCTTGTCGACAACAACGGCAGCAAAGTTGGAGAAGGCGTTATCGAGAAAATCCTGAAAAAGCCCAATAAAACCAACATAGCCAGGGTTAAAGCCACTTCGCTGCACGAGGGTGCGCTCACGGGTGTGCGCGGGTTTATCGTAAAAGAGAAATATCCGGAACCTCTGGTGATGAAGCCCGTTGACTACCAGAAGCAGGATGAAATGTACGTTTGTCACTGCGACGACGTTACCCTGGGCGAAATTCTGGAGACGATAGGCGACCGTAAGTTTATTTCGGTGGATGAAGTCAAGCATACCACCCGTCTGGGTATGGGTGCCTGCCGCGGCAAACGCTGCATAAAAAGATTAAAGCAGACGCTCAGAAATTACGATATTTCCATTGTTGGCGATGCCACGCCCCGCGGACCACTCTCGAACCAGCTTTCGATGGGCGAACTCTACCCCCGCGATGTGCATGAGGAGATATACATCAGCGCTAACGGCAGTAAGCCGAAGAAGGTGAAAGTAAAATCCCTGATTGCCGGCGGTGGAATAGGAGGCTCGGCTTTGTTCCGATACCTTTCGGAAGCAGGGCAGAAGCCTGTGCTGGTGAATTCGGGCAGGGGTGCTTCCTGGCGCAACATCGCCGGAGGACGTCCGGCATTCAGTTTGCCGGAAATTGCCGACATCGCTCGTCACAACCTTGAAATCTTCAAGGATCTGCAGAAGATCCAGGATATCAATTTCAGGCAGATCAACTATGTAAACTTTGCCCACGACGAAGCCACCTGGCAGGCTCTGGAATCTGCCCGGGCCTGGTCAGATGCCTATATGGTGGAGCCAAAAGACTATGCAAAGGAGATTTCAGCCTTTATCAATCCCGGCCTGGATACGTACATAGGAGCCCAGATTACCCGGGAATGCTGGCAGGCAACACCCGGAAGGGTAATCGACCTGATCCGCCGCCTCGGAATCCGCAGCGGTGGAACCGTGAAGGAAGACTGCAGGCTGATTTCCGTTCACAAGTCGGGAAGCACGTACTATGTGCTTGTTCAGGATCACGATAAGCAATACATCGAATACGAAACGGAAGTTTTTATCAACGCCCTGGGTCCCGAAGGCGGAACGTTTGCCACCATGCTCGGCATCGAAACGGGTATTTATCCGGTGAAGCACCAGGCATTCATCACCCGCCGCCTGCCGATGATGGGCCTCAACGGAAGTCCGCTCGATATGATCATCGACCGGAGGCGTTACAAGGGATTTGTCGCGGTATACGGGCAGCAGCTGGCCGAAACGGGACAGATTATTGGCTGTGCATCTCCGGCAGTAGATCCTGCAGAGACAGGGAAGAATCTGAAGATTAACTCCCAGCAGTTCCTTGAGATAGCATCAGAAGTATTCGTAAACTGGTTCCCCAACCTGAGTTCGGTCGGGTTCCAGGCTGTCTGGGCAGGTTATTACGTTGAACCACGCATGATCATAGATCCGGATCTGGGATTATTTATCGGGCTCAGAGGACAGGGATTTATGCTTGGTCAGTACCTGGCAAAAATTTACGTCGACAGTCTGATGGGACGTGCCGTTCCGGAGTATATGAAACGTCTGGCCCTTTCGGGAGATGGCCTTCCGGAAAAGGCTTTTAAATAGTTATCAGCCGTTACAATGCGGGGTTTGCAGGGGGAGTTGTCTGCCACTGAGGCAGATAGACGGCAATTATTATTTGGTAATCAAAAGAATAATTTCTACTTTTGCACCCCTTAAACCTGAAACACGAAAAGCAGTGGATTACCTTAAGGAATATGTTATCCCGTTTGTAGGGTTAAGTGCCGGGAATCACAGGTTTAGCTTTGTAATTGACGATAAGTTCTTTGCATCCTTCGAGGAGGCTGAAATCGGGCAGGCTGCGGTAAAGGTTGAGCTTGACCTGAACCGGATGGAGCGTATGCTGGTACTTAATTTTTCGATTAAGGGCAGCATCCGTGTAACCTGCAGCCGCTGCCTTGGAGAATTTGATCTTCCGGTAGAAGGAGATGAGGAGTTTTTTGTAAAGTTTGGCGATTCCTATGCCGAAGAGGATGATAATGTCATGATCATCCCCGAAAGGGAAACGCACATCGACATTGCCCCTCTGATCTACGATTACCTTCACCTTATGGTACCATACCGCGTTGTGCATCCCGACGATGAACACGGGGTTTCGGGCTGTGATCCGGAGGTTATCCGCCGTCTCGACGAACTTTCGGCAGAGAAGGAAGCCGACCACCGGTGGGACAAACTGAAAGACATTAACTTTGAATAAATATTAATCATTAAATTAAACAGAAATGCCAAATCCAAAACATAGGTTTTCTAAAACCAGAACAGCCAAGAGAAGGACACACTACAAAGCTGTAGTTCCTACCATCAGTACCTGTTCCAATTGCGGAACCTCTGTACTCTATCACAGGGTATGCCCCGAGTGTGGCTATTACAAAGGTAAACTGGCAATTGAAAAGCCTGCTGCCGTTTAAGCAGGGCCGCTTGCTGATCTTCTTTTATAAACTAATGACAGTCAGATGAAAGTCGGACTCGATGTTATGGGTGGCGATTTCGCACCCGCAGCTACTGTTGCCGGTGCCCTTCTAGCCCAGAAAGAACTCCCGACAGCTGATCGCATCGTGCTTTTTGGTAATAAGGATGCAATCCTTCATCAACTCAGCGTGCACGATGCCGATCCGTCCCTTTTTGATATTGTTCATGCTCCCGACATTATCGGTATGGGCGAACATCCTACCCATGCCATAATACGGAAGCCGGAATCAAGTATCAGCATAGGATTCAACTGGCTTAAGCATAAAAAAATCGATGCCTTTGCCAGCGCAGGGAGCAGCGGTGCCATGCTCGTAGGTGCCATTTACAGCGTAAATACCGTTCAGGGCGTAATCCGCCCCTGTACTTCCACCATCCTGCCGCAGGAAAATGGAGGCATCAGCCTTTTGCTCGATATTGGTACAAATCCCGACGCCAAGCCGGATGTAATGTATCAGTTCGGTCTCCTGGGAAGCATTATGGCGAAAAGTGTTTATAAAATTGCCAAACCAAGAGTAGCTCTCCTCAATATCGGACATGAGGAAGGCAAAGGAAACCTGCTGAGTCAGGCTACGTATCAACTGATGAAAGAATCGGTTGATTTTAATTTCACCGGCAACATCGAAAGCCGCGACCTCTTCCGCAGTAAAGCCGATGTAATCGTATGCGACGGTTTCACCGGCAATATCATCCTTAAAAATGTCGAAGGTATGTTCCGCCTTATGATGAAACGCGGCCTTACCGACGATTTCTTCTCTCGTTTCAACTATGAAAACTACGGAGGGACACCTGTCCTCGGTATCAATTCCACCGTTATCGTCGGACATGGTATCTCAAACGATATCGCCGTTAAAAATATGATAGTTCTGGCCCGTAATGTTCATCAGGCCCGATTGTCGCAGAAAATTAGACGTGCACTTTCGCAGGTGCCTGTTGTAGTGCGGGATTAACCCTTTGTACCGAACTAAAAATGACCAAATTAAGAGCTGCAATTACAGGAGTGGGTGGCTATGTCCCCGAATATATACTGACAAACGATGAGCTTGGCCGAATGGTCGACACTTCCGACGAGTGGATCATGACCCGCATCGGGATCAAAGAAAGAAGAATCCTGAAAGGTGAAGGAAAAGCTACCTCCGATATGGGCGCTGAAGCCGTAAAACAACTCCTTCACAAAACCGGCACAAAACCCGAAGAAGTCGACATGATTATCTGCGCGGTTGTGACCCCCGATATGCTTTTTCCGGCAACAGCCAATATTATTGCCGATAAAACCAATATACGCAATGCATTTGGCTACGATATGAACGCCGGTTGCTCAAGTTTTCTGTATGCACTTACCGCTGCTTCAAAGTTTGTGGAATCCGGTTCACATAAAAAAGTAATCGTTGTCGGGGCCGATAAGATGTCATCGATCGTGGATTATACCGACCGGGCTACCTGTCCCATCTTTGGCGACGGCGCCGCTGCCGTTATGCTCGAACCCACACCCGCCGCTGAAGGCGTTATGGATGCAATCCTACAAAGCGACGGCGTGGGACGAATTCACCTGCACCAGAAAGCCGGAGGCTCCCTGAAACCACCAACCCACAGCACCATCGATGCACGCGAACACTACATCTACCAGGAGGGTCAGCCCGTATTTAAATGGGCCGTCTCGAAAATGGCCGATGTTTCCGTTGAAATGATGGAGCGCCACGGCATTACATCCGATACCCTGAACTGGCTGGTACCTCATCAGGCCAATATGCGCATAATCGAAGCAACTGCCAACCGTATGGGAATCCGCAAAGATCAGGTAATGATAAACATACAGCGCTTTGGCAATACCACTTCGGCAACCCTGCCCCTCTGCCTCTGGGAATGGGAACCCCAGCTCCGTAAAGGCGATAACATCATTCTTGCAGCCTTTGGCGCCGGCTTCACCTGGGGATCCTTGTACCTCAAATGGGCTTACGACGGTGATAAAACATCGAAATAAGAAAATCAGCACACCTCCCGGAATGCCTTCCGGCAAGTAAGGAGTTATTTTTCAGGAAAGCCTGTAATTCGTTGCAGGTTTTTTTTTGTACCTTTAAATCTTAAGGCGTCGTTCCGGCATTCCTTTCGTATTATGTGACTGACCTAAAAATGGAAATTATCCGCTTCACACACGGGCAGAGTGAACTCTTTGAACAATCGGCCCGGATCAGATACCGGGTTTTTGTTGAGGAACAAAAAGTCCCAGGTGAAATCGAATACGATGAGTTTGAACCAGAGTGCCATCATTATCTGGTGTTTGTAAACAGAGTGCCTGTAGCAACCTGCCGGTGGCGTGAAACGGCGAAAGGCATAAAACTGGAACGTTTTGCCGTTCTTAAAGAAGCCCGTGGATCCGGTGCCGGCAAACTTATGGTGAAACACCTGCTCCGGGAAGTTGTCCCGCTCGGTAAGGTTATCTACCTGCATGCGCAGGAGCATGTTACTGCATTCTATGCGAAATATGGATTTACTGCCACCGGACCCCGTTTTTCAGAGGCCGGTATTCAGCACTACAGGATGGAGTATAAATTGGAAAATCTGCCCGGTTCACCGGAATCCTGATCCATGACCGGCAGAATCAGCCGATACCGTATTCCGACCAGCTACCGTCCGCAAACCTGCAAACCGCAGGAATCCCGCATTTTTTCAATTCGGTCAGGGCTTCATCAAAGAGTAAGCGGATCTCATGGGGCTGATGCGCATCGCTGCTGATGGTGACGGGGATATTCCGTTCCCGTATGATTCGCAGAATATACTCTCCGGGAAAGAAACTGTCGCTGCGCCCTTTGTATATTCCGCGGGTATTTACTTCCACAATTACATCTTTTTCAGCAATCAGCGCCAGCGTTTCGTTTACCAGTCCGGTATACCATGTTTCATCCTCCCTGAACCAGCGGCCCTGGTTGTGCATCTTGATCTTGTCGAGATGACCGACGATGTCGAATGTTTCTGTCTCAAGCATCTCATTGATCTGATGCCAGTATGTCTTTACTGCTTTACGGATGTCGCCGTTGAAAAATCGTTCCAGCCCATCATCGTAGGTTTCTCGTTTCGGACCGTCGATAAACCATAGGTTGTCCGGATAGCTGTTGCCGACCAAATGCACGCTGCCGATGATGTAATCGAGTTTCAGTTCCTGTTTTAATGCAGCAAATCCGCTGCTGAGTACCGGAATGTAATCGGCTTCCAGTGCCAGCAATACTTCCGTTTGGCCGCTGAACTCCTTTTGCAGCTGCGATATTTCAGCTGTATATGCTTTAACCAATTCCGGTTTAAGTGCGAAGGTGTTGTCGAATGGCAGAACGGAGTGTTCCGAGAATCCTATGCTTTTGAATCCCCGGGCAACGGCTTCCTGTACATACGCCCGGGGTTCGTGCGATCCGTCGGAGTACAGCGAATGCGTATGGTAATTATAAGGAAAGGCGTTGTTTGATTTCGCCGTTTGATCATTCATAGTAATGCTCTGTTATTTGTGATGGTAAGCTTTTGAATCAGCCTTTTTCTGTCTGAACCTGAAACAGCGGATGTCCGGGTTCTGTAAGCAAATAAATTTTATCGCCCCGGCGAAGGGTAATGTTGGTTGCTATTGAGCAGTTTTCGCCCTTTACCGTACGTTCAACGGGCTTTTCGTCAACGCGTATCTCCTCCAGGCGTGCTTCGAAGACCCCGGTGGTTGGCCCTATGGCAACAATGGAATCTCCAATGCCAAGGCTGTGCGTTTCAATGCGTATCTCGGCAACCATTGGTTTGGCAAAGAAATTCATTACCCTGCCGATGTATACTTTTTTCTGTGTAGCCTGAGATCCGTAGCGCTCCGACCACTCCCCGGCCTTTTCGCCAAGGTAGTATCCGCCCCAGAATCCGCGGTTGTACACTTTACTTACCTCATTGGTCCATTTTTCTATATTTTCCGGGGTATACCGCTTGTTTTTCCAGGCTTCCACCGCTTCGTGGTAAGTGCGGGTGACGGTTTTTACATATTCAGCCGAACGCCCGCGGCCTTCAATCTTCAGAACGCTTACTCCGGCATCCAGCAGACGGTCGAGAATAGGGAGGGTCATCAAATCCTTGGGCGACATGATGTACTTATTGTCAATTTCCAGTTCAATCTGATTATCCGCGTCTTTTACCGTGTAGGCCCGGCGGCAGGGTTGCATGCATGCACCCCGGTTAGCCGAAGAGTTGAAATTATCGAGGCTGATGTAGCACTTTCCGGAAACGGCCATACACAAAGCCCCGTGGACAAATACTTCTATCTGAACCAGTTCGCCTTTCGGCCCGGTGATGTTCTGCTCGCGGATGGCACGGGTTATCGCCTCCATTTGTACGATATTCAGCTCCCTGGCAAGTACCATTACATCGGCATACTTCGAGTAGAATTTTACAGCTTCAATGTTGGTGATGTTGCATTGCGTGGAAATATGCAGCTCCACACCACGGCTTGCGGCATATTCAAGTACGGACAGGTCGGAAGCAATGATTGCACTTATGCCGCTCTCTCTGGCCAGATCAACCATTTCACGCATTACCGGCAGCTCTTCGTCGTAGATGATGGTGTTCAGGGTAAGGTACGACTTCACCCCGTGTTCCCGGCAGATGGAAACAATATTCCGGATGTCGTCGGGCGAAAAGTTACTCGATGAACGGGCACGCATATTTAGCTGCCCTGCCCCAAAATAAACCGATCCGGCTCCACCCTGAATCGCTCCCATAAGCGATTCAAAAGATCCGGCCGGCGACATTATCTCAATTTCACGCATTTAACTGATAAATTTCTGCAAAGGTAAGGCTTTAAAGAATTGCCCTGCACGGGATGGATGCCTGCCGCACTTTTATCGCAGGAAGCCAGGAATCAAAATTTCTTCTGCCCTGCCACAAACACGATGTATGGATATCTTTTGCATACAAGGCCACTTCCTTTATGCAAATTTTGATTGTTATTTCAGATTATTTCCGTAGGTTTGGCAGGTGAAATATTGCATCTGATCAGCTTACTTTCCGGTTATTATGCAATTAATTTCCGTTAAGAGTGCTTATTATTTACTGAATTACTCGAAATACTATATCCCACATTAATGGATCTTAGATTGCATTTTTCCGGCATATTTTCAGCAGAAATCAAAGCTGCTGAGGCGTTGGTACATACGCTGAATTTAAAAGAAGTCAGGTTTCTTGTTAAAACCGGACCGGATTCTTCCCCGTCAGAATTTCATACCGCATTTACCATCGCGGAAGCCGGCAGTAACCTGAAAGATCGGTCTCAGGAAATACAAACTCAGTTTTTCCTGCATTCAGCAAGCCGCACTACCCCGCCATCCTGTACGGAAGGCCCTGAAAGTATTGCTTCCGGCATTGCTGTAAAACCCGGATTTTTACTGAAGCATCTGCTTGCACTGGATTCGCAGGATGTTTTCGTGCTTTTCGAATCGCAACAGCAATCCTTTGCTCCTGAAACCATAACGTATTTAGAAGGATTCACCGGACTTCTGAGAAAATCAATGGAATCCGGTATCGACCGGAGTTTTCTTGCGATCGAGCGGACAAAGTACATGCATCTGTTTTCTTCGGCTCCCGAAGGTATTGTGATGCTTGACGGTGATAACCGTGTGCTTGAAGTTAATCCGGAATTTGAACGTATGTTCGGGTACTCCTCCTCCGAGCTTCTGGGCCGGCGCCTCGATGAGCTTATTGCCCCAAAAGGAATGATAAACGAAGCCCGGGAATTCACCCGGCGGAACTGGATGGGGAAGCAGGTTGCCGCCGAAAGCCGCCGGAAGAGGCGCGACGGCACGCTGCTCGATGTCTCTATTCTGGGTGTACCGTTCGATGACCAGTTTGGATCAAAAAGAATTTTTGGTATTTACCGGGATATCAGCAAGAGGATAAACAGCGAAAAGCAGCAGCGCGACCGCTTCGCTTTTATCGAATACATAAGCCGCCTTTCGTCCGACCTCATCAATATGGAAGCCGGGCAGGTCGACCATGCCATCGAAGAAGCCCTGGAAAGAATCGGAGTCCTCGTTAATGCCGAGAGAGCCTATATTGTAGGTCTTTCCGGTGACGAACGTTCCATTCAGATTACGCATGAGTGGGCCCTCGATCCGCGCTATGCCCACGGGCTTCGTCAGCCGGGCATACGAATCGATGAGATCGGCTCCTACTTTAACCTTCTGAGATCGGGCAGGAATGCCGTTTTACACCGCGATTCCATTGCCGGTGAGCCGGAGTTTTCCTACCTCACTTTCTACCTTGATATGCTTGAAATTGAAAGCCTGGTAAATGTTCCTCTCTTTGCGGATAAGTCATTCATTGGTTATATAGGGGCAGATACCTATAGCCGGCCTGCTTGCTGGGATGAGCAAACCCTCAACAACCTGAAACTGGCCGGTCAGATCATTGCCAACGCGCTTTCGCGGAAGGACAGGGAGGAGAAACTTAGTGCAGCACTAGCACGAGCCGAATCATCCGACCGGCTGAAATCGGCATTCCTTGCCGGAATTTCGCATGAGGTAAGAACCCCCATGAACCATATTATGGGATTTATGAACCTGCTGAATGAACCGGATCTGGTTAAAGAAGAAAGGCAGGAATACATCTCCATTATGAAATCAAGCGGCAGGCAGCTGTTACGGATTATCGACGAAGTAATTGAACTGGCCATGCTCGATGCGGGGCAGGTTAAGCTTAAAGAGAATCCCTGCCAGATTTCACGCTTCCTCGAATCCCTGTATGCCGAATTCAGGGGAATCATTGCCGAAAGCCGTAAACCGGATCTGAATATTACACTGGATATCCCGGAAGTAATTGCAGGAAAAGTAATAGTTACCGACGAGGTTAAACTCCGGCATATACTGTGGAACCTGCTTTCAAACGCCGTTAAGTTTACTTCCGCCGGCAGCATACGCTTCGGGGTAAGAAAGATCGCCGAAAGCAGGCTGGAGTTTTACGTAAGCGATACCGGTATCGGCATCGATCCGCAATACCATGCTGAGATATTTGAACGCTTCCACCGGCTCGACTCAAGCCTGTCGAGCCGCTTCGGAGGTACCGGACTCGGACTTCCGGTAAGTCAGAGACTTGCTTCTTTGTTTGGCAGTTGCATTCACGTTGAATCCACCCCCGGAAAAGGATCGCTGTTTACATTTTCTATCCCTTATTTCCTCTATGCTGAACAGCCGGCTGCCGGAAAGGGTGCATTTCTGCCCGATTCCGGATCCCTGCTGAAAGACAAAACCATACTGATGGTGGAAGACGATCTGGTTAACCTCCGGTTTCTGACGGCCATACTGATGAAAACAGGAGCTGAACTGATACACGCTGCCAACGGTGAAGATGCTGTAAACCTGGTCGGCAGCAATACCATCGACCTGGTACTTATGGATATGCAGCTGCCGGTAATGGATGGCTATGAGGCAACCCGAAGAATTAAGGAAATAAGCCCGGATCTTCCGGTTATTGCACAAACGGCACAGGTACTAACGGGCGATCGTGACAATTGCCTTTCAGCTGGCTGCGACGATTACATCCCCAAACCCATTGATAAAAACCTGCTTTATACAAAAATCAGCAGGTTGATACTCCCTGAGAAAAATAAAGGCTTTTAACGGCTAGGATTGTCTTCGGCATACCATTCGGCATACGATGTTACAGTCTCTCTCAGCTTCAGGCTGTGAAGGTTTATACCATCGGGCAGTGCTCCGATCAGGCGCCCGGCAAAATCGCTCAGGAGATTTTCAGAGCTTGGCTGATAGTCAACCAGTTTTAGTCTTCCGACCAACTCTCCGAGAGAGCTTATTTCTTCGGGGGCAGTGGCTTTATAAAGTACCAGCGAATGATCAAATTCATCCACGATGCGGCTTCGCACAATTTGTTTAAGTTCTTTAAAATCCATCACCATCCCGTAAATGGGTGATCCGGGATCCTGAACCGGTCTGCCGGTTACAGTTACCAGCAATTCATAGGAGTGGCCGTGAATGTGCCGGCAGGGTCCGTCGTATCCCGAAAGGGCATGGGCCATTTCAAATTTGAATTCTTTGGTCAGCCTTATTACAGACATGATAAATCCGCTTATTTAATGATTCTGACAAATGCCGGCATCTTTCCTGCCTGTTGCAGCGAAATTATGTAAAAACCCGGAGCCAGGGAGCTGGTGTTGATATTTACGGAATATTCATCCACCGTGCTGCTTGCGGTATATTGTCTGCCCGAAAGGTCGGTTAAGCTGATGCTCAGATCGCGGGAGGTATAGTATCCGTTGTGATCAACAATACAGTATACAGAGGCCGGAACCGGATATACCCTGATGTTGCTGTTGATGGCTGTAAAATCAACGGACGTCGGATTACCCCAGATCTGAAGGGCGAATTCAGGATGGTCGATAAAAGGATTCCGGTTGTTTTGCAGGGCATATACCGCATCGTTGCGTTCCGTTTCTTTGGTGCTCACCGGGTCGCCGGCATGCCACTCCAGCATCATGGCCAGAGCCCAGGGCCTCAGCTGCGAACCCGTTACCTGATCGCTCCCCGGCCAGCCGGCATCTTCACCGTAATAACGCACCGACATGTAAAAATAGGTTCTGGCAAAATCGCCCTTGTATTCATTGAGCGGTTCAAAAACCACTCCGGAGTACCCCGGATAACTGCAGTTGCCAACGCGGCTTCCATTACCCGATATGTACGTTGGATTTGAGACCGTGCCAAACGGATAATTCCCGCGCTTGTTGTTCACCCAGCCGTCGGTAGGGTAGATGTGAAACAAATCGGAATTCATGGGTGCCTGGTCGTCAAACCAGCTTTTGGGCCATGAGTGCTCACGGTTGTAACAGTCGCATTCGCTGTTGTAGTTGCCGCACTGGTCGGTTACAAAAGTCCAAGTGCAGTTCGAATACATGTCCCACACCCTTCCGTTGGGCAGGTCGTCGGTTGTTTGAAAAGCCGTCCACAAACCCGAATAACTGATAACAGTGTGGTTGTCGATGATGTCATGAAGCGCCGACTGTAAAGCAGTTCCGCTGAGCCCCGATGCTGCATTGTAATACCCTGCAGGAGGCTGTGCGGCAGCCTGAAGGGCAAATAGTACCGGTAATAAATTGAGAAGTCGTTTCATTCGGTAATTTTTTTGCTCCGGATTCATCCGGGGAAGTGTCCGGTTCCGGAGTAATCTTTTGTTTAAACAGTCTTTTTCGTGGATATGGGCAGTTTAATTTCTCAGATAAATTGCAGTATGATAAACCGGACTGCCAGCACCATAAGTACAAATCCCGCCCATATTGAAAATTTCCTTAAAAATGGCTTCATCCCCCTGCTCCGGCCAAACAGCAGCCCTGTGACGGATGAAAGTATGAGCAGTGCGCAGAACAGCAGAATAAATACCGGAGGTAAGGGCATACTCAGTCCTGCCCCCATCCCGGCAAGGAACAAATTAAGCGCCCCCGACAGCGACAAAAGCAGCAGTGAGCTGAAATTATCAACAAGAATCACCCTGGCTTCATCGTGAAAACGGTAATTTTCGTACATAATTTTCAAACCGACGATAAGTAGGATAGAAAAACCAAGATTCACACTGTATACCGATGCCAATGGTTGCATGGCATTTCCGGCAAGGAATCCTGCCAGTAAGGCAAGGGTACGTAACACGGGCAGAACCAGAGGCAGCAGAAAAGGCTGTCTTTCATTCAGCCGGTGATGCAGGGCTCCCGAGTACCATGCAGCCGTCAGGCTTTCAACGGAAAGCGCCAGTAAACCGATTATTATTGCCGTGTAATTCAAGACGATTGCTGATTCAAGGCCGCAAAAGTACATAAAATAGCAATACGTTTTTGCCCGTGCATTTTGTTACAGAAAGGGTTTAGTGCTGACATTCATCGCGGTGCGGCAGGTGCATGCGGCTTTTCGGAATCCATAAGCCTTCGGACTATACCGGGACGGATTCTGCCTTTTTTGATGTAAATTTGTCAATACACCGAAATTCCTATTATCATGCGCAAAACCAGAATTATAGCCACACTGGGTCCGGCATCCTCCTCCGAAACAGTTCTTAAACAGCTTATCTCCGCCGGCGTTAATGTTTTCAGGCTCAATTTCTCGCACGGCACTCATGAAGGGCATGCCCGTGCTGTTGAAACCATCAGCAGACTGAATGAGCAGATGGGAACGCACGTGGCAATCCTGGCCGATCTATCAGGGCCGAAAATTCGGACGGGAGAGGTTGAGGATGGAAGCATGGAACTGGTTCCGGAAGAACTGATAACGATAAGCACCGGGGCGGAACTCTGCCGCAAAGGCAGGATCACCGTGAATTACCCCGGTTTTGCTTCGGATGTTATGGAAGGCGAAGAAATTCTGCTCGACGACGGAAAGATACTTCTGAAAGCCGTTTCATCGGATGGTAAGGATTCGGTTACAGCCAGGGTAGTGCAGGGAGGAACACTGCTGTCACGTAAAGGGGTTAACCTGCCCGACACACACCTTAGCCTGCCCAGCCTCTCGGAGAAAGATCTCGACGACCTTGACTTTATTTTGAAGCAGAATATTCAGTGGGTTGCCCTTTCATTTGTCCGTACCGCAGGCGATATCGAAATGCTGCGCAGGCGAATAGCGGAAGCCGGCCTTGAATTCCCTCCGCGTATCGTTGCAAAAATTGAGAAACCGGAAGCCGTAGCCAATGCCGCCGCCATTATCAGGTCCGCCGATGCGGTAATGATTGCCCGTGGCGATCTGGGAGTGGAGATCCCTCAGGAAAAAGTACCCATCATTCAAAAGAAAATCGTCCGGATGTGTATTGCTGCATCCCGACCTGTTATCGTTGCCACCCAAATGATGGAAGGGATGATATCGAGCATGCGCCCTACCCGTGCCGAAGTCAGCGATGTGGCTAATTCGGTGCTCGACGGAGCCGATGCAGTAATGCTGAGCGGCGAAACATCAATAGGAAAGTTTCCGGTGGAAACGGTAAACACCATGTGCCGTATTATTACGGACGTTGAATCGGGCGAGATCATTTATCCGGACGTTGTTCCGGAAGAGACCCGGCAGGAACGCCGCATTTCGGATGCAGTGATTATGGCAGCCGCAGATCTGGCACGAAAGGTAAACGCCCGGGCACTCATCGCCATGACGCATACAGGATACTCGGCTTTCAAACTTGCCAGCCATCGTACAGATGCAGGTATTTATATCTTCTCCGACAACCGGCAACTCTTGTGTGCACTCAGCCTGGTATGGGGCGTGGAAGGAATCTGGATACAGACATTCTCAAGTACCGATTCAGCAATGCCTGAAATGCGTAAAATTCTGATCGAAAGAGGATTTATTGTCAAAGGCGATTACATTATCTACGTTTCAAGCATCCCCATCGGCAAAGCCGGGAAAACCAATATGCTGAAACTCAGCGTAGTGTGAAAGACTATTTTACCGCGCAGGCAATGGAAGCCACACTTATTTTAATTCCCGGTATGGTTAACAGAGAATGCCCGGCAGCTTCCAGAGTTGATCCGGTAGTAATTACATCGTCAACCAATAATACGTGCTTACCTGCATGCCGGTGAGTGTCGGTAATGCGGAAGATCTCCCGTACATTCTCCCACCGCCTGAACCTCGACTTCCGGGTTTGTGTTTCCGATGCATGAATACGTACAAGAGTAGTAATGTCGAGCTCAACCTGCATCGATGCAGCCAGTCCCGCGGCAAACCATTCGGCCTGATTATATCCCCTGAGTGCCAGCTTTCGCGGATGAAGCGGTACGGGAATCACTGCACTTATGCCGTTAAAAAGCGGTGACTGCCTGAGATCCCTCCCGTACAGCCGTCCCAGATATTCTCCGATCTCTTTGTATCCCTTGTATTTCAGCTGATGAACCAGATGCTGTACGCTGCTGCCTTTTGTAAAGTAATACAGCGATGCAGCCGAGGTAAAGTAAATCTTACCCCAGAATTGCCGCGCCACCGGATTTTCTTCCAGCAGATGAAACCCGGTTTTGGGAAGTTTGTACAGACAACTGAAGCACAAAACATTCTCGTTTTTGAAAAGCACATTGCCGCACGAAAGACAAATCCTGGGGTAGAAAAGGGATATCAGATCCCCTGCAAGTTGTTTCAGCATTACGAGTAAAAGTTTAGTTATAATTTTCCACGCTTCACCGGTAACCCCCGGTTGTGCCGTGACGTATTCATTGACTGGATAAAATACTAAATCTGCACGCAGAGAGGAAGGTATAACGTGAAATGCAGATCCTTCAATAAATCTTCAAACGAAAAACTGCTGCCTGCGAAAATTTCCGTAAAAGCAAAACATGAGGTTTTGATAGAAAGCTGAACTATACGGGAATCATGCCTGCAATTTAGGGAAAAGAGATGCAGCACAGACTGCAGATGAGGATGAACGGGGCAAAGTAAACGTTTAACCGGACCGGAGGTTCTGGTTTGGCATCAACGGATGCAGGAAAGCGGATAGAGACTGCAGGAAATCGGGTAAAAAGAAAATGGCTGCCGGGTTTACTCCGGCAGCCATTGAAAAAGTACTTCAGATTCTAGTAGAACATCAGCCTGTTGTCTTTGATATCGGCTTTGCGTTTCAGAGCTTCTGCAGCTTCACGCTGGGCACGGGTGGCAAATGCATTTTTGATCATTCGTTTTTCGGAGGTAAAGTCATCCTTTGGAGCTGCCGGTGTAATAGCTTCGTTAACTACGACAAAAACGGCCTGGTTGCCTTTGATGGGTTTCGACATCTGCCCGGCCTCCATGGTAAATATTGTTCCGATTACCTCATCTTCTTTTCCGTAACCGGGAAGGTTTGAAGCGGCAAATGCAACTTCATTGGTATCGGCCTTCATACCCAGAGCATGGTAACCCTTATCGATATCGGCGATGGTCTTGATTTCCCTGTTAATTTCAGCGATCAGCAATTCACCTTTCTTCTCTCTGATCACAAGCGGCTCAATAAATTCCCGGATTTCTTCAAGCGAGGGGATTCCCTTTTCACGTTTTTGTTTCAGGATGGCAACAACGTAGCGGTTATCCACATCAAATACCTGAGATACTTCGCCGGTTTCCCGTTTTTTGTCAAACGACCAGCGAATAATTTCACGTGCCTGGGGAATTCCGGGGATGGAATTCATATCGGTACTGATGCGTTCAGCGAGTCTTTTAGTATAACCTTTTTCTTCGATAATCCTGTTGAAGCCTTCTTCGTTGCCTGATTCATTGGCAAACTGGCTGGCCAGGGTATAAATGTCCTGCATGGTCTTTGAACTGGGCTCAATGGCCAGTTTAACCATGGCTACGCGAACTTTTTTAGCCGGGCTGGTTTTTCCTGTGATTTTCACCACATGATACCCGAACTGGGTTTCAACGGTAAGAACATCGCCGACTTTTCCATTCAGAACGGCATTGTTGAAAGGTGCAACCATGGCGCCATCGGGGAACCATTCCAGATCGCCCTTGGAGGTAGCAGCGGTTTTATCGTCGTTGATGCTGCTGCTGGCAAGTTCGTCAAATTTTGAAGGGCTTGACTTTACAACAGCCAGGATGGAGTCAGCTTTAGCTTTAGCCTGGTCTCTGGTAAGGGTGGTTGCAGGATTTACATTGGTTCCCATATAGGAAACCAGGATATGGCTGGCCCTGAGTGAGTCGGGACGGTTCTGAACGTCAACCAGACGGGCCATTTGATACATGTTGTTTTCAACATAAGGTCCGAAGGTTGTTCCAACCGGAGCGTTGAACATCAGTGAGTCGAGCTGGTAGGGAAGAGAGCCTCTTTTAATCCAGGTACTGTCGTAGCGGACGTCAGAGGTGGAATTTACAAATGCGGCCACATTTTCAATGGTTGTAAACTCATCGTAAATTTTGCGGGCTTCCTGGCCAATCCGCATCCGGTCGTCGTCAGAGGGCAGAATGTCAAAAGCAACATATTCCAGATCCCTTGAAGCTTCCTGCTGGTATTTCTGTTTGTTTTTGTCGTAAAATGCCTTGTAGTCGGCATCGGCAACCTTGACAAGGCTGTCGGCAATGCTGGAATAAGGCGCTCCGTAATAACGGATCTTTGCTTTTGTATTGCGAGCCTCATAGTCGCGTTTGGCGAAAGCCCCGGGCACATAAAAGCCTTTGGTGATGAGGTTGCGGTATTTTGTATTGAGACGGTCTTCCCTGATAGCCTTTTCGATAGTCAGGTAACGCCTTTTCATTTCAGGATCTACGTTATCGAGGTTCTGAAGGAAGTTGATAACGTTGGCAGGGTCAAATGCACCTGTCTGGGGATCGCTGAAACTCTGACGGATGTACATGTGCGGGTTGGTACCCCTGATCTGGTCATCGAGTTCTGCAGTGGATACGCTCATTCCTAGACGGCCAACCTCTTCAAGCAAAAGGGTTTCATTAACCACCTGCTCCCAGGTAGACTGACGTACCTGAAATTGTTCTTCGGGTGTGAGGTTATCGCTTCCGGTGTTCATCTTCCGGGCTTCCATACTCTCTTCAACTCTCATGTTGAAATCGGTAGCCAGAATCTGCTCACCGTCGATCTCTCCTATGGTGTTGATGCCGCGCCTGGGGCTGCGGTTCGACAAAAGGTCTCCCAGTACAAAGGCAGCAAGTGCAATACCGATGATGGTAACAATTAACCCGGAACGTTTACGAATATCTCCGATTAAAGCCATTTTAATAGATTTTTATTAGAGGGTGCAAATTTACAATAATTG
>DJVU01000039.1 GCA_002441345.1 Bacteroidales bacterium UBA6248
TTCAGACTGTATTCGATGTAAAGTCCGCCCCAATCGCCGGCATCCGGTTGTCCGATTACAGTGCCGGTTTCATTTAGCAAGCCGGCAGGGAAGAAATTCGCAAGATCTTTTGTTTCTTCAAATTTCTCCCGGGACAGTTCAATCCATTCCCCATCGTAAAAATTCTGAAAATCCGGATACTGGTCGTTGGAATCTTCAAAAAGCCTGTCGTTCCCGAGCATGAATAGTTCAACGCATCGTTCTCCTTCGCACTCTCCGTAAAATTGTCCAAAAATGATATAGTCCGATGCCAGAGGTTCGGTATCGTTCTTGTTGCAGGATGTCATCAATACGATTAACAGGCAGGCCGCGATTATTCTATATTTTGTCATTTCTTTTACTTATTAATAAACAATCGTTTCCGTTAGTAATAACAACGCTGTCAGCATCAGATTTGTTTGGAATAAGGCAAGGGTCAGTTGCTGCAGAAACGAAAGTAAAAATAAGTAAAAGGCTGTTATTCCGATATTATCGCTGACAGGGAAGAGAAAAAAAAATATCCGGAAAGGCAATGAAAAGGCAAACACCGGCAGCGGGAATTCCAGGGGCCGGGAATACGGAAGCTTCGGACAATAAAATTCAATTTTCATAACTATGAATAGTGTAAACTATTAACTTTGTGGCTTGTCAATTCAATGTAATTACTTCCAAAGTATTCAATTCATGAAAAATTCATTATTCCGGATCCTGGCAGTTCTTTTCCTGCTTGGAGGTTTGTTTTCGGTACAGGGGGTTCAGTCACAGGCTCCTGCGAACGACACTGCCACCTACCCTTACTGGGTGGAACTTATGCAAAATCCTGATGCAAACTTTTTTGAAACCCAGCGGGCTTTTGAGCTTTACTGGGAAGGCAGAGAAGTTACCAAAGGCAGTGGTTTTAAGCCATTCAAGCGCTGGGAATACATGATGCAGCAGCGTGTTACGCCGGATGGCCGTCGTCCGGCTCCGGACCGGAACATCCGCGCCTGGAACGAATATACATCTTCAAATTCAACCCGTGAGCGATCGGGTGACTGGTCTCCTCTGGGGCCTTTTACTGTTCCTTCGGGATATAACGGATACAGGGGGCTTGGTCGTGTTAATGCCATTGCCTTCCATCCTACCGATCCGAATACCATTTTTATTGGTGCACCTTCGGGCGGACTTTGGGCTACCCACGATGGCGGACTTACCTGGTACAGTCATACCGATGTTATGCCAACTCTCGGAGTTTCGGCGATAGCTGTTGACTATACCAATCCTGACGTCCTGTATATGGGCACTGGTGACCGCGATGCGGGCGATGCAGCCGGCCTGGGCGTTTGGAAGAGCTTCGACGGCGGCATTACATGGATACCTTCAGGTACCGGAATGGGTAACGTTACCGTTGGGCGATTGCTTATGCACCCCAGCGATCCCCAGATTATACTTGCCGCAACAAGCTCAGGCCTTTATAAAACGATAAATGCAGGTGCCACCTGGGTTCGTAAAGCCTCCGGCAATTTCAAGGAGGTGGTATTCAAGCCGGGAAATCCGGACATCGTATACGGAGCAGTGAGCGGAACATTTTATCGTTCAACCGATAACGGCGAAACATTCACCACAATCAATAACGGACTTCCCGGCGGCAGCCGCGGAGTTATCGGCGTTTCTCCGGCAAATCCTGAAATCGTATATTTCCTGCTTACCAACAGCGACTCCTTTAAAGGGCTGTATCGCTCTGAAGACAGCGGGCTTTCCTTCACCGTACGTTCTACCACGCCGAACATCATGGCATGGGATTGCCAGGGCGGAAGCGGCGGACAGGCATGGTACGATCTTGATATCTCGGTAGATCCCAACAACGCAGAAATAATACATGCCGGTGGTGTCAACATCTTCAAATCAACCAACGGCGGATCCAGCTGGTTTATAACAGCCCACTGGTATGGCGGCTGTGGTGTACAATCGGTGCATGCCGACCTGCACATACTCGAATACAATCCACTGAACAACCGCCTGTATGCGGGCAACGATGGCGGGGTTTACTGGACTGCAAACGGCGGACAATCGTGGACAGAGATTTCCAACGGACTTGTTATCAGCCAGGCATACAAAATCGGACAAAGTGCCACCAATAAAAATTTCGTCATCAACGGATACCAGGACAACGGCACATCCACATGGACCGGTACAGAATGGATAGCCGTTGGAGGCGGCGATGGAATGGAATGTGCATTCGACCCTACGGATGACCGGTACAGTTATTCCACCGTGTATTATGGCTCAATTAACCGTATTTTTAATCACAATAGTCAGGGGCAGATTGCCGGACAGGGCTCCAACGGCATTACTGAAGGTGGTGCCTGGGTTACTCCCTTCCTTATCGACCACTTCGACGGCAACGTGATGTTCATCGGTTACAAAAATGTATGGAGAAGCACCAACATCAAAGCCGGGAACACCGGCTCAGTGAGCTGGACAAAAATCTCAAACATCAACACAAGCAACCTCAGCGTTCTTGTACAATCAAGAGCCAATACCAACATAATTTATGCTGCAAGCGGAAACCTTCTTTATCGCAGCGACAACGTAAAAGAAGCTTCAGTAATCTGGAACACCTTGACTGCCAATCTCCCCACCAACAGCACCATCACTGCTATTGAAGCCAGCCCTGTGGATGAAAACATCGTATATCTGGTGCAACAGAACCGCGTGTTCAAATCGGTGGACAAAGGATACACCTGGACAGAAATTACAGGGACATTGCCGGATGTGCAGATGAACACTATAGCTTACTATCGCAACAGCAACGAAGGTCTTTATCTTGGAACCGATATCGGTGTATTTTACCGTGACGGAAGTATGAACGACTGGATTTTGTTCTCCGACGGACTGCCGGCAGCCATTCTGGTAACCGAGCTTGAGATCTACTACGATCCTGCAGGGCCCAACGGCGATGTAATCCGTGCAGGTTCATACGGACGCGGACTCTGGGAGTCGCCTGTAAGTTACTCAAGTCCACTGGCGGATTTTTCAGCAAGCGAGACTGTAGTACCTGCCGGATGCCCCGTAACATTTACCGATCTTTCAACGGGCATTCCTTTTGACTGGTTCTGGTCGTTCCCCGGATCCAACACCCCTTCATCCAACTTACGAAATCCCGGCAACATCACATGGAGCGAACCCGGAACTTATTCGGTAAGCCTGACAGTATCAAATCCTGCCGGTACCAGCACTGAGTTGAAATCGGGCTATATCATGGTAAGTGACACTATTCTGCCGCTACCTGAATTCAGCGCTGACAAGCGCGTTTTCTGCTCGAACGACAATGCAGTAGTCCGGTTTTCTGACGCATCAATGTATTGTCCGGTAGAATGGCAGTGGATCATCGAACCAGCCGATTATATCTTTGTAAACGGCACTGATGCCGGGTCAAGAAATCCCGAAGTACTCTTCAACAGCCCCGGAAGTTACAGCATTACGCTTGAAGCCTCCAATATAAACGGTACAAATGCCGTAACTAAAACCAATTATATCCAGGTCGGTGGCATGACGCTGCCGTTTGCCGAAGACTGGGAGAGTATGACGCTGCAGGCCAATTCCTGGNNCCCGGGAACAACGGCTATACGCATGAATTTCTTCGATTATTCCTCTGCACCCGGCCCACGCGACCGGCTTGTCACACCTCCGTTTAATCTGAGCGGACTCAATTCAGCATATCTTAGTTTTGAGCACGCGTACATCCGTCGGTATCAGCAGATCTCCGACTCCCTTATCATTTATGTATCAAATGATTGCGGTTTTAGCTGGGACAGGATATTTGCAATTGCCGAAGACGGAACCGGTAACTTTCAAACGCATGAAATTGTGGATAACGGCCTCTTTACTCCCGAGTCTCCTGCAGACTGGTGCGGAACTGGCAGTAATCCCCTCTGTTTGCTGGTTGACTTATCGGCATATATTGGCAGCAACGATGTAATGATCGCTTTTGAATCGTATCATCGCAGGGGCAACAGCCTCTATCTCGACAACATTGTTGTGAGTGAGCTGGTAAATACCATACTGCCCGTGACCAACAGCGCCGGAATTACACTCTACCCCAACCCGGGAAGGGATATCTTCAACATAGTTGCCGGCAGTCCGCTGACTCAGGTTGAGCTTTCAATCTACAACACCTTAGGAAGGAAAATAATGCAGCAGAAAGCTGGTAGCGGATACCATTTTACCCTTTCTACCGGGAACCTTCCGGCGGGAATATACATTCTTCACATCGATTCGAAAGAAGAAAGCCGTCAGATGAAGCTTATCGTAGAATAACTTTTTAATTTACAATAGTATACAAAGCGGCAGGCGAAAAACGTCTGCCGCTTTGCTTTTTCCGGCAAGGTCCATAAAGGGTTTCAAACCACAACCCCAGGAGTTATTTTTCACCCTTTCACGTCAGGGATACCAGGGCAGTTTTCCGTATGGCATCAGTTTCTTCTTACCTTTGCGGGAATTCGAATTAATATGAACCTGTTTTACATTCCTGGCAAGGACCTCAAGCAAGCTTTTGACCATGGGGATATGCTCCATGAACTGCCAGCCGAGGAAGCCATGCATCTCAGGGTTATGCGGCTTAAACCGGGCGACCTCTGTATGGTAACCGATGGCATGGGAAACTTTGCCACTGCGAGTTTACAGGAGATTTCAGGAAAACGGTGTATTGTAAATCTGCAGAATGTAACCCCCTGTGAGCCCCTTAACTTCCGGATATTTATGGCGGTGGCACCGACAAAGAATATCGCCCGGTATGAGTGGTTTACAGAAAAAGCAACCGAACTGGGAGTGGATGAGATTTTCCCGGTATGGTGCGAACATTCGGAACGGGCAAAGCTAAGAACCGACCGTCTTCAGAAAGTGGCCGTTGCTGCCATGAAACAGTCGCAGAAAGCAAGGTTGCCGCTCGTACATGAACCTCAGCCCCTTGGCAAATTACTTGAAACCGGTTTAGCAAGCGGCAACCGGTTTATTGCCTGGATCGACGAATCGGTTCACGTTCATCTGAAAGATGCCTGTCAGCCAGGCAGAGACATTCTTATACTTATAGGACCCGAAGGCGATTTCAGCAAAGCAGAAGTTAACGAAGCCCTGCGCAAGGGCTTTCAGCCGGTTTCGCTTGGCAAAGCAAGACTCAGAACGGAGACGGCCGCTGTTGCTGCATGCCACATAGCCAACCTTGTGAACACCTGAGCCAGACCGTATATCAGCACCACTGACAGATTCAGGCCGAAAAAAAGCATATCCGGCTTAGCGATTCACAGAAACAGTTAATTCCGCAAAAGACGAACGGTATTGATTCCTATCTTTGTGAAGCAAATTAGCAAAACTATGAAAATCATATATCGCCTGCTGCTATTGATAATTCCCCTGTTGCTGACTTCCGGCGGCCCTCCCCACTCGGTTCAGATAGCACTTCTTAAATACAGAGGAGGGGGTGACTGGTATGCCAATCCTACATCACTTACCAATCTGATTGATTTTTGCAACAAAAACCTCAGGACCTCCATTGATCCGGAATATGCAACAGTAGATGCAGGAAGCAGTGAGATTTTCAACTATCCGTTTATCCACATGACAGGGCACGGTAATGTGCTGTTTGATGAGCAGGAAGCCATGAATCTGCGGACATATCTGATTGCCGGCGGTTTTCTTCACATCGACGATAACTATGGAATGGATCCTTACGTCAGGACTCAGATGAAAAGAGTTTTTCCGGAGCTTGACTTTACCGAACTGCCCTTTTCGCATCCTGTATACAACATCCGGTATCCTTTCCCGAACGGGCTTCCCAAAATTCACGAACACGACAATAAGCCTCCTCAGGGTTTCGGGCTCATATGGGAAGGACGTCTGGTGTGCTTCTATTCTTACGAAACCGACCTCGGCGACGGCTGGGAAGACCAGGCAGTGCATAACGACTCGGAGGAAACCAGGCTGAAGGCGCTAAGGATGGGTGCGAATCTGATACAATACGCCTTTTCCAAATAAAGTTTCTCGATTTACATAATTTGCCGGCTTACATTCCGCAGCGGCAATCATTCGAGTACCAGGTACCGGTTCACTTCCGCAATTTTCTCCGGACTTCCGAACAGATAGAGCATATCGTCGGTTTCTATCGTCATATCGGGTTTTATTTCGGTGATGTAACGATTATACCGCCGGATTGCCAGTATAGTGATATTGAACTGGCTTTTTAAACCACTTTCCAGCACGGATTTCCCGACAATTTTATTTGCACCCCTCTGTACGGGCAGAGTGGCAATCACCATATCGGGAATATTGAGTTGTATGTGCGGCGGGCGCTGGTGCGGGAAGCCAGACCTGGCCAGCAATTCATAATTATGTGCACGGATATGGCTGGAAAAGGATTGAATTTTATCGAAAGGCACCAGATAATGATTCAAAACCCGTGTAAAAATCTGAATCGATGTTTCAAACTCTTCGGGAATCACTTCATCCGCTCCAAGTTTCAGAATCTGATCCATCTCGCTTATGTGCCTTGTTCTGACGATAAGATGTGCCGTTTGGGTAATGCTCCGGAGGATGGAAATAATCTTTTTTGTCGCCTCCGGATCGGAGATTGCAACAACTGCCACTCTGGCTGACTGAATATTAACATGTTTCAGGATCAGATCGTCGGCAGCATCTCCAAACACAATGTTGAACTTATCGTTTTGTCCTTTTCTGAATATTTCCGGATCGAGTTCGATAACCACGTATGGAATTTCGGCCTGCAGCGCCGTACGGGCTACGTTGTGGCCGTTAATTCCGAACCCAATGATTACAAGGTGGTCATTCAGCCCTTTCCTTTCTGCAGCAGGCTCTCCTTTTTTCCTGTTCTGGAATTGTATAAGCCTTCGCCTGACTCCAGGCGAAAGTCCGGCCCGAAGAATATAATCGGTCACACGGTCGGCATTATCGCCTAAAAAAGGCGTTACCATCATTGTAAGAATCGAGATAGCCAGAAAATACTGGTATACATCACTAGTTATCAATCCATTACGGCTACCAATTGTTGATAAAAGAAATGCAAACTCTCCGACCTGAAAAAGGATAAAACCGGTGATCAATGCAGTACGAAGCGGATAGCGTAAGATCAGTACCGTTGAAGTAACAACAATTTGTTTGAGCACAATAACAGCAATCGTAAAGCCGGCCAGTAAAATAAAATGTTCCAGAAAAAAGCGAAGGTCGAGAAGCATTCCGACTGAAACGAAGAAAAAGCTGATAAAAATCTCGCGAAAAGGCATGATGCTGGCAGTCGCCTGATGGCTGTAATCCGATTCGGAAATGATCAGTCCCGCAAAGAAGGCACCGAGAGCGAGAGACAGACCAACGCTTGACGTTAGCCACGCAGTAGCCAGACAAAGGAGTACAATGGTGAGAATAAAAAGTTCGCGGCTCCTGGTTAAAACCACACGCTGCAGCAATACCGGAACAACATACCTGGCCAGCAGAATAAGCAGCGCTACGATGAGGATGAACTTTACGGCCATACCCAGCAGGGCAAGTGCTGGATTACCCCCGTTACCGGCTAAAAGCGGCGTAATAAGTATCATCGGCACAACAATGATATCCTGGAATATCAGAATTGCCATCGATATCCTTCCCTGAGGTGACGACATTTGCCCCTTTGTCGCAAGCATTTTCAGAACAATGGCTGTGCTGCTGAGGCTTATCAGAAATCCCATAAAAACAGCCTGAGAAACCGGAAGCCCCAAAAGCCTTGAAACCGCATAGGTAAGCACAATAGTTCCGGCAACCTGCACTGCACCTCCGAGTACTACCGTTTGCCTGATTTTCGAAAGGCTTTTCAGCGAAAACTCTATCCCAATGACAAAAAGAAGAAAAATAACACCGATTTCCGACAGGAGCTCCACTTCATGCGTGGCACTTACCAAACTGAAGCCATTGGGTCCGGTAATCATTCCGGTTATAAGGAAACCAATAATAGATGGAATCCTGAAACGCCTGAATATTAATATAATAAATACCGAAAGCCCAAGAATGATTACAATTTCCTGCAGTAGAGGCAACTCCATAAATACAACTTCTAGTAAAACCAGGCAAAAAACAATTCGGTTACCGGCCGGAATACAAGCAGCGCGATTTATCCTGCCGGCTTTCGGAAGGCATAAGTATCCAGCCGGCATTCAAAGCCCCGGGACAGCAGTTCCAGACGCATGAAAGTAAGAAAAAAGCATGAATGCAGTTGCAATTTTAAGAAGTAAAAATAAGCCCCGTTATTTTCCGGGGCAATCCGTAGGCGTTTGACGAAAAAGTTTGCATCCCGGAACGAACAGGATCCGGCCGACAAGGACAGGGGATTGCCTGAGGAAGAAACGGGTAAATCTGGTTTTCGGACTGAATGCATAAAGTGAAAGGCGATGCAGCTGCAGCCGGCGCCTGCGTGTTAAAGGCGGATAAATTCCACGCGCCGGTTCTGAGCTTTATTTACAGGAGTATCGTTACCAACCAAGGGTCTTGATTCTCCCGCTCCTTCCGTTTCCAGACGGGAAGCATCAATTCCAAAGCTTTTCACCAGCGCATCCTTTACCGAAACAGCCCTGCGGCCCGACAGGTCGAGATTAAGCTTTTCGTCGCCGTCGCTGTCGGTATGCCCGACGATCTTTACCCGCAGTGCCGGATTATCCTTAAGAACGCCTGCAATTTCCTGCAGGGTGCCTTCCGATTCGGGTTTCAGGTCGGCCTTATTTATATCGAAGGTAATACCATAAGTTACCAGGCGGCCATCGGTCAGAAGCTTGCTTCGGGTATCGGGCGAGGCAGTGGTTATTTTTATGTTCGAAACAAATGGCCAGCTGTCCGAATCCCATCCGGAAAAGCGTAAACGGTTAAATTTTGTACCCTGAAAAATATTGGTAGGCATATCAAGGGTTTTCATACCTCCGTGATAAATTCTGACTCTTCGGTTCTGTATCCAGATAATTACATGGTTTACAACCGATTTACTGACAGTAGCACGCGTAGATTCTCCCGTAATCCAGTCGTTTTCCCCTAAATTGTTATACCCTTTCGTCTCCCACACATCGTCGTCGATCCGGATATGCAGACCCCGGTCGCCCGGATACAGGTCATCGTCGAGTTCACGCGGACTGGCATCCTCATACAGGGTAAGAGTTATGCCGTATGCATATTCTTCATCCGGAACCAGATCAAACTCCAGAATAAAGTTCGACGGAAAATCAATATTTCGTGTATAGTTGTATACGGCATCCTCCCCGTTCATATAAAACCAGTGTCCCGGTGCAATATTCAGACTATTGATTTCTCCCGAACTGTTCGTTGTCCATAAAGCCGGAAAGTCTCCCGGTGCATCCTGCGAAAAGTCTTCAAAAAACAAGATTCTATCGCCCGGAACAAAATCGTATCTGCCGGCAGCTTTCAGCGGTTCTTTTTGTGCAGAAGAAGATTTACCATCAATTCCGGAATCGCTGTTACTTTGATCGCCAGCAGATGAAGCCTCAGTTGCGGACTTTTTATTCTTTTCGGCCTCTTTCACAACTTCGCCTTCAAGCAGATCAATCCCTTTATCAACAGCCTCATCAAGCCGCTGCCCGGCCCGCTGCATAACGCCGGATTTTACTTTTTCTCGAACATTAATCTGAGCTGCCGTAATACCGGCAGAGAAAATCAGTACAATAATCAGAAAACAGGATCTCATTTTCAGTAAAGTTTAGAACTCCGCTAAAATATACAGTCAAATCAAAAAGTAATTGTAAAAAACGGACACCCGCCTGAATGCGATAAGAAAGACTTACAAACCTGAATGATAAGAGGGCGAATAACGGTATGGCAAATCAGGCAAAGCCATACAACAAATAAATATCAGGTAATGAATAGTTTATAAAGAACTACCTTATAACAGGCCACTACGATTCCCTTCCGCACTGCCTGTAACTTCATTTCGCTTTCGCGGATGCGTAAGCTCCCGGCAGAGGGAGTGATTCAGGTAAACAGAAATCAGCTGCTACCTACTTTCTCGAAAAAAGGCTGAATACGTAAAGGATCAGCCAGGCACCTCCGGCAGAAATCAGGATTTTCAATAATAATCCGCCATCTCTGATGCCCAGCTTCCCGGCAAGCCATCCGCCAACCAGGGCACCAACGATACCAACAACGATATTGCCGATAATTCCAAAACCCGATCCTTTCCAGACCAGACCTGCAAGCCATCCGGAAACGGCACCAACAATCAAGAACCAAATTAAACCCATAGTACGAGAATTTAAGTAAACAGATAAAAAACGACCGGGCAGGATTTCCAAATCACACGAATGCAAGCGTGAACCCTGTTATTTAACTCCAATGGTAAGAGAAAAGTAAGGCTTTACAGCAAAGTATACAATAAAACCAGAAGAAAAATGACAAATTATCTTCAGCAAGCAAAATACAAGGATGGAATTTCATAATTTTATACTTAACAGAGATGAAAATCCGGGAGAGAAACTACGGAATGAAAAATGCTGACTATCTTAATAAATTTATTACATAAGTTCATTGTATTTATTATAAAATATACTGAACTTTTGCCTAAATTTGCCATACAACACGTTGTAGAAACAAGGCACTAAGACAATGCAAAACAAACTCTTACGATCAGCGATTGCCACTTTATTTGCAATTTTTGCTCTGAATGCGTCAGGGCAGCAAATTACAGTTAACGGCACGGTTACCTCTTCAGAGGATAATACCGGAATACCTGGTGTTACGGTAAAGATCAGGGGAAAAAATACCGGCACGGTCACCGAAATCAATGGAGCCTATACAATTCAGGCGGCAAAAGGCGAGGTGCTGGAATTTAGTTATGTCGGCTATGCCACCCGTGAAATTACCATTGGCAACTCCGCCCGCATCAACGTGGTATTATCGCCTGCGGTGAGCGAGTTGGGCGAGGTAGTTGTTACTGCTCTTGGCGTAAAAAGACAGAAGCGGGAAGTCGGATACACTATTGAGAGTGTCCCTGCTGCAGAGATACAGCTTTCGAATGCAGGAAACCTTGCAAATGCTCTCAGCGGAAGGTCGGCCGGTGTGCAGGTGATGAATTCAAACGGTGTTGATGGCGGAACCACACGTTTTGTAATTCGCGGCGTCAGAAATCTGAACGACAGAAACCACAACCAGCCTTTGATCGTTGTAGACGGAGTACCCATGGAAAACGAGCCGGGACTTACCGACATCGGACGCGGTGTTGACTGGGGATCGGCACTCAACAACATCAACTCTTTCGACATCGAAAGCATCGACATCCTGAAAGGGCCTGCTGCTTCAGCCCTCTACGGATCGCGCGGAGCCAACGGAGTGGTGATGATTACCACCAAAAGGGGAGGGCAGCAAAAAGGGCTGGGTATTTCTTACAACGTCGCTCATAAAGTAATTCAGCCATATCGTTTCCGCAAAGTACAGAATATTTTCGGAGCAGGTGGTCCTCTCTCCTTCCTGGAGCCTTCTTTTGAACTCAACGAAAATGGCGAGCCGGTGTATCCGCGCGACATTTATTCTGATTTCGGCCCTCTTGGAGAACACACCGCCACCACATTCGGATATTACGGGTCGGCCGTTTCCTGGGGCCCGCGAATGGACGGGCAGCTGATCCGCTGGTGGGACGGAGAACTCAGGCCCTGGTCGCCACAGCCCGGCAACCTCGAAATGTACTTCTCCAACGGATCAACCACCACCCACAACATCGCATTCACCGGTGGCGGTGAAATGGGATCCATGCGCGTTTCGCTGACAAACACCATGCATGAAGCCAACATCCCCAACAGCGACTTCAGGCAAACCACCATAAATCTGGGAAGCAACCTGAAAATATCCGAAAAGGTGAGCAGCGACATTGCCATTTCATATATGGATTACAAAAGACATAACAGTCCGACCATTGGAGAATCCGAAAACTCATTCGGCAAAGCCATGCTATACAGCTGGCCCAGAAGTTATCAGGGAATCGAGAAGGAGCATTACGCTGCTGCCAACGGCTCGATGATCGATTACCGGAGCAATTCGCCGTATTACTATATCGATAAAAACTTCTGGTGGGGCGTTTACAACAAAAACACCGGTCTCGATCGCAAAAAACTCATAGGAACAGTGGCCCTGAACTACCAGATAACACCCTGGCTTAGCGCGATGGGCAGATTTGGAATGGATTACACATACAACGAATTTGAAACCCGGCACCGGCCAACCGATTCGCTTGGACTGGTGGGCGGATACTACAGTCACAGCCTGTCGCGCGATCAGGTTACCAACGCCGAATTTCTGATTATGGCGCACAAGGCAGATCTGGGTATTCCGGGTTTCGATTTCAAATTCTCTTTCGGCGGAAACACATGGTCACGCAGCCAGTACGGGCTTTCGGCCAACTCCGGCGTTTGGACACAAGCATGGGTTTACTCCCTGTACAATGCCGAACGACCCGAACAGCGGGGTCTGTCGGAAGGCCGGTTCGGGAAAAAGATTAACTCATTTTATGCCCTGATGAACCTGAGCTGGAAAAACTACCTATTTGCAGAATTTACAGGCCGCAGCGACTGGTCATCGACTCTTCCCAAATACAGCAACAACTACTTCTACCCTTCCGTATCATTCAGCTTCCTGCCTTCGGAAGCCTTTCGCATGACCAACGCATGGCTCAGCCAGTGGAGACTGAGAGGAGCTTATGCGCTCACGGCAATAGATACCGATCCATATAAACTTGATTTTGTGTATTCTTCGGGAAATTTTGGCGGCGATAAAACGTCTGCATTGCCTTATACTATACCTCCCTATTCGCTCGAACCGCAGTTTTCAGCATCCTGGGAACTGGGCACAATTCTGGGCTTCTTCAACGATCGTATCGATCTGAATTTCACCTATTATTACATCAGCAGCTACAACCAGATCATGAATTCTCCGCTGCCGGTATCTTCGGGAGCCGGACAAATTACCATCAATACGGGAGAACTCGAAAACAAGGGCATTGAAATAATCCTGAATACCGTACCCGTTGAATCGCGAAACCTTACACTGGAAGCAGGACTGAACTTTACCCGAAACCGCAACAAAGTGCTAAGTCTGGGTGAAGCTGCTGAAATCTATGAAATTGCCAGCATATGGGGAGGCAACGGACCCGCAATTGCCGTTGAGCCGGGGCAGGATTTCGGAACCATCATCGGATGGGATTACATTTACCATCCCGACAACGGACAACCCATTCTGAACGATGCGGGCACCCATTACCTGATGACCGACAACAGGGTTCCAATCGGCAATGCATCGCCGGATTTCCTTGCCGGATTCACCACACGACTCAGATGGAAGGGCTTCACACTCAGCACCCTGATTGACACCAAATGGGGAGGGGATGTTTACAGCGGAACCTATGTAACGAACGTTCACACGGGGCAGAGTCCCTCAACCCTGAGTGAACGCCTGGGGGAAGGACTCCCCTATACCGATCCGGAGGGCAATGTAAGAAATGCAGGCGTGATCCTTCCGGGGGTATATGCCGACGGAACGCCCAACGACAAAGTGGTTCATTACTACTTTAAGTACATGCCGAATGCAGGAGGCTGGGGTAAATTCCTTTCAACCCCTGGCATTTTCGAAAATTCCTGGGTAAAAATGCGTGAAATCGCACTTTCCTACCATCTGCCCCCTGCCCTGCTGAAAAAGATGAAATTTATTCAGAAGCTGTCTGTTAACCTGGTAGGCCGGGATCTTTTCTATATCTATACTACATTACCCGACAATGTAAATCCGGAAGGTGCCAATGGTTCGGGAAACGCCCAGGGACTGGAGTGGGGAGCTTTCCCCGGATTCAGGTCGGTGACCCTCGGAGCAAATGTTCAATTCTGATCCTGAAGAATTATGAAAAAGAAAATCCTTTATACTCTCTTGCTTCCGTTTGCACTTATCATCCCCTCGTCATGCGACAAGGGCTTTGAAGAGCTGAATAAAAACCCTTTTGAATCGGTTGAAACCGACATCGGACCTTTATTTAACAAGGTTGTTGCTTCTCTGGTGCTTGGATGGAACGAGCAATTTTACATCAACAACGAAGCCTTATACAGCTACACCGAACTCGGGGCGCTCACCCAGCAGGCCTGGCCCAACATCAACATCGGCTCGGAAGAAGTCTGGACCAACTACTACACCACCCTGGCGATCATCCGCGACATCGAACGCCGTTTCGACGCTTACGGCGGCAGTCAGGAAGAACTCGTGAATGCCCGTGCAATGCTTAAAATACTGCTGGCTGTCAAAACCTTTAAAGTCACCGACCTTTTCGGCGACATCCCGTTTTTTAATGCAGGCCGCGGATTTGAATCCCTCGAATATGCCCGTCCGGCATTCGACAGCCAGAAAGACATTTACCTGTTTTTGCTCAACGAACTTGCCTGGGCCGATGAAAACATTAATGCCACAGCCAACCCCGTGACGCCCGCAAACATTCCGCTCTACAATCTGGCCTCGTACGACAACCTCTTTTATGGCGACATGCTGAAATGGAAACGTTTTGCCAATTCCCTGCGTTTGCGGTATGCCCTGCGGATGTCGGAAAAAATGCCGGCTGAAGCCGGCGAAATTACCGCAGATATAATTTCCGGAAACAAACCCCTGCTTAACGGAACCGGCAACGACGTGGTAATGTCGCCCATCTTACAGGGATGGGAAAACACGGCAGTAAACTGGTCGTTCAGGGAACACGGGAAGTTGCGTATGGGCGAAACTATATGGAAAATGCTCTCAGAGACCGATGCAGCCGACGGCAGCGGAATCTTTGATCCCAGGGCATACATATTTTTTGAAACCAGCAATGCCGGAGAGTGGAAAGCCTTCCCCCAGGTGCTCACTCCTGAAACCCCCTCTGAGGGTGGGGTACCATACCATCTGCACCGCGACAACAATTACGATGTAAAGGGCTCGGCCTGCAACTTTTCCCCCTTCAACTACTATCTGATACGGGAAGAAAAAAGCATTCCGGAGATTCTGATGACGGTGGCTGAAGTGAAGTTCCTGCTTGCCGAAATTTACTTCCGGGGCATTGGCGTTGCACGCGATCAGAGCATGGCGCAGGGAATGTACCTTGAAGGTGTAGTAGCATCCATGACTTTCTGGCAGAACATTGTAAAAAACACATCCCGTTGGGTCAATCATGAACCGTTTCTGAGCGAATGGGAATTCTACTCCGTTCTTGCAAACCCGGTTCTCGACATTTTCAGCGCACCCGAAGAAGAGCAACTTGGATACATTTATGCCCAGCGCTGGCTGGATGCATTCAGACAACCGGCCGAAGCCTACGCACTTACCCGAAGAACAACGGGCACTCCGGCAACGGGGCTGCCGCTTACCCGCTTTCGTCTTCAGTACCCCGTTTCGGAAACCCTTAACAACACATTAAACTGGAATCTCCAGGTCGGCGCAATGGGAGGCAGAGACGCGCAGGATGTAAAAGTCTGGTGGATGAAATAAAAAATCTGAATTGATATACATCAACACAAAAAGCAACCATATGAAAAACAAAGTACTCACTGTTGCATTATTTCTGGCTACCCTGCTGGCCGGAGCTCAGGTCGTTTCAGTCTACGACTTTAATACACTGAATGCCGGAGGGTTGAACAACCAGGATGGGTGGAAGACTATCGCACATACAGCCGCCAATTCCGGTGATTTTGAAATTGGGTATGCCAGTAGTGGCGTTGTAGCACCCGACGGAAGCCAGGCCGCCTTTTATCCGCACGGAGGACCCGGTGTTGGACGAACGGCCACCCGAAAATCGTCTGACAATTTCGAATTCAGCTTTGCCGGAGGCGTGGTTGAAGCAGAGGTGGATATGCATAAAAACTGGTGGGGAGTGTTTTTCGGCATTGGCTATGATGCCGACCAGGACGGATATATTGCACCCGGACTCCCAACCGAGCCCGACGACGGAGGAATATACGTATACTGCCGGAACGCCAGCCCTGCAGTCAACAAGATTGTTTTGCCAAGCGGCACGGAGATACCCTTCACGGCGAACAACGAAAACTGGGCCAGGTATAAGTTGGTTATGGATTTCACCGCCAACGACGGAGCGGGAACCCTTGCGCTGTTTTATAAGCCGTCAGCAACTGGCGACTGGTATCCGGCAAGCGAAATACAGGGTATCAGCATGGAACTCACTCCGGGATCCGGAACCAAAACCGATAATGAAGTATGGGACGGCATCTTTTTCCATTCGCAGGGCGGAGTCGGAGCCTTCGACAACATCCTTATCCGCCAGCCGGAGCTAACCGGGCTGTATCAGTTCATTAACTTCCCGGCCATTCCCAACAAACTCGCAACCGACCCGCCCTTTACCCTGAATGCCACTGCCAGTTCCGGCTTGCCGGTAACCTACAGCATCGTGGAAGGGCCTGCATCTGTAAGCGACAACATCCTGACGCTGACCGGAGAAGCCGGAATCGTAAAAGTAAAGGCCTCACAGCCGGGAAACGATGAATATGCCCCTGCCAACGACATCATCAACGAATTTGAGGTTGTGGATGCAACAGCATATTACCCAAGCCTGAAAGTCAGACGTCCGGCAGATCTTACCAGCGTATACATGGAGGATCTCGAAATGGTAATGTTCCTGGCCGAATCGCACGTGGAACACCCTGAAGTACTGTCGGTTACCTCCATGGAATTCATTATTGACGGCATTCAGATTCCGGCACATGACAATACCAGCGGGTACTATGCGGCTTACTGGACTCCCCCGGCATTCGGCAATTACACAATGACCGTAAGAAGTACCATCACCGGAGGCAATACCACCACTTCCACCGTAAGCTTTGATGTTACGAGCAATATCGTTGCCCTGCAGATACAAACTTTTGACGGACAAACGGTTACGCCATCCAACCAGGTTGTTACCGGAACCTTTGTATTTCCCACTTATACGGGTGCCTTCAGCGAAATTCAGTCGTACCTCACCATTTCATGCCCTTCCGGGGGATGCGACCCCTACGACAGGGTTTCACACGTTGAGGTTAAAGATATAACGGGACAATGGATTGAAATCTATCGCTACATCACTCCGTTTGGAGTAGGCTGCAGCGACGACGTGGATGTTACCGATTATGCCTCGCTGCTGCAGGGCGAGGTGGATATGCGGTACCACTGCATTACCTGGGACAAGGGATTTAACATCAACATTCGTTACGACTTCACTCCCGGAACACCAGAGTACCTGTATTCGATCGTAACACCGCTTTGGAGGGGCGAGTATTCTTTCGGCAATATGTCGAATCTTCAGCCGGTTCCGCCTGCACATTATACCTTCCCGGCAGATGCGCTTGATGCGCATCTTAAGGTGATAACAACCGGTCACAACTGGGGAGAGAACAATACCGGAAATGCCGCAGAGTTTTACCATGCCACGCATTACATCAAGGTAAACGATGCACGCATCCACACACAGGATTTATGGGCTGTTTGTAACCCGAATCCGGCCGGTTGTCAGCCCCAGAACGGCACATGGGTATATCCAAGGGCAGGATGGTGTCCGGGCTCCATCAGCAGGGTATTCGACTTCAGTATGGCAGACTTTCTGAGCATTCCGAATTTCAAACTGGAGTATGAATTTGACCCCAATTACAAGGATCTTTGTAATGCCGCAAACCCGGCGTGCGTTTCGGGCGTTACCTGTCCCGACTGCGACGATACCTTCAATCCGATTCTGAACGTGGCCGTACATATGATCACATTCAGCAATAAAATATTAGTAAAAACTGAAAACCGTGAATCGGCCAACATCCGGATTGTACCAAATCCAGCCCGCGATCGCTTCACCCTGCTTTCGGTAAATCCGGCACTGGCACGCGGATCATCGGCTGAAATCCTGAATGCTTCCGGTAAAGTTGTCAGAGTATTTGCATGGAACGGAGATGAGATGCATGTCGACATCAGCAAACTGCCCGCAGGCTTGTACATCATCAGAATCACTACCAACCGGGGAGTAGAAGTTAGAAAACTGATTGTAAACTAGGAGTATCGAACGTTTTACTTTCGAATGCAAAAAAAGCTGCCCCATCCGGAGTAGCTTTTTTATTGCCAGGGGATAAAGCCGGAATTATTTGCCAAAAACATACCCAAGCGTCAAACCAAACCCCACGTGTTTTGTGCTTGTATCCGACTTTTCTCCCCTGTAATCGGGTTCCATGTTTGCAATACCAAGCGAAGCATTGAGCATCACCTGCAAGCCGGCAGCAAGTTCGTATCCGGCAAAAACTTTTGCACCCATATCAAACGGTTTGTAGTAGACCGTTAATTCATTTGCATCTTCCAGATCGTTAACGAACTCCAGATCAATACTTACGTTATCGGATTTTACGGTACCTCCAACACCGTAAGCAAAATATGGTCCGAAGCCTACCAGTACATTGCCTCCCGACAAGGGTCCTTTGTACAACAGGTTTATCGGCAGTTCGAGATATGAAATCCGGGTAGTGATATCATCAAGAAGAGCATATTCATTTTTAGCACCTTTCTGGGCAAAGAGGAGTTCCGGACGCAGGTAAAATTCATCTGCAACCTGAAATTCCGCGAAGACACCGGCATCGAATGTGGGTATCATCGTTGCCTGGTCCTTGTCTCCATCGGCATCTTTGAACGCCAGGTTGAACATATTAAACGAACCTTTTACACCAAATGCAACCTGGGCTGAAAGTGTACCTGCTGACAGAAATAATAGCAGTGCAATAGCTGGAACTAATATCTTTTTCATAAGATTCTCCTTTTTTTAAATTAATTACTTGTTTCTTTAATGGCGTCTTCGCGCATCTTCTCGTTGGCTGTGATTACGAAGGTAACACGACGATTCTGTGCTCTGCCTTCTTCGGTATCGTTACTGGCAATGGGCTGGTTTTCTCCGAAACCAACTACCGTTATCCGCTGCGAGCGAATATCCTGCTGGCGAAGATAGCCTGCAACCGACTCTGCTCTGCGCTCCGAAAGAGCCTGATTATAGCTGGCCGAACCCTTACTGTCGGTATGGCCCTGAATCATAACATCTGTATTGGGATAATCGCGGAGTACACCTGCAAGTTCACGGATGCTACTTTTGGATGCATCGGTCAGGTCGCTCTGGTCAAAACCAAACAGCACCTTACTGCTGAAATTAACCACAATTCCCTCTTCCCCTTCGTTGTGTATCACTTCTGCATCGGGAACTTTACGCCGGATCTCTTCAGCCTGCTTGTCCATCTGTTTTCCAATCACAGCACCGGCAACTCCGCCAACCGTGGCTCCGATCACAGCACCGGCACTTGTATTACCGGCTGTTTTACCAATGATTGCACCAATTGCACCGCCAGTGGCAGCACCAACAGCCGCTCCGCGTTGTGTACGGGTGGTCTTGCATCCCGCAACAATGAGCGACATTAACATCAGAAAAATTACTGTTCTTTTCATATTTGTTTGGATTTGGTTTGATAATTCGCAGGGTTCCATTTCAAAGTTACAAATTAAACAACCCCGGAAGCAAACCCCGCCGGGCAAGTTTCAGGCCATATACTATTAAATATGTTGAATGCAATTCATCGGCTTCGGGATGGGATTTACAGGGAAACGCTGAATTAACAGGCATT
>DJVU01000035.1 GCA_002441345.1 Bacteroidales bacterium UBA6248
GGAAGCAGGATTTCAGCAGTTTGCGCAGAATCGTAGTCTTTGAACCCGTTGAAGGTCATTGCAACAGGTTCATACATCCTATCCAGGTATTCTTTCAGGCTTAGAGCGGGCAAGGGATCAACCGAGGCGACCCTGAAGCCGGTGCTNNGCTTCCCGGAGCTCGCCATCAATCTCCCATCTGACTTTTTTCTCTTCAATGAGCGTGCTGATTTCCCCGGCTGAAACAAGGGAGGAATCGTAGAAGATGATGGTATGAACAGGTTCACCAAACATAGTCTCGAAAGCAAGGACTCCGGTTTTTTGTCCAAGTTTTATCGCCAGCAGGCCGGCATCGGACGGGTCGAAGAATTTATCCACGGCGAATTCGGAAACAACAATCTGTTTCAGGCCTTCGGCAGGTGCAGCGACTACCCGGGAAACCGGGGTAAAAATAAATTCTTTGATTTCCATCTCATTGGTCACAGACGGATCGTAGTAAACTTTAACGCTGTTATCGGATACAAACGCCTCAACCCCAAGCACTCCGGGCAATTCTTTCATATGATTGGCAAACGACATGGAACTGCCAAAGCATTTCACGCTTTTTAAACCCGATTGTCTGTAAATGGCCGCATTCTCCATCTGTCCGCTGCTGCCCCATTTGAGGCTGATTGTAGGAATATCGGTAACCGAAGCAAAAGCAAGACCCAGTATAACCAGTCCAACCGTTGCAACTGCCGGCAGCCAGTTTATCTTCCGTTTGCTAAACTGCAGAGTATCNNGGCTCGGGGCAGCTGCTTACGCAATCGCCGCATAAATGGCAGTCGATATGCTCCACTTTCGGAATATCGGAAATTCTGATTGCCATAGGACAGGCTTTATCGCACAATCTGCAGGAAGTGCAGGTTTCAGCATTACGTGTAACCTTTACAATTGGAAAAATACCAAACTTCAGGCGGGTTGTTTCCAGAACAACTCCAGCCAGGCTGAGGGCGCCCAACAGCCAGATCCATCCGATCTGCAGGCCGAAGCCGGCAGTAAGAAGGGCATAAACACCAGCGATTCCAAGAAAAACAAATCCAAAGCTGAAGATATTGGAAGCCGCACTCAGCGGGCAGATGTACTTGCACCAGAATTGCCGGANNAAAAAACGAACCGGGAATTGCCAGTAACAGAGCCATAACGGCATAACTTATCACAACATCGGACCCGAAACCTGAAAATACAGCATAATAAGGGTCAAACGTTTTACAGAAAAGCTCGCTGCTGCTGACGGAAAAATAAAAGGTAACAAACAGTATGGCATATTTGAGCACCCGGAGCATGCGATCGGCCAGTCCCGTGATGACAAAATTCATTTTGAAACGCTTNNCCCATCCTGCCAAGCCATTCGGTAAAGATACCTATCGGGCATATGTAACTGCAAAACAGCTTGCTGAACAAAAAAACACCAGCCAGCAAAGCCAGCCCCATCGCAATCTGGGTTGTTGTCATGGAACATGCCAGCGAATTATTTGCAAGGAAAGACGATAAGGCCTGAAGTCCGCCAAACGGACAGTATGCCTCGAAGTCAGCAATATACGAGCGATCAACCAGAGGTCTTACCACCAGGTAAACCAGAAGAGCCAGGATGGTCCATTGCAGTATAAGGCGATAGTTGTTTATCTTTTTCTTGCGTGCCATGGGACAGGGATTTATGGTAAATTAAAATATACGTCTCTTACGGAAGCAGCTCTGTCTGCACTAAAGGAGTCATGCCATCATATCCTGAAAAGCAGAAAAGCCGTTTATATTGGCGGATCAAAAATAATGACTTGCTTCAGTAAAACATCGCCGCGGGCCTTATTCATAATGAGTTTAAACAAGGGCGAAAGATAAATCCGGCCGGAGGCAGTATTTTGAGTTTAATAACGTAGATTTGCCGGACTAATCCGTACTCGATGAACTCACAAAGACCTGCACGGACAGCCTTGCTGTTTCTGATTTTTCTATTGCCTTCCTCCCGGCTNNACTTCAAGCGAACAGCCGGTAACCGCAAAGCCGGAGCCATTCCGGATTATGTTCTACAATCTTGAAAATCTGTTTGATCCTTTTAACGACACGCTCATAAACGATGAGGAGTATGTTTCGGGGGGATTGCGCGGCTGGACATGGAAGCGGTTTGAGCGGAAATTACAGAACACTTCCAAAGTCATAATTTCGGCCGGAGGATGGAGACCTCCCGAAATAATTGGATTTTGCGAGGTGGAGAACAGATTTGCATTGGTGCAGTTGCTGAAGCGCACACCTCTCGAACGTTTTGAATACCGTATTATACATTACGAGTCGCCCGATCCCCGGGGCATTGACGTTGGCATGATTTACCGGCCCGACAGATTTACACCGGTATACGACAGGGCGATTCCGCTAATTTACTCCGGCGACTCCGTTGCCAGATCCAGGGATATACTTTATGTAAAAGGGATTGCGGATGGCATCGACACGCTTCATCTTTTCATCAATCACTGGCCATCGAAATTCGGAGGAGCCGCAGCTACCATACCCCGGCGCCGTGATGCAGCTTTACTTCTGAAAAGTATGGTGGATTCCATTGCATCGGCTGATCCTCAGGCGCTGGTAATCCTTACCGGCGACTTCAACGACGAGCCCCGGGACGAAAGTGTCGCTGAACACCTGGGCGCAAAACTCCGCATCCCCGATGAACCGGGATTTTATTTGTACAACCTTATGGCCGGTATGACGGGGAAGTGGGATACCGGCTCGCACAAATACAGGGAAGAGTGGAGTATTATTGACCAGTTTATCGTTTCATCCCCGCTTCTTCAGCACAGATCCGGGTTCAGATTGCGGGACGGGGATGCCCGGATTCTGAAGCTCCCCTTTCTGGTGGAAGACGATTTAATGTTTAACGGCACGAAACCTTTTCGCACATTCAACGGGTTCAGATATCTGGGCGGGTTCAGCGATCATCTGCCGATACTGCTGACTCTTCGGCGCGATTAATAAGGAGGTAACGACCGGAGCCCGGGGCTAAAGTTCAGGCACCCAGGCCCCCTTCTCTCTGGTAGAATGAAATGGTTTCCCAAGACGGATAAGGTCTTCAGACCATCGTTTTGCTTTCCACTGGCTTGCAGATCCGTCGATGATGAATAATGCTCCGGGAAAAAGTTCAGACAACTGCCTGGCGCCGGCGTTTACATTCCCCGAAAGGATAACATAATCGAGCCTGATCCGGCTGCCCGGCGGGGGTATTTTTAATTCGGGAGTCAGAACCAGCAGACGTTTATCCCGGAAACAGAAAAATCCATTGCCCGGGTCTCCGTTTCGCCGCGAGCTTAGTCCTTCCGGAATTACAGGGCTTAATCCATGCCTGATTCTGTAACCATCAAGCACAATATTTAGCTTTGCAGGATNNCGTGATCAGTCCTGAATCGGCCATAAGCCGGAATTCTTTTCCCTCCGTCAGGCTGATTGCAGTGTGCCGGTTTATCTGGTGAACGATCAACATCTTCCGCTTATTCCGCCGGACGGCAAGAGCACTGAAATCGGCCGCTATCAGAACGAACAGGATACAGGAAATCCTAAACCAGGTAATTCTGCGGTACAAAAACCATAAAAACAATGTCACGGTCAAGGCATAGATGGCGGCCAGAGAAAAACTACTCAGAAATAATTCACGGCTGACGGCTCCCGGAAGTCCTTCGATGAAAGCAACGATTTCATTCAGCAGCTTGATTTCAGTGGTAAGAATTACAGCTGCGATCTTTCCGATAATCGGGAACGGACTCAGAAACAAAAAAGTAACACCGGTATAGATCAGTATTCCGGACAAAGGAATAACAAGTAGGTTTGTGAGCAGGAAATAGTTTGGAAACTGATGGAAATAATAAANNTGAAACAGGGCCTGTCGCTATCTGAGCAGCCAGTGAAACCATAATAAGGTCAAGAAAATACTTAACGAATGGAGGTTTATCCGAATACAATACCTGAAAATGAGGCTGAAGTGTTACTATCCCGGTAACGGCAGCATAAGAGAGCTGAAAACCAGTTTCAAATAAAGTGGCAGGATTTACAATAAGCTGAAGAAAAGCAGCTGCTGCCAGGGTATTCAGGATGTGAGAACGCCGGTTAAGGGCTTTTCCGGCAGTCACCAGGCTAAACATGAGCGAGGCACGGGTAACGGAAGGCGCAAGTCCGGTAAGCAAGGCATAGACCCAGATTACGAGNNATAACCAGTATGGGTTTCAGATATTTACCTTTTCTTTTCCTTTTCAGGAAGAAAAATAATTTGTCGGCGATAATAAAAACAACGCCGACGTGTAATCCCGATACGCACAGAATATGCATAGCGCCTGCACCGGAGAATTCCCTGCGTTGTTCGGGATCGAGGTGATCGTCGTACCCGATCAGCAGGGCTGCAGCGACCGCATATTCACGGCCGGTGAGTCCATAATTCCGGAGTACATTCAGAAACTTGTCGCGTATCTGGAATGCCATTGACATCAGATAAATTCCTTCACCTGTACCGGTTCGTGAATAAGAACCCGAACGAAGAAAGACCTGATGGTACACCTTTTTATTTGCCAGGTAGCCTGCATAGTTAAACTC
>DJVU01000081.1:0-336 GCA_002441345.1 Bacteroidales bacterium UBA6248
TGAGGTTTTGAAATGCCTTATGCCTGGTTCTTAGGAAAGCAATTGTATCTAAAATTTCTTTTCTACCGGTTATATAAACGGAATCCGGTTCAATCCGGATTGAGTCGTATAACTGGTACTGGCGTGCAAAATCAAGTTTTACATCCGGGATAACGGCTACTTTTCTCCGGGCACTGCGTTCAAATTCGAAACGAAGAGTATCCGGCTCAATACCAACAAGCTCAACACCTCCGGGTAACTGTGCGGAAATCACACCGTTGAGTCGGGAAGACCGCAGGTATCCTGAATAGAGGTCGCCAGAGCGAAGCAGTCGCATATTTTTGAGGCTGAGAGTAA
>DJVU01000081.1:410-652 GCA_002441345.1 Bacteroidales bacterium UBA6248
CTGAATTTAAGCGGAACCTGGTATTCTTTGGTAAGTTTGATCATTCCCCAAAGCGCTACGGCAATAAGGATACAAATAAAAAAAACGGAAAGCCGAACTCTCAGCTTTCCGTCCATGGGCTTTCTTATCCGGTTGTTCAGGATGGTGTTAAATGCGTTCACTGCCGGAGAAGTTTAACAATTTAATGGTCAACTATTTCTGCTGATTACCCAGTTGTTCGGTGGAATCGCCGGCGATAGCAG
>DJVU01000081.1:686-95087 GCA_002441345.1 Bacteroidales bacterium UBA6248
AAGAAGAAATAGAAAACAACCATGATCAGCAACAGGAAGATCAGGGAACTGTATCCGCTGCCACCTTCCTGGGGGGCCATCAGCAATGTGTTTGTAAGCATTGTTTCAAAAGTTTGGGTTAATAATAAGTTCTGATTACCGGTTCACCTCTTCAGGAAGGATCACCTGAGCCTTGATACGCAACACCTGACTGTTCGGCTGGGTATTGCTGATAATTGTAATGGTTTTATTCTGGAATCCCCTGCGGCGTTCGCTGTCGAATTTCACGGAAATTTTTCCGCTTTCGCCCGGTTTTACAGGAGTACGCGGAAAGTCGGGAACGGTACATCCGCAGGAGGAGCTCACCTTTGAAATAAGGAGGTCCGATTTGCCGGAGTTCACAAATTTGAAATTGTACGAAACCTTTTCGCCTTGAATCACCCGTCCGAAATCATGAAAATCGGTTTCAAATTCAAGAACGGGCAGTTTCCCGGTTTCCGGGTTACCACCGGCGGTATTGGGATTATTCACAATATCTGAAGGGAGAAGATTCCGGCTGTCATTCCGGTTACCGCAGGAAGAAATGCCTGTCACGAATGCCGTGGCCGAAATGAGAATAAGTGCTTTGTAAAAAAACTGTCTCATAGCTGTTTTAGAAAAATCATTTTATCCGCAGAGGACACCGCAAAGGTAATCAAAAACACGTGACGCTGTTTCATAAACGCACGACATATTCATTTAACAGGATTATCCGGAATGAACAAGAAGCAGACCGCCAAAGGTTTATCCGCCGGGCACGGATTATGGATAAAATGTTACAGTGCGGATAAATCCCTGATAATAAACACATCGTAATCACCCAGAGGGCGAAAACCAGCTTCGGCATATAGCTTGAGTGCCGGAAGATTGTTGCGGTGAACTTCAATTTTAATCTGATAACCGTCGGCTCTGGCAATTTCTATGCTTTTTTCGAGAAGCAGTCTGGCTAATCCCCTGCCCCTGTGCGATCCGGCAATTCCGAAATGATGCAGGTACGTACGGCGGCGGTCGTTTGTAAGCCAGGAAGTGCCGATGAGGGTGTTGCAGTCGTCGGTCATCAGCAAAAGGTGAGCTCCGGATTTAATTGTATTACAGATCACTTCCAGGGTATCACCCCTGTGGCTGCCGCCCAATCCGTTTTCGTTCCAGAAAGCTTCAACGGCCCGAAAGTCGTCCGGTGTAAATTCCCTGATTTGTATTTCCGGATACGTATTCATAAAAGGATTTATTCCAGAAGTCCCCGGCCCGACTTTTTTATTGCTCCGCTTTCGCGAAGGTCAGAAACCAGTTTATCGAGCATACCGTTTACAAACTGCCGGCTGCGGGGGGTACTATACTCTTTGGATATTTCGATGTATTCGTTGATGGTAACCTTAACGGGGATAGACGGAAATTCCGCGAATTCGCAAAGAGCCATTTTCAGGATAATGACATCCAGAACGGCAATTCTTTCAAGTTCCCAGTTCTGAGCTCTTAAGGCGATAAGTTTTCCGGATTCTTCGCTGTTAAGGATTGTTTTCCTGAAAAGTTTTAAAACAAAATCCCTGATCAGGTCGTCCCCTTCCTCATCTGGATTAATCATAAGAGGCGGAAGAGCCTGATACTCATCCATGGTGGCCGTCCATTTACGGAAAGTTTTGGCAACCATAGTGGCAGCGGTATCGATATCATCGGCCCAATGGATGTTTTTCTCTTCGAATATGCTTGTAAAAGCCTCATTGTTAAACATGAAATCGGCAAACATTGCAAGTACAATGTCTTTGTCGTTGCGATAGGAAGCCACAGGGGCGCTCATATAACTGGCATACATCTCCGAATTCCGGAAATTATTGTAGATTTTACGAAACGTTTCCTGATAATCAGCCCATGAGATTTTCAGTCTGCCAATATGTTTCTGGAGATCCCGGTTACCGGCAAGTTGCTTCAGGAAGGCATTTTCAATAAAGCGGGTATTAGGGTTAAGCTCTTCGGGTGTGGGAAGAAATTTCTGACGGGCGTCTTCAAGTCTGTTTTCAGCAAAATCCCTCGTTTCCAGAATCGCGGAAAGCAGGTGAATGTATAAGTCGTAAATGCTTTCAATACTTGAAAGCAGGCCCTTCTCAATAAGGTTGACCTGGCTGTCGGAGGTTTGGAAATATGCGTACAATGATTGTAGCACCTTGATCCTTAAATGCCTTCTGCTTAGCATGAAAAAAATTGTAAATGAACTGAAAATTTGCGGCTGCAAAAATACATTTTTAACCCGATATACTCACATAAATCGCAGAACAAAGGCGCAAGGACCGGAAAAACTGCACGATAAATTTGTACTAAGCTGACTTACCGGGCATTAAAATTAGTTCAATCCGACATTCCGAAAGGTATCCTGCAAGGGTAAACATTGAATTATTTATTTAAACTCCCAACGTATTTACAATATAAATATATTATGTTTTACACTATTATTTTATTTGTATTAGACTGATTTACTGTCATATACCAAAATAATTATAAGTTTTTTTAAGATTTTTGTCGATCCGGTTGAATTTTAAATAATTTTGCATTGCAACCAAAAAACAACAAACAACGAACATGGAAGAAACCAGCAACACCCTTCATCAGGGCGATGTATATTCCAATGCTATTAAAGCGGGCAAGAGGACCTATTTTTTCGATGTTAAGCTCACCCGGTCTGAAGAGAAGTACATAACCATTACCGAAAGCAAGCGCAAGTATGATGAGGGGCAGGAGAAGTATTTCTATGAGAAGCATAAAATTTTTCTTTATCGTGAAGATTTCAGGAATTTCGTCACAGGCCTGGCTGAAGCTATTGCGTTTATAGGAACCGAAGACGATGTTGCGGAATTCCGCGAACTGAGTTCAGAAATTCTTGAAAAATCCAGCCGTATTGCCGACGAATTAGCCAATTAAACCGACTTACTTACTTGCGGGCAAACCAAAAGCTCTCCAGGGATAAGTCCGGGGCTGTGGGATAAGCCCGGGGCTTACTCCGGAAATAACAAGCGCTTATCCGCTCCTCTAATGCGTAAAGTCAGCAGTTCACCGGGCTTTAATCAATTAATTCTGTCTTAATACCTGAGGATACCGGGAGTTGATACCGGATCATGGGAACAGCCCGTTTCGTTTTCCCGGCTATTCTGCCATCGCATTTCTGTTGCAGTAATTCTGAGCGGCAAATCGCTTTCCCGGGGTTATTGCCGGCCGGCGGTTCCCATTTTTTTATCAACACCCTGCACCGGCCGGAATAGATGTGGAATAAAAATATGTACCTTTGTCAGACATTCGGGCATAACTATTTCTCAACAAACTAATGCCCTTCCAAACAGACAACTCGCTGAAAATGGGAAAAATAATCGCTGTCGCCAATCAAAAGGGTGGAGTAGGAAAAACAACAACCGCTATAAACCTTGGCGCTGCTCTTGCTGTACTTGAATACCGCTCGCTTATTATAGATGCTGACCCTCAGGCAAATTCAACATCTGGTGTAGGCTTTGATCCCAAAAATATTAAAACAAGCATTTACGAATGTCTGATGGATGAAGTGGAGCCATTGAATATCATACTTTCCACTTCCACGCCAAATCTGGATCTTTTACCGGCGCACATCGATCTTGTAGGGGCAGAGATTGAGATGATCAACCAGCCTAACAGGGAATTCATGATGCGGAAGGTATTACATAAAATCAAGGATGAATATGATTTCATGATCATCGATTGCTCCCCTTCCCTTGGCCTGATAACAGTCAACTCCCTGGTTGCCGCCGATTCGGTTATTATACCGGTTCAATGCGAATACTTTGCTCTTGAGGGACTGGGAAAACTGCTTAATACCATCAAGATTGTTCAGCAGAGGCTCAATACCTCTCTTGATATTGAAGGCATTCTGCTCACAATGTACGATTCCAGGCTCAGGCTCTCGAACCAGGTTGTGGATGAGGTAAAAGCCCATTTTCAGGACATGGTCTTTGAAACCCTTATTAACAGGAACACCAAACTGGGCGAAGCTCCAAGTTTCGGGGAGACCATCATCATGCACGACATCAACAGTACCGGAGCAATCAGTTACCTGAATCTGGCCCGCGAAATACTTCAGAAAAACAATCTGACCAGGATAAAATCATCGGAAAAACAAATCAAATCTGAAAATGAATCCTAAAAAGAAAGCCCTTGGACGCGGGCTTAGCGCCATTCTTGAAAGCCCGGAAACCGACATCACCTCAAGTGACATTTCCGGCAATTTTGTTGCAGGCGCCATTGCATCGCTGCCCATCAACCAGATTGAATCCAATCCCTTTCAGCCGCGCGAAGAGTTTGACGAGGAAGCGCTGAATGAGCTTGCCGATTCCATCCGGGAACAGGGAATCATTCAGCCCATCACCGTAAGGAAAATGGGATATGACAAGTATCAGCTTATCTCCGGTGAACGCAGGCTGAAAGCTTCGAAAATAGCGGGCCTCGATATTATACCCTGCTACATTCGCATTGCCAACGACCAGCAGATGCTCGAAATGGCTCTGGTTGAGAACATCCAGCGCGAAAATCTGAATGCACTTGAAATTGCCATCAGCTATCAGCGGCTGATAGAGGAATGTGAGCTTACACAGGAAGAGCTTAGTCAGCGCGTCGGAAAAAACAGAACCACCGTTACCAATTATATCCGGCTGCTCAAACTTCCGGCCGAACTTCAGGTTGCCATCCGCGACAACAAACTGAGCATGGGCCATGCACGGGCACTTATCAGCATTGATGATGAGGAAACCCAGGTGACCATCCTTAAGAATATCGTAACCAAAGACCTCTCGGTTCGCGAGGTGGAAGAAATCGTACGCAATCTCAACAAGCAACCGGCTTCCCCAAAGGAAAAAGTCAGCGTTCAGCTTCCGGCCGGGCTGAATTCGGTTCGTGAAAACGTCGCCGGAAGATTCAACACCAGGGTGAATGTCCAAATTAACCAGCGCGGCAAAGGGAATATCGTTATAAGTTTCAGTTCACAAAAACAACTGGAGAACATACTTAACGAACTTGCTTCACGTTAATCCGGGACAGCTTATCCGTAAAATGAAATGTATCTCAACCATCAACCGCCCGATTAAAGGATTAGCAGTCCAGTTGATGGTTGTTGCCCTGCTTTTGTATGCAGGGATTCCCGAAATACACGCCCAGGAAACCCGTAAACCGGATACGGCTTCTGAAGCCGATCAAACGGTTCCTGAACTGCATTCGCCGCACAAGGCAACCATCTATTCGCTGGCACTGCCGGGTCTCGGTCAGGCTTACAACAGGAAATACTGGAAAATTCCGGTAATCTATGCCGGTTTCGGATACCTGGGTTACACCATAAAGCTGAATGCCGATGAAATGAATAAATTTACCGAAGCTTATCAGTATGTCACCAGCGGAAATACGGAACCCACTGACAATGAATACGTAATACGCTATCCAAATCCAAACGACCTGCTCAGAGGCAGGGATTTTTACCGCAGAAAAGTAGAACTTCATATCATCTACAGCGCAGCATGGTATATTTTAAATGTACTGGATGCCACTGTGGATGCACACTTTTTCGACTACGACATCTCCGACAATCTGTCGATGCGGGTCGATCCGGTTTTTTTGCCGGACAGAATCTCTGGTGCCGGAAGAATTGCACCGGCAACAGGCATAAGACTTAGTCTGAATTTTTGAACAAAAACGCAGCATTTTGAACATTGCATTATCAGGATACGGAAGAATGGGCAAGGAAGTGGAAAAAGCCGCTTTAGCCCGCGGGCATCAGATTATTACAAGACTCGATTCGCCCGATGACTGGAAGCGGTTTGCTCCGGCAACGGGAGACTCCCTTGCAGTAATTGACTTCAGCACACCCGGATCAGCATTTTTTGCCGTAAACCGGTGTTTCGATCTGGGACTTCCCGTTGTTTCAGGCACAACAGGCTGGAACGACCGCCTTGAACAGGCCAGAGAAAGATGTCTCAGAGAAGGCCAGTCGTTCTTTTATGCTCCGAATTTCAGCATCGGAGTGAACATCTTTTTTGAGCTCAACCGAACTCTTGCCCGATTTATGGAAAACCTGCAGAGTTATTCCGCATCGGTTCATGAAATTCATCATATCCATAAGCTGGATGCTCCAAGCGGAACTGCCATTGCACTTGCATCCGGGATAATTGAATCAAACGCCAGGTACAACCGATGGCAGCCGGGCGCCGGAAAAGACAATGGTCTGATTCCTGTGAGCAGCGACCGGACCGGAGAAATCCCCGGCACACATTTTGTTACATGGAGCGGTCCAGCAGACACGATCGAGCTGAAACACACCGCGCACAACCGACAGGGGTTTGCCCAGGGAGCCGTGATGGCTGCCGAATGGATTCAGGGCCGCACCGGAGTGTTCGGAATGGCCGACCTGCTTGGTCTTGGTCAGACCAGCGATAAAAAACATTAATATTGCATCTTCAGCCTATTAAGATCATTCTAAAGCAAAATTATGTCACCAAACATCATCCTGATTCTCATTCTGATCTTTTTTCCTGTTCTACTATGGAAAACGTTTCAATCAGCAGGCTATGAAGGCTGGAAATCGGTCATTCCCGTGTATAATTACTACCTGTGGCTGAAAATAATAGATAAACCGCTGTGGTGGTTTATTTTTCTAGCCATGCCTTTCATCAATGCCTTTATGGTAATGCTGATGGTAGTTGAAACGCTTAAGTGTTACAAAATACACAGTCTCGGGCAGCAAGCCCTGGCAGTAATTTTCCCCTACGCCTATCTTCCCTGGCTGGGGACAAAAAAAGCCGGTGACTATACCATACCTTCAAAAAGGGAAAAAGTTAAAAAGTCAGCCACGCGCGAATGGGTGGATGCCATCATTTTTGCGGTAATTGCGGCATCTATCATACGGATATTTATGATAGAAGCCTACACCATTCCCACACCTTCCATGGAAAAGTCTCTGCTTGTCGGCGATTTCCTGTTTGTCAGCAAACTCAGCTATGGCCCTAAAATTCCCAACACTCCCATTGCCTTTCCGTTTGTGCATCATACAATGCCCCTCACACAAAGCACAAAATCCTATGTGGAGTGGGTAAAACTTCCGTTTTACCGGTTTCCCGGACTTACCAAAATCAAGAATAACGATGTGGTGGTTTTCAATTACCCCGACGGTGATACCGTTGCCCTTAAGGTTCAGAATCAAAGTTATTATGCTTTGGTAAGGGATTACACCAGGCAGAGGGTATGGACCGACAAGGTGAACTTCGGCGACATCGTTTATCGTCCGGTCGACAAACGAGAAAACTACATCAAACGCTGTCTGGCAATTCCAGGCGACACACTTGAGATCATCGACCAGGTGGTGTACATCAATGGAAGGGCTGCAGAACTGCCCGAACAGGCTCAATTCAGGTATATTATCCGAACCGATGGTACACGAATCAACCCGATGGCGCTCGAAAAACTGGGCGTTACGGACGACATCTCCATTGTAGGGCCCGATGAGATAATGTTAACGCTGACTGCTCCGGCCGCTGAAAAGATCCGCTCCTTTGTTAATGTGAAAGAAGTAAAGAAGATCGTTCAGCCCAAAGGATTCTGGCAACCGTACATATTCCCCTTCGATTCCGCGTATGCATGGAACGTTGACAATTACGGACCTGTTGTAATTCCTAAAGCAGGCGCAACCGTTGAGATCAATCCAAAGAACATTGTTCTTTACGAACGCATCATAAAGAACTACGAATTAAATGACCTTGAAGTAAGCGGCAATACCGTTTTAATTAACGGGAAGCCTGCAACATCCTACACTTTCCGTATGGATTATTACTGGATGATGGGCGACAACCGGCTCAACTCAGCCGATTCCAGATTCTGGGGATTTGTACCTCAGGACCATATTGTAGGCAAGGCGGTTTTTGTCTGGCTTTCGCTCGACAACAGAAAGCCGCTCTTTGGAGGAAAAATAAGGTTTAACAAGCTTTTCAGGACAATTCATTAATATCAAAAAAAACAAAATCATGATTACCGGAGAAATTCAGACCGATAAGGGGGTAATGAAAGTTATGTTTTACGAAAACGACGCCCCGAATACTGTTGCAAATTTTGTAAAACTTTCGAAAAGCGGATTTTACGACGGACTCACTTTTCACAGAGTTATTCCCGGCTTTGTAATCCAGGGCGGTTGTCCGCACGGTACCGGTGCCGGGGGCCCGGGATACTCCATTAACTGCGAACTTGACGGCGACAATCAATACCACGACAGGGGTGTGCTGTCAATGGCTCATGCCGGCCGTAACACGGGAGGATCCCAGTTTTTCATTTGCCATAACCGCGAGAACACGCAGCACCTTGACCGCAATCACACGTGCTTCGGAAAAGTATACGAAGGCCTTGATGTGATCGATAAAATTCGTGCAGGCGACAAAATCCACTCCATAAAAATCACCGAATCCAACGGTTAATTCACTTAAAAGTTAATAAAACATGAAAAAGAATCTGATAACTTTTGCACTCTTACTGCTTGCTGCTGCAGCCGGTATAAATGTTGCTGAAGCCCAAAGGTCCGGAAGCTCATTTAAAGGAAATATTACGTATAACGTCAGTTTCCCGGGAGCGGGAGCGGATGCTGCCCAGGCAGCCATGCTGCCCAATAAGATGAAGGTTGCATTAAACGGAAACAAAGCACGCCTGGAGCTTTTCATGTCCGGGGTGAGTCAGATCATCCTCTCGGATGCCGATCTTCAGACCACTGTAGTGCTTGCCGATGTTATGGGGCAAAAACTGGCCGTTAAGCCCAACCGGGCCGAACGGATGGTTGCCGCCAAAGAACCTGTTGTTACTGTTACTGCTGAAACCAGGGATATAGCCGGATACAAATGCAAGAAGGCTGAAATTCATTATGGTGACGAAAAGAGCAAGGAGTCGCCCGTTATCGTTTGGTTTTCGGAGGACATCGGAAACAACCGCCTGTTCTACGACAACGAATACAGAACATTACCCGGTATACCAATGGAATTTACCTTTAAACTGCAGGGTATGGAAATGTTCCTGACGGCTGTCAGCGTTGAGAAGGGCAAAGTTTCAAACAAGGAATTTGAAGTTCCGTCGGACTACAAAGAAGTGACACCCGATCAGCTTCGCCAGATGTTTGGTGGTTATTAGTCTGATAAAGAACACTGCCGGCTGACCTGATGCCGGGAATCGCCCCGGTATCCCATGGAAAAAGGGGCTGAATTCCCGACAAAGGTCAGCCTGTATTTTGTACATTTGCAATCAGCATATAGAATCCCCCTATGGCCAGAAAGGGAAACACCTTAAAGAAAAGTACAATCAGGAAAGATGAGTTTGGTGACTCACCTTCCAGAAGCAGCCCGAAGAAAAAAAGAACAGCCCTCCCATCCTGGCTGTCCGACGGCAGAGCTAAAAAGATTACCGGAGTATTCTTTATCTTATCTGCCATTTACCTGCTTTTTGCATTCTCATCGTATTTGTTTCTGTATTTTGATTGGGGTGCAGATGACTTGTTCACTACATATTCTTTCCGTGAAATTCTATTCGATACAAACAAAGAAGCGATGAACTGGGCCGGAAGGCTTGGTGCGGCATTATCAATTCTGCTGATTAAGAAAGGCTTTGGAATTGCAGCATACCTCCTGATTCTCATACTTACCGTTTCCGGATTACGCATGGTGCTGGGGATATCGGTACTCCCGGTTGCCAAAACCATTCGCAACGCTCTTCTCGGCATTCTTTGGTTGCCGGTAGCCCTCGGATTCCTTCTGAAACAAACACCTTATACTATTCTGGCAGGAATATCGGGTTATCACGGAGCAGCATGGCTTGAGGGATTGCTCGGGAAACCCGGCACTGCCATTTTACTGATTTTTACGTTGCTTGCAATACTGGTTTTTGCCTTTAACGTAGCACTTGAACTGCCAAAACGACCGGGTACCGGCACCGAACATGAAGGTACGGAGGATACGGATGCAGAAAGCGTTGTGGCAATGAAAACCTGGAACACCCTTAAGAACGGCACTGCCAGAGAAGAAGACAAATACAATACCGTTGAATTTGCCGTTAACGACAACGAAAAGGAGAATACATTTGTCAGCAGCCGTGAAGTTCAGCTCTCAACCGAAAGCGCACCGAAGGATCCGGTAGCGCCTTCCGAGGCTGCCCGTACAAGTCCGGAGATTGAGCTTACCATTGAAAATCCGGAAAGCCTGGAACAAAAGCAACCGGAACCCGGTGCACCGGAACGATTCACGGTAGATACTGAATTTGACCCGACGCTCGAGCTTTCGAGTTATCAGTTCCCTACTCTGGATCTGCTCGACGATTATGGCTCCGTTACCAGTATCAGCGTTCAAAAAGAAGAGCTTGAGGCCAACAAAAACCGTATCGTCGATACCCTGGCAAACTACAACATTCAGATCGACAAGATAAAGGCAACCATTGGTCCTACCGTTACCTTGTACGAGATTATACCTGCTCCCGGGGTGCGGATTTCGAAGATCAAAAACCTCGAAGACGACATTGCCCTGAGTCTGGCAGCCATGGGAATCCGTATCATCGCGCCAATTCCCGGGAAGGGAACCATTGGAATAGAGGTACCAAACCTTAAGCCCGAAATTGTCTCCATGAAGTCGATCATGGGGAATGAAAAGTTTGTTTCCTCGAAATATGAGCTTCCTTTTGGGATGGGGAAAACCATCCAGAACGAGGCCTACATCGCCGACCTTACCCGTATGCCGCACATTTTGATGGCAGGGGCTACAGGGCAGGGTAAATCCGTCGGACTGAATGCAATAATTGCTTCCATACTATACAAGAAGCATCCCGCACAGGTTAAATTCGTAATGATTGACCCCAAGAAGGTAGAGCTAACGCTGTTCTCAAAGATTGAACGGCATTTCCTGGCCAAACTGCCCGATTCAGAAGAGGCTATCATTACGGATACCCGCAAGGTGGTTCGTACGCTTAACTCCCTCAACATTGAGATGGACAACCGTTACGATCTGCTGAAAGATGCTCAGGTTCGCAACATAAAAGAGTACAACACCAAGTTTGTCGACCGCAGATTAAATCCCATGAACGGGCACCGTTATCTGCCGTACATTATTGTGGTTATCGACGAATTCGCCGATCTGATTATGACGGCAGGAAAAGAGATTGAAACGCCGCTGACCCGTTTGGCACAGCTTGCACGCGCTATTGGCATTCACCTGGTTATTGCTACTCAAAGACCTTCGGTTAACATCATTACCGGTACGATTAAAGCCAACTTCCCTGCACGTATCGCTTTCAGGGTTATTTCGAAAATCGACTCCAGAACCATTCTCGACACCGGAGGAGCCGATCAGCTTGTTGGAAGAGGAGATATGCTTCTGTCGACCGGCAGCGATCTTATCCGTTTGCAATGTGCTTTCGTCGACACCCATGAAGTAGAACGCATCACCGAATTTATCGGCTCGCAGCGGGCTTATCCTGACGCCTACCATTTACCTGAATTTATTGAAGAACAGGATGTTAAGGAAGTTGAATACGATGCCGGGGAGCGCGATGAACTCTTTGAGGATGCCGCACGTATTATAGTCCAGGCTCAGCAGGGCAGCACTTCTCTTCTTCAGCGTAAGCTGAAGCTGGGTTACAATCGAGCCGGGCGAATCATCGACCAGCTTGAGGCAGCAGGTATTGTCGGCCAATTTGAAGGCAGCAAGGCAAGAGATGTAAAAGTGGCAAATGAGTTTGCTTTGGAACAATTTTTGAAAGACCTTAACTCTGACCGCAAACAAACCGATTTTGAAATTTGAAATTTAACGAATGAAAACAATAACCGCAATACTCATTGCTGCGCTAATCTTCCCGGTTACTGCCGGTGCTCAGACAGATAAAAAAGCAAAAGCTATACTGGATGAAGTTTCAATAAAAACCAAATCCTATAAAACCATCCGTATAGATTTTACCTATCAGATGGAAAACAAAGCCCAAAAGATCAATGACAGCTTTAAAGGCACCATTATCTCGAAAGGCGACAGCTACAAGCTCACATTCTCCGGACAGGAAGTTATCAGCAACGGCAAAACCGTGTGGACGTTTCTGAAGGATGCCAACGAAGTTCAGATCAACAATGTAAGCCACGACGAAGAGAGCTTCTCCCCTACCTCCCTGCTCAACAATTACAGCGAGAATTTCAGGCCTAAGCTGGTTGAGGAAAATTCTAAAAATCAGATTATTGAACTTACTCCCATCCAGAAGAAAAACTTCAGTAAAGTAAAAATCACCATCGAAAAGTCGAAGAAAATGCTCAGCAGCATCTCGATTTACGATAAGAACGGCAGCATATATACTTACACGGTAAACAAATTTGAAACCGATATCCCATTCAAAGACAGTATGTTTTCATTCAGAGCCGGGGAGCATCCGGGAGTTGACGAAATTGACATGCGCTGATTTATTGACAGCTGAAAAATCTGTTCTGGGCCCTTCCGGGCCTTTTTTTATTTATGCCGGCAGGCAGGGTACCGGAAAATGCAGAAGTCGTGAACATGTTCATCGTCTAAGCGTTGTATGAAAAACCAAACCAGAAACGATGAATACACTCTACACTCTTTCTCTTTATCTGCACTCCTGGAACCGCTGGATAGTGCTTGCTGCAGGCGTTGCCGTTATTGCAATGGCAATGAACGGATGCAGGAAACAATGCGAATACGGAAAGAAGCATAAAGTTGCTTCACTGATCTTTATGAGCAGTTTGCACGTGCAATTGCTCCTTGGTCTGTTGCTGTATTTTGTTCTCAGTCCCATAACCATGCATGCCCTGAGTGATTTTGGTGCTGCCATGAAAAACACAACCCTGCGTTACTGGGCTGTTGAGCATTCCTTTCTGAACATCATTGCCATTGTTTTGGCACAGACAGGTAGCATACTCGTAAAACGCAAAGCAGACGCACGTTCGAAGCATAAATCAACCATTATCTGGATGGGTATAGCATTCGTCCTTATTCTGCTTATGATTCCCTTGGGATTTATGGGAGAAGCACGTCCCTGGTTCAGATTCTGAACCTAAAAATACGGGCAACAATATCCATAATTCCGGAAATACCAGCCTGCCCCGGTCGTAACGTAAAATACGAAGACCGGGGCTTTTTGCATCCTGTGCAACTCCCGGCATCCGCTGCAAAAGGATGTTACACTGCATTTCACCCGCCCCCTCACCTCTCCGTTGACTGAACCGGGAAATTTATTCGTATATGAATTCCTTAGTGTACTATCGTCAAAAACCCCGGTAACCCGCCGAAGCAGTAATTAAAGGCTTAGTGTAAAAATAAATAGCAAATCAATAACAAAAACACCTCTCCGGAATTTTGAAGGCTATCATTTTGGCGTATATTTACCAGCTTAACACAAGGTATAACATTTTAAAAAAAAGTTGCCGCAGATGGGAATATCCAGTCGGGACGCGGGATTGAATTATCATGTTTCGGTTGATTGCGTCGTATTTGGATTTGAATTCGGAAAGCTGAATGCACTGCTTATAGAGCGGGAGATGCAGTTTGAGGGTTCAACGTATACCGACCTTAAATTACCGGGCGATCTGGTGCGCACAGATGAAGATCTGGACACAGCAGCTGCGCGTGTGCTCAGAGAACTTACCGGGCTTGAAAACATATATTTGAAACAATATGCAGCCATCGGAACGCCAAACAGACTTACCCGGCTTGAGCGCGACATGGAATGGCTGAGGCAGATCGGACATCCGGAAAAGGTTGTGGTTACGGTTGCCTATTATTCTCTGATTAATATTGATCAGGATAAGATCAACAAATTCCAGCTTCAGAAAAATGCACGCTGGCAGCCGGTATCGCAAATCAGCGAGCTGGCTTTCGATCATCTTGAAATCCTGAACGAAGCCCTTCAAACCCTTAGAACCGAGCTCCGGAGTAATCCCATCGGATTTGAGCTACTTCCTAACAAATTCACCCTAAGCCAATTGCAAAAACTTTATGAGATTATTTTGGGGGTAAGCTTTGATAAACGCAACTTCAGAAAAAAGGTAACCAATATGCCATATATCGTCCCTATCAATGAAAAGGAACGAGGCGTATCGCATAAACCTGCCAGATACTATATCTTCAGTCAAAAAATCTATGAAAAAACCCGGAAAAATTCTCTCGACTTTTCCATGTAATATCAAGTGTTTTTAGCTGAATCCGCTGGAATGCAGTGCAACTTTTCGAGAGCAGTTTCGTTAATAAATCAGCATACTTACGACTAATACGCATGCACGACATAGAACCTTTTTATGCCTGGAGTAATCTGTATAATTCTTCCGAGGACATACATTCGCCTTTTTACGGGAGAACATACAGCGAAACGGAGTGTATAAATTCCGTTTATAATTACTTCATTCACCCGCTATGGGACGAAATGGGCTCAGCCACACTCTACATGAAACTGCAGTATTCCGATTACCAGAGAGGTTTTTGTGTCATTGAATTTCTTGGTGAGTGGAACGACACCCTATACAACGACATCATGTATCTGAAGCGCAATGTGGTTGAGACCCTCATGGATGCCGGCATCCGGAAATTCATCCTGATCGGTGAGAATGTTCTCAATTTCCATGCAGACGATGATTCGTACTATCAGGAGTGGTTTGATGAAATTGAAGACGGGTGGATTGCCTGCCTTAACTTCCGCAGTCATGTGCTGGAAGAGATACACAGGAGGCACCTCGATTATTATCTTGCAACCGGCGGCCAACTGAACCAGATAAACTGGAGAACACTTAATCCTCTGCAGCTTTATGCGCTGGTTGAAAATCTGATAACGAATCGACTAACGGCATGACTTCAGCAGAAAAGGAACACAGGGATATCCGTGTATACGGGAGGGTTCAGGGCGTTGGCTTTCGCTATTATACGCGGAAATGCGCCCTCGACACCGGTGTAACCGGTTATGTTAGCAACGAAAACGACGGTTCGGTTTTCATAGAAGCGGAAGGTGCACCCGGGCGGCTTGATATTTTTGTGGAAATGTGCCGCAGGGGTCCGGCCAGGGCAATAGTTACCGATGTGCGGATCATTCCCGGGCCACCGGTCAATTATCTTAACTTTCGAATCCGTTAAACAGACATTCCGGATTGTTCCGTATCATGGCAACAACTTTTCTATCGATGGGCAACGTCATATTTTCAGGCCTGAGCGTTCGTGGATTAACCCAGCGAAATGTCTGAGCACCGTCAACCTGCTCAAAATCAAATACTTTTTCCGTAGTACGAAATGCCGGCTCGCCTTTTAAACGCGCCAGATAATATATATTCAGAATCTGCCAGGCTCCGGGCAGGAGTTCCGATTGCTGAAAGTAATCGGTGGTATAATAATGACTGAGAATTTCCACTTCCTGATTCAGCTCTTCCAGGCATTCGCGTTTAAGGCAATCGACGGGCCCTTCGCCGAATTGCAGGCCTCCTCCGGGGAACTTCGTCATACATATGCCAAGCCTGAATTCGTCGGTAAGCAGGAGCTTTTGTTCATGCACGATAAGGCCATAAACACGGATGTTAAAATTTCCTTGTTCCATTATTTTATATAGCTGTTGCTCTTAGCATTTCCCGTTTGCCAGGTGGACCAGGTATTCGCTCCACCCTCATGCCAGCCGCCTGCATGGCCCGTCGCACCATGCCTTTTGCACAGTAAGTAACCAGAGTTGCTCCTGCAGACATATGAGCCCTTAATGCCTGAAACACCTCCGGAGTCCACAAATCCGGAGCAACCTGCGGCGAGAATGCATCAAAATAAATCAGGTTATAACGCTTGTCCGTTTCACTCAGAAAATTATCAAGGGTCTTCCGTATTGCCGTATAGGAAAATTTTGCACTTATCGCTTCCGTTTTTTCCGGAGCAGCACTATGTATTGCTTCAAATTCCCGGCTAAGTTCAGAAAGCCCGTCCAGACTGCTGTAATTCAGCTCAGCAATAAGTTCTTTGCTCAGAGGAAAGGGTTCAATGGCTGTATAATCCACCGAAAGATCCCGATTCCGGCATTCGGCCAGGGTCAGCAGTGCGTTCAGGCCGGTTCCCAGTCCAACTTCCAGTATCCTCAGCCGGTTCTCACGACGAAGGTGATGCAGCATTCCTGCATGTATGAATACGTGAACCGATTCGGTCAGAGCTCCGTTGGTTGAATGGTAGTGTTCCCCTGCAAGCGGATTGTACAGTGTCCCTGATCCGTCGCCGGTAATAACCGGTATAAGTTTTACCTGTTCGTTCATCGGTTATACAACAAATGAATATCAACAATTTCCGCTTCCGGGACAAATGTGTGAACCGGTTGATTATCCGGGATTTGATAGACACCGGTGTTATAACCGGAACTTACAAACAGCAGGTTTTCCATCGGGTCGTAAACCATTGCATTGATGCCACCTTGCTGAATGTAGCGCACCAGGCTGCCCGAGGCACTGCGGAACCACCACACATCGCTGCCTGCTGACAGAAAAGTATGCGATGTAAAATCGCCTGCAACTTTGTCAATTTCCGGAAACGGGAACTCCCGAATGGTAACGAATGCATGGAGCAGGTAAGAGAAAAGAAGGGCACGGCAGCTATCTGTTTCGTTGACATAGAGTACAACTCCTTCTTCACCGGATGCACCGAGGCCAGCGGCTTTTCCTGAAAATTGAACCTGCATATACACCGTACCGCCCGGATAATTAAAAAATATAAGGCTGGAAAGGGTTCCCTGATATGGCTCGAAGATTGCTGCCAGCCAATTCTGGGTGCGCATCATGTGCGTAAATCGTCCGTTGGTAAAAACCGCACTCCGGAATGTTGCCATACCATCCGCATCGTACCCCTGAATGTAACCGTCGCGTATTGAAATAAAAACTTCATTTTCCGTGCTGTATAAAGAATTGAAATATGGCAGCGGAGGTGCAGGAACGGCAGGGACGCTCCATTCCGTAGTCCCGTTCTGCAAATTCCAGGCCCGAAGGCTTCCTGTCTGGCTGCCGCAGGTATATACTATTTGTTTTGAAGAGCTTATCCCGGAACCGGTGTAATCGCCATCAAAAGAAAAAAGCAAATCCGTTTCCCGGTTTAAACCGGTCCGGTACACGCTGTATCTATCGGGACCGCTTTTGCATACACTGAGGAAGGCTGAAAGCGACTTTTCGGGCTGTTGATAATTAAGGGTAATCCACGCACCGGAACTAACATCCGCTGCGTAGGCTCTGACCTGAAGCGTCAGATTGCCGGATGCCAGAAGAAGATTATCCAGGGATATTATTGCGTTCAGATTATATTCCGTAACGCCGGCAATAAAATCCATGGAAGGAGCAACGGGCTGACCTGCAGTTCCGAGCAGTGAAACTCTTACAAAATCGATGCGGTCATGATGCGTAATTTTTGCTTCAACCATGAGTGTATCGCCGTATCCGCAGCTCTGACCTTCAAAAGGAGAATAAACCCTGATTTCCGGAGGCAAAATGTAATCTTCCGCAGGAGTGCAGGCAGTACAAAAAAGAATACCGGCCAAAATAGCCTTAAGCCCGTTGAAAGAAAAAACACGACACCATCGTTTCATAATACCGGCAAACGTACATTATTTTAAACAGCTTAAGCAGGCGATAGTTAAAAAACAAATAAAAATCCGAAGCAATGAAACAATCGAAAAGGCATCCCTCACGCCCGGGGCATTAGAGTACATCGTATACAAAAACCGGAGCCGGCCTGATTTTTTCTGAAAAAAGAACTGTTTACGCATGCAGAGCGGGATTTTTCTTACTTTTAACTATCAAAACAACTACCTATGCTTGACGATCTCAACATTGAAAATGTACTGTTTCTTGACATAGAAACGGTATCTCAGTATCCGGATTACAACGATTTACCTGAGGATATCCGGAAATTCTGGAACCACAAAGCAGAAAGCCTGAAAAATATCCGTAATGAAAAGGCCGAGGATCCTGAAGTCTTATATGGCAAGGCCGGGATTTATGCCGAATTCGGAAAAATCATCTGCATTTCGGCTGGCTTTATCCGCAAGGAACAGCTCAGGATAAAATCGTTTGCCGGTGACGATGAGCGGGAATTGCTCAGCAACTTCTCCCTGCTTCTGCAAAAAAGCTTTAACAGCAGCGACCACCTGCTCTGCGCCCACAACGGCAAGGAATTCGATTTTCCTTACATCTCAAGACGGATGCTGGTCAACGGCATACGTATACCGTCATTACTCGACATATCAGGGAAAAAGCCATGGGAAGTGAAACATCTGGACACCATGGAACTTTGGAAATTCGGGGATTACAAAAACTACACATCTCTGGCACTGCTGACTTCCATTTTCAACATTCCCACTCCGAAGGATGATATCGACGGAAGTCAGGTAGGCGGTGTGTACTGGAATGAGAAAAACCTGCCACGCATTGTTGAGTACTGTCAGAAGGATGTGGTTGCCATTGTCCAGTTATTGCGCCGGTATAAAGGCATGGAACTTATTGACCCCTCGAATATCAATTTTGCCTGATGCGTTAAAAAAGTATAATTAATCTGCCTTACGGCTGAAAGAAGGCCGGCGAATTCCTATTTTTGTTTCTTCAAATAAACAAACTATACATGAAAAAAATTACCGGAGTATTTGCATTGCTCCTGCTGTTTTCGGCAGTTTGCTCTGACGGTGCGTTTGCACAGAAAACATCCAAAAAGAAAAGTAAAGACAAAACACAAGCCGCAGAAACAGTTATCCTTCAGAACAGGCTTGACTCTATAAGCTATATTATCGGCCGTGATATTGGCCGGAATATGACAACCAACAGCATTGAAGTAAACGAGGATGTTATGTTTGCCGGTCTGAAAGACGGACTGCGTGGCATCGACAGCGTTCTTAGTGAGGAAGCAACAGAACATGTAATGTCAATTTTCCAGCAGGAAATGATGATGAAACAGCAACAAAAGACAATGGCTGAATCAAGCGTTGCCAGAGCTGCCGGCGAAGCATTCCTTGAGGCAAACAAAACCCAGCCCGGTGTTGTTGCGCTGCCAAGCGGACTACAATTTAAGGTTGTTACAGAAGGTGAAGGCGAGCATCCCTCGGCTGAAGACATCGTTGAAGTGCATTATACCGGCACCCTTATCGATGGTACCGTATTTGATTCGTCCGTTGAACGCGGAGAGAGCATCAAATTCCCGCTCAACGGAGTTATTCCCGGATGGACGGAAGGCGTTCAGCTGATGAAACCGGGATCCAAATACATCTTCTACATCCCTTCAGCACTCGCTTACGGTGATCGTGGTGCCGGACCCATTCCCGGCGGATCCGTTCTTATCTTTGAAGTAGAACTGATTTCAATAGAAAAGCAATAAGAATTTGTCTGATAAAGTCGCTGCATTATCAAAGTCCACTTTTATACGTGGGGTACAATGTCTGAAATCGCTGTACCTGAACAAAAACAGACCTTTTCTGCGCGACAGGCTGAGTGCCGAACAACTGGCCAAATTCAAACGGGGGCACGAGATCGGCCATCTTGCCCGTGATCTTTATCCCGGAGGAATAAACTGTGCTCCCGGGCATCCTTCACAATACAGGGCTGCTTTGGAGAAAACGGCTCAGAGCATTGCCAACGGCGATTCCGTAATTTACGAAGCAGCGTTCCGGCACGAAGGCATTCTGGTGCTTCTCGACATACTTATTAAAGATGGTGCAACCTGGCATGCCCTGGAAGTTAAAAGCTCGCTGCACATCTCTGAAACATACCTTACCGATGCAGCCCTGCAGTATTATGTTATTAAAGGGAGCGGACTTACACCGGAAACTATCCGTATTGTGCATCTGAATCCGGCATACCGCTTAATCGGATCTCTCGATATTCAACAGCTTTTTGTAACAACAGACGTTACCGAAAAAGTTCTGGCTCTTCAGGAATACATCGGAATTCAAATCGAAAAATCGAGAGAAGCACTTACGCTGAAAAAGTCGCCCGATATACCGGTTGGCAGGCATTGCCGTCACCCCTACCCTTGCGATTTCACCGGACATTGCTGGAAAAATATAAAATCCGAATCCGTATTCAGCCTTACCGGATTGCCATTCGACAGGAGGTGTGCACTTTATGAAAACGGATATACCGAAATCACAGGCATTCCAGAAGAATCCTTGCCGGAAAAGGAACAGATTATCCTAAGAGCGCACCGGACTCAGCGTAATTACGTCAATTCGGATCGTTTGCACAAACGCCTTGCATTTGAGGAACAGCCGGTGTTCGTTTCATTTTTTGTATTCCGCTCTGCACTACCGTTATTTGAGGGACATCGTCCCTTTGAACCAGTAATTTTTGCCTCAGCTAGTTGTGAAGGCAACCAGAACCCTCAGTCTGTTACTGCCTTTCCGGGAAGCAATCCGGCACCCGATATCCGAAACTTCCTCGCACAAATCCTGAATTCCGGAAGACCTGTGGTTTACTTTGGAAATGAGCAAATTCGCCAAGCTCTGGATGAACCGGAAATTTTCTGCAACGATGATCGTTTTCTTAATCTGGCAGAAGTATTTGAAGACAGGGATTTCTACACACCAGGATTGGATCCGGAGGGCGGACTGTTTGAAACTGCTGCTGCACTCCGTCTTTCTGGCAACAGCACCGGCTATATTTCTGAAATCATGCAGGGTGTGCGTTATCTGAACATTACCGGCGAAAACCGGGAAGAAACGTTAAAGGCAATACGGGAAGAAATTCAGGAGGCGGCAGTATTGACAAGCCGGATATACCAGTTTCTGAATGAATTGATATCCTGAAGCATTACAAAAAAACATACTATTCCCCCGGTAGCACTTCTTCCAGCTTTTTCACAAGCGATTCACCCCTGAGCCTTCGGGCGATGATGTTGCCTTCGCGGTCGATCAGCACGGTATGAGGAATAGACTTAACCCCGTATGCTTTTGCTGCCTCGCTCTGCCAGTATTTTAGGTCACTCACCTGTGTCCATGTCAGCCCGTCTTTTGCAATCGCATTGATCCATGCATCCCGGTCTCTATCGAGGGACACGCCGAAAATTTCAAAGCCATGCTCCCTGAATCGGTTGTACATCCGTACTACTTCGGGATTTTCGCGCCTGCACGGGCCACACCATGACGCCCAGAAATCAATAAGTACCACCTTACCCCTCAGGTCGGAAAGTTTGCCGGCATCACCTTCGGGCTTTGGCAGAATAATTTCCGGAGCAGGATTACCAGGAGCCAGTATCTTCTCAAGTTCGGTCCTCTGATACAGGTCATCTACGAGACTGAACCCGGAATATCTTGAATACAAAGATTTTGCAACGGTATCGTAAATATCGAAATCAAGAGCAATATCCAATTCGTCTATAAAAAAAAGTGCTGCAGGAGAATCCGGGTTGTTTGCCAGTGTTTCCCTGAGCATGCTCCTCAGTCCAGCTTCGTTTTCGTGATACGATTCAACGATAAGAGGCAGGCGGCCGGCGCTGTCGGGATTTGCGGCCAGAGCACCGTACAGCTTTCCGATGCTGTCTTTCCGGACATCAAAGTACTTTACCTTTCCTGCTATTTCATATAAAAGGCTGGTGTGGGGCGATCCGTGGATCTGTACATTGCGGCTTAGGATCTCTGTTCCGGGTTCAAGGATAATCTTGTCTCCCCCCTCAACGATCAGCGAAAGAAAATTATCCGCCGAAAGCGACATTCGGTATAATGTAAGTCCATGAGCAGGCAGGCGTATTTCAAAATTCCCCGCTTCATCGGTGGTGGCAGTCAGCCCCTGCGAATTACCCGAAAGAAGGTTGGAAAAGGTAAGCTGAACACCGGAGACACGGGAACCGTCAAGTTTCCCGCTAACATCGGCTACGCCCTGAGAACGAGCAGAATATGTGCAAAACACAAACAGAAGTACAATTGCGGGATGAACACATTTCTTAACCATCGATTTCGTTTTAGCAAACACAAACCTACGTGATTTTACCTATATTCCGTTCAGCAGCTTAAAAAAATTGCGGAATAGGCCCGGCAATGCTATACTAACCGGGCCTGTGGTGACTCTCCGATTCCTTGCTGCTATTATCGTAAAAAGCAACTGATGGCTCATCAAGCCAGTCTTTTTGGAGTATAGAAGAGCCTACCGGGATGTTAATAACTTAATAAACGACAGAACCCGGGGATGAACCGAGTATTTCCTATTTTTGAATTATGGAAGATAACACAACGCCCCTTGCTGATCAGCGACGCAAAAGACAGACTAAGTCAAAGGCAATCAACGAGTTCTATGAGCACGGTAAAGTTCCGCCTCAGGCCATCGACCTGGAGGAAGCGGTTTTGGGAGCAATCTTACTCGAAAAAGACGCATTGGCATCAATTATTGATCTGATCAGACCCGGCGCATTTTACAAAGAATCGCACCAGATCATTTTTAATGCGATATCACGTCTGTTTTCCAAGGGAGAGCCGGTAGATATCCTTACCGTCACCAACGAACTGAAATTCACCGGTGAGCTGGAGGCTGCCGGTGGTCCGTTTTATATTGCCCAACTAACGAACCGTATTGCTTCTGCTGCAAATACTGAATTTCACGCGCGCATTCTGCTGCAGAAGTTTATTCAAAGGGAACTTATCCGTATTTCCACCGACATCATTCACGATGCATACGAAGATACTACGGATGTTTTTGAATTGCTCGACAAAGCGGAGAACCAGTTATTCAGTGTGGGGGAGAACAACATGAGGAGGAATTATCTGGACATGCACTCACTTATAAGGGATGCTGTTAAGAACATTGAGGCTGCCAAAAACAAACCGGGACAGTTTACGGGCGTTCCATCGGGTTTTACCGAGCTTGACCGGGTTACTGCAGGCTGGCAACCTTCCGACCTGATTATTGTTGCTGCCCGTCCGGGTATGGGTAAAACGGCCTTTGTACTCACTATTGCCCGCAATGTTGCCGTCGACTTTAAACGACCCGTTGCTGTTTTCTCACTCGAAATGGCATCGGTACAGCTTGTAACCAGGCTTATCTCTGCCGAAGCTCAGCTGCCCGGCGACAAACTGAGAAAGGGTAATCTCGAGAATTACGAATGGGAACAACTCAATTCCCGCATCAACACGCTGATCGATGCTCCTTTGTATATTGACGACACCCCTTCACTCTCGGTATTTGAGTTACGGGCCAAATGCAGAAGATTAAAGGCTCAGCACGACATTCAGCTGGTCATCATCGACTACATTCAGCTTATGTCGGCAGGAATCGACCGGAACAATGGAAACAGGGAGCAGGAAATAAGTACCATATCGCGCTCGCTGAAGAGTCTGGCAAAAGAACTCAACATACCTGTGATCGCGCTTTCCCAGCTAAACCGTTCGGTAGAGCAGCGCCCAAATAAAAAACCACTTCTGTCCGACCTGCGCGAATCGGGAGCCATTGAGCAGGATGCCGATATGGTTGTATTCATTTACCGCCCTGAATATTACAACCAAAACGTTGACAACGGTGGAGAAAGCCTTGCAGGACATTCCGAAATCATCATCGCCAAACATCGTAACGGAGCATTAAAGGAAGTGCCTCTAAAATTTATCAGCAAATACGCCAAGTTTACGGATCTCGATCCCTCCGATTACAACCTTCAGCCTGGTCTGAATCCCAACGGCAATTTCGAACAGTCGGTTAACACCGTAACCGTGCAGTCGAAAATGAACGACATGAATGAGGAGACTGAAATTCCGTACTAGAGTATTTAATGCTGCGATTCTAAACATTCTTTTACAGCCCGGGTAACAAAACAGCTTATCCGGGCGTTTAAGATCATAAATAACGCCTTGCCTGCAATGAAAAAGAAATTCTTTACAGCCCTGGTTCTGGTATTGTTTTCCATACCGCTTATGGCTGCTTATATTCTTATCCCTATGGATAAGACCCAGAAAAATCATCTGAAAGCGTATGGAATTGCTTACTGGACACTCGAACAGAACGTTGAGGTAAGCTGGCTCCTGAATTACAGGGGCGGAAGTTTTATGTTCCGGCAGCATCCTCTGCTGGAAGCAGAATGTGTAGTACGAGGCGTTAGTTTCAGCGTGATTGCCGACATTCAGGCCGATGCCATACTGACTGAAATTGCCGATCCCGCGGCAAATATGGACGAGATGAAGCTGCAGAAAGCTCCCAGAATTGCCGTTTATACCCCCAAGAATAAACTTCCCTGGGACGATGCAGTTACTCTGGCTCTTACCTATGCGGAAATTCCGTACGATGTCGTTTACGATGATGAGGTAATTGGAGGAGTGCTGCCACTATACGACTGGCTGCACCTCCACCACGAAGACTTCACCGGGCAGTACGGAAAATTCTGGGCTGCCTACCGCAACGCCCCCTGGTATCAGGAAGATGTAAGAAAAACCGAAGCCACAGCAGAAAGACTGGGTTTCAGCAAAGTGTCGCACCTTAAAAGAGCCGTTGCACACAAAATCAGAGAATTTACTTCAGGCGGCGGCTATCTCTTTGCCATGTGCTCAGCTCCTGACAGTTACGACGTTGCATTAGCCGCCGAAAACATTGATATATGCGATGTTATGTTCGACGGCGATCCGGCCGATCCGGATGCCAATAAAAAACTGGAATACCACAACTGTTTTGCATTTACCGATTTCAGCCTGGTAATGAATCCTTACGAATACGAAATCTCGAACATTGATGTGACTACCACCCGGAAGGTTATGATGACCAACGACTTCTTCACTCTATTCGATTTCTCGGCTAAATGGGATCCCGTTCCCACTATGCTCACTCAGAGTCATGAAAGGGTTATCAAAGGATTTATGGGACAAACCACCGCATTTAACAAAGATTTTGTGAAACCAAACGCTGTGGTAATGGGCGAGAATAAAGCCGCTAACGAAGCCCGGTACATACATGGTACATACGGCAAGGGCACCTGGACGTTCTATGGCGGTCACGATCCGGAGGACTATCAGCACCTGGTCGGAGATCCTCCGACAGACCTCAACATGTATCCGAATTCACCGGGTTACCGGTTGATTCTCAACAACGTTTTATTCCCTGCTGCCAAAAAGAAAAAACAAAAAACCTAAGACCATTCCGGGACACCGGGTTCATGCTACATTTAACAACACGTACGAAACCCTATATGCGAAAAATCGCCTTCTTTCTGCTGTTTGCAGTGCTTATGCCTGTTCACGAACTAACAGCCCAGTCAAGGTATTCTATCAGTGGATATGTCAGAGAAAAAGGAAGCCGGGAGTTACTGCCCGGAGTAAATGTTTACATCCCGGCACTTCGTACCGGCACCGTAACAAACAATTATGGCTTCTATTCCCTCACCTTACCGGCCGGAGAATACAGTGTAACATACTCCTATGTGGGGTATAACCCGGAAAGCCGGGACTTTTCACTTAATGGCTCTGTTCTTGAAGATGTGGAACTCGAATCATCGATAATGCTTAGTGAAGTTACCATCTCAGCTCTGAAAGCCGAACGCATAAGCGAAAGCAACCAGATGAGTATGGTTTCGCTGCCTGTTCATCAGATTCGTAACATCCCGGCACTACTTGGCGAAAAGGATGTTTTTAAAGCCCTTCAGCTGATGCCGGGAGTACAAAAAGGCTCAGAAGGAAGCAGCGGGCTCTATGTTAGGGGCGGTGGCCCCGATCAGAACCTGATAATTCTCGATGACGCTCCGGTGTACAATGCAAGTCATTTGTTCGGATTCTTTTCCGTATTCAACGGCGACGCCCTCAAAAGTGTGGAATTGACGAAGGGCGGATTCCCGGCACGCTTTGGCGGAAGATTATCATCGGTCGTGGAAATGACCATGAAAGACGGAAACAAACAGGACTTTTCCGGAGAGGCCGGCATAGGGCTGATAGCCTCAAGACTACTGCTGGAAGGACCGATAAAAAAGGACACTTCCTCGTTTCTTATTTCTGCACGTCGTACGTACATCGACGTGCTTGCCCGACCCTTTATGCCGGAAGATGAGAATGCAGGATACTATTTCTACGACCTGAACGCAAAACTCAACTACGACTTCGGGCCAAAGAACAAAGTTTATCTGTCGGGCTATTTCGGACGCGACAAATTCCATATCCGCGACGAATACAATTACGATTATTCCAAAGGATACAACAAAGCAGGATTATACTGGCAGAACGCCACGGCAACCCTGCGCTGGAACCATCTGATCAGTAACCGCATCTTTACCAACACCTCACTCATCTACAGCCGCTATAACCTTACCATCTACAACGAAGAAAAATACTCAAATGAGACTTATACTCTAAAGTATTATTCCGGCATACGCGATTTAGCCTTAAAATCGGATCTTGAATATCACATTTCCCCTAACTACCTGTTCAGGGCTGGTATTCTAACCACCAATCATCTCTTTACACCGTCTGCAATTGTTGAAAAAGACAGTGAAACACTGCTGGATTTCAAAAACTCAACCAAATACAATTCCCTTGAATCCGGGATTTACATCGAGAACCATTTTAACTTCCGGCATCGTTTGCAAATAAATGCAGGAATCCGGTTCGGTCATTTTTTGGCTGAAAAGAAGAACTATTTCTCCGCCGAACCACGGTTTTCCGCCAACTATCTTATCGTTGAAGGACTTTCGGCAAAAGTCGCCTATGCCATGATGAATCAGTACATTCATCTGCTTAGCAATACCGGTATCGGACTTCCCACCGATTTGTGGGTTCCTTCCACCGACCGGGTAAAACCCCAGCGCTCAAATCAGGTTTCTCTGGGAATTGCAAAAGATCTGGTATCGCAAAACCTTACGCTGACGCTTGAAGGGTATTATAAAACCAGCAGTAATATTTTAGGTTATAAACCCGGTGCAAGCTTTCTGCTGATCGATGACCCCTCGGGAGCAAACAACTTCACCTGGCAGGACAATGTTACCGACGGGTCAGGACGATCCTACGGAGCGGAGGTTATGTTACAGCGTAAGTCGGGCAAACTTAGCGGCTGGATTGGCTATACACTTTCGTGGACAAAACTGAAATTCGATGAGATCAATTTTGGAGAGGAATACTTTGCCCGTCACGACCGAAGGCACGACCTGGCGCTGGTACTGATTTATGAAGCTTCCAAAAATATCACCTTTTCAGGAACCTGGGTTTATGGAACCGGAAATGCCATAACGCTTCCCCTCGGAGAGTTTCAGGGCTCGATGCACGACCCGTTTAAAGACTACATTGAATCCGCAACCGGATCGCAGTATTACTGGTACTACAACACCGTTACCGACTACGGCGGGGTGAATGCTTTCCGCATGAAGGCATACCACCGCCTTGATCTGGCCGTGCAGTTCCACAAACAAAGAAGCTGGTTTGAACGTACCTGGGAACTTGGATTATACAACGCTTACAGCCGGAAAAACCCCTTCTTCTATTTCATAGAAAGCGAGTACCGTGAAAACGGCGAATCCATCAGCAAGCTGAAGCAGGTTGCCATCTTTCCCATCATTCCTTCTGTTTCGTACAACATAAAATTCTGAGGTCATGAAAGCACCATATAACTTCCTTTTCCGCTTTATTTATTTACTTCCGATCTTTTTGCTTGCTTCCTGTGAAGAACTGATTTCGGATGTGGATGCTCCGGTCAGCAGTCCGAAGCTGGTGGTAAATGCAGTGCTTATTCCCGAGGCTCCCGAAATCGAACTTTATCTTTACCTGAGTACACCTCTTTACACTCCACACCAGTCAAGCGATCTCAACATCGTTTCAGATGGCACGGTAATCATAAGTTCCGAAAATCAGCAGATTACGTTACCCTTTGATGAGGCCTCACAAAGGTACCGGATCGAAGCCGGGCTTTTTCCTGTTGTTGCTGGGAAGGAATACGCGCTTTTAATCACTACACCGGCTGGTTACCGGGCCGAAGCCAGCTGTACGGTGCCTGCTGATACTCCTCCTGCTCCTGAGGTAACAGCCAGACAGGTAACGGAAGAATACGGCAGTCAGTTAATTTCTTACAGTTTTCGGTTCAGGGACATTAGCGGGGAAGGGCATTATTATGCCACTGCACTTCTGAACTCGTTTGTGGATGAAGACGGGAACATCTATCCTGCCTATGATCCCGGTCTGGACCGGGGTGAGCGCTATTCAAGCGATGCTCACAGAGATGGAGAGTATTTCAACTTTAAAACTAGTTCATTTTATGAAGGGGCAGGCCAGAAAACGGAGTTCATGGTCTGGATTGCAGTAACCGACCGGAACTATTATCTGTACCATCGCTCGGTATCATCCTTTGAGGGAGAGGACCCCTTCTCTGAGCCTGTGCCGGTTTATTCAAACATTAAAGGAGGGCTCGGCTATTTTGGAGCAGCCCGCGGACAGTTCCATATTCTGGAAGATCCGGAACAAAACTGATACTGTTTACTTTCGTTCGTAAATCACGTAGGAATAATCGAATCCCAGGGTTTCGGCGGCTGTAATATCCTCTCTGCTGACCTCCTTCCATTCCGAAAAATCAATCGCAGGAAAGAACGTATCTGCATCAAAATTCTTGTGAACGAATGTAAGATACAATCTGTCAGCCAGAGGCATGAACTGTTTGTATACCATTCCGCCCCCGATGATAAAATTCTCGCGCTCAGCATCCATTTTCTCTATAGCATCGTCGATGGAATAAGCCATGGTGCATCCGGGAATTTCTTCATCAGGCACATCGGTAATCACCACACTCCGCCTGTTGGGCAGCGGCCGGAGCGGAAGAGATTCAAAAGTCCGTTTTCCCATGACAATGGTATGACCTGTTGTAAGCTTTTTAAAGCGTTTAAGATCCTCCGGTATATGCCAGAGAAGGCTGTTATCCTTGCCGATGGCCAGATTGTCGGCTATGGCTACTATTATTGAGATTGGCTTCATTGTCAATGCGATGTTAGTGTAAACGGGTTTATGCAAACAAAATGCCACTATACGGCAACGGGTGCTTTAATATGCGGGTGTGGGTCGTAGCCTTCCAGGGTGAAATCGCCGAAGGTAAAACCAAAAATATCCCTGATATCCGGATTAATAACCATTTGAGGCAGGGGACGGAAGTCGCGGCTGAGCTGCAGCTGAACCTGATCCAGGTGATTGAGGTAAATGTGGGCGTCGCCGAAAGTATGTATAAACTCTCCGGGCCTCAGTCCCGTAACCTGAGCCATCATCATGGTAAGAAGAGCATAGGATGCAATATTGAAAGGAACACCAAGGAAAATATCGGCGCTTCTCTGATAGAGCTGACAGGAAAGGCGTCCGTTTGCCACATAAAACTGAAACAGTACGTGACAGGGAGGGAGAGCCATTTTCTGAATATCTCCCGGATTCCAGGCACTTACCATAATACGTCGGGAGTCAGGATTCTTCCTGATAAGTGATACAACTTCAGAAATCTGATCAATTGTGTTTCCGTCTCCCGATCTCCAGGATCTCCACTGATGCCCGTAGACCGGCCCAAGATCGCCATTGGCGTCTGCCCATTCATCCCAGATCGTAACCTTATTTTCGTGCAGATAGCGGATATTGGTATCTCCTTTCAGGAACCACAGCAGCTCATGGATTATAGACCGGAGGTGCAGTTTTTTGGTAGTAAGAACAGGGAATCCCTGTTCAAGGTCGAATCGCATCTGGTATCCAAACACGCTGATTGTACCGGTACCGGTCCGGTCCTCTTTCCTAATTCCGGTTTCAAGCACATGCTTCAGCAGGTCGTGGTATTGCTTCATTGGCAGTTTGAGTTTCTGCAAATTTAACATTAAACGTTTTTACAGCAAGGCTCGGAAATAATGAAGCTCAACTTTCTTGTATAGAATCGTTAATATCCGGTTATACCCATCGGAATGCCCTTCTCCATGGTTTAATAACCCATTTAAGTTCAGCTAACTGCCCGGATCGTGGTTAATGTATTTCTCTGTGAATCACTCGCTGCGTTTGGAATAGTGTTTCGAATCGCCCCATTCATCAAAGCCGATTTTGTTGCCCGACATATGAATTCTTGCTTCCAGGCAGTTTTTGCAATCGGAGGCCTCTTCATCCGTACACGGTTTGTTTTCATACAGCTTGTAATCGTTCCTGTATTGTCCCGGTGTAATATTCGGCATTATTATATTGGCTCCTATTTTCAGGGCTTTTTCTCTTCCGATGGGGTCAATAGCCTGAAGTGCTGTGGCAGATGCGATGTTAATATCCTTCATTAATAATCTCAGGATGGCTATCATCTTCAATGCCAGATCGAATCGTTCATCGAGAGGAAGAAGCTGATCCCTGAATTCCCACAAAGGAGTATCGGCATGCTCTATGTACGGTCCCATTCCGCACATATCGATATCCAGCTGCTTCATAAACATCAGATCTTCGGCCAGATGCTCAGGGGTTTGAAACGGAAGACCGATCATGACTCCTGTACCTACCTGATATCCGGCTTCACGAAGATCGTAAAGAGCCTGAAGTCTGCGTTCGAAACGGTGGGTTTCGTCTCCCGGATGAATTTTGTAATACAAATCGCGATTCGAGGACTCGATGCGCAGAAGATAACGATGAGCTCCGGCTTCGTACCAGCGCCGGTAAACCTCAGGGGTTTGTTCTCCCACCGACAAGGTTATCCCCAGTTTCCCGCCGGAGATTTCCTTTATTTTACGAAGGAGTTTTTCAATGCGAGTTGTAAAAACTTCACCTTCAATCTCCCCGCCCTGCAAAACAACGGAACCATAGTTACTTTCATACGCAAATCGCGCAGCTTCTATAATTTGTTCGTCCGGAAGATTGTATCGCTTTACATTGCGGTTTCCCTTACGGATGCCGCAATAGTAGCAGTTCTTACTGCAGATGTTTGAAAATTCAATAAGTCCGCGGAAATAGACAACATTTCCGACGTATTTTTCCTTCACTTCAGCTGCTTTCGCAAAAAGCTTTCCGCGGTTTTCACCTTCAGAAAGAAGCAAATGAACAATATCTTGTTTTGTGAGCTCAGGTTTTGCCAGAATATCGGTAAATGAGTCCATGACAGCAGTGAATTATTTCTCTGCAAAGGTAGCTCAAATTCGCTTATCAGCGCCTCCAGTTCGACACGGCTAGATGCCAGGGATTGCGGTATGTATCGGAACGTATAAGAAAGTAATCGGCCGGGCTGCCGGCAGGATACTCAAGATTAAACAGAAAGCGAAGTGAAAGCGGATTTCCTGGTTCTCCGTAGGTCCATTGTTCGGAGGTGCTGTTACGATATACAATATTCGGGGGGCCATAAACGATATAGATCATCCCCCGGTCGCTTTTCCAGCCCTCTCCGGAGATGGAATACAAGCGGTTGGCCTCTTCCACCCTTCCGTAATACTTCCGGATCTGGTTCAGCGCCCGCTCGGAATGCCCCGACAAATTAACCCAGAAACGGTCTACGGCCGCCCGTGAAGGCTGATTAAACAGTTCACGGTATTCCGTATCGGTTGCGATATACCGAAGTGCTTCGCGCATCTGATCGGTGGAGCCGATTTCCGGGAAACCGTCGTAAAACCGATACAACACAAGCACCGGCTGGTTGCCCTGGCTTATCACAAAGCGCCCTGTTCCGGGAAGTGCAAGAACGGGAGAAGCATACAGAGAAACGGCAACGGTAAAAGAAGAATCGGATTCGGCATTGTACAAGCCGCTACCGGATGAATGAGGTGGAGATGCCGGAGGTAATTTGCCTGGAATGCGTCGTATGGTGAGGTCTCCGTTATACCCGCTGGTTCGGATTCGAAACCGCTCATTCCTCCAGATGTAATTACGCATCAAAGGCAGCCCGTTCTCATCCACGGCCATGAAATCATTGATACCCGGAAACTGCCGCTTGCTTAATGTCAGCAGGGACGTATACTCCTTTCCGGCATTTACATCCTCCAGTGTAACACTCAGGATATAGTCTTTTCCCCTTGGCGCCATAACCATTACGGAGTCATAAAAATACCCTTGAATTTTGAGCGTGTCCTGTCCTGAAAACGAAGCAGAGTCGCTGATGGCAGCCATTTCATAACCGGCATACAACTGATAGTGCATGCGGAAAGAGGCTGTGGTTTTTCCATCTTCTGTCAGATACCTCAGGTTATCATACGGAAACCGCACATACAGTCGTGTGATGCTGTCGTCCTGATTAAACAGCTCATACGACAGTCCCGGCATGCGCAATTCAGGCTGGTACTGATCGGCCATATTGCGATAGGCAAGTCTTGCCGGACCTTTACAGGATCCAAAAAGAGCAGCGGCAATCCCTGTAAACCATATAATCCTGCTAATTCTTTTCATTGCGCATCTTTAGTAAGTGAATTCCGGAAGCCGCACAAGGCGGCTGGTAAAGTTAACGAAAACCCGTGAATAAGCAGCGAGGCATTGGGCTCTGCCACTGCAACTGCAATCTAACTTACCCGAAGCCTGCTGCCAATACGAAGAACCTTTGCAGAGCTGATTCCGTTCAGTTTACAGAGCCTGTCCACAGAAGTGCCGTATTGCCTTGCTATTTTCGAGAGGGTATCTCCGGACCGGATAGTGTGATAACGGCTTCCTTCCTGACTGTTGCCGGAAGAGGCAGTTGCTGCCGAATTACCTGAGCGCCAGAAGGAACGGGTAATCAACAGGGTATCGTGCCGCAGGGTATAATTTTCGAAATCGATGATACGTTCAGGGTTGAAGTGTTCGCCTCTGAAACGAGTTTCGAAATGCAGATGGGTGGTGGTGGCACGACCGGTTCTTCCTCCAAGTCCAATCGGATCGCCTGCTTTCAGTTCCTGATTGACATCTGCTATAACTTTCGAAAGATGGCTGTAAACGGTTTCCAGCCCGTTATGGTGCCGTACAACCACCATCTTTCCATAACCGCTCATTACCCGGGCAATTCTGACTTTTCCATCAAACGCATTGTAAATGGTATCGCCCTGTTCAAGCTTAATATCGATGCCGGCGTGAAAACGGGATCCTCTGTATCCGTATCTTGAAATTACCTTTCCCTTAAAGGGAAAAACAAATCCATTTTCGGCAGGATTATTCAGAAGAAGAAAAACCGAGTCGGCCATATTGGCAACATCGCTCTTTCCGGTACGAATGTAAAGTGTATCCCAACGATTATTGTACAACACCTCATGAGGCACAAAAATCATATCACCGGGCACATAGGGTCCATCCTCCCCTTCCGGTTCGGTACCGGAAAACTCATCTTCTTCACATTCTTCTTCCGGACTGTTACTCCCATTTGCATCCGGGAAGGGTATCGGTTCATGCAGAAAACCGGGAGGCTCCTCCATATAAAAGGAATTCGTATCTATTGTAAATGTTTGAGCATGAAGCGAAACCGGAACTACCAGAAGGAATACGATAAGTACCGGCAACATGGCACGAAAAAAGAGAAGAAATCCGTTCGGTATGCGTTTTCCGGATTTCGGGGAGAATACTGCCGAGTTTTCGATTAGTGCCGGATTAATTTTCATCGCCGCAAAAATACTACATAATGAAATATGAACCACAAAGTACGCATCCGCATATTAAACCACTGCCTGTTATAATAAGAACCGGTCTGTTCAAAATACCTGTATTTAGCAATGTTAAAAAAGCTACAGGTGGTAAAAACCATGAAAGTACTGTAATAAAACACCGAAAGCCGGATACATCCGGCTTTCGGTACGAAGGTTTCTGTTGATCAGAAACTCAGATCTACTCCGAGGGCAACAGTAAATGCCTTACGGTTATATGTTTCGGTATAGGAAGGAACCTGCGTTGTTCCCGGAAAAGTTCTTTTGTCTTCCTGATAGAACGTATTCATTGCTCCCAGATTGATTCCGATTTTTTCATTCACGGCATAACGCAGACCGGCAGCTATGCTGTTGGTGGAGAGGCTGTGATTCAAATCGGTTTGGTAGATATCCATTACACCTGTTTGTGTACGAAGATATCCGGCACTAACCATCAGATTTTCGGTAATTCCGTATTCCAGGCCAAGGGCAAATTCCCAGAAATTTTTGTCTATAACCTGGTCATTCTTAACAAATTCATTATTAAGCTTCTTACCGTATTCAGCCGATTTATCGAAGTAGTAATGCACTCCTGCACTTACTTTGAATTTGGATGTGGCATCAAAACCAATTCCGGCAGAGAGTACGGCAGGCATATCGCTAGGCACTTCATCCCCGTCAGGGTAGAGTCCGACATCATCAACTTTAGTATCGTTTTTCAGTCTAACGCTGACCATGTGTTCGTACTTAAGTCCAATATTGAAACGCTCAAAATTCAGATTCACTCCGATCATGGGAACGATTCCTGAACCTTTCTGGGTTGCATCCACTTCTTTATCGGCTGTTGCTCCGGCATAACCTGCCATTGCCTGATTCTGAGCAACAAAAACGGGAGTTGCCACAGCGTACGCGCCCTGAATCTGTTCAACCGACAAAGTCATGGGATCAATAGTAGGATTGATGAGGGCGAAGCCACCAGCGATTGAAGCTACATCTTCGGATGTAAGATATCCGGCCTGCTGTGCCTGAGCCAGGGTAAGGCTTCCGCCACCTCCGGCGACCAGGGGTTCAAGCGAACCGGCTATACCTGCAAGTCCCTGGAACATACCCGCCATGGCATTGAAAAAATTAGGGGCAGGTACCATCGAGCCGGTGAAACCAAGAATTGGAAATGCCGGGTTGATTTGAATGTTTTTGAGGTATCCCTGATAATGGTTGTTCATCATCACGTAACGCAGACCGGCGCTTACCGATACAAGTCGTTAATTTTGTAGCTTACTCCTCCCTGGATGCCATAAAAAACGGATTTACCTTCAAATTCGGTGTCAAAGCTGTAACTGCTTGTCGGTATACCGCTGGCGGAAAGAAGAGCAGGCAATCCAGCCACCTGCATTTCAAAGGATGGTAGTCCATCGGCAAATTTTGCGCTGCCACCACCTCCTATGGGATTAAAACCCAAAGAAAAAGCAAGGCGGTCTTTCTTATACACTGCATAAAATGAAGGGAAAAATGGCGCTACCACTTCACCTGTGAATTCCGAACGGTTAAGTCCCGGATATGTTGTCCCGATGGTTCGGGTTTGCGTTACATATTGATTATTGAGCGATAGATGGAAACCATCATTAAGCCAGACCAGTCCGGCCGGATTGTAATAAACAGCATCCAAACCAAGGGAAGCATCGCGTGCCGGCATTCGGATGAAGGAAGCACTCTGATTGGAATTGTGAACAATTCCACCGGCCATTGCAGGAATAACAACGGCAATCAATAAAATAACCAGTAATGTTCTTTTCATAGGTTGAAGTTTTGTTAAGGGTGAGCGAAAATATGCCAATATGAACATACATCAAAACTATTAATGCGTATATCCTGAAACCAACTGCAGCTTATAGGCTTAAAAAACGACCTAAGATAAGCAAACTAATTTTAATTTGTTGCAAATCAACTTTTAACATCGCTGTGCAGCTAACCTTAAATTTTCCTTAAATCTATTCGAGCTGCCAGTTTACCGGTGTAATAGAGTGTTGAATCAGCAGTTGGTTGGTAAGCGAGAAATGCCTGCAGCCGAAAAATCCCCTGTAAACGCTGAGGGGTGAAGGATGCGGAGCTTCCAGAATATAATGCTTTGACTGGTCGATTATTTGCTTTTTATTCCGGGCATACTTCCCCCAAAGAAGAAACACAAGATGTTCGCGGTTTTCTGAGAGTTTTTTTATGACGGCATCGGTAAAATCTTCCCATCCCCTTCCCTGGTGAGAGCCGGCCACATTTGCGCGAACGGTCAGTGTTGCGTTCAGCAACAACACTCCCTGGTCGGCCCATTTTGACAGGTTTCCGCTTAAAGGGTAAGGATAACCCAGATCGGTCTGAATCTCACGCAGAATATTCTGGAGGGATGGTGGAAATGCAATCCCGTCCGGCACCGAAAAACATAAGCCATGGGCTTGTCCCGGGCCGTGATAAGGATCCTGGCCCAGCAGAACAACCTTTACCTGGTCGAATGGTGTACGGTTAAAAGCTTCAAAAATTGATGCACCGGGAGGGTATACGGCGTACTTTTTCTTTTCCTCGAGCAAAAATGATTTTAGCTCACCAAAATAAGGCTTGACAAATTCCTCAGACAATACGCCTTTCCAGCTCTCGTGAATTCTGGGATTAATTTCAGGCATGAGGTATTACTTTTTCATTTTTTACCCATTAACAATATAACCTGTTAATCGAGGTTATAATGTAAGCACTTATCTTTGTACCCAATTCGTCTATCAACTGAGTAAAAGTATGAAAAAAATCGTTTTGCTGCTGCTGGTCGCTTTTTCCCTTGGTATTATTGTTACATCGTGCACCTCAAGCAAAAAGTGTGCTGCCTACGGTGAAGCAAGCCGGTATAAGACAGAAAGAAATCACTGATAACTTAATTCTGTTAACCAACAGCCTGTGAACCATTCATGGGCTTTTTTTGTTGGATGCAGCAGAGGATTATGTATTTTTGTAAGTACGATATCCCGGTACAATGAAAAAACTACTCTTTCCGCTTACTGCCATTGTGCTTATCCTGATCTGCCAGCCGGCGTGGTCGCAGCGAAACGTCGGGGACTTCGACAGCATTGCCGACAATGTTCTTTTTCGCAAAGAGCTAGGCGGCGGAATCATTATCCATTCCAGCGGGTGGGGACTCGAATTCAGAACCGGGAGAAACCAAAGCATTTTCAACAAGCTTATGTTTGAAGTTAACCTTGCTGAAATGAAGGACAGTAAGGAAATCAAATCCATAAACCCCTTCTACACAAACACCCGAAGTTATTATTACGGAAAGCTGAATACGGTGTACATCGCCAGAGCCGGAGTTGGTCACCAGCGCCTGCTCAACCGTAAACCGTATACCGGAGGAGTTGAATTACGCTTATTTTACTCTGGCGGAATTTCCACCGCGCTGGCAAAACCGGTCTACCTTCACATCATCAAGATCGATGAATCTACGTACCGTTACATAACCGTTACCGAAAGGTACGATCCAAATGAGCATTTTCCCGATAATATTTATGGCAGGGCTTCATTTCTGAAGGGCTTCAGCAATATAACCCCTTATCCCGGCGCATACCTTAAAGCCGGATTGAATGTGGAATTCGGAACCATCAACCAGCGGCCCAAAACCCTGGAGGCCGGTATCGTTTTCGATGCGTTTGCCAAACCAGTTCCCATCATGGCCTTTAAAGATCCTGACCAGTTTTTTCTTACCCTTTACCTGAGTTTAGGCATTGGAAAGCGATACAACTAACTCTTCTTTAAATTAACGCTTTCGCGGAAAGGCATTCCGGATTCCGCTTTCAATTACAATCAGTAACCAACACATAGTGTTTTCCTGATTCACTCCAGAATAATTCTGGCTTATTCATACAGCTGATTATATGAATTGCGCATTGCACGGCAATTTTAACAGTATTTACAACGAAACGACAGCAAAAAAAAGCCCCGGTAAATGCCGGGGCAAAAGCTGTATAAGTTTAAGGGCTATCTTCGGATAATAAGCTTTGAAGTAGCCGAAACACCTTCGTGTTTAATATTAATCATATAAATACCATCCGGCAGATTCTCCAGGTCGAAATTCCTGATTTGTCCGGCGGTAATTTGCACCTGACGTTCGATTCTTGTTTTGCCAAGCAGATCGTAGATGCTTACTTCCGCATTTCCATAAACTGTGCTTTTCATCTGAATATTTACCTCACCTGCAGCAGGAGACGGGAAAATATTTGCTTTTCCGAGAAGGTCAGCCGGATCTTCAACGCCCAAAGCTACACAACGGAAATTGTACGTATCACTCCAGGCAGACGAATCCCGGCTGCTGATGGCTTTCACCCTCCAGTAATAGGTGTTGGCGCTGTCGAGTACGTGAATGGGAACTTTAAACAGCTCATCGCCTGCACCACCGGTTGCCGCAATGTTATAATGCCTTGCTCCGGTGAAAGCAGCATTGGCAGCGAGTTCAAGTTCATAGGTTTTCACACCTGAGATTTTTCCCCATGTAAGCGAAGGGGTTAGCTGGACATTGGTAGAGTTGTTAGCCGGAGTCTTCAGAACAGGTTTTGCAACGGTCGTAAAAGTCCGGATTGCAGAATAGAGTGTATCTTTTGAATGAATGGCAAGCATTCTCCAGAAATATTGGGTACCGAAAAGGAGTGTATCGGGTTTAATACGGGTAAGATTCGATTGAACGTTGTAGCTGTCGTAATGCTGTACATCGGGTTCAAGAGAAATCAGAACATTGTACTTATTGATACCGTTTACCCTTGACCATTGGAATTCAGCATCCGGAACCACGTCTGTGGCATTATCGTTAGGTCTGCTGATGTTGAAGGTACTGGTTACCGTAAAGAAAGTCGGGTTTGTCCAGTCGGTGGTATCAAGGGCATGACGTGCCCTGAGCCTGATGTAGTGACCTACGCCGAACAACAGATTAGCTGCATTTGTTTCCTTCTTGCTTCCGGCCACCGCAGTAATATAGGCATAAGGAGAATCAAACGTACTGACCGTGTCGATCTGAAAATCAAAATGGCTGACACCCGTTATGGCATCCCATTGAATCAGCACATTGGCATCCTGGTTATTGGCATTGTTTGAAGGGCGGCGCATCATGGGGCGTGAAACCACCGTAAATGATCTCACCTCCGACCAGTCGCTTTGTCCGGTCATATCAACAGCTTTAACTTTCCAGAAATAAGCTTCGCCAAACATAAGGTTCGACATTTCATACCGGGTAAGTTCCGTAGTGAATTCCACCGGACTGGTAAATGCTTCGTCGGTTGACAGATGCAGAATATAATGAAGTCCGATGTTGCCAACGACTGCATTCCAGTCAAGCGTAACATTTGGAGCTACTCCGCTCTGGTTGTTATTAGGAGCAGTCAGTTCAGGGGTAAAGATGCTGGGTGAAGCGATCAATACCGGTAAACTGAGGGTTAAGATCAAGAATGAGAGAAATATCTTTTTCATTTTTCCTTATTTTTTCGAATTACAATCCTGAAGCCGGCGAAAGGTGCCAAGCGTTAACTTATCTGGTTACTACAAACTTGGCGGTTTTCGAGTTGATTCCTTCCGTTACCCTGAGGAGGTAAGTTCCGGCTGGCAGCTCGGAAGCCTGAACAGTAAGAGCATGTTCGCCGCGGGTCAGTGTGCCGAAATCGATGGTATTTATACGGGTTCCGTTCAATCCGTAAACCACGGCCGTTACTTTCGCAGCATTTTCGAGTTTCACGTTAAAGTTAACCTGGGTGGAAACGGGGTTGGGATATACCGACAACAGAGTACTTTCGGCTGAAGGTTTATGACCAGGACCATCGATTCCGACGTAGTTACGGTTTTCGAATACCCCGTTGCCGTGAGAGGCAATATAAATGGCGCCAAAGTTGCTGACGCCCGGAATATTCTCAATCCATGGGCGGTTAACGGTCTGCTGGCGAATCATCATTACCGGTATGGCTCCGAGGCCGTTGTTTTCGGGAGTCCAGGTCGTAGAAGAGCCTGCGGATTCCGTGGTGTAAATTCCAAAATCAGTTCCCAGAATGATCCGGTTTGAACTGTTCATCTCAACGATTGAGGAATATACCGGCATAGCAGGCAGGTTTCCCTGAATGGAGGTAAAATCGGGGAACTGTGCCAGAGCATTGGTCGACCTGTAAACAAAATCGGTATTGCCATAGTTTCCGAGAGTAACTACGACATGGCTATCGTTGTTAGGGTCTATTGCTATGGAAGTTACATACCTTCCAGGGAATTCCTTAACTACAGTTGATGACAGAATGCAGGCAGAACTGTTGACATCGGCACGTAATGAATCATAAGCCAGTGCCAGGTTGGCAATACGCAGCAGTTTACCGTCGGTGGTTCCTACAAAGAGGTAATTGGCATCTTTTGAAAAAGCCAGTGTTGATGGTACGCCGGCAAAATTAGCAATGCGGTCCCATGAAGGAAGCCTTGAAAAATCAAGTGCATTTCTCGACATGTAAACGCCATTGGTAAGCCCGACAAAAAGAATGGATGAAACGGGATCCTGAACTCTTATCGTATCATTTTTATCAAGAGCAGAAGGCAGGGTGTAATGGAACGGGAAATGATTGTTTTTGCTGGTGCAGGTAACGGTTTCGCCGGCATTGTAATGTCTGCCTGCTTTAAACGTAACGCTGTCACGTGAATAGGGATTGTTGAAGTTTTCCCACAAGCGGAAGGGTGAAATAAACACATTTCCGTTGTTATTAGTAATTTCAGAGCCATAGATGAATTCATTGGCAGGTGAAACACCAAGGTCGTTCGACCTAACCAGATTACCGGCGGTGGATGAGTAGAAAATAGCTTCAGGGTTGATCATGGAAACTTCCACTGTTCCGCCAACGAATGTATTAAGGATTGTATTTGCAGTTTCAGTGGTGTTTCCGGTTTGATCCAGGAATACAACTCCGTTGCCCTGAGTCCCTCCGAGTAGTCTGCCTTTATCATCGGCAGCAACGGTATAGAACATGGATGTCCGGTAATTCTTATTGATGGATTTGCTGGAAGCAAATGCATTTTCGGTTGAGTAGATTCCCACATCGGAACCGGCGTAGATATTCTGGGGATTATCTGGATTTATGGTGAGGCAGTGAAAGTACCTTCCTGCTTCGCCCATGGTGCTTTGGTGCCATTGGTAAAAACCGGTTTCAAGGACTTTGGTTCCCTGCCAGACATTAACTCCACCCAGATAAATTACATCTGGATTATTGGGGCTTACAACGAGGGATGCTGCATAATCGCCATAATGAACGTTGTTTGCGGCATTTCCGAAGACGTTAAAAATCGGGCTGAAGCCGGGGCCTACTATTTTCCAGGTTTCCCCTTTGTTTCTTGACACATAAACGCCGGCAAGCTGACCGGGGAAAGTAAGGGTTTGTGAACCGTCGGCAATCAGAACAGCATAAAGTGTTGAGGGCTGTGAGGGGGCAAAAGCCACTTCAATACGCAGGATGGCGTTTGAAGGCAGGCTGTCCTGTCCGGCACCCGTATTGCGCAGAACGAATCCGTCGAAAGCTCCGTTTGCTGAAACATAGAGTTTATCGCCAACAGTAGCGGCGATTGCACCATCGGACGACATCTTAACATCCAGGGCAACGCCTGTAAGTTCCTGTCCGTTGGCTTTGGCGGGCTGCCATGTTTGACCGCCATCGGCCGAACATTTAACTCCGCTGTTGGTAGCAGCTACCACTTTATTATTATCCCCGGCGGCAATTCGGTTTACAAACGACCAGGCGGCGTCCGGATCATTAAATGAACCGGGATCGGTAGAAGCAAGCTTTGTAAATGTATTGCCATCGGTTGATTTGTAAATCCCCTGTCCGATGAAACCGCTGTACATATTCAGGCGGCTGCTGTTGAAATTTTCACCGGTGCCGGCATAGATATCTCCGTTGGGAGCCTGAGCCAGACAGCTGATGTTGAGGATTACGCCTGAGGTCTGGATCTGATTCCAGGTAAGACCGGCGGTTGTTGATTTCCATAAACCACCCGAAACACTACCGGCAATTATCGTTCTGCGGGTATTGTCTTTATTGTCGACCAGGATAGCCCGGGTACGGCCGGCAACATTATCGGGACCCTTGGGAGTCCAGTTCAGACCCAGCGCTCCGGCATCCCTTGTACCGGCAACCTGGTTTCTGGCTTTAATAACATCGGCGGGGTTAAGCTGGCCTGTAGCCTGATTGTTTCGGAGTTGAGAAAGGTAAGTCCAGCTAATTTCCGGCCCTCCGGCATTATCTCCGGGTACATTTTTACCAACGATCTGCATAAAGGTACCTGAAGTCGTCAGCAAAATGATCCCGGCCCCCAGAATCAATGCAAGAAAGCCAAAGTGTAAACTTCTATTTTTCATATTCTTGTAGTTTATGGATATTACGTTTTCAAGACAACGAAAAGAGCGGACCAATTTACGCCTTTTTTGGTGATACACAAGCTCGGGCACCGTTTTTCCATACAAAAATAGCGTAAAAATCGATTTCAGTTTAAACTCCTGCACTCATTTTCGTCAGAAATTAACCCCTTTCGGGCAGCAAATGTAGAAGAATTTGATTACTTAAAAAACAATCCGCACGCCTCCCGCAAAAAATCATACATTTCACAAAAAAGCTGCAAGTATATAATGGCTGAAAACCAAAAAATTCAATAGGTTTGCCGGAGGATTTCAACCGCATTTTTTTTGTGGTTTTACCCTTTCATCTATCTTTAAATCTTTCATATCATGAACCAGAAGTCATTTTCGCTCCTTGCGGCACTCTTTTTCCTGTTCAGCGCCGTAAATGCACAGGACACCCTTGACCGGAAACCGGGATTCAAATTCACGGAAGTTAAAAACAACAAAGCCACTTCCGTAAAAAACCAGTACCGCTCAGGTACCTGCTGGAGCTTTGCCGCCGTTTCTTTCCTTGAGTCGGAATTAATCCGCCTGGGAGAAGGGGAAACCGATCTTTCGGAGATGTTTTTCGTGAATCATGCTTACCGGCAGAAAGCGCAGCGTTACCTCAGACTCCATGGTTCCTCAAATTTCGGCCCCGGAGGTCAGGCCCATGATGTGCTCAACATCATCCGTACACACGGCTATGTTACCGAAACGCACTATCCCGGCCTGCTTCCAGGCGAAGAGAATCATGTGCATGGCGAACTGAATAACGCCCTGAAGGGATTTCTGGATGCCGTGAAAACGAATTCCGACGGAAAGCTCTCAAAAGCCTGGCCGCAGGCATTTGGAAGCATTCTGGATTCTTACATGGGACCACTGCCGTCGGCAAGTTCTGAAAAAACTGGTAAAAAAGGCCTCAATCCCGATGATTATATCGAAATTACCTCCTACACGCACCATCCGTTTTTCACACGCATCAACCTCGAAATTCCGGACAACTGGTCTCAGGATCTTTACCTGAATGTTTCGCTCGACGATCTGATTGCTACCATGACCTATGCCCTGGAAAACGGATTTACCATCTGCTGGGACGGGGATGTCAGCGACAAGGGATTCTCGCATGCAAAAGGGGTGGCCATACTTCCGGAGTACCGTCCGGAATCCATGGAGGGTACCGAACGCGCCCGCTGGGAAAAAATGAGCGAGCGGGAACGCACTGCCGAACTATACAAGTTCGAAGGCCCCGCAGCCGAAAGGCAGATAACTCAGGAAATCCGGCAGGACGAATTCGACAACCTGAAGGCTACCGACGATCATCTGATGCATATAACCGGAATTGCAACCGATCAGGAAGGCAAACGCTATTTTATCACCAAAAATTCCTGGGGAGATAAGGGGAATCCTTACCAGGGATACCTTTATATGTCGGAACCCTACATAATGCTCAATACCGTAGCAATTACCCTGCATAAAGACGGCATCCCGGCATCCTTGCGCCGGAAAGCCGGGATCAAATAGCCGTCTTGCTTTGTTTTTCTGAGCCCCGGAAATCCCTTCCGCAGGCACTTATAAGCCTGAAACCCGCACCCTTTAACAATTTTTAACACCGGGACGGCCTGCATCGTGGGCTCGTAGTGATAATTTTGCAAAAAACTATGAGCCATGATTGAGACTGATATCAAGGAACTGAACGAACGCATCCGGAACGAAAGTGCATTCATCGATCTGATAGAGATGGAAATGCACAAGGTGATTGTCGGGCAGAAACATATGGTTGAACGGCTGCTGATCGGATTACTGTCGAACGGCCACATTCTGCTGGAGGGAGTGCCCGGTCTGGCAAAAACTCTCGCCATAAAATCGCTGGCAAACATTATTGATGCCCGCTTCAGCCGAATACAGTTTACGCCCGACCTTCTGCCGGCCGACCTTATCGGTACGCTGATCTATAGTCAGAAACAGGAGGAATTCCAGGTAAGAAAGGGACCCATTTTTGCAAACTTTATCCTGGCCGACGAAATCAACCGCTCACCGGCAAAAGTACAGAGCGCACTGCTCGAAGCCATGCAGGAGCGACAGGTAACCATCGGAGAACACTCCTATCCGCTTGCCGAACCATTTCTTGTACTTGCCACCCAGAATCCGATTGAGCAGGAAGGCACCTATCCTCTTCCCGAGGCTCAGGTAGACCGGTTTATGCTCAAAGTTATCATCGGATATCCTACCCGGGAGGAAGAAAAGCTGATTATGCGGCAAAACATGTCGGGCAGCTATCCGGAAACCAGTACCATCATATCTCCCGAACAGATTCTGAAAGCCCGTAACCTTACCCGGGAGGTATATCTCGACGAGAAAATTGAAAACTACATCACCGATATAGTGTTCTCAACCCGCTTTCCTGCTGAGAATAAACTTAAAAAGTTTGAAGGTCTGATTTCATACGGTGCATCGCCTCGGGCAAGCATCAACCTGGCGCTGGCTTCCAAAGCTTACGCCTTTATAAAGCGCCGCGGTTATGTGATTCCCGAAGATGTAAGAGCCGTTGCTCACGACGTGCTGAGGCACCGGATTGGCCTGACTTACGAAGCCGAAGCTGAAAACATCAGCACCAGCGATATTATCAACGAAATCCTCAACACCGTTGAGGTTCCCTAAACCGAAATCTTCACAAACTCTTATATCCTCCAAGGATGGAAACCAGTGATATCCTGAAAAAGGTACGCAAAATTGAGATCAAATCCAGGGGTCTGTCAAACCAGATCTTCTCGGGACAATATCACAGTGCCTTCAAGGGAAGGGGTATGGCCTTCAGCGAAGTCAGGGAATACCAGTACGGCGACGACATCCGGAATATCGACTGGAACGTGACTGCACGGTTTAACCACCCGTACATCAAAGTTTTTGATGAGGAACGCGAACTTACCGTTACCCTTCTCATCGATGTGAGCGGATCCAACGAATTTGGAAGCAGGCAATGGCTGAAAGAGGAGATGATGACGGAAATTGCTGCCGTACTTGCCTTCTCAGCTTTGCAAAACAACGATAAAGTGGGGGTGATTTTTTTCAGCGACCGCATCGAAAAATTCATCCCACCCAAGAAAGGCCTGACGCACAACCTGCGCATAATCAGGGAGCTGATCGACTTTAAACCTGTAAGTCAGAAAACAAACATCGCCGAAGCACTGCGTTTTCTTACCAATGCTATGAAAAAACGGTGTACTGCTTTTCTGATTTCCGACTTTATGGATCAGGGATTTGAGGATGCCCTGAAAATCGCAGGACGCAAACACGACCTGGCAGCTATTCATATCATGGACGAGCGCGATTACTCGCTGCCAAATCTGGGTCTGGCAAGAGTGTATTCCAAAGAAGCCGGAAAGGCCATTTGGGTCGATACCGCCAGCCGGACCGTACGCAATGCATATGCGGCGGAAGGGGTAAAACGTCTTCAGCAACTGGAACAGGCATTCCGCCGCAGCGGAGTGGATGTTGCACGTATGCGGACCGGTCAGGATTACGTTAAACCGCTTATTAACCTGTTCAAAGCCAGGGAATCGAGAAGATAAACGCGTATTGATACAGGATGAAAAATAAGGTAAAACATACTCGTTTACGAATATCAGTCAGAGCTGCAGTCATCGCCCTCTGTTTACTGATGGCACCTTCCGTAATTGTTGCCCAGAAAGCAACACCCGACACCAGCCGGTTTTTGATCGGACAACAGATAAAACTGACACTTGAACTGGAGGTAAACAGAGGCGACAGGGTAAACTGGCCAAGCCTGAATGACACCCTGACAAAAAGCCTGGAGATAATCTCAAAAGGCCCGGTAGATACGCTCACGACTCCGGATAACCGGATCAGACTCACCCAGGAACTTATTATTACCTCTTTCGACACAGGGTTTCAGGTAATTCCGCCAATTCCTTTCGGTGTGAGCTCTTCGGGAAACGGCAAAACTACCGGGCTGCTCTCTCCTGCCGGACTGCTGGAAGTTCTGAACGTTGAGGTTGATATGTCAGGAGACATAAAAGATCTGAAGCCGGTGATGAAAGCGCCTTACACCCTCAGGGATTTTATGCCTTACCTTCTGCTGCTGCTGGGACTGCTGCTGCTTGGACTGCTGATCTGGTTTTACATCCGTAACCACAAGCAGAACAAACCTTTGATAAAATTACCTTCAAAACCTCAGCCTCCCCCGCATCAGATTGCCATGGCGGATCTGGAAGAACTCAAGCGCGAACAATTGTGGCAAAAAGGGCAGGTTAAGGAATATCATTCCCGGTTAACGGATATTCTCCGTACCTATTTTGAAGCCCGCTTCGGGGTGGATGCACGGGAAATGACTTCGGATGAAATTGCCGATGCCATGAAAGACCACCTGTCCGATATGGAACGGATGGCCGATCTGAAAACGATATTATCGATGGCGGATATGGCAAAATTTGCCAAAGCACGCCCCATGGGAGCCGATAATGAACTTAGCATGACGCTGGCTGTATCGATTGTAAGCAGCACCATCCCTGCACCGGTGCGCAAAGAAAGTCCTGCCGCCGGATCTTCCGGCAGCGAAAACGATTCGAACGAAAACCGCTGAAAACCATGTTTGAGCACCTGAAATTAGCGAATCCCGAAGCCTTGTACCTGCTGCTGCTGCTACCGGCAGCCATTGCCTGGTACTGGTTTCGCGGTGCCGATACCAGAGCCAGGCTGCAGGTAAGCGGCATTGAAGCGTTTAAAGCCGGCAGAAAGACATTACGCATCCGCCTGCGCCACAGCCAGTTTATACTGAAAATCCTTGCTTTCTCTTTGCTGGTTATCGCACTTGCACGACCACAGTCGAGCAGCTCAAAACAAAACGTCAGCGTTGAAGGCATCGATATCGTACTGGCGATGGACATCTCGGGAAGTATGCTTGCGGAAGATTTTAAGCCCAACCGGCTGGCCGTTGCCAAAGATGTTGCAGCAGAATTTATCAGGGGGCGTATCAGCGACCGTATCGGACTGGTAGTATTCAGCGGTGAAAGCTTTACTCAGTGCCCGCTCACAACCGATCACGGCATACTGCTGAACCTTCTTGATGAGATAAAAAGCGGGATGATAGAAGACGGAACGGCCATAGGCGATGGACTTGCAACCGCGGTAAGCCGGCTCAAGGAAAGCGAAGCCGTAAGCAAGGTTATCATTCTGCTTACCGACGGAGAAAACAACCGCGGATTCATCGACCCGGTTTCTGCTGCTGAAATTGCCAGGGTATTCGGATTACGGGTTTATACCATAGGGGTAGGAACCATCGGCATGGCGCCGTATCCGGTACAAACTCCCTTCGGGATGCAGTACCAGCAGATGGAGGTAAGGATTGACGAGCCTCTTATGCAACAGATTGCCGAAATGACCAATGGGAAATATTTCCGGGCTACTAACGCCGGGAAGCTCAGAGATATTTACCGGGAGATCGACCAGCTCGAAAAATCGAAGGTGGATGTTACCGAATTCCGGAAGAAAAAGGAGGAATTCCTGCCGTTTGTGCTTGCAGCTCTTCTATTACTTCTTGCCGATTTCATTCTGGGTATAAGCGTTTTCAGGAAATTTCCCTGATGGAGTTAAATTAACAAACCGTATTCATCATGTTTAGATTTGAACATCCGGAATACCTCAACCTGTTTATCCTGCTGCCTGTGCTGCTTGCCGGGTATCTTCTTTACCTGCGCTGGAAAAAGCAGTCGGCTGTGAGATACGGCGATCCGGCGGTTATCCGGAGGCTTATGCCGGATGTGTCGGGGATCCGGTCGCATATACGTTTCAGTTTGTTGCTTTTAACGATTGCTTCCGTTATACTGACTCTGGCAAATCCGCAAATAGGCTCGCGTATTGAAAAAGTTCAGCGCAGGGGCGTTGACCTGGTAATTGCTCTCGATGTTTCGAACAGCATGCTGGCACAGGACATTCAGCCGAATCGAATCGAGCGTGCAAAACAATCCATATCCAGGCTCATCGACGAGCTGGAAAATGATCGTATCGGGCTCATCGTCTTTGCCGGGAAAGCGTACAATCAGCTGCCCATCACCACCGACTACGGAGCAGCCAAGCTTATGCTTTCAACGGTAAAACCCGACCTTGTACCGGTTCAGGGAACAGCCATAGGTCAGGCAATAGAAATGGCTATGGCATCGTTTAAGAGTGAGGAATCGGGCAAAGCCATCATTATCATCACCGACGGGGAGAATCATGAAGACGATGCCGTAGGCCGGGCAAAGGAAGCCGCAGCAGCCGGCATACGGGTGTATACCATAGGAATGGGGCTCGCCGATGGCGCACCGATACCAGTTTATCGCGACAATCAGCAGGTGGGATTCAAGAAAGACCGCAGCGGCAGCACCGTTATCACACGTCTGGATGAAGCAATGCTGCAGCAGATTGCGGAAGCCGGCAACGGTATTTACGTACGTGCAAACAATACCCAGGCCGGACTCAGAAAGGTCTTTGAGGAGATCAGCAGACTGGAACAGAACACGTACGATACGATGAGCTACTCGGAATACGACGACCGTTTTCAGTACTTTGCGGGTCTGGCAATCTTTTTGATGGTCCTCAACTTCATGCTCAACGAACGCAAAAGCCGCTGGGCAGGAAAATTTCAGCTTTTTAAACCGGAACAAACTCTCAGGCGATGAAAAACCATTTAATTTTATCTTTGCTGCTGTTGTTCTGGATTCCTTCTGTTGCCCAGAAAGAAAATTCATTCATCCGGCAGGGAAACCGGCAATATAACGACGGCAAATTCAAGGAAGCGGAAATTGATTACCGCAAAGCGCTGGAACGCAAGCCCACTTCAGCAATGGGCGCCTTTAACCTCGGAAATGCTCTTTACCGTCAGGAGAACTATGAAGATGCGGAGCGCAATTTTATGAACGCTGCCGGACAGATCAAAGCCACAGATCCTTCAGCGCGTGCAGGTGCTTTCCATAACCTGGGGAATGCGTACCTTAAAGCCGAAAAATATAATGAGAGCATTCAGGCGTTCAGGCAGGCATTGCGGCTGAACCCCTCGGACGACGAAACGCGATACAATCTTGCCTATGCGATGCGCAAGCTGAGCGAACAGCAGCAACAGCAACAGCAGAAGGGCGATAACGATCGCAAGGACGACAATAAAGATCAGAAAGATCAGCAAAACAGCAACGAGAATCAGGATCGTCAGGATCAGCAGCAACAGCAGCAGCAAAAGCCGCAGATCTCAAAACAGGATGCCGAACGAATGCTGCAGGCATTGAAAAACGACGAACAGAAGACGCTGGATAAGGTCAACCGGCAAAAGGCAAAAGCAGGTCCGGTGCAGGTTGAAAAAGACTGGTAGACTGGCAGTATAATTATTTTGATAACACAATGCGACAGAAAGGCCAATGAAAAATAAGAGAATTTCAGCGTTGAGTGTTTTACTTCTCTGGGTATTTTCAACCTATGCTCAGCAAATCGACTTCAGAGCTTCGGCAAGAGAGGTTGTGGCTGTTGGGGACCAGTTCAGGCTTATTTATTCTGTCAACGGCCAGGCTTCGGGTTTCAGGTCTCCGGCCATCAAAGACTTCAACATACTTGCCGGACCCAGTCAGTCGACCAGCTCCAGCATGCAGATTATCAACAACCAGGTTACACGTTCCGTTGATTATTCGTTCACCTACATACTGCAGGCTACTACAGAAGGAACCTTTACCATTCCACCCGCTTCTGTTAACGTTGACGGGAAAAGCTACCAGTCGAATTCTGTTACCATAAAAGTTGTAAAGGGGAATGCGCCGGCCCAGCAAAGTCAGGGGCAGCAATCTCCCGCCCAACCGGGTGGTGAAATAACTCAGAAAGACCTCTTTGTAAGGGCTTCTGTCAGCAATGCAAATCCCTATCAGGGTGAGCAGATTATCGTTACCTACAAAATTTACACCCGCATTCCCGTTGCAGAATACAGCATCACGCGCACACCGTCCACCGCCGGCTTCTGGGCTCAGGACCTGATAAAAGATATGTCGAAACTCAACCAGTACCGGGAAACGGTGGAAGGGTCAGAATACGTGGTTGCCGAAATCAAAAAAGAAGCCTTGTTTGCGCAGAAAAGCGGAAAGCTGGAAATAGAACCCCTTGAGATGGATGTAGTCGCTCAGATTCAGCGCAAAGCTAGCCGCAGAGGGTTCAACGACCCGTTTTTCGACAGCTTTTTCAACGACAGTTTTTTCGGGAGCACCTACCAGAACGTAAAAAAGACCATAAGCTCGAATAAGTTAAACATCAACGTTAAGCCTCTTCCACAAGCCTCCAGGCCAGCCGATTTCACCGGAGCCGTCGGCAACTTCAGCATAAGCGGGACTGTCGACCGCGAATCGCTCAAGGCGAATGAAGCAATGACATACAAATTCACCATCTCCGGCAAGGGAAACATCAAACTTGTTGAAAAGCCAGCCATAACCTTCCCCAGCGATTTTGAGGTTTACGACCCCAGAATAACCGATAATATTTCAGTATCTGCAACGGGCGTCTCCGGTTCCCGGACATTCGAATACCTGATTATCCCGAGAAATCCTGGTGACTTTAAAATCAACGAGGCACGATTCTCTTATTTCGATTTGAGTACAGGAAGCTACAAGACCCTGAATACACCCGGTTATTCAGTCAAGGTTGGCCGTGGCGAGGGTCAGGACGGAACCCTGGTCACGGGATCCACAAATAAAGAAGATTTTAAATACATAGGATCCGACGTCCGGTTCATTAAAACCAGTCCGCTAAACTTCAGGCCGGCCGGTACTTACCTGCTTGGCAATATGTTTTTGCCGCTTTGGATTGCCATTCCTCCGTTTCTTCTTGCTGCATTTCTGATATTGTGGCGAAATGAGCTCCGGAAGAGAAACGATTTGGCTTTGATGCGCAACCGAAAAGCCACACGCATCGCCCGCAAACGGCTGAAAGCTGCCGAGCATTTTCTGAAGCAGCAGAATCAGGATGCCTTCTGGACCGAGATCTCCAGTGCATTATGGGGATACATCAGCGACAAGTTCAACATTCCGCGGTCAGCCCTTTCGATGGAATCAGTTAACGAAGCGCTTCAGACAAAAAATGTAGCGGAAGACCTGATCGCGCAGTTTATGGATGCCCTGAATAATTGCGAATTTGCACGTTTTGCCCCTGGAGAGAAATCCCGTGCAATGGATAATCTCTATCGGCAGGCAATGGATGTTATCAGCCGCACAGAGCAGGAATTAAAGTAAACAGCTTAATGCAAAACATGAGAAACATGAAGATTAAAATACTCAGCATTCTGTTTTTCACAGGATTAAGCCTGTTTCTTCAGGCCAGCCCTCACGAGGAATTTGAAAAAGCCAACAAGGCTTACATGGCAGGCTTCTATGAAAATGCAGCCAGTCTGTACGAAAAAATACTTGAATCGGGCATGGATGCGCCCGACCTCTATTACAACCTGGGGAACGCCTATTTTAAAATGAACGACATTCCTTCGGCCATTCTCAATTACGAACGGGCACTGAAATACGATCCGGGAAACGAAGATTACCAGTATAACCTGAGGGTTGCCAACAGCAAGATCGTCGATAAGATCGACGTTCTGCCGGAGTTGTTTTATATACGGTGGTGGAATAACTTAAAAATCAGTCTTTCACCCGACAGATGGGCACTTATGGCATTGATTTCCTTTGCTTTTATTTTTATAAGTATTGCTTTATTTTTCCTTGCACGAAGCATACACACCCGGAAAATTATCTTTACTGCCGGTATTATTCTGCTAATTATCAATCTGATATCCGGTATCATTGCCTGGCAAACCTACCGGGAGGCAAAAAATCAAAAAACAGCCATCATATTCACCCCCACACTGCCTGTCAAGAGTTCTCCGGATGAGAGCAGCATCGATCTTTTTGTAATACATGAAGGACTCAAAGTCACCATTCTGGATCGTATCGGCGAGTGGCACGAAATCCGAATAGCCAACGGCAGTAAGGGCTGGGTGAAAGCTTCACACCTTAAGCCTGTCTGACTTCATCTACAATAAATTCGTTCAGGCCTCAGCACAGCGCGGAACCGGATTCTGCATTTATTAACCGTAGCGGGATTGCTCTTCGGACAATCGTGGAATTACAGCATATTGACAGAACGGAATTTATGCTTATATTTACTCGAAATCTGCGCAAAGATGCATCGGCTGGCTGCTATTTTCAGTATACTTTTCCTCACGTACAGTGCTCATTGTCAGGAGCGCACTCCAATTCAGCCGATTGGTGGGAAAGCACAATTAAGGCATTTCATCGATCAGGAGCTGATTTACCCGGAAGAATGCCTGCAGGCCGGTATCGAAGGAGTAGTAACCATTGCCTACTGTATTTCCGAAAAAGGACAAGTTGAACACGTCAGATTTTCTGAAAAATCAGACCCCAGGTTTAACCAGGAGGCGATGCGTATTTTCCGGATGACAGAATGGGAACCAGCACGTGTAGCCGGTGTTCCCGTAAGAGATTCCGGATTTCTCGACATCGACTTCAACATACGCAGGTACAACAGGCTGAGCAAGCAACGCGGCTATACATCCCACTACTATCCGTTTGAACCTATTGACACTTCCGGGGTTATTCACGACTATAAGAATCTGGAGACGGCACCTTTCCCGGTTTTCCGGAACGACAAGATCAATCTGGCCGCTTTTATTGCGGGGAACCTGGTCTATCCGGAAGCGGCAATACGGCAAAGTCTGAGCGGAACCGTAAAGGTGGGTTTTATTGTTGAGCCGCATGGCCGGCCTTCTAACATCACCATTCTGAATTCACTGGGTGCCGGCTGCAACGAAGAGGCCATCCGTCTGGTAAGAATGATAAAATGGATGCCGGGGACCATCGGCCATAAGGCAGTGCGAACACGCATGAGTATTTCCATTAATTTTATGCTCGACCAGAGTCCCGACGGCATATACAGACCCAATATTAAATCGAGTTACGGAGGATAATCAATTAATAACCATCAAGAACCAAACTATGCGTAAATCCCTGTTTTCAGTAATGGCTGCACTTCTGCTGATACCTGCAGCCTATACCCAAAATGTTGACACAACCCGTTTATGGACTACCGGAGGAAAAGCCTCGCTTTCGTTTACCCAGGTAACGCTTACAAACTGGGCTGCCGGAGGAGAAAACAGCATGGGAGGCAACTCCTTCCTCAACCTTTATGCGAAAATGCTTAAAGGCAAATCGACCTGGGACAATATGCTGGACATGTCTTACGGGCTACTCAAGCTGGGCGACCAGAAAATCCGCAAAAGCGACGACAAAATCGACTTCGTGTCGAAGTACGGCCATAACGTCATCCACCGTAACCTCTTCCTGAGCGCAAACCTCAGCTTTAAGTCACAGTTTACCGACGGCTACAAGTACCCCAACGACTCTGTTATCATCTCAACATTTATGGCTCCCGGATATCTGATGCTCGGTTTTGGTATGGATTACAAACCCTACCCTTTTCTTTCTATCTCGTTCCTGCCTCTGACAGGCCGCTTAACCTTTGTAAGAGATCAGCAACTGGCCGATGAAGGTGCTTACGGTGTGGATCCCGGGAAAAAAGTACGGGAAGAATTCGGAGCTGCATTCAAAGCAGTAATGGAAAAAGACCTGATTGAAAACATTAGCCTTAAAACCAAACTCGAACTGTTCACCAACTACCTGAATCAGCCCGAAAACATCGACATCAACTGGGAAGCCCTGCTGATGATGAAGGTAAATAAGTACATCTCAACGTTCCTTGGGTTCCAGACCGTTTATGATCACGACATTATGATTGCCGACAAAGACAATCCCGACATCAGGGGTCCGCGAACCCAGTTCAAGCAAACTTTCGGTGTTGGCCTCACGTATGATGTTAAAGCAACCAATGCAAAAGTAAAACCTGTTCCCTAATCAATTATTAACTTAAAACACAACCTTATGAAACTGTTAGACGAATTCAAAACCTTCGCAATGAAGGGGAATGTAATGGACATGGCCATCGGTATTATCATTGGTGGTGCATTCGGTAAGATCGTATCCTCCTTTGTGTCCGATGTACTTATGCCACCTCTTGGGCTGCTGCTCGGTGGTATCGACTTCAAGGACATGACTTATACCATGAAGGATGCAATTATGGAAGGTGCCGAAGTAGTTACGCCTGCCGTCACACTTAATTACGGCCTTTTCATTCAGAATATCGTTGATTTCCTGATCATAGCCTTTGCTATTTTCATGATGATAAAGGCAATAAATTCAATGAAAAAGAAAGAGGAAGAAGCTCCGGCACCTGAACCTCCCGCTCCCACCAAAGATCAGGAATTGCTTTCTGAAATCCGCGATCTCCTGAAAAAATAAGAAACTTCTTTATACCGATTTCAAAGCCCGCCCTGAACGCGGGCTTTTTTTTACTCATAATAGAGCAGGAGGTCTTACTGATACAGGAAAATTCCGGTCCTGAGTAAACAGCTTACCGGATTAAAACACAACAAAAGGCGCGGCAATTCACAAAAATTAACACCACATACCTTAACGGAAGGGTAATAAATTAACTAAAAGTGACTATTTTTACACCAGCAAATCAAGGAGTCATGAATTTTTACCGGATTGTGTTATTTATTGCATTGATTCTTCCCTTTGGTTCTGCCGGGCAGGATACCGGAGCTGTCAATACTGTTACGGGCGATGCAAATAACCCTAAGATTACAGATACACTCTTTCTTCCTTCGCCGTTTTTCAGTCTTCAGGCCGGAGCATTTTTCCATACCATGCCAGGTGCTCATCTTTATGGTACTTCCATTACACCCATGTTCAGCCAGCCCGTTGGCAAGAGACTGACGGTCAGTGCAGGAGCCGTTATCGGAAACACTACGTATTCCGCAGCATCCAACACCGGAGTTGAAAATACAGAAAGTTCTTCAAGAGGTAACTTTACTTCGCTCACCCTTTTCACCGCAGGATCTTACCAGCTGAATGAGCGCTTAACCATCAGCGGAAGCGCATACAAAACTATAGACCCCGGATTCATGCAGCGCCTTGATCCGGAAAACCTTATGATGGAAGCACAAGGGGTCAGCCTTGGAGTCGGGTACAAGATTTCCGACAATGTACATATAGGTGCAGGCATTCGCATGGACGACGGTCGCAGCAACTATCGCCTGCCTCACCGGCAGTACGGCTTTCCCGGTTTCTCTCCTATGCCCGGATTCTGGTAAAAACAAACCTTATGTTAACAATCATCTCTCCCAGCAAGACCCTCGATTTCGAAAAGCCATACGCAATTCCTGCCGGGTCGGACCCGGAAATGATAGCACAGTCGAAAAAACTGGTTGCCACGCTGCGCAAAAAATCCCCTGCTGCTCTGGCGGGACTGATGGATATAAGTCAGAACCTTGCCGAACTGAATGCCCTTCGATACAGTGAGTGGAAATACCCGTTTCCGGATGGTAAGGCGCGTCCGGCTTTCGCAGCGTTTAAAGGCGATGTTTACGAAGGACTGAAGGCATGGGAACTCGGTGAAGAACAGCTCGTATTCTCGGAGGGACATCTCAGGATCTTATCGGGGCTTTACGGGATTCTTAAGCCGCTCGACCGCATAATGGCCTACAGGCTCGAGATGGGAACTTTGCTGCCGGTTGGCGAAACAGGCAACCTGTATCAGTTCTGGGGCGACCGCATAACCAGATCGGTAAAAAAAGCGCTCAAAGAATCGGAAAGCAATGTGCTGGTGAACCTTGCTTCTGCAGAATATGCCAAAGCTGTCGATTTCAAAGCACTGAAGACAAGAGTAATTACTCCGGTTTTCAAGGAGTTTAAGGATGGCAGTTACCGGTTCATAAGCTTCTATGCCAAACGCGCCCGCGGACTCATGACGCGCTACATCATCGACCATTCGCTGAACGATCCCGAATCGCTGAAGGTCTTCAACTACGAAAACTACGAGTACATGGACGAGTTATCGAAGGGTGACCAATGGGTGTTTGTGCGGTAATTCGGCACAAGACATCAGATAACAGCAGTGCTTTTCCGTAAAAAACCGAAGATCAGACTCCTGACAGGCATAAGCATATGACTGATTGAATAAATCAGTATAGTCAGAGCATCACAGATGAATCCGACAAAGGTTCGCAGGTCGAAAAAGACCGGAAGTTTATTCTCTGAGTAATTTAAAATATAAGCTGCAGATTTCAATAGAACCGCTTTTGCTGGCCGGTACGGGTCCCGGACAAACTTTGGCATACTAAATCTTTTATTTTACAGATCGCGCAAAAATTCCACCCGCAGTCTGACCGGAATATGAATTTCTGACTAGTTGATTTTTAACTCATAATTTATCCGGAAAACGATCGGATTAAACTTTTATCCATTCTGACCGGTTTATTTTTCGGCTTCAGAAAGTTATTGTCAGTATCCGGGAATTACACGTACAAACAATTCCCGGAAAATACCATCATCGCTTTAACCGGGTTTGATATCGGTAAACCAAATAAATGAAAACAATGAATCACGACACTATACAAGTATCAAGAATAGTAAACAAAACAACGTTAAAACAAAGGGAAAACTGTTATGCCTTTTGCTGGGTTCAGGGGGAGGCATATTCCATTGAAATTAATAAAAAGCGACACCATAATATCGCAAACTCCGTCTTTTTCCTGCAACCAGACCTCGAGTGGAAAATAGTCAAAAAGGATTCATGTGCATCGTCGGGATACGTGCTCTATATACCTAAACCGATGATGGAGAATCCAACTTTTAAGAATTTACACATAACAGAAATATGTTTGTTCAGCAAAGACGAGATTCCTAAAATAAATCTTGCTCCGGGGATTGAAAAGAGAATTCTGGCAATAATTGAGATGTTGGATGAGCTGGTGAGCACCAATCTGAAAAACAAGGAAGAAGCCATCCTGTCCCTTTTGAAAGCACTTTTTGTATACTGCGATGGGAAGTGCAACATAAAATCTGTGATCACTGAAAAAAACAATTTAAAGTCGGCCCTGGTAATAAAATTTAAAAAATGCATTGATCAGCAAATAACCCGGTACCATGAAGTGGGCCAGTATGCTCAAATGCTCAATGTTTCAGACAAATATCTGAATGATTGCGTAAAGAAAACTCTTGGGGTTAATGCCAAATACCTGATTGACGAGCAACTTATAATGCGGTCGCGGCACAATTTAAAATTTAGCAGTAAATCTATAAAAGAAATCAGTTTCGACCTGGGTTTTTCATCGCCCGATTATTTCAGTTTCTTTTTCAAAAAACAAACAGGAATTTCGCCTTCTCAACTTCGAAAAAACTAATAGTTCCGATATTCTAAGGAAATGCAGTGATTTTCACATTTTCGTTCGATATGTGCAGGCCTATTTTTGTCAGAGTACAATTTGACAAATAACTGACACATGAAAAAACCAGTCAAGAATCTTTTAAAAACAGTTGCAGCAGTTATACTGATAATTGGCGCTGCACTTGCATATGTTTCGCTTGCTCTTCCTAATGCAGGAAAAGCACCCGACCTTGAAGTAAAAATTACTCCTGAAAAAGTAGAACGTGGCAAATATCTGGCGTATCACGTGATGATGTGTGCTGATTGTCACTCGGAGCGTGATTTCTCCCTGTTTTCAGGTCCGCCCCACCCGGGAACAGAGTTTTCCGGGGGGGATGTGTTCGACCATGCAATGGGTTTTCCGGGCAAATTTACCTCCTCAAACATCACCCCGGCAGGAATCGGCGACTGGTCTGACGGTGAGCTTTTTCATTTGATTACTACAGGTGTAAAGCGGGATGGAAATCCGATTTTCCCTGTTATGCCATACCACAAATTCGGACGAATGGACCGGGAAGACATTGAAGCGGTCATTGCATTTCTACGCACTCTTGACCCTGTTGAAACCAGTCATCCTGAATCAAAAGCCGATTTCCCGGTAAATATTCTTATGCGTACGATGCCAAAAAAGGCTGAATTTTCAACCAGGCCACCCGAATCCGACAAAATAGCGTACGGCAAATATATGGTAAACGCAGCCGCCTGTTTCGACTGTCACACCAACTTCTCCAAAGGAAAATTTACAGGTCCTGAAGGCGGAGGAGGCAGAGAATTTCAATTTCCTGACGGAAGCATTGTCAGGTCGCCAAACCTGACTCCGCACCAAACCGGGATTAAACACTATACGGAAGAGAGTTTTGTCGAACGGTTCAGGATGTATGCCGATTCCGGTTTCAAATTACCAGAAATAAGGCCCGGAGAGTTTCAAACGCTTATGCCATGGTATATGTACAGCGGCATGACCGAAACAGACCTTAGGGCAATATACGCTTACCTTCAAACCCTTGAACCATATGATAATATGGTGGAGCCTTATACTCCCGCCATAAATTAAGCACCCACTGTTCAACGATTAACCAATTTAAAACACAGAATGCCATGAAAAAAACAAACTTTCGTAAAGCAAGCTTTTCCTTTTTCCTGATACCGGCCCTGGTTTTATTCTCCTGCAGCAAGGACAATGATTCCCAAACCGATAAAACAGCAGAAATGATTAAGGAAGTCAGGGAAACCACTAACACCTACAAATCGCACGCTGCGGCACTTGATGCAGGCTGGGACACCGACCTTTCGGGTTGTGTGGCGCACCCGACTGAAGGAGGAATGGGGCATCATTTTGGCCGCCTCGAATTCCTTGACGGGCGAATAAACCACCTTGAGCCCCAGGTTCTTCTTTATGGTGCCGATGATAACGGCAATATGGAATTTTACGGAGTGGAATACATTGTACCTTTTGCCATTCATCCTGCGGATGCTGAACCTCCTGTGCTCTTCGGCCACGAATTCCACCCCAATCATGAACAGCAAATCTGGGCATTACACGTTTGGACCGAAAAAGAAAATCCCAAAGGGATGTTTAACGACTGGAATCCTCACGTGAAGTGTGAATAACCTCTGTTCCGGAATTGCAATTCTCTACTGTTAATGTAAAACTAACGGAAATCAGATAACAAATCCATTCAACATAACAAAAGAAATCGCAGGAGTAACAATTGTTGCAACTGCGGTTTCGTATTACAAAACTTACATTATCCGGACAAATTCATACGAGGTTGTTAAAAACACACGTATACTATGGATCCGACTGATCTTAATTCAGCATTTTGCATTCCCGTTACATCCATCCGACGCAGCACAAATCCGGCGCAATATTAATCTGATTTTCAACAGATTATTGCATTGCCCCACCTTTAATTTTTTGCGATTAACCCGGCAATGCTGACTTGCCGGATATTAAAATAAAAAATGTCCCCGGCCGACCAGCAGTATCGCCAAGCCGCTAACCTTAATAAAAAAATGCCTGTAAACCATTGATTTACAGGCATAGGTTGCGGAGAGAAAGGGATTCGAACCCTTGGTACCCGTAAGGGTACAACGGTTTTCGAGACCGCCCCATTCGACCGCTCTGGCATCTCTCCGTGAACGGTGAATCGAGGTGCAAAAGTAAGAACTTTTATGATTCCGTAAAACAGGAATACGAATTATTGTCCGCTCCGGGACTACGACAAAAAATATCGCCCATCAGGGTGATTTGTGCAGCGCAACCGAATATATGGTATAAATTTTGATATTAGCAGCCACGTCCTGATCCGGCACGTCGCCATATTTTCACGTCCTGCGCCTGAGCGATAAATTTATTGCGTCACGGTGCAACGAAACAGGAAGGAATGTCACTAATTTAAGTCAGCATTAACCACTCACTACAAAACCAGTTTATGAAACCAAACTTCGCAATTTCCATCCTGTTGTTTCTGATCTGCAATACCGTACTTTCACAGGATCTGATTGTAAAAAAGAATAACGACCTGATTAAGTGTAAAATCCGTGAAATAGGGCTGGATGAGGTTAAGTATAACCTGCCCGAATATCCGGCCGATGTTTTGTTTTCGGCAGACAAGGACGATATTGCAAAGATCGTATTTGAGAGCGGACAGGAGATGGAGTTTAAGAAGGCAATGACAGATCCTGAACGTTACAGAGAAAACCGGAAAAACGTCCTGAAAATCGAATTTCTCTCACCACTTACAGGAAACACCACCTTTGCCTGGGAAAAAAGTCTGCGACCGGCCCGGAGCATAGAATCCACCATAGGCATCATAGGTCTGGGTATCGACAACGATGACCGCAATGCCGGAGGGGTATTTGCAAAATTCGGATACAAGTTTATCAAAGATCCCGATTTCTACCTCAGGGGGATGCGATATGCCCACATATTAAAAGGAAGCTACATAAAACCCGAAATAGCCTTCTCTACTTTCCGCTACGACCGGTATTCGTGGAGGGATTATTACAATAACGTATCAGCAGAAAAGGAAAGAACCGGCGTGGTTTCAGGCACCGTTCAGCTGGTACTTGGCAAACAGTGGATCATCGACAACGTTTTTGCAGTGGATATATACGCTGGTACCGGTTACGGATTCTCAACGGATGACGATTACACCACCTACCAGTACGGATATTCGGTTATGGATGAGAGTTTCCCGCTTGCATTCTCCCTGGGATTCAAGATCGGATACCTTTTTAAATAATCCCTGACTATCGTCTCATCATAACTTAACAACTACAGGTCTATTGAATTGCAGGAGCATCCGGTAATCGCCACCTTCCGGGCGGCAATCGGGATCATAGCAGGGTACTGCACCTGGCTGTTGAACAATTAATTAATAATCAGATGGTTACAGACTAATTCTGAGTCGGAAGGATTTCCAGGGATTAAGCCGTCATTCACAGAACACGCTTCTGACGGCTGTGACTATAAAAATAACTATCTTTTTTCGGTACATACCCCCCCTTTCACGCTGTTGAAAAGGGGTTTTATTTTTTATAATCTGCATCCTTATGTATGTACACCTTAATATAAACAGACATGCATGCTGTTTTTCTGAAAGTCTCACAGAAAATGGTGCAGAAGGCTTATTCCGGAAGTTCATCATAAAGGCTGAGAGCATACAACCAAAGGAAAACGGGAGCCGTGCTACGTGTTCAGCGTTTAATCATATATACGTATAAATATTGCTAACTATTGAAATCCAGCTAAGTACATCCCGCCGTTACCCTTAACCTTGTTTAGATTAATTACAAACTACAGATTTTCAATAATTTGTTTTGCAAATTTTATTGGAATTAATTTAATGTCCCCTATATTCGTAAATCGATTATTACCGGAGTCCGTACGATAAACAGTTAAAGTATGAAGAAATTCTACGCTGTAGGCTATCGCAGGGTTGATGACGATTACATGTCAGCTTCTTCGGGAAGAGCAAAAGGTATTGCAGGCTGGAGCCCCATTGGTTCCGGCTTTTTTATTGCTCCGTTCCAACTAATACAGAAACATTTTACAGCCTGATAATATGAAGCACACAATCAGAAAAAAGGGGGTAATCCCGGGGATAATGCTGTTTTCGGTCCTGTTGTTTTTACTGATGCCGGAGCAATTGCAGGCTCAGGATGGCAGGCAATTGTTTGAAAAGCATTGCACCATTTGTCATAAAATCGGCGAGGGCAAACTTGTGGGGCCTGATCTCAAGGACATTACGCAAAGGCGGGAGCGCGACTGGCTGGTGCGCTTTATCCGGAATTCAAAGGAGATGATTGATGCCGGCGATCCCCTTGCCGTGCAGGTTTTTGAAGAAAACAACAAAGTGCCTATGCAGGCATTTGACAATCTTTCGGGGGAGGAGATCAACAGCATTATCGATTATATTGAAAAGTGGGAGCCGGCAAAGCCTGTGGAATTTCAGGCGGATGTTACAAAACGGGATGGTTTCACCGAAAAAGAGATTATGCGGGGCGAACGTATGTTCTACGGACTGATTCCATTTGAAAACGGAGGAACAACTGCATGCAACTCCTGCCACGTTACCACGAAAACCGATACCTTAAACTGGAATCCTTCCGCACACGAACTGGCGCACTCATTTATGGAAGAAGGCGGAATGGACCTGTATGCTTCTCTGGCCGATCCCCAGTCGGCAGCCATGCAGAAAGCTCACGGCGAATATAAGCTGAGCGGTGAAGAGATGTATTACATCGCCGCGTATCTTTCTAATCTGGATCAGGAAACTCCCAGACCTTTCAAAACATTCCCGTCGCGATTCTTACTGTTTGTCGTTTTTGGCATACTGATGACTTTAGCACTAATAGACCTGATATTCACAAGAATTATAAAATATCGGTTTATTCATGGAATCATCCTTTTAGTAGGTATCGCCATTCACTTCAACCTGGCAGTCACCGAAGCACAGAGCCTGAGCCGTACCAAAGATTACGCTCCCGATCAGCCCATCAAGTTTTCACACAGGATTCATGCGGGCGACAACCAGACCGACTGCAGGTATTGCCATACGGTAGCCGACTACAGCAAATCGGCCGGTTTTCCGTCGAACGATGTTTGCCTAAACTGCCATAACGTAGTCAGGGAAGGCAGGAATTCAGGAAAATTTGAAATCAATAAAATTTTCAGAGCCGAAAATTCGGGAAAACCCATTGAATGGATACGCATTCACAACATGCAGGAGCACGTTTTTTTCAGCCATGCACAGCATGTAAACGCCGGAAAAATAGAATGCGAAACCTGTCATGGCCCCGTTGCGGAGATGGATATCATGAAGCAGTTCTCCGACCTCTCTATGGGATGGTGCATCAATTGCCACCGCGACACCAGGGTCAATTTCAAGGACAACAATTACTACTCCACCTATATGAAACTGCACGACGATCTGAAATCGGGAAGAATTGATTCGGTGACCGTTGAGCAGATCGGTGGTCTGGATTGCATGAAATGTCATTATTAGTCGTTGATGCCGGACAAACGAACCGTATTAACAAACAAACAATTGCGGCTAAATGGAAAAGAAATACTGGAAAAGCACAGAAGAGCTGAATAACCGGAAAGACAGCAACCGTAAGGCTGACGAGATCCCAGACGGCAAAAGCCTGCTTGAAATTATTGATCAGGAGATAACCGGCAAACCCTCTTCGAGGCGGAATTTTCTGAAATTTTGCGGATTCAGTTTTGCTACTGCAGCCATCGCGAGCAGCTGCGAGAATCCGGTTAAAAAAGCCATTCCCTACCTCAACAAGCCCGAAGATGTAATCCCCGGAATGGCGAGTAATTATGCTTCGACCTATTTCGACGGCGCCGAATACAGCAGCATTGTTGTTAAAGTCAGAGACGGAAGACCGATCAAAATTGAAGGCAATACCTTATCCGCCCTCACCAGCGGCGGCAGCACCGCCAGAGTGCAGGCATCGGTTCTCGGATTGTACGACGGGCATGCACGCCTGAAACACCCTTCGAAAAAAGGACATGGCATCGACTGGAAAATTCTGGATCAGGAAGTTTCGGACAAGCTGGAAAGCCTGAAGAATGCAGGCGAAACGCTTGTGCTCCTCACCTCCCCTGTTATCGGGCCATCCACAAAGCAGCTGATTTCCGAATTCCTGGCCGCCTATCCGGGAAGCAAACACATTGTATATGAACCGGTTTCGTACAGCGGAATGCTGGAAGCCAACCTGGAGTCGTTCGGACAGCAGGTAATACCCAATTACCATTTCGGCAAAGCCGGGACTATAGTTTCGGTGGGTGCCGATTTTCTTGGCACCTGGTTGTCTCCGGAGACCTTTACGGCCGGATATGCCAGCCGGCGCAGCCTTACCGATGGCGAAAAATCCATTTCGTGGCATATGCAATACGAAGCCGGGCTTAGCATTACCGGCAGCCGGGCCGACAAAAGGGTAAGAATACGCCCTTCCGGATATGCGACTCTGCTAGCTGCGCTATACAATGAACTGGCAAGCAGATCGGGTGCTCCTTCACTTCCGGATATTACGACACATGAAACGGTAGCCGAAACAGCCGAGCGCCTTTGGCAGAGCAAAGGCACATCCATCGTTGTATGCGGGTCAAACGACAAGGACGAGCAGATCCTTGTAAATGCGATCAACCATTTGCTCGGGAATATCGGCCAGACCATCACCTTCGGGGATGCAATCCTGACGAAACAGGCCGTTGACCGTGAAATGGAAGAGCTTGCCGCGATGCTGGAGGAAGGAAAAGCCGGCGGACTAATCCTGTGGGGAGTGAACCCCGTTTACGATTACTATCGTCCGGAAGTCTTCACCAAAGGGCTTGAAAAGCTGAAGTTGTCCGTAATCCTGAATCACGCACAGGACGAGACCTATGGATTTACAGAATATTCGGTACCTGGCCATCATTACCTGGAATCGTGGGGCGATGCGGAACCCTGCCGGGGATCGTACAGTCTGGCACAGCCTGTAATCAGGCCCGTATTCGATACACGTGCACCGCAGGAAAGCCTGCTGAAATGGATGGGCAGGGAGACTACCTGGTACGACTACCTCCGCGAGTACTGGGCATCCGAAATTATCGGCAGCGGCGAAAACACCTGGAATAAGGTGCTGCGCGAGGGCGTTTATCAAAAGGAACAAAATTCTGTAGCACCATCCTTTAATACAGCTGCATTAACATCTTTGGCAGGACGGATTAAAGGAGACGGCAGCGGTGAAGGTATAGAGATAGTGATGTATCAGAACATCGCCATGGGGCAGGGTCATCATGCCAACAACCCCTGGCTGATGGAGCTTCCGGATCCCGTTTCGAAGGTATGCTGGGATAATTTTGCCGCGGTTTCTCCAAAAACAGCTTCGGAGCTGGGATTATCGAAGGGCAGGATGGTATCGGTAAACGGACTTGAAATTCCGGTGCTGATACAGCCCGGGCAGGCCGACGATACCCTGTCGGTTGCACTGGGATACGGCCATACCGGTTTCGGAAAAGTGGCCGACGGAGTGGGCGTGAATGTCTTCCCGCTTGCCGTGTACAGAGATGGAAGCAGAAAATATTCGCTGCCGGGTGCAGAGGTTTCAGCTCTTGCCAGGACGTATGAACTTGCATCCACGCAGATGCATCACAGCATGGAAGGCCGGCCCATTGTCAGGGAAACCACACTGAAATCGTACCTCGAAAAACCCGATTCGGGCAACGAGATGCACGAAGAATTTGAAAAGAAACACGTAACCCTTTATAAGGAAATTGAATTTAAGGGGCATCACTGGGGAATGGCTGTTGACCTGAATAAATGTACCGGCTGCAGCACCTGTGTGATAGCCTGTCAGGCCGAAAACAACATTCCGGTTGTGGGCAGGGCCGAGGTGATGAAATACAGAATTATGCAATGGATGCGTATCGATCGTTATTACAGCGGCGATGAAAACGAGCCTGGCGTGGTATTTCAGCCGGTGATGTGCCAGCACTGCGACAATGCTCCATGCGAGAACGTATGTCCGGTATCGGCAACCAATCACAGCAGCGAGGGGCTGAACCAAATGTCGTACAACCGGTGTGTGGGTACCAAATACTGCATCAACAACTGTCCGTATAAAGTAAGGCGTTTCAACTGGTTCAGATACGTCACCAACGAAAAGTTCGACTACAACATGAATTCCGACCTGGGGCGTATGGTGCTGAATCCGGATGTTACAGTACGTGAGCGCGGGGTTGTGGAGAAATGTTCGTTCTGCATACAGCGCATTCAGGAGAAAAAGCTGCTGGCGAAAAACGAAAACCGTCCGTTGCGCGACGGCGAGATCAAGCCGGCCTGTATGCAGGCATGCCCTTCAGGAGCCATTGTTTTCGGCGATCTGAACGATCCGGAAAGCACGATCTCTAAGTATTTTGCCGATCCCAGAAATTATCATCTGCTGGAGGAGCTTCATACACTGCCCTCGGTAGGATATCTGACACTTGTACGCAACCGCGAAGAAGAGCAGTCATAAGCAACACACTGAAAAACAGAGAATATAATAACACGGTAAATTATGTATAAAACAGAAGTCAGAGGTCCGTTGATTCTGGGCGACAAAAACTACCGCCAGATCAGCAGCGATATCATCGCCCCTATCGACCGTCCGGCACCATTATGGTGGAAAGGCGTTTTCGGCCTGGGCATACTGGCAACCCTGTTCGGGCTGTTTGCCATGTACCAGACCGTTGCGAAGGGTATAGGCACCTGGGGGGTTAACAATTCGGTAGGCTGGGGATGGGAGATCATCAACTTTGTTTGGTGGATCGGTATCGGTCATGCCGGTACGGCTTTCTCCATCTTCCTGCTTATACTGAGGCAAAAATGGAGAACATCCATTAACCGCGCGGCAGAAGCAATGACAGTAGTGGCAGTTGGTGCCGCGGCAATATTTCCTGCTCTTCACATGGGGCGCGTATGGCTGGCCTTTTATATATTCCCCTATCCCAACACGCGCGGACCACTCTGGGTGAATTTTAACTCACCCCTGTTCTGGGACTTTATAGCCATTTCGGCATACCTGCTGATATCGGCTTCGTTCTGGTATTACGGAATGGTTCCCGACTTTGCCACGATACGCGACAAAGCTACCTCCAAAATCAAAAAAGCCGTATACGGATTCTTTGCATTCGGCTGGACAGGTTCCACTTCCGAGTGGCTGCGCTATGAAGCTCTGAGTTATGTTCTTGGTGGCATTGCTGCGGTACTGGTTGTTTCGGTACACTCCATCGTTTCCACCGACTTTGCCGTATCTGTGATACCCGGATGGCATACTACCGTTTTCCCGCCTTACTTCGTGGTTGGAGCTATATTCTCAGGTTTTGCCATGGTAATGACCCTGATGATCATCATCCGCAAGATGTACAAATTTCAGGATTATGTTACGAACTCACATCTCGATGCCATAGCCAGAATCCTGATTTTTATCTCCCTTATAATGGGAACGGCCTATGCCACCGAAATATTCATTGCGTGGTATTCGGGCAGTCAGTACGAGATGTTCACATTCTTCAAAAACCGGATTACTGGCGATTACACCTTCCAGTTCTGGGCCATGGTGGTATGCAATGCCATCATCCCACAATTGTTCTGGTTTAAAAAAATCCGGCAAAACCTTACCATTGCCTTTATTATCTCTCTTCTTATCAACCTTGGAATGTGGTACGAGCGTTTCAACATTCTCATCACCTCCCTTTCAAAGGACTACCTGCCCTCAAGCTGGGTGACCTATCATCCCACCTGGGTTGAAGTTGGAGTATATATTGGCACTCTTGGAATCTTTATTACCGGTGTGCTTCTGTTCTTCAAGTTCATACCCATGATCGCCATCAGCGAGGTGAAGAGCATCCTGAAAGTTACCAGTATCAAGAAGAACGAATCAAAAAATTCAAGCCATGGACAATAAGCATATCATAGGCGTTTTCGATGAAGAAGACGCCCTGATGGAGGCGGTGCACGAAGTAAAAGAAAAGGGTTTCCGGATCGGCGAAATCTACAGTCCGTATCCTCTGCACGAGGCCATAGAAGCCATGGGAAAAACCTCCCGTTTTGCCTTTGTCGCCTTTCTTTACGGATTTGCCGGGGCTGCCGCGGTGCTTGCATTCATGTATTACACGGCTGTTATCGACTGGCCGGTCAACTACGGGGGCAAGCCCACCAATGCGTTTCCGTCGTTCATCGTTGTTACCATTATAATCACCATTCTTACGGTAACAATTCTCAGTCTGCTTACCTTCTCGGTGCGGGCAAAGATCTATCCCGGCAAGGCTTACATACTGCCCGATGCCCGTTCCACCGACGATAAGTTTGTCGTGATTTTCGACAAATCGCTGCTCAACGGAAAGCAAACCGAGCTGGAGGGCATTCTGAAGGGGAAGGGCGCGGTGGAAGTTTATGAAAAAGAGTTAAAACCTGAAAACTAAGCAGCAGATGATACATAAACGAATAATCCGGTTTTTGCCGGCGGTGCTTTGCCTGCTGATGATAACAACGTCATGCGACCGGACGCGGAACGACAAGGGGTACGAATACTTCCCCGATATGGCACATTCGCTGGCATATGAATCCTACACTGAAAATCCGAACTTTCCCGATGGCAATACCATGCGCATTCCGCCTGAAAACACCGTTTCGCGGGAGATAGAGGTTCATCCTTACCCGGCAAGCCCGGAGGGAAGAGCAGAAGCCGCCGCCACTCTTAGCAATCCGCTGGAGGCTACGGCAGAATTCATCGCGGAAGGGGAAAGGCAGTACAACATCTTTTGTTCGGGCTGCCACGGCACTTCGGGCGACGGGGAAGGCCATCTGTACACCAGCAAGCGTTATGCGGTAAAACCGGCATCCCTGATTTCGGAGAAGATGATGGCAGCACCGGAAGGCGATATTTATCATGTGATATCGGCCGGCTATCAGGTAATGGGAGCACACGGACATATGATACGGCCGGCTGAGCGGTGGAAAATTGCCATGTTTGTAAAACGAGAACTTCAAGGAAACACCTTTAAATAGAGGAGCTGCGATGGATACAAAAATAACCATACCGAAAGGACTTACTTATGCAGCACTGGCTATGATTGTTGCGGGAGCTGGTGTAATGGCCTACAGCTTCGCCACCGATGCGTCGCGAGCCTGGGCAAACCTGCTGCTCAACAACTACATGTTTCTGTCGATGGCCATAGGTGCAAGCTTCTTCATCGCTATCCAGCACATCTCACAATCGGGCTGGTCGGCCATGTTTAAGAGGGTTCCGGAAGCATTTATGGCATACATACCATACGCCGGAGTAATTATGCTCCTGATCTACTTCGGGATGCACAATCTCTACCACTGGACGCATGAGGAAGCCCTGGCAAGCGATGCGCTGATTCAGCACAAATCCCCCTATCTTAACGTGCCGTTCTTTTTCATCCGGATGGTGATCTTCTTTATTATCTGGACGGTAATGACCCAAATGATCCGCCGGGCTTCGCTGGCTGAAGACAGTCACGGGGGTATGCTCTATTTCGAAAAAAGCGAACTCTACTCCAAAATCCACATTTTCCTGCTGGCATTGACCTTCACCATGGCATCCTTCGACTGGATCATGTCGCTCGACGTACACTGGTTCAGCACCATCTTCTCACTGAAAAACTTTGTTGCCGCCTTTTTGCACGGATCGGCCACCATAGTGCTGGTTATACTCCTGTTGAATAAGAGAGGATACTTCGGTGAAATGAATAAAAGCCATCTGCTCGATTTCTCAAGGTATATTTTTATGCTCTGCATCGTCTGGGGATATTTCGCCTTCTCACAGTTCATGCTGATATGGTACGGAAACATACCGGAAGAAACCGAATATTTTGCCCATCGGTGGGATGGCGGTTTTAAAGTTATCTTTTACGTTAACTTCGTTATAAACTGGTTCCTGCCTTTTGTTTTCCTGCTTCCGCAGGTACTCAACAAAAACAAAAATGTGGTAATGACCATTGCCGTATTGCTGATTGCCGGTCAGTGGCTCGATCTTTACGAGCAGATCTTCCCGGTGGTTGTACATCATCCCGTATTTGGAATCCAGGAAATCGGATTTTTCATTGCCTTTGCGGGATTGTTTATTTTTATCACAGCAAAGGCACTGGCAGCCGCACCTCTGATTCCGTATAAACATCCATACCTGGAAGAAAGCCTGCATCATCACATACATTAGGCTATGCCGGAAAGTCGCATCCGGAATTCCACACAAGTGCTAAAAAAATTTGAATACCGATAACCAAATACATCCGAATCATGAAAAAAAGAATATTTCTGTCGTTGCTCCTGCTGGTAATTATGCTGTCCGGTGTGGCTCAGACAATCAAAGCCACACAGGAAATCAAATCGCCCGAGCTGGAGATCGGGATTGTAGAGCATCTGGATGAATACATACCTGAAGACATCATGATACTCGACACCCTGGGTCAGGAGGTAAGTTTGAGGCAGCTGATTGACAAGCCCACTGTTCTGATGTGGGTTTACTACCGGTGTCCGGGTATATGCAGTCCGCTGATGACAAGTGTGGCTGAGGTAATCGACAAAACCGACCTGGTTCTCGGCAAGGATTTTCAGGTATTAACGGTGAGTTTTGATGCCACCGAAGGCAGTGATCTGGCCATTCGCAAACGCAACAACTATCTGAATCTTATCAAAAAACCGGTAGATGCCTCGGGATGGCTGTTCTTTACTGCCGACAGCGCCAATATTGCCAGGGGAACGGAAGCTACGGGATTCCGGTTCAAAAAAGCAGGCAATGATTTCATGCACGGAGCTACGCTGATAATGGTCAGTCCCGACGGAAAAATAACCCGTTATCTGCAGGGTACGTATTTTCTGCCGTTTGAATTTAAGATGGCCATCGTTGAAACAGCACAGGGAAAGAGCGGCCCCACGATATATAAGGTACTGCAGTTCTGCTACACCTATGACCCTGCCGGACAGCAGTATGTACTCAACATCACGAAAGTCGCCGGAACCATTATCCTGATACTGGCTTTCATTGCATTCCTTGTTCTGATACTTAAGCCAAGAAAAAAAATCAAAACCAATTAAGCCGGAAAGATCCATGACAGACAACATTGAAACCAGGCACGAGCCCAATTACCTGGAATATCGCGGCAAGCACGGGGGTATTCTGGGATGGCTGACCACTACCGACCACAAGCGAATAGGATTGCTGTACTTCTATTCGATGATGACCTTTTTCCTGGCTGGAGTGGTCATGGGATTACTGATGAAGTATGAGCTTATTTCTCCCGGCGAGCAGATCATGGGGCCACAGACCTACAACGGGCTGTTTACGCTTCATGGTCTGACGATGATTTTCCTGTTTGTTATCCCGGGAGTGGCGGCAGTATTCGGCAACTTTTTCCTGCCCATACTCATCGGAGCGAAGGATGTATCGTTTCCCCGTCTGAACCTGATGAGCTGGTATTTATACATCATCGGAGCCATTGTGGTACTGATCTCCCAGTTTATGGGCGACGGCCCTCCCGACACGGGCTGGACTTTTTATGCACCCTACAGTCTCAAAACAAACACCAATGTGGTAGCTGCAGTAACCGGAGCGTTTATTCTGGGGTTCTCGTCCATACTTACGGGTTTGAACTTTATTGTTACCATGCACCGTTTGAGGGCTCCCGGAATGGGCTGGCTGCGAATGCCCCTTTTCGGATGGGCACTGTACGGAACCGGCTGGATACAGCTTCTGGCTACTCCGGTAGTAGGAATCACCTTTTTAATGGTTATTGCCGAGCGCGTTCTGGGAATCGGTTTTTTTGATCCCGCCATCGGCGGCGACCCCATTCTGTATCAGCACCTGTTCTGGATTTACTCGCATCCGGCAGTGTATATTATGATCCTTCCGGCCATGGGAGCCATTACGGAAATTATTCCAACCTTTGCCAGGAAAACCATTTTCGGATACACCGCCATTGTTATCTCCAGCATGGCAATTGCCTTTGTGGGATACTTTGTTTGGGGACACCATATGTTTACCTCAGGAATGAGTTCCACCTCCCGCTGGGTGTTCTCGCTCCTCACCTTCCTGGTTGCAATTCCTTCCGCAATTAAAGTATTTAACTGGACTGCCACCCTTTACAAAGGTTCCATCAACATTCAGACACCCTTTTTGTGGTCGATAGCTTTCATCTTCGTATTTATGATAGGGGGATTCTCAGGTCTTGTTGTCGGATCCCTGGCTACCGACATTCACGTACACGATACGGCCTTTGTGGTTGCCCATTTTCATTACATCGTATTCGGAGGTACGGGATTCGCCTTCTTCGGAGCGCTGCATTACTGGTATCCGAAAATGTTCGCCCGTGTCTACAACTTCAAAATTGCAAACATAGGGTTGCTGATATTTTTCATCGGATTCAATCTGCTGTACTTCCCGATGTTTTATCTGGGAATGCTTGGGATGCCCCGCCGCTATTACGATTATCTGCCGATGTTCCATTCGGCCAATACCCTGTCGACCATAGGATCGTGGATAATGGCTGCCGGACTTCTGGTAATCATCATCAACCTGGCACGTGCACGCAGGGGTAAAGGCAAAGAAGTGGATGACCCGTGGGATGGCAAGACCCTTGAGTGGCAGATTGCCTCTCCCCCGCCTGTTGAGAATTTTGAACAAATTCCCGTAGTTGAACACGGGCCCTATGAATACTAAACAGAGGAAGGTATGGAAACCGTAACCCACACACATACGGCTGACGCGCACCGCGACGATACCGCATCAAAGATCGGTATGTGGCTGTTTATCTTTACCGAAATCCTGCTTTTTGGCGGACTCTTCATCGTGTATTCGGTTTACCGGTACATGAATCCGGTAGCGTTTCACCTTGCACACGAAGAGCTTAGCATCACCATGGGATTTATCAATACGATCATCCTTCTGGTGAGCAGCGCTACGGTGGCAATCTCCATCTCGGCCATGCAGAAAAACGATCGTAAAATGACCATGCTGATGCTGGCAGCAACGCTTATACTGGCAGCCGTATTCCTTGTCAACAAATATTTTGAATGGGGAGGCAAGTTTGAGCATGGTCTGTATCCCGGATCAGATCTGATGAAAAGCCTCAGCAACGGCGATATGCTCTTTTTCAGCCTGTATTTCTTTATGACGGGTTTGCACGGGGTGCATATCATCATAGGAATGGTGCTGCTGGCGATTACACTGGCAAAAGTAAGGTCGGGAAGGGTAAACGGAGGCAGCTATGCCCTGCTCGAGAACAGCGGGCTGTACTGGCATCTGGTCGACCTTATCTGGATTTTTCTGTTTCCCTTGTTTTACCTTATCCATTAAAAGCATACTGGCATGGAAAACGAAAAACATCACATAGTACCATATATGACACACATAATGGTGCTGCTCGGTTTGATATTACTTACCGTTATCACGGTGCTGATCACCAGTGTTGAACTGGGCGCATACAATACGGCTGCGGCAATGCTGATAGCCTCCCTGAAAGGCGCGGTTGTGCTGCTTTACTTTATGCACCTTAAATTTGACCATAAGATTTACTGGGTAATGGTAAGTCTGGTGATAGCCATTTTTGCTGCAGTTATTGTAGTAACCTTTTTCGATTACCTTTACAGATAGGAGAAGATATGTACTCAGGAGCATCAAACTTTGTTACGACCACCGATACAGCGTTTGCTGTAATCATAGGCATATCGATGGTATTTCTGATCGGCATTACGGCAACCATGCTGTGGTTCGTATACCGGTATAACCGGAAACGCAATCCGGTTGCCACACAGATCCATGGGAGCAACACACTGGAAGTGATATGGACGGTAATCCCCACCATCCTGGTATTGGTAATGTTTTTTTACGGATGGAAGGGCTATGCACCCATGCGAAATGCCCCCGATGACGCCATGAAAATTAGGGCCACCGCACGCATGTGGTCCTGGCTTTTTGAATATGAAAACGGCATCAAAACCGATACCCTTTACGTTCCGGTGAATAAGGCGGTGTCACTCGACCTGATTTCGGTTGACGTTATTCACAGTCTGTATATTCCGGCATTCAGGGTAAAAGAGGATATGGTACCCGGAAAGACCAATAAGATGTGGTTTGTGGGACAGAAAGAAGGCGCCTACGAGCTTTTCTGTACCGAATACTGTGGATTATCGCACTCTTATATGTTTACCGAAGTGGTGGTAATGTCAGAAGATGAATTTGCCGCCTGGTATGCAGAAAAATCAGACACTACAGGACGTGCGGCGGCGGCAGCAGTTCCCGGAACCCTCGGGAAAGAGCTTGTACGGCAAAACGGCTGTGTTGCATGCCATTCCCTCGACGGATCCAAACTGATAGGTCCTACGTTTAAAGGCCTTTACGGAAGTCAGCACAAGGTGATGACCGGCAATCAGGAGCGGGAAATCACCGTTGACGATGAATACATCGTCCGTGCGATTTACGAGCCGGATGCCGATGTAGCTGCCGGATACATCAAAGGACAGATGATTTCGTACCGAAAGGAATTGACGGAACAGGATGTAAACGAAATCATTGAATTCCTTAAAACCCTGAAATGAGACTAAGCCTGCCTGCTTATGTTTCCCTTATAGCCAGGCTTTGCAAGTTCAGGATCTCGCTGCCGGTTGCGCTCACTGCCTTTACGGGATATCTGGCTCATAACGGGCGATGGTCTTACGATGCCATTGCTCCCGTAGCTGGAGTATTTCTGCTTGCTTCGGCTGCTTCGGCACTTAACCAGGTGCAGGAAAGAAACACCGACCGCCGGATGGCACGTACGGCGGGAAGACCTCTTCCCTCCGGGAAACTAAGCCTGAAAAGTGCCGTAATGTGGATAGTTCTGCTCAGCATTTCCGGATCGCTGCTGCTTGCATTCAAAGCCGGGCTGATGGCCACTGTTCTCGGTTGGCTTACCTACGTGTGGTACAATGGAATATATACGCCTCTGAAAAAGAAAACGGCATTTGCAGCCGTTCCGGGAGGAGTGGTTGGAGCACTTCCGCCAATGATCGGCTGGGTAGCATCCGGTGGATCGCCCGTAAGCCCGGCAGCCCTGTCGCTGGCTTTATTTATGTTTCTTGTTCAGGTTCCACATTTCTGGCTGCTGCTGCTCAGGTTTGGCGATGAATACCGGGAGGCGGGACTTAAATCGCTCACCGAGCGTCTCGACACCATAAGCATTCACAGGCTAACGATTGCCTGGATAACGGCAACAGCTGCCTCAGCCATTATAATGCCCGTGTTTTTCATTTTCCGTTTCCCTTTATCCGTGTGGATTTTATGGCTCAGTTCAGCAATTATGGCAGGTGCATTTCTAATACTCCTGCCGGGAAGTGCAAGAGAGGGAGATTACCGCAAGCCATTCATAACCATTAATATTTACGTATTTGTGGTAATGATGACAATCTGCCTGGATGTTCTTCTCTGAAACTGCTCAGTCCTTTTTAAATAAACAATACCCCAGATAAAGGAAGCTGCACGCAAGAAATACAATGTTAACTGTGCGCGCAAAGGGCGGTGCACCTGCAGGCCATATCTGGCCAAGCAATACCATGGCATTCAGAATCAGAAGCAAAGCAGTAATGATACGAAAAATAGAGCTTTTCATATGCGATGCATTTTAAAGAAAGACTTTACGGAAAGGCCTCCGTAAAGGTAAAAGCAAGGAATTACCGCTAAGCAGCGAGGTATTTTAGCAGTTCATACACCAAAAAAGCCGGCCACACCAGCGCTTTCAGGAAACCGAGTACACCCGCCCAGAATCCGGCAGCCACAGAAATGTAATAAATTGCCGCACCAATCAGTCCAAGTCCGTAAATAGCGCCTGCAGGACCGTTGTTTTGAACGTGTTCTTTTGTCATGTTGTGATCAATTTGGTTAATTTCCGATACGATAATCTTCTTCAAAGATATAGATTTTCTCGATTCGACAAAGGACACCTTCGTTGTTATCCCCGATACAAATATTAACAAAGGAATGAAAGCAGAAAAACGGGAAATGACTTTATTGATTGATGTGCAATCACTTGCACTTCCATTATTTCGGAGATTTCAGGACTGTTTACCTGCTTTCCGTTACTAACGGAAATTAATCAGAAGATAATCATGCCTGCGATTTTGGCTCAGAATAAAAAATATCCGGGAAGCGATGCATGTACGCACATAAAAGTCAACAGCCGGAATGTCTTTACAGGCATTCCGGCTGTTACTGCAGGTTCATTACTATGCGGCAGTTACATATGCATTCCGCCGCAAACACTGATCACCTGACCGGTGACGTAGGAAGAAAGTTCAGAACCGAGGAAAACGCAAACATCGGCCACATCTTCGGGTTTTCCACCGCGCTTGAGGGGAATTCCTTCGATCCAGTTTTTGCGGACATCATCCGGCAGCTTAGCTGTCATATCGGTTTCAATAAATCCGGGAGCAATGGCATTGCAACGGATGCTGCGTGAGCCAAGTTCCTGGGCTATGGATTTGGTAAAACCAACCAAACCGGCCTTGGAAGCCGAATAGTTGCTTTGTCCTGCATTTCCTGAAAGGCCTACCACGGAGCTCATATTGATGATGGATCCGCTGCGCTGCCTGAGCATAACTTTCTGCACGGCCTTGGTCATATTGAAAATGGACTTAAGGTTCACCTTAATTACGAGGTCCCAGTCGGATTCGGCCATACGCATCAGGAGGTTATCGCGGGTGATACCGGCGTTGTTAACCAGAATATCGATGCGTCCGAAATCGGCTACAACCTTATCGATCAGTTTATCGCTGTCTTCAAAGGAGCTGGCATCCGAAGCATAACCTTTTGCCTTCACGCCGAGGGCTTCAATTTCTTTTTCCAGTGCGATGGCATTCTCATCGTAGTTAAGATCGGAGAAAGCCACACTGGCTCCCTGAGCTGCATACTTCAGGGCGATGGCTTTGCCTATTCCGCGGGCACCCCCGGTGACAAGCGCAATTTTTCCTTCAAGTAATTTCATCGGTTTGTAGTTTTAAGTATAAATGATTTAAAGATCGAACGGTAAAACAGCCTTACAACACATCCGAGGCAGCTATCCATTTTACCAGATTAAAGTCCTGCCTGTGAGGCAACAACGGATGTTTCGGGAAGAGCCGGAAGGCATAATCGAACACGCCTGCCTGCAGGGTCGGAACTTCGATGAAGAAGGTAACGATGTTTCCATCCACCCCGGCTATCATCATTTCTTCGATAAAGGAAATTTTCTTCACTTCATCGTCCACTTTATTACCAAACAACACTTCAAGTCCAATATCGTTCGATGAAAGCTCGTTTACATTCAGTACGATTTCAGCAACAAAGTTTTCACCAAGTCTTAAAGGTTTACGATCGGAATCGGGAACGTTAACCTTCACTACTTCAATACTCTCCCAACCCCTCAGTATCCTTCGTTTCCATGAAGAAAGCAGCCGGATCTGTTCGAAATCGTTGCTGAAAAGCAAAGCGGAACGTTGCATCAGTTTATTGTAAAACTGCTCGTAGTAATCGTCGAGCTGGCGTTTCATGGTAAAATTGGGAGAAATGCCTGCAATGGTATGTTTGATGCGTGAAATCCATTTTTCAGGGAGTCCCTTTTCGTTTCTTTCGTAGAACTCTGGAATAATCTCTTCCTCAAAAATATTATAGATATTTTCGGCATCGAGTTCATCCTGGAACTGCTGGTTTTCGTATGTACGCTCTTCCTGCAGCGCCCATCCGGCTTCGGGCCGGTATCCTTCGGCCCACCATCCGTCGAGTACGCTGAAATTCACCACACCATTCATAACGGCCTTCTCCCCGCTTGTTCCGGAAGCTTCGAGAGGGCGTGTGGGCGTATTAAGCCAGACATCGACACCCTGAACCAGCTGAGCACCAAGCGACATATCGTAGTTTTCCACAAAGATCACCTTTCCGGTAAACTGCGGTTGCTTAGAGAATTCAATAATGCGCTTGATAAGATCCTGACCGGCTTTGTCGGCAGGATGAGCCTTACCGGCAAAAATAAACTGAACCGGATGTTCGGGATTATTTACCAGCCGTGCCAGGCGATCGGGATTTGTAAAGAGCAGGTGAGCACGCTTGTACGTTGCAAAACGACGGGCAAATCCGATTGTCAGGGTTTTTTCGTTCAGGTTATCCAGGGTATTCATGATATACCTCGGATTTTCCTGACGGTGTTTCAGATCCTCACCCACCCTTTTGCGCAAATATTTAAGCAGACGTTTGCGATGGTTCTGCCGCAGATCCCAGATAACCTCATCGGGCACATCCATAATCTTTTTCCAGCGCGATTTCTCCTGCTGGCTGTTAAGAAAATCGTCGCCGAATGTTTTCCGGAACAGTGCCTGCCATTCGGGCGATGCCCATGTAGGCAGATGAACCCCATTGGTAACGTGTGAGATATAGAGCTCTTCGGGATAAAATCCGGGGAACATTCCCTGGAACATCTCACGGCTTACGCGTCCGTGCAGGCGGCTTACACCGTTCATTTCCTGTGACAGACGTGTTGCAAGCACACTCATCGAGAATTTTTCATCGGTTTTATCCTCGATAAACCGGCCCAGGTTCATAAATGAGTTCCAGCTAATGTTCAAACGGTCGGCGTAATGGGGAATATATGCCCTGAGTACATCCTCGCTGAATGCATCGTGGCCGGCAGGCACGGGGGTATGGGTTGTAAAGAGTTGCGAAGCGCGCACGATTTCATAAGCCTGGTCGAAGGAGAACCTGCGTTCCTGAACCAATATACGCAAGCGTTCGATACCAATAAAAGCAGCGTGTCCTTCGTTGCAGTGATATACCGATGGCGACAATCCCAGTGCTTTCAGCATGCGGATACCTCCGACGCCAAGCAAAAGCTCCTGTTTGAAACGGTTATCCCAGTCACCGCCGTAAAGCTGATGTGTAATAAAACGATCCTGTTCGTTATTTTCCTCAATATCGGCATCGAGCAGGTAAAGCGGAATTCTTCCCACATCCAGCTTCCACACTTTCGCGTAAAGATTGCGGCCGGGAAGTACGATGGATATTTTAACCCATTCACCGTTACCGTTTCTTACGGGTTTAAGCGGCATATGGGTAAACTTTTGCGGATGATATGTATCAATCTGATCGCCGAATGCCGACAGATTCTGCCTGAAGTAACCATAACGGTACAGCAGCCCCACTCCCACCATATTCACGTTTGAGTCGCTGGCCTCTTTCAGGTAATCGCCGGCAAGCACGCCTAGTCCTCCCGAGAAGATCTGAACAGTATCGTGCAGGCCATATTCCATGCTGAAATAGGCAACCTGTTCTTTGGGCTTTTCAGCTCCTTTTTTCATGTAATTCTCAAAAACATCGTAAACATGATCGAGTTTTGAGATAAAAGACTCGTTTTTCTCGAGCTGCAGCATCTGTTTTACATTCAGCGACTCGAGGAGTGCAATCGGATTATGGTTCAGAGTCTCCCACTGCACCGGATCGATCATGCGGAAGAGTTCCTGTGCCTCCGGGTTCCACGACCACCAAAGGTTTCGCGACAGTCTTTTGAGCCCGTGGAAGCGCTCTGGGATTCCGGGTTTTACCAGAACCTTGTGCCATACGGGAGACTGGCGCTGTTTCAGCGGGAATGTCATCAGCATATCGGGCACTCTTTTATCCCTGAAAAGGTCTTCGCGCGCATCCGACTTATTCAATGCCATGCTGTATGCATCCATGTACTTCTCGGTAAGATCGCTCCACAAAGCGGTCCTGGATAATTTGAATGCCTGTTTTCTGGCTTCTTCAGTCTGAGCATCACCGAAGCCTGAAAAACCGAGTAAAATTTCTGCAATTTCAGCACTTACTTCAGCATCGTTATCATCCGTTCGTTTAATCACCCATGCTCCGGTACCGGCATCCTTCACCTTTTCACGGATCCAGAGTCCGAATCCGGCCAGGGAAGTGGTTATTGTAGGGATATGAAAAGCAAGGCTTTCCAGGGGTGTGTAGCCCCAGGGCTCATAGTAAGATGGAAAAACGGAGAGATCGAATCCAATCAGCAGCTCGTAATACGAATAATTAAAAATACCGTCGTTACCATCGAGGTAAGAAGGAATAAAAATAAGTTTTACCCGGTCTTCTTTCCGGTTGCGCAAGCCGGCCGCACGGGCACGATTGATCACCTGATCGTGTTCCTTGTCGAAAAGTCCGTGTGTCAGGTACACATCTTCTACCGGGCTGCTGAAATCGGGCTGATTGATGCGTGCCAGCAGCTCGGGAGATGCTCCGGAGTGGTTGGCAGGCACGGCAATGAATGCAACAAGCTGACGGTTAAGACCGGGATTCCTGTTCAGACTGGCCAGGGCATCGATATACAGATCAATTCCTTTATTCCGGAATTCGTAACGCCCGCTGTTGATCACGAGCAGGGAGTCATCGGCCAGATCGGTATTAAACAATGCTCTTGACACCTGAAGGAGTTTCACCCGGGCCATTTCGCGACGGTTAGAGAATTCCGGGGCCGGGGGCACAAAACCATCGTCGAAGCCGTTGGGAGTAACCACATCAACCGGCCGACCCAGAAAGTGTGCACATTCCGTGGCAGTAATTTCGCTAACAGTGGTGAATGCATCGCTGTTCTGCGCAGCAGCTCTTTCCAGAGAAAATTTCGAAACAATGTCGAAGCGGCGGGCGGTAGCATCGGGCAAATAGCCTTTCATCTGATCATAAAGAGGAAGATTATTCCCCGAAATGGCACGTCCCAATGCCGTGGCATGAGTGGTAAAAACGCATCCCACCTGGGGAACGGATTCGCGCAGATATAGCACACCGGTACCGGTCATCCACTCATGAAACTGGGCTACAATGCGGTCGTGAGCGGAAATATTGAATTCATAGAAATTCTCTATGACTTTCGCGGCAGCATAGCCAAAGAGAGCCGGTTCAACGTAATCCCATTGTCCGCTAATAGAGTCGAGCTGATACGATTCCCAGAATTTGGCGAAAATCTTGTCTTTCATCTGGAAATACGGTGTAAAATCAACAAGTACCACAATTGGTTTACTCTTTATATTCCAGCGGCCGATCCGGATCCGGAGTCCATGCGACTCCGCATATTCACGCCACGAGCGGTATATGTAACGATCTTCAATAAAATCGGGATTACGGTTGGTTTCTTTCCAGACATCGGGTCCGATCAGAATGTAATTGTCTTCGTATTCGCGCTGTATTCCGGGAGCTTTCGTGGATACTACGGTATAAATACCACCGATCTTGTTGCAAATTTCCCAGCTTGCCTCAAAAATATAGTCGGGTTTTAGTGTTTTTCTGGTTTCTGTCATAATAATTAAAACAGGTTAAAATCATTGCCTTTCAGGCAAATAAGTAAAAAAAAGCACCGGCAGTCTGACCATCAGACAAAGCCGGTTTTTCAGCAGTGCAAAAATACGGATTAATTAGGAGGCACCGTCAAAACATTCATCCGGATTTATTAACATAGTGTCATTCAATGATTCACTTAGTCTTTTTCCGATGGCACCCTGTTATAAACCCAGGGTCTTTCAAAATAAAACCGGCAGACACGCTGCCGGCTTTTACACAGGGTAGGTCAATCCGTCACAGGACGAAGAAAACCCCTCATTCTGTTTTTCGCGTCTGCTTTGTCGTTTTAGCTTTGGCGGGTTTCTTTTCAGCGCTTGCAACAGCTTTTTTTGGTTTTGCAGCTGCAGGTTTTGCCGTTGTTTTACGTGCTTTGGCCGGTTTGGATAATCCGGCAGGATCGGGAATGGAATACTCCCGGGCCGTTTCCTTTGTCCCCTGGGCCGATTTAATCCTCAGGATAAAGTCAGAAAGTACATTCATGTAATTGATGAACGCTTCATAGGGTGTACTGTAGGGGTTGAAGTATTTGTGGACGGCTCCGTCGGAAAACCACTTGGTGCACATGTAATAGAAGTGGTCGGACGACTGAAGGTTAATCCAGTCGCGATGGATCTCCGGGTTGGTGCACATTTTCATTTTTGGAAGCAGGCTGTAGAGGGTGTCGGAGGCTTCGTCCTGCATTTCATTTCCCAGCCAGGCTGTAAGATCGCGTTCTTCGTCGGCCCAGGATATAGGCACAGGGACCGAAACAGCGGCGACAGGCTGTGCGTATTCGGCGATAGCAGTCGGAGTATCGAAGCCAAAATCGGTGGAAGCAAAAATCTGACGGGGCATTGCTTTCATAAAATCAAAAATACCTGTTTCCTGCCATTGATGTTCGCCGAAGGTTTCATAATCCATAAAGATATTCAGCAGAGGCTGGTTCTTATCGAACCTGGCTACCCAGGAGGCAAATTTTTCGGCAGTAAGCGGCCATTCGATCCAGCTCTGATTCGAAAAGCGGTAACCGATGTCGTCGCTCAGCTGGAAGTTGCGCAGCAGCAGCTTCAGCTTGGGATTGGCGGCACTGCAGTAGAGGAAATTCGGGCTTTTCCATCCCAGCACGTGCTTGGCGCCTTCGGTGAGCATAACCTTATAGCCCATATCGTAAACCTGGCGTCCGATTTCGTCGGAATAGATCATCTCGGTATTTCTGAATGCCGTCGGGCGTATTCCGAAAAGCTGTTCTACGCGGCTGGCATGCATTTCAACCTGATGCCGGAACTCATCGGGATCCCGGAGTGACACCAGGGAATGGGCATACGTTTCGGCCAGAAACTCCACATTTCCGGTATCGGCAAGAGCCCTGAAACTGTCAATAACTTCGGGGGCATACATCCCGAACTGGTCCATGGCATTGCCGGAGATCGAGAATGTAACTTTAAAGCGGGAGCCATATTCTTTGATCAGCCCGAGCAGCAGCTTGTTCATCGGTATGTAGGAGCGCTCAGCCACTCTGCGGATGATGGTGCGGTTCTGGTATTCGTCGTAATACTGGTGGTTGGCACCGATATCGAAGAAACGGTACGTTCTCAGCCGAAAGGGTTGATGAACCTGAAAATAAAGACATATTGACCTCATAGTATCCTGTGTTAGTCGTTGATTACAAATTAATTAAACCACCTGCTCGTAAACAGCCCGTATGTAGCGGGCAGCATTCTCCCATTTCAGATTATTCACTTCCTGAGCCCCGTATTTCGAAAACATGTGTGAAAGGCTCTTGTATTGCAGCAATCCGTAAATGGCATCGGCCATGGCATCGATATCCCAGAAATCCACTTTAAGTGCGTGCTGAAGAATCTCGGCCACTCCCGACTGTTTGGAAATCACCACGGGAACATTGGAACGCATGGCTTCGAGGGGCGAAATGCCAAAGGGTTCGGAAACGGAAGGCATCACATACACGTCGCTCATTGCGAACATACGGTCAACATTCTCGCCTCGCAGAAATCCGGTAAAGTGAAATCTTGATGCGATACGCAGCTGAGCCACGCGACGGATCATTTTCTCGAGCAGGTCGCCGGTACCGGCCATTACAAACCGGACATCCGGATCGCGCTGCAGCACTTTATAAGCGGCTTCTATAAAATACTCGGGACCTTTCTGAAAGGTTACTCTTCCGAGGAAAGTGACGATTTTCTCCGGAACGTGTTTTTCGGCCTGACTAAAGTCGTACTGATCCGTTGGTTCAACCGCATTGTGCACAGTGATAACCTTTTCGGGATCTATACCATAGCGGTCGATCACGATATTCCGGGTAAGGTTGCTGACGGTAATTACACGATCTGCAGCTTCCATACCCGAGCGCTCGATATCATACACTCTCTGGTTAACGTTCTCGCCCGACCGGTCGAATTCGGTGGCGTGCATATGGACTACCAGAGGTTTGCCGGTGGCTTGTTTTGCGGCTATTCCGGCTGCATAGGTAAGCCAGTCGTGTGCATGAATAACGTCAAACTCCGACTCGCGTGCAATCTGAGCTCCAACCAGGGCATAGCGAGCCACTTCCTCGAGCAGGTTAGCACCGTATTTACCAGAAAAAGTATACCGGGCGTTAAAAATGGAATCTTCCGATAACGTAACGGTTTTTTCGGACGACTCCATGAGGTTGTCGAAAGCTTCCGGGCCAACGTACGGAACCAGGCTGGAGTTTACCTCAAGGTAGGTAATGTTTTTCCAGAATTCAATTTCTTCCGTAGTGCTGATGTTGATGCTGACGTCGCTCGCGTTGACCAGTCTCACAGCCTCCTGGCTTTCGTCACCGTAAGCTTTGGGAACTACAAAGAGGACTTCGACGCCATTTTTCATCAGCCCCTTTGTCATTCCGAAACAAGCGGTTCCGAGTCCCCCGGTAATATGGGGTGGAAATTCCCAGCCAAACATCAAAACTTTCATAGGCTTATTTTTCTTTAGTTATTTTTCTTTTGCGCTCGGGGGAAGCATCTTTCTTCTCTGACCAGGTACGGATGAGCCAGTTGATACGTAGCAGTTCGGCAACGTTCCATGCCTGCGAGATGGCTCCTCCCGGTTTGTGGGGCGGGTCACCGTCGTAAACCTCTGAAATGGTTGCGATTCCGTGTTCACTCATAACTTCTTCAAAACCAAGATACAGTGATGTTACGAAACCAAGTCCCGATTTTCCGTACAGCTTCAGATAGCCTTCAACGAAATGGCCGAGGAGCCAGGGATACGCTGAACCCTGATGGTATGCCAGGTCGCGCTGCGTCTGGTTTCCGGTATAAACGCCCTTGTAAAGTACGTTCTTGGGGGCCAGCGAACGCAGTCCGCGCGGCGTGAGCAGTTCCGATTTAATGCGTTCCAGTACCCTGTTGCGCTTCTCCTCGTCGAGCGGCGTATAGGGAAGTGAGGTAGCAAAAACCTGATTCGGCCGCATGGATAGGTCGCGGTATTCCCCGTTGGTATAGTCTGCAAGGTGTCCTTTTTTCTCATCCCAGAAGTTCGCGGTAAAAGCAGCGGGAAAGGCATCGGCGGCGGTCTGCCACTGACTTACGAAAATCTTATCTCCGGCTTCTTTTGCCAGTTCAAGGGCAAACATCAGCGCATTATACCACAATGCATTAATCTCTACTGCATATCCGATGCGCGGGGTTACCGGCTTGCCTTCCACCACAGCATCCATCCAGGTAACCGGGATGCCCGTTTCTCCTGCGTAAACAAGTCCGTTTTCGTGAACCCTGATGTTGTGCGCAGTTCCTTCGCGGTAGCCTTCCAGTATGGTTTTCATTTTTTTACCATACTCTTTCCATATCCCTGCATTGCTGCCCGAGAAGATGCCGTATTGCTGCAGTGCCCAGAAGAACCATAGCGGGGTATCCGCCGAATTATAGATGGCATGTTCACCCATTCCCTTGTTCGGGAAGAGGGGCCCGCGCATTTCCGGGAGTATGCTGTCGATGGCTGCTTTAGCCTGTTTCATTTCACCGGTTACCATAGCCAGTCCCGGCAGGGCAATAAACGTATCGCGGCCCCAGCGTCCAAACCAGGGATATCCGGCGATCAATTCCACCTTACGGCCCTGGCGAATAATAAACTGTTGTGCGGCATTCAGCAGGCAGTGCTCATAGCTGTCGCGCGGCACCCTGCGGGATACCTCGTTGCGAAACAGTTTCGGAAGCATGGCTGTATTCACCGGCTCGGTACCGGCCGAAAGATAAATGCTTTCGCCTTTTTGTATCGGCATCTCGAAATAACCGGGAACATATAAATCTTCATGGCAATCGTAACCGCGTGCTTTTTCACGTATGTATTCTATGTTGTAATACCAGTCGGGAACATGCACATATCCGGGCTCTTTCGAAAACTGCAGGTGGAGGTAGGAATATCCGCGATACATACGCAGCTTTATGCCGTTTTGAATTTCCTCGTAGCTGGTATCCACATCGTAATTGGCCTTGCATAGAGCGTGAATATTCCGGTAGGCAAGAAAAGGACGAAACCGGATTACCGTGGGGGAATGTGCATTCACAAGTGTATACTTCAGAATGGTTCGCCCATCCTTATGTGAAAAAACCATTTCCCGGGTAAACTCCATCCCGCCGACAACATAGGTGTGCTTAGGGATAGGTTCCATTTTAAAGTCCTTGAGATATTTGTGCCCTTTCGGGGAAAACGTTTCACCCTGATACTTTCGGATCGAAAGGTTAAACTCCGCATTGTGCTGGATCAGCGTCTCATCGAGAGAAGAAAGCAGCACATGATTCCCGTTGTCAAGAGCCGGCTGAGGCACCACAAGCAGTCCGTGGTACTTGCGGGTATTGCAGTTGATAATTGAAGTACTCGCATAAGCCCCTTCACGGCTGGAGCGTATCAGCTCTCTGGGTAAACTGTATTCCAGATTGATCAGTTGCTGTTTTTCGAACGTTATGTAACTCATAACAGGTTTTTTGGCATTAATGACTTGTTCCGGCTTAAAAGGCAAAAATTCACAGTAAAGCAAAGATGTTAAAATTATCCCACTATTACAAATATTTACAGGCATTCTTTAAGACTTCTGACAAAAAAAATTCGTCCGTTTCAGAAGCTTAAAATACAAACGTTTTAATGCAATATAATGAGTTAAATTCTGCCTTGAAAATTCAACTGCTTTACCGATAAATGCATTCCGGCAGTTCCCGGAACCTGAGAAACACAGCTGATCCGGGCCGTGTGGAATTACCCGGTGTAACAGGCAATCTGTCAATTTGTTCAGGGCCGGCTGCGCGTTTTACGAAAAATTAATATAAAAGGTTTCAACGGAAATCGTATTTCTTCTGCGCATAACTTCTACGTACTTCCCGGGCCCCTGATTGCAGAAAATTCCGTTATTTTAGCCCTTTGTTTTTATCAAATCCAAATCATGAGATCCTTCTGCCTGCAGCACATCTTTTCCATTGCACTGATTTTTACTGCTTTATCGCTCTCCGCGCAGGAGCGCAAACCATTGAATCCGGATGTTTACGACAGCTGGAATGCCATCGACCGACCCGAAATTTCCAGAAATGGAAACATGGTTACCTACGAAATTAATCCGCAGTACGGCGACGGGCAGCTGATTATCCACAGATTCGGATCCGCGGCAGCTGATACCGTTGCAAGGGCATACCAGGCAGCGATTTCTGCAGAAAGCGGGTACACTGCCTTCCGGATAAAAGCCCTTCTGGAACAAACCCGTAAAGCAAAGGTTGAAGGCAAAAAGAAGGACGACCTTCCCGGCGACAGTCTTGGAATTCTGACGGCAAACGGCAAACGGTTTCTTTATCCCGGACTGAAATCGTTCAGCGTGCCTTCAGAGGGGGGTGCATCCCTTTTTGCCCTTTTTAAGGACGAAAAGCCCGGAGCAAAGGAAGCTGAAAACGATACCTTAGCCGGTGAGGAAAAGCAAGAAAAACCTTCCGGGGAAGAAAAGCAGAAAAGCAACGGCAGGAAAAAAGACAAAACCGAAACATTTTTACTCAGAATTATTAATCCGACCGACAGCCTTATCGCGGAGCGACCCGGGGTTACCCATGCCGCTGTTAGCAAAAACGGAAAAACGATTGTTTACGCATCGTATACTAACGACAGCCTGCCGTTTGCCTCGGTTAGCATGCGCGATGAACCTGCAGGAAGAGAAATCATAGTTTTCAGCAATACCGGAAGTATCGGAGGACTTGCCTTAAGCAGCAACGGACGTGCATGTGCATTCCTGCACAGCAGCGATACCATTGAAGCAAAACGCTACAGCCTTTATCTGTTCGAAAACGGGAAACTGAGCACAATAGCTGATACTGCCGGTTCGGGTGACCGGAAAGGCCTCTCCCCTTCTCCGGATGGCAGTCTTTACTTTTCGGGCGACAACACCCTGCTGTACTTCGGTTTTGCACCTGCGCCGAAGCAGATGGCAAAAGACACAATTCCCGAAGATGAAAAGGCACGGGTAGACATCTGGCACTGGCGCGATCCGGCGCTGCAGCCGCAACAGCTTAAGCAACTTGAGAAAAACAAAAAACGAACATGGCAGGCAGTATATCACACCGGCAGTGGAAAAACCGTTCAGCTGGCCGACAGCCTGGCGCCGGACGTCACTACCGGATTTCGCGGCAACGGAAGATATGCCCTTGGTATGTCGGGAGAGCACTACCAGGTGGAAAGTTCATGGAGGGGTCAGCGCTTCCGCGATGTATGGCTGATCGACAATGAAACAGGAAAGCGCACACTGTTGCTCCGTAAGCACAACGGTCCGGTATCGCTGGCAAACAACGGACGCTTTCTGGCCTGGTATTCCCAGAACGACAGCTTATGGCATACCATGAATCTGAAAGACATGAAATCCGTTAAGCACCAAAGTCCCGAAGGGGTTGTATTTTACGACGAGGAACACGACGTTCCGGGGCTTCCCGGCCCGGCCGGTTATGCCGGATGGACAAGCAACGATACTCATTTTGTGGTATATGACCGGTACGACCTCTGGGCGCTGGATCCGGACGGAAAGGAAGAACCCCGCAACCTCACTTTTGGCGAAGGCAGAAAAGAAAAACGCAAATTCAGGTATGTGAACCTTGAAAAAGAACTGCCGTACGTTGGCAACCGCGATGGAAGTCTGCTTCTTTCGAGCTTCAGTGAAACAACCAAAGCTTCGGGCTTCGCTCTTCTCGATAAAGAACTGACGCAACTTACGGAGGCGCCGTACCGCTTTTCGACACCTCTGAAAGCGGAAGAAAGTAACCGGCTTATCTGGACAAAGGGCAATTTCAATGAGTTTCCCGATTTATGGACCGGCACTCTGCGGTTTGATGAGCAGGTAAAACTGTCGGATGCCAATCCCCAGCAAAAGGAATACCGGTGGGGCAGCGTGGAACCGGTGGAATGGACGGCAGCAGGAGGTCAAACGCTTCAGGGCCTTCTCTACAAACCGGAAGATTTCGATCCTTCGGAAAAATATCCGATGCTGGTCTATTTCTATGAGAAGTACAGCGATATGATTCACCAGCATTACCCTCCCCGTCCCTCCCGGAGCATCATCAGTCCTTCGTTCTGCGCAAGCAACGGCTACCTGGTCTTTATTCCCGACATCACCTACGTCAACGGCTATCCGGGACAAAGCTCCTATGAATCGGTGGTCAGCGGAACGCTGAAACTGATATCAGAAGGTTATGTTGATAAAGACCGGATCGGCATACAGGGTCAGAGCTGGGGCGGGTATCAGGTTGCCTGGCTGATCACGCGTACCAATCTTTTTAAGGCAGCCATGGCCGGAGCTCCGGTAAGCAACATGACCAGTGCCTACGGCGGAATTCGCTGGGAATCGGGAATGGTACGGCAGTTTCAGTACGAAGAAGGTCAGAGCCGGATCGGAGCCAGTCTGTGGGAAAGGCCCGATCTTTACATTGAAAACTCGCCTTTGTTCAGGGCCGACCGCATTGAAACACCATTGCTTATCATGGCCAACGACGGCGACGGAGCCGTTCCATGGTACCAGGGCATCGAACTCTTCACCGCAATGCGAAGGCTTGAAAAACCCTGCTGGATGCTGAATTACAACGACGACGAGCACAACCTCTCGAAACGGGCAAACATGAAGGACCTCGACAAGCGCATGATGCAGTTTTTTGATCACTACCTGAAAGATGCACCGGCACCGGAATGGATGACAAAAGGTGTTCCGGCGCTTGAAAAGGGAAAAAACGACGGATTCGGCATAAACAATTGACCCGGCTGACCAGATGAGCAACAAAATTCACTGAACTGTTCAAGCACTCAGGCAGGTTTCCTATTTTTGCATCTGCATGACAACCGCAACAGTCTCTTAAATCAATTGTCAGGGGATTTTACAAATCGGGAAAAAATCCATATAGCTTCTGCATTTTTGACACACACAACCCATAACCATGAAAAGCCGCAGTTTCGTTTACCTGCTAATCCCTATTCTGATTTCCGGACTTTTTAAAGTCGCTAACGCACAGGACGATTTAGGCAACAGGCTGTCGCAGAGGCAGTCCACCTGTCAGGACATCTGCCTGAACAGCTCGGAGTTTATTCCGTGGTATTATCAGGAAGGACTTATGGATTCGGCACTCCTGGTGCTTGCCTACTGGGGTGAGAAATGCGGCAATACCGAGCCGGTTATGCGTGCAAATCTCATACTATCGCTTGAAATGCATTATTTTGAGGAAACCATGCTCGACGACAACATCCTGCGGTTTATGGATTCCTATAATACCCGGATGCGCCTGATCAGGGAAAACAAGACCTACCTGTACAACTATTACCAGTCTACATTCGATTATGTACCAGTCGGAGGATCTCTCGACACATGGAGCATGGAAATGGCTGCAGTGCTGAAAGATGAATACGAGCCCGGCACCCTGGAATACATGCTGTGTCTTTTTTACGCGGGCCAGACCGATTCCGTTTACCGGATGATAACTGCACCGCCTTACAGTGAAACCATGCCCGGAAGGCTTTACAATACCGAACTGGAAGAAATTATGAAGCTGCCGTCGGTCAGCATTTCGGGATATGGCGGAACATGGATACCAACAGGCTCCCTTTCGGTAATGGGTATACATCCTGAACTTGGGATGACATACGGAATAAAGGTAAGCGAGAATCTTTACGAATTTGCATTGGGTGTAAAATTCATCAAAACCCCCGACTATTACCTCGCAAGGCGATCGAAAAATTCTCCTCAGGAGCTTACCAGGGATTTCACAGGCGCATATATAGCCCTGGAATATTCCCGGGATCTGTTTAAAAAACAGCGTTTTACACCCTTCTTTTCGGCAGGTGCCGGTTTCGACACCTTTACCATGTTCCCGGCCGATACCGATAAGGATGAACAGGGGATATCAGCAAACAGCTACAACTTCAGCATTGGGGGCGGTTACCGGTTTCCGGTTGCCAAACGCTCCTTCCTGAGCATCCAGGCTCGTTACAACATTGTGGATTACACCCTTAACAAGCTTTTCGATACAAGAGGTCACGTTGTAAGTCTAAGGGTAAGTTACGGGATGTTCCAGAACCTTTACCGCGAAAACAGGCTGAGAGACCTTAACTATGTAAATTCATCCGGACGGTAATACAAACAGCTCTTCCTTTTTGCAAAACCTAACACAGAATCCGGCGCAACCACTCAGTCAATACAATAGAGGTACGTTCCGATTCGTTACCTTTGCATCCTAATAACCATTCATGAAACGCATCCGACAATTTGCTGCTCTGCTGCCCGTAATACTGTTACTGACCTTTGTCAGCTCGTGTCATAAAGACGAAAAAATCGACACCAGCCCGGATCTCCGGCTTTCGTTTTCGTCCGATACCGTATTTTTCGACACCGTTTTCACAACTGTCGGCTCAGCCACGCGGGTATTCATGATCTATAACCCATCCCAGGAACGCGTAAGCATCAGCTCCATACGCCTGGGAAGAGGCTCGGACTCCCCTTTTCGCATCAACGTTGACGGTATATCGGGCACGGAAATCAGCGACCTGGAAATTGCAGGCAAAGACTCCGCTTTCGTATTTGTAAAAGTCACCATCGACCCGAACGAATTTAACAGTCCGCTCGTGCAAACCGACAGCATACTTTTTTCCACCAATGGCAACCTGCAGGATGTAAAGCTGGTTGCATGGGGGCAGGATGCATTTTTTTACCGTAATGCCATACTAGGAAGCGATTACGAGTTTACAGCGGAAAAGCCGCATGTGATTTACGGATATTTTATTGTGGATTCACTCTACACGCTTACCATAGAGCCGGGGGCGCGGGTGCACATGCACAGCGGATCCATTCTGCTGGTTTACCGGGATGCCACTTTGAAAGTAACCGGAACGCGCGAAAACCCGGTAATCATCGAGGGCGACAGGCTGGAGGATGCTTACCGCGACATCACCGGGCAGTGGGGACGCATCTGGCTATATCCCGGCAGTATCAACAACGAAATACGCCATGCCATCATCCGTAACGGGGAGGTGGGCATACAGGCCGATACTACGGGAAATTCATCCAATCCCACACTCCGGATCAGCAATACGATGATTTACAATATGAGTCATACCGGTATCCTTGGACAGGGAACTACCATTGAAGCAGCCAACTGTGTTATCGGAAACTGCGGTTCGCGCTCGGTTGCCCTGACGCTGGGCGGACGGTACGATTTCAGGCATTGCACCATCGGCAACTACTGGAGCAAATCGTTCAGAAAACAAACGGCGCTGGTGTTAAACAACTATTATTTCGATTATCTGGGGAATGTACAGCTCAGGCCGCTGGAACAGGCGTATTTCGGCAATTGTGTGATTTACGGAAGCAAAAACGAAGAAATTACCCTCGATCGCCATACAAGCGGCGGAACTTTCAATTACCGCTTCGAGAACTGTGTTTTAAAAACGGAACTGAGCACAGCAGATCCGGAAACCTTCCCGGGAACGGTAAAAAATACAGAACCCTGGTTCCGGAATCCGGGTAAGCATGAATTTCAGCCCGACAGCCTGATCTCCTCCCTGATTGATGCCGGAAGCATACAGGTTCTTGACGGCAGCTTTACCCCGCTTTCAACCGACCTGGCCGGCAATCCCAGAACCCTGGATGCCGCTCCGGATGCAGGCGCCTACGAGTTTATACTTCCTGAGCGCCGGAGAAGGTAAACGGAAAGTGAATTATCGCCTCAAATTATGCAACGAATACCCTGATTTTTGACGGCGGGCCGGCAACCAGTCCGTATTAAAAATAAAAACCGGCAGTCTGAATCTGACAGTCTGCCGGCTATTATTTTATCGCTTTCGCGGATAAGGAAACGGATTTTCAGCTGATGAATCCGTAAATTCTGATTTATGCTCCTATAAGTTCAAGCATTTTGGCTCCAATATCGGCGGGAGAGTCAACCACATGAACGCCGCATTCGCGAAGGATGGCTTTTTTTGCTTCAGCGGTATCGTCCTTGCCTCCGACGATGGCGCCGGCATGGCCCATGGTTCTTCCCTTGGGGGCCGTTGCTCCGGCGATGAAGCTTACAACGGGTTTGGTTCCGTTGTCACGTATCCAGTAGGCGGCTTCTGCTTCCATACCTCCGCCGATCTCGCCGATCATAACGATGCCTTTGGTTTCGGGATCGTTCATAAAGAGTTCCACGGCATCGCGTGTGGTGGTTCCAATAATGGGGTCGCCTCCGATTCCGATGGCAGTCGATTGCCCGAGTCCGGCCTTGGTAAGCTGGTCAACGGCTTCATAGGTGAGGGTTCCGGAGCGGCTGACAATGCCTACAACACCTTTTTGGTGAATAAAACCTGGCATAATGCCGATTTTAGCCTCACCGGGCGTAATAATTCCGGGGCAGTTTGGACCTATAAGACGGCAGTCGCGACCCTTGAGGTACTCTTTTGCCATCATCATATCCTTCACGGGAATACCTTCGGTGATGCATACGATCACCTTGATGCCTCCCTGCGCAGCTTCCATAATTGAATCGGCAGCAAATGCCGGGGGAACAAAAATTAAGGAAACATTGGCTCCGGTAGTTTCAACGGCTTCGGTAACGGTATTAAAAACGGGCTTGCCCAGATGAAACCTGCCGCCTTTGCCGGGTGTAACACCACCAACTACATTGGTGCCGTACTCAATCATTTGCGTAGCATGAAACGTACCTTCGGTGCCGGTAAAACCCTGCACGATAACTTTAGAATCTTTGTTGACCAGAATGCTCATAAAAGAGAGTCTTTGGGTGTGTTAGGTAAGAACTGAGGGTTAAAATGAAAAAATGGTAATTTTGTTCAATAACATTGCTAAAATTTGCTTAAATTCAATTTCCCCAAGAAGGAATGGTTAAATATACAAAAATCTGAAGTCATGAACCTGAGTTTTTTATCCGCAAAGGATACGATTTGCGCATTGTCGACTCCTCCGGGCGCGGGAGCCATTGCCATCATACGACTTTCGGGTCCGGAGGCCATCGATGCAGCCGGCCGGTATTTCAGACCTCTCAGGAAAGGGCTTATTTTTAAGGAAACCGAATCCCACACTGCACATTTCGGCACGTTCAACGACAAAGACGACGTGCTCGACGAGGTTCTGATAACCACCTTCAGGGCTCCGCATTCCTACACGGGTGAGGACGTGGTGGAAGTTTCGTGTCATGGTTCCGTTTACATTCAGCAGCGGATTATAGAGATTTTTCTGAAGCACGGCATTCGGCTGGCCGAGCCTGGGGAGTTCACTCTCAGAGCGTTTATGAACGGACGCTTCGACCTTTCGCAGGCTGAAGCGATTGCCGATCTTATTGCAAGCAACTCCGAATCGTCGCACAAACTTGCCATCAACCAGATGCGCGGAGGCTTTTCAGAGAAAATCAGGGAACTGAGAGCCCGGCTGGTGGATTTTGCCTCTCTGATAGAGCTGGAACTCGATTTCAGCGAAGAAGATGTGGAATTTGCCGACCGTACCGAACTGACACGACTGCTGCAAACCATCCGTCAGGAAATAGAGCGCCTTACCTCCAGCTTTGCCCTGGGCAACGTTATGAAGCACGGAATTCCGGTGGCCATTGCCGGCAAGCCTAACGTTGGCAAGTCTACCCTGCTGAATGCCCTGCTCAACGAAGAAAGAGCCATTGTTTCGGACATTCCGGGCACTACCAGGGATGCCATTGAAGATACCATCTCCATAAAAGGTGTAACCTTCCGGTTTATCGACACTGCCGGACTCCGCCACACCAGCGAGCCCGTTGAAACCATCGGTATTGAGCGTACGTACGAAAAAATGAATCAGGCATCGGTAGTACTATATGTTTTCGACATCAACACGACATCCGAGAAGGAAATTGACGAAGCAATTGCCGACATCCGGACCCAGCTAAACGATCCCGGCAAGGAAATAATACCGGTCGCCAATAAAACCGATATGCTTACCGAAGCTCCGCATTCATTTAAAAAGCTGGTGGAACTCGACACCCTGTTTGTATCGGCAAAGCGAAATGAAAACATCAATCTTATTACCGAGCGGCTGCTGAAGTCGGTGCATTCGGGCGAAACCGGCGACCAGACCATCGTTTACAGCCTGCGCCATTACGAAGCCCTTACCCGTGCTGCGCTAAGCATCGAAAGCGTTGAAAAAGGAATGGTTTCCGGCATTCCATCCGACCTCATTGCCATCGACATCCGTCAGGCGTTGCATCACCTTGGCAGCATCACCGGTGAGATCTCAACGGAAGAGCTGCTGGGCAATATTTTCGGCAAGTTCTGTATCGG
>DJVU01000094.1 GCA_002441345.1 Bacteroidales bacterium UBA6248
CCTCAACCTCAGCCTCAGCCTTATCTTTCCGTTTCCACGTGAGCCGGTACAATGTCGAGGTCTTCGTACACGGAGTTTTTGCTGATAAATTCGGGGATCATGCGTTTGAGGCTGGCAACCATTACCATCCGGTTGTTGGTTTGCACATCGCGTTGCAGGTCGCTGAACATTGCAAGTACCTCTTCAAAGGTGAAATTGCGAACCTGGGCGATGGTGATTTTGGGATGGTGCGTGGGAAGGCATTTCTCCTGGTCGTTGAGCAGCTCTTCGTAGATTTTTTCTCCGGGGCGGAGTCCCACGTATTTAATCTCGATATCCTTTCCGGGTTCGAGTCCCGAAAGGCGGATCATCTTCTTGGCCAGGTCGGTGATCCGGACAGGTTCACCCATGTCGAACACAAAAATTTCTCCGCCTTGTCCCATTGTTCCTGCTTCAAAAACCAGGCGGCAGGCTTCGGGGATGGTCATGAAATAGCGGGTGATATCGGGATGGGTGACGGTGACAGGACCGCCGGCAGCAATTTGTTTGGTAAACAGGAGTATAACGGATCCGTTGGATCCCAGTACGTTGCCGAAGCGGGTGGTGATAAAGCGTGTTTTATTATCCTTTGCATCGTTGAGACTTTGTATGTACATCTCGGCAGCCCGTTTGGAGGCTCCCATCACATTGGTGGGATTAACGGCTTTATCGGTGGAAACCATCACAAACTTTTCGGTTTTGTGTCGACTGGCGGCATCGGCCAGGATGCGGGTACCGAAAATGTTGACCCTGACGGCTTCAAAGGGATTTATTTCCATCAGGGGTACGTGCTTGTATGCGGCGGCATGAAACACCAGGTGGGGCTGATAATAGGCAAAGAGGCGGTTTATGGTTGTCTGATTGCTTACATCGGCAATAACAAAATCGCACACATCGTAAAGGTGGGGGTATTTTACCTTTATCTCCTGGTCGAGTTCGTAGAGGGGCGTTTCTGCCTGATCGATAAACACCAGTTTTCTGGCTGCAAAGTGGCACAGCTGGCGTGCGAGCTCGCTGCCGATGCTTCCGGCAGCTCCGGTAACCATCACTACTTTGCCGCGCATTTCCGCAACAACGTGATCGTTGCCGAGGTGTATGCTTTCGCGCATCAGCAGGTCTTCGATGCGTACCGATTTGATCTGACGGGCGGTAAGCTCTCCGTTTATCCACTGCTCCAGAGGGGGGATTTCCTTAACGCGGATCTTGTACCGCTCAATCAGCACTTCTACAATCCGGTTGCGGCGACGGGGGTCGATGTTGTGAATCGCAAAAATGATCTCATTTACTCCGCGCCGGGTGATGAAATCGGTGTCAAAAATATCCGGGGAATAAATGGAGACTCCTTCCAGCGACTTGCCAATCTTACCGGGATTTTCATCGATGTATCCGATGACGCGGGATCCACTCGTTCCCGACTCAATGGCATTTTTTGTAATCCTTCCTGCCCGGCCTGCTCCGAAAATCAGAATATTTTCGGGCTTGTTGCTGCGTTTAATCATGTACAGGTAAAACAGCTTGATGGCAAGCCGGGTAGTGACAATCAGAAATACACTTAGGATAAGAAATATGAGCATTACAGAGTAGGGGATGGGCAGAAGGGTCTGACTATCCAGAAGCTGGATTGCCATATTGAAAGCGACGATTCCCAGGGCAACAAGAGACATGGAGAGGATCATCAGGCCAATGTCGTGGAAGCTGGTGTGACGCACAATACCCACGTAGCTCCTGGTAAGCAGGAACGCTGAAGCCGCCATTGCCGTAACAACCAGAATCTGCTGCAGCAAAATGTGCTGATACGACCAGGGGAGCATGAAGTTATACCTCAGCAAATAAGCAGAAACAAGCGAAAATCCTACGATCAGAATGTCCTTTGCGAGAATTACCCACCGGGATACAAACTTCTCGGAATGGCCAAGAATGAATTGCTTTAGCATAATGTATTGTTAATACGTATAATCCAATTATAATCCTCCCGGTATCTATCTAATATTATTCCCCGAACAAAATTAATTAAATCCCGGCAACTGAGACAGATTATTTGTGAATTTTTTTATCCCGAAAGGTGAAATCTCCGAATTTGCTGGTACTTAAACAATGATTTTTGCGAAAAGGTGTGCGTTTTATATATGCTAAGGATAAAACTGTTAAAATAAATTATTAAAATGTTGTAATTTAATGAAAGTAATTGATATATAATGTATTATAGCTCTCTTGAGGTTTTGATGGAGGCTATGTCCATAGTATTAATATAATGCCGGATTTCATATTTTAGAAGATGAATGCATTGTTTTGTTTTGCTTCATTATGTGAAAAATAGTTTACTTATCATGAAAAAATATTTATTATTCCCAACCTTTTACTGAAAAAAACTATGCAGCAGAAAGGTGTGCAATAGCTGAAAAGCTTCGGTTTTGAGGGTAGAAAAAGGAGGGTGTGCGGAAATGGGTAGTTGTATTCGGATTATTCGATGATAAACAATTCGGACCGTTTTCCCCGGGGTAGGGCGCGTATGATGGTGTGCGGGGCAGGTGGATTCCCGTGGCGGGAGAAAGCATCGTGCAGGGTTTGCAGTGCTACGGACGGGGTATTGTTTTCGGCGCTGAGGTGACTGAGCAGGATATGGCTGATGCCGCGGTGGTAGTGCTGAGCCAGGAAGTTGCTGGCGTGGCTGTTGCACAGATGTCCCATTGGTCCGTGAACCCTTTGTTTGAGATGTTCGGGATACCGGCCGTTGAGCAGCATATGCTCGTCGTAGTTCGATTCCAGGACCACTACATTGGCTTTCCGCAGATAGGTGGCAGCATCCTCGCCTATATGCCCGAGGTCGGTAGCTAAGGTAAGGCTGCGTTCGCTGTTGCGGATGTAATACCCGACAGCATCGGGGGCATCGTGCGACACGGCAAAGGCTTCCACACTCAGTTTTGCGATTCGGAATGGCGTTTTCGGCGCTATCTCCGTAAACATATCCTGATCCAGATCAAAGGTAGTACGGTTGCGCAAAATACCGCTCCATGTCCCTTTTGTACAATATACCGGCAGGCGGTATTTTTTTGTCAGAATCGTAAGTGCCTGAATATGGTCAATGTGAGAATGCGTTATCAGTACTCCCCTGATTTGCTCAAATCCAAGCCCGATCTCTTCCAGCGTTTTGCGGATACGCCGTGCACTGATGCCTGCATCCACCAGAATACCTTCCTCGCTGCTGCCGATGTAATAGCAGTTCCCGCTGCTGCCGCTCGATAGACTGCAAATCTGAAAACCGGCCGGGAAAAGGGTGGGAGTCATAAACGTAAAATAATTCAGATAAATGGTGCGGCAAAGGTAGTTTTTTTCGGGTTAGTGAGCGGAGGGCTGCGAAATGTACTGCGCGATCCGGAAGTGTGTTCCTGCTGGCAGAATGCCAAACCCCCGCATATTTCCGGCCGAAGAGGGGTTACAAGTTTTGAAAAGTGCCTCTCGCAAAGGCGCAAAGTTTTTCGGATTGCCGAACCGTTGCCAATTCTGAGTACCAGGCATGATTTACAGTCTTACTTCCTACTTCTTACTTCATATCTCAACCTCAACCTTAGCCTCAACCTCAACCTTAGCCTCAACCTCAAACTTAACCTTAAGGATCAGGGGGTTGATTTCGTTACAATGGGGAGGTTAATATAACTTACAGTTTTTTTTTCTTTGTTATGCCAAAGGCACACCAGCATGTTTTAAAAATTAGAATTTGGAACCTTGAAATGTTTATTCAAAGCCCTGATTACAAATTATATACGAAAGTTTTAGAAATTAAAAATTAAAAATTAGAAATTAATTCCGCAATCCGCAATCCGCAATCCGCAATCCGCAATCCTCATTCCCCTTGTCGGATGCTTTGAAGAGCGAGGATAGCGACAGCATCGTCGTGTCTCTTTTTCACTACTTTTGCTATACAAATCCACACTATGACCTATCATTCCCGTGTAGTTCAGATTGGCATTCTTCCCATGGGGGGAAGCCATCCGGTTCGTGTGCAGTCGATGACCAACACGCCGACTCTGGATACGGATGCTACGGTTGCGCAGTGCATACGTATGATAGAAGCGGGAGCCGAGCTGGTGCGTATCACTGCCCGCGGACCTGAGGAGGCCCGTCGCCTGGGGGTTATTCGCGAAATCCTCCGCAGCCGGGGCTACCTCCAGCCCATCATCGCCGATATCCACTACAGTGTCGAAGCTGCCCTGATTGCTGCACGCCTTGTCGAAAAAGTGCGCATCAACCCAGGCAATTATACCGATCCCAAACGCGAGCAGAAAAGCGAATGGACGGACAGGGAATACACCGAAGAACTTGATTTCATCGCTTCTCAGCTTGCTCCACTTCTTGAGGTGTGCACGCAGCACGGCACTGCCATACGCATAGGCGTCAACCACGGCTCCCTCAGCCGCCGCATCGTCAACCGTTACGGCGACACCCCTGAGGGAATGGTGCAGTCGGCCCTTGAATACACCCGTATCTGCCATAATATGGGATTTCATAACCTGGTGCTTTCGCTCAAAAGCAGCAACGTTCGTGTGATGGTGCAGGCATATCTGCTGCTGGCTGCCAGCCTTACGGCGGAAGGACTTAATTATCCTCTTCATCTGGGAGTTACCGAGGCGGGCAACGGCGACGACGGCAGGCTTAAGTCTGCGGCCGGTACCGGTGCTCTGCTGGCGCGCGGTATAGGCGACACCATCCGGGTTTCGCTTACCGAGGCTCCCGAACGCGAACTGCCGGTTGCAAGAGCTATTGTCAGCCGGTATCATAAGCCGGTAAACGGCATAACCCGTCGTATGGTGCGTCCCGACCTTATTACAGGAGAGGAGGCACGTTTTCCGTTTCCTTCCATAGCCCCGCCGGCACCGGGAAATGTGGCAAGGGTGCTGGTGAAGAAAGAGGATGAATACCTGCTGGCCGGCGAAGACGGATGCCTCGAACCTTCAGGATACCGGGTGTGCAGTCCTGCCAGCCTCCACTCCGGAAGCAGGGACGGCAAGCCGCTGATGCTGTTGCTGGACGAAGCGGAAAGCGATGGCAGTCTGCCCGATTTTTCTGCCCTGATGCCCGCTGATCCGCAGGTGCCGGTACTGGCAAAAGGCGGCTGTCGCTGGCTCACGCAAATTGCCCTGGGGCTTTTCGGGCACGGTCTTCCCAATCCTCTGATACTGCAGGGAGCAGTACATTCAAACAACCGCGACGAATTGCTTATCGAAGCAGCCCTGAATCCGGGGGGATTGCTCACCGCAGGCTGCGGCAACGGCATATGCCTGGATGCCGGAGATCTGGACGCTCCGGAGGTCGCTGCTCTTGGATTCGGCCTCCTTCAGGCGACACGTATGCGCATCACGCGAACGGAATACATCTCCTGTCCCTCATGCGGCCGTACGCTTTTCGACATAGAAGAGGCACTCCGGCGCGTTAAGGATCGAACATCCCATCTGAAGGGACTCAAAATAGCCGTTATGGGGTGCATCGTCAACGGACCCGGAGAAATGGCAGATGCCGATTACGGTTACGTTGGCTCGGGCAGGGGGAAGGTAACGCTATACAAAGGCCGGCAGGCGGTACAGCAGGGCGTGCCGGAAGCCGATGCCGTGGAGTCGCTTGTGGAGCTTATCCGGTCCGGGGGCGACTGGAAAGAACCGGTGCAGGTAGATCATGTCCTATAGATACAGCAGGTTTCTGTAATCAACATCCAGAAAAGAAAACGGGTAAATGCACCGGAGGTGCTGAACCGGAATATCCGTGGGCGCAGCTATGCAAGCCCACGGG
>DJVU01000083.1 GCA_002441345.1 Bacteroidales bacterium UBA6248
CCAGCCGTGCTCATCGTCGCCGATCAGTGCGCGTTTGGGGTCGGCCGACAGTGTGGTTTTTCCAGTACCCGAAAGTCCGAAGAAGATGGCTACGTCTCCGTCTTTGCCCATATTGGCCGAGCAATGCATGGCAGCAATACCTTTCAGCGGAAGGTAGTAGTTCATCATGGTAAAGATGCCTTTCTTAATTTCGCCGCCGTACCATGTTCCGCCGATTACCTGCATGCGTTCCTTCAGATTGAAAACCACAAAGTTTTCGGAATTCATCCCCTGGTCCTTCCAGTTCGGATTGGTTGCTTTTGAGCCGTTCATAAGAACGAAATCGGGTCTGAAGCTTTTGAGCTCTTCTTCGGAAGGACGGATGAACATGTTTTTGATGAAGTGTGCCTGCCAGGCTACCTCGACGATAAAACGGATGCAGAGCCTTGATTCAGGGTTGGCACCTGCAAAGGCATCCAGCACATACAGCCTTTTTCCTGAGAGCTGGTTTACCACAATGCTTTTGAGATGATCCCAGATAGCCGGGTCGAGAGGCCTGTTGTCGTTTTTTCCGATCGTACTCCACCAGACGGTGTTTTCGCTGACTTCATCGTGAACGATATACTTATCTTTTGGAGAGCGGCCGGTGAAAATTCCTGTATCAACCGATACTGCTCCCGATTTGGTAAGAACACCACGTTCGAAGCCTTCCAGCGAAGGATCCATTTCATGCTCAAACAGGAGTTCGTAGGAGGGGTTGTAAATAATCTCTTTAACATCCGTGATTCCATAAATGGAAAGATCGATGGGGTTCCCGCCGGGAACAGATGGGTTGTGTGGTTGGTTGGTCATTGGAGATTGAATTTTTAACCGTTTCTGTATTTATGCATCTAAATATGATTGCCTGAAGCACATGGCTGATTTCAAACGATTGCAAAGGTAAAAGATTAAATTAAAATAAGGCAGCCTTTGGTAAGACTGCCTTATTATTTTTTGGCGAACGGGCATTATTTCGAATGCCTGTTCATTCTTAGGAGCGGGATAAAGGATTATTTTTTCTTTTTTGCGGCTTTTTTACCTTTTCCTTCATCTTTTTTCGCTTTTTTCCCAGCGTTGGCTTTGGCTGCGGCTTCTTCCTTTATTACAGCCTGTGCTGCGGCAAGGCGTGCGATGGGAACGCGGTAGGGTGAGCAGCTCACGTAGTTCATGCCAACAGAGTGGCAGAATTCAACCGATGAAGGCTCGCCTCCGTGTTCGCCGCAGATACCGACTTTCAGGTTGGGACGGGTACTGCGTCCGCGCTCAACGCCCATGCGTACAAGCTGTCCAACGCCTTCCTGATCCAGAACCTGGAACGGATCGTGTTTCAGAATTCCTTTTTCGAGATAAACGGGCAGGAATTTGCCGGCATCATCGCGTGAGTATCCAAAGGTCATCTGTGTGAGGTCGTTGGTTCCGAATGAGAAGAACTCGGCCGATTCGGCGATGCGGTCTGCAATGAGTGCTGCGCGTGGAATTTCAATCATCGTACCTACCAGGTAATCGATTTTTTCCTTGCGTTCGGCAATAACCTTCTCAGCAGTATCACGAACGATCTTCTCCTGCATTTTCATTTCCTCGAATGTTCCCGTAAGGGGGATCATGATTTCGGGTATGGCTTTGATACCTTTTTTCTTGAGGTTCAGAGCAGCTTCGATGATAGCGCGGGCCTGCATTTCTGATATTTCAGGATAGGTGTTGCCAAGACGACAGCCACGATGGCCAAGCATGGGGTTTACCTCCTCGAGGTCGTGTACTTTCTGCCGAACTTCCTCAACGGTGATTCCCATCTCTTTTGCCATTTCCTTCTGGTTTGCATCTTCGTGGGGAACAAACTCATGCAAAGGCGGGTCGAGCAAACGAACGGTTACGGGAAGATCCTGCATGGCTTCGAAAATGCCTTCGAAGTCGGAGCGCTGGATGGGAAGAAGTTTTTCGAGTGCTTTACGGCGTCCGGCTTCATCATTGGCCAGGATCATTTCGCGCATGGCTCTGATGCGGTCGCCTTCGAAGAACATATGCTCGGTACGGCAGAGNNGAATACTTGTCGGCCAGCTTCATCAGCTTGCCAAAGTCGCCGCTGAGTTCGGGGTCCATGGTTGTAATCTTGCCTTCATAAACTTCTCCGGTACTTCCGTTGAGCGAAATCCAGTCGCCTTCCTTGTGTGTGATTCCGTCGATGTTGATGGTGCGGGCTTTGTAGTCAATTTTAAGGCTGCCAGCACCCGATACGCAGCACTTGCCCATTCCGCGGGCAACTACGGCGGCGTGTGAGGTCATTCCACCGCGGGCAGTAAGGATACCCTGAGCAACGTTCATACCTTTAAGGTCTTCGGGAGAGGTTTCAATACGAACCAGAACCACTTTGTGGCCTTTGGCAACCCACTTCTCAGCCTCATCGGCATGGAATACTACCTGACCGGTAGCTGCACCGGGCGANNGCCTTTTTGATGGCAACGGGATCGAAGACCGGGTGGAGAAGCTCATCGAGTTTGGCCGGCTCGCAGCGGAGCAGTGCTTCCTTCTCGGTGATGATTCCCTGTTTCAGCATATCCATGGCAATCTTAACCATGGCAGCACCGGTACGTTTACCGTTACGGGTCTGCAGCATCCAGAGCTTACCATCCTGAATGGTGAACTCGAGATCCTGCATGTCGCGGTAATGGTCTTCCAGTTTCTGCTGTGTTTCGAGCAATTCCTTGTAAAGAGCCGGCATGGCTTCTTCAAGGGAAGGATAGTTCTTTGCGCGGTCTTTTTCTGTTACGTTGGCAAGTTTGGCCCAGCGTTTCGAACCTTCTTTGGTGATTTGCTGAGGAGTGCGGATTCCGGCAACCACGTCTTCTCCCTGTGCGTTGATCAGATATTCTCCGTTGAAGATATCTTCGCCGGTAGCGGCATCGCGGGTAAAGGCAACTCCGGTTGCTGAATTCTCGCCCATATTGCCGAATACCATTGCCTGAACGTTAACAGCAGTACCCCATTCGGCCGGGATGTTGTTGAGCTTGCGGTAGTATACTGCGCGCTCGTTCATCCAGCTGTCGAAAACAGCCATCACCGAACCCCAGAGCTGCTCCCACGGATCGGTGGGGAAGTCGTGACCGGTAACTTTTTTGACGGCTTTTTTGAAGCGTTTTACAAGCTCCTTCAGGTCGTCAACGGTGAAATCGGTGTCAAGTTCTATTCCCTTTTCTTCCTTCATGTGGTCCATGATCTCTTCAAAGGGGTCGATGTCTTCCTTGGAAGCTGGCTTCATACCCAGAACCACGTCGCCAAACATCTGTACGAAACGGCGGTATGAATCCCATGCAAAACGCTCGTTTCCTGATTTCTTTGCGATTCCGTCAACAGCTTCATCGTTAAGACCAAGATTCAGAACTGTATCCATCATGCCCGGCATTGATGCACGTGCGCCTGAACGAACCGACAGCAGGAGGGGGTTCTTTTTGTCGCCAAACGTTGAACCCATAATCTTCTCAACGTATTTCACCGCTGCTTCAACCTCGGGGCGGATCATTTCAATCACTTTCTCGCGACCGTAAGTGTTATAATCGGTGCAAACTTCTGTAGTGATGGTGAATCCCGGAGGTACCGGAACTCCTATAAGGTTCATTTCGGCGAGGTTGGCACCTTTACCGCCAAGCAGGTTCTTCATAGTGGCGTCACCTTCGGCCTTCTTGTTGCCGTAGGTGTAAACCGACTTTCTGGTCTTTTCTTTTCCCATTTCTCGTAGGTTTTATCTGTTTTGGTTAAGTTTTATCAAGGCTTGATTTCTTGCAGGTTAGCCCTGCCGGTTTGAGGGCGCAAAGGTACAAAAAAAAATTTTTAGCGAATTATCAAAATCAATGGTTCAGATTCAGACTGTTTTATCAAAAAAAAAGAGCCGGAACTTTGCATTCCGGCTCCTTGCTGTTTCTTCAAAGTTTTTTATTACCTGCGGAATCCGCTGATGTATTCGTCAAGCTCTTCTATTGTTGATTCAAAGGTAAAAGCATCGTTCAGCTTATAATAATTGCCGGTATCGAAGGTGTAGCCGTACGCAAATTTTGCCAGCTCCAGGCGCGTGTCCTCAAACGAGAACAACAGCATAATCTCTTTAACCTGTGCACTAAGCAGACAATTGGAAGCAATCACCTGTTTCGCAATTTTCAGGCGGGTATCGTCGAACGATTTGCTTTCAATTGAGCGCTTTACCTCTTGAAATTCAGCAGGATGCATCGGGTACTGACATCCGGTGGGGCCTGAATATCCGGGCAGTACATAGGTCTGCTGTGGTGCGGGTTCCGTATAATTTCCACCGCTTGTGGTTGTGGTGGTGTATGTGGTGGTTTGCGATGTGCTTATCTGTGAACCCGAAGGTATACCCCCCCCGACATTGATGTTCATGTTAACGCCCAGTGCCGGATCGTTTATGTTGATGCCCATTGATACATTTCCCTGCGGGTCGGTGATTGTTTCGGTGTAAGTAGTAGTGGTTTGGGTAACAACTGTGGGGGCTGGATCCGGAGCCTGTGTTGTATATACCACTGTCTGTTGGCCGCCGGCAGGAGGCAAGGCCTGAGCAATCGGCACCTCATTCATCCAGCGCAGCACATACTCGTTTTTGTTGTTCCGTCTGATCGAATAGGTTGTTTCAGTTCCCTGGTTAAAGGTCAGGGTTTTATCAAGATCGGGTATGCCCTGCAGGTCGAAAATGATTTTTACCTTGTAAGATGGTGCTATCAGGTCGGTAACTTTGATGTTGGTTTCTGGAGCCGGATTCTGTCGTATACCATTCAGAATCACGCTAAAACGTTCTCCCTGTTCCGTAAAGAAGACGAGATTGGTTTTAAGCTGTGCCATGGCACCCGGATTCAGAGCCAGTGCTGCCAAAACAAGCAGCAGGGGTAGTCTTTGCTTCATGTGGATAAAAGGTTTGAGGGTTAGTATGCAGTGATTGACTGTAAAGCCGGTTCTGAATTAATCAAAGGCCAGCCCGTTTGTAATTCATTGGGTTTGCATTTTATTTCACTTCCAACCTGCCGGCTGTAATCAGAGGCCTTACAGCTCTACCTTCCCGATCTGGTTCATTACCCGCATAATCCGCGATTGCTTTCGCTGGATGTAGGCTGTCGGAGCCGCAGGGCTCCATCTGCGCGGGTTGGGCAGTACTGCCGAAATCATTGCTGCTTCGGCCCTGTTCAGAGCTGAAGCAGGCTTCCCGTAATATTTCATGGCGGCCATTTCAACACCGTAAATACCATCGCCCATCTCAATTACGTTAAGATATACTTCCATGATGCGACGCTTCCCCCAGAAAATTTCGATGAGTCCGGTAAAATAAACTTCCAGCCCCTTCCTTATCCATGTACGGTCGGGCCACAGAAATACATTTTTGGCGGTTTGCTGAGAAATGGTGCTGGCTCCCAGTTTATGTCTGCGCTTTTTATTGAGTTCCCTGGCTTTCCGGATGGCTTCAAAATCCAGACCGTGATGTTTCATGAAGTTATTATCCTCTGCAGCCACCACAGCCTGTACCATGTGCGGAGAAATATCCTTCAGCTTTACCCAGTCACGGCTCAGCCTGGGCTTCTCACCATCCGAAATATGTTCAATTACCCTGATCACCTGCAACGGTGTAAGCGGAGGCCTCAGAAAACGGTATAGGATGGTCACCAGCACGGTGGAAAAGAAAAAGAAAAATACAGCAAAGCGGATCAGACGAAACAATTTTCGGGTAACCGACCGGGCTGTAACCATCGTTTTGTTGTAATTTTTCAGGTGATGCAAACCTATAAAAAAAAATCCATCCCCGAAAGGGGAAAAACCGTAAACAATGCCCGAAATACCTGCGCGCTGAACCGGCATCCCATTGCTTTTTGCATGGCAAACGAGACTGCTGACACTTGCAGATTCATTTAAACTTACCGTACTTTGCCCGAAAAAATGCAGCCGTTTCTTCCCCGCCTGTTCTGTCTCGCTACAGGTTTCTGCCTGACGTTTCTTTCAGCCTTTTCTCAGTCGCAAAGCGATGCTTACAGCCTTAAGTTTTCCGGATTTGTAAGAGCCGATGCCATTTTTGATACGCGTCAGACTGTGGAAGCACGTGAAGGCTTTTTGCTGTTTTACCCGAAAAAACCGGTATACGACCTTAACGGGAAGGACATCAACGACCGCCCTGCCTTTAACCAGTATGCAATGACAACCCGCATCAACGCTACGGCGAGCGGACCCGATGTGCTGGGGGCCAAAGTGAAAGCATTCATAGAGGGCGATTTTACGGGCGCATCCAATGCTGACAATAACAGCATGCGCCTGCGTCACGGTTTCATTTCCCTGCAATGGACAAAAACCCGTCTGATGCTCGGACAATACTGGCACCCTCTCGATCTTCCCGAAATGATCCCCAACGTGCTGTCGCTCAATACCGGTGCCCCATTTCATTCCTTCAGCCGCCAGCCTCAGGTAAGGGTCGATTATAAAACAGGGAAGATCAACCTTGCGGCCGTAGCTGCCTCTCAGCGCGATTATGTAAACAATGGTCCACAGGGCAGTACCTCGGTGTATCTTCGCAACAGCGTGATTCCCAACCTGCACGGACAAATACGGTATAAGAGCTCTGCCTTGTTTGCCGGTGCAGGCCTGGATTATAAAAAACTGACACCCAGACTGGTAACCGATAGTATGTACAGTACCCGGGAATCTCTGAACTGCCTTTCATACACCGCCTTCGTTTCGTGGAATCCCGGCAGGGCATCCGTCAAAGCGCAGTACGTTTACGGTCAGGCGCTCAACGACCACCTTATGATGGGCGGCTTCGGCGTTAGTCATACCGATCCGCTTACGCACAAACGCACCTACAGCCCGCTGAATTATCATTCCGTGTGGGTAAATACCCAGCTCAGCTTCGGGCACTGGCAACCTTCGCTGTTTGCCGGTTTCACTGCGAACAGCGGTTCCCGGGAGGTGCTGACAGGCCCTGTTTATGCCAGGGATGCCGATATCGGGTACGTATACCGTATGGCACCTATGATTACATATGTAAACGGTAGATTCAGCTTTATGGCAGAGGTGGAATATACAGCGGCGGCATACGGTGAAAACGATGCTTATTATAAGGTTGTCCGCAGCCGGGAGACCGGAAATCTTCGCATCGGGATGGGCGCGGTATACAGTTTTTGAATTCGTAATTAGAGGTTAACGTGGGTTTTGAGTCTCAAACCCCCGCTGCCGCATGGCTTCAAATACGAGTATGGCTGCGGAAACCGATACATTCAGCGAATCAATGCTGCCGAGCATAGGGATGATGATGCGCTCATCGCAGAAGCCGATCCAGTTTTTCGTCAGACCGTCGGCTTCCGTTCCCATTACAAAGGCTGTTGCTCCCAGGTAGTTATGCTGATGGTACGGTGAAGAGGCCTGTAATTCTGCTGCAAAGGTCCGTATGTTCTTTTCTCTGAGCCATTGCTGGGCTTCGGCGGTGGTACAGGCGACTACCTGTTGCGAAAAAACGCATCCCACTCCCGAGCGGATGACGTTCGGGTTGTAGATGTCGGTGAGCGGGTCGCAAACGATCACGGCATCCAGGCGGGCAGCATCGGCCGTACGCAGAACGGCACCCAGATTCCCGGGTTTTTCAACCGATTCAAGGACCAGGATAAGGGGGTCGGGTCGTAATACCACATTGCTCAGGCTAAGCCAGCGGGGGCGGAGCAGAGCGATAAAGCCATCCGAGCCATCGCGGTAAGCAAGCTTTTCAAAAACCGACTGACTCACCTCGGTTAACCGTGCTTCCGGGGTAAGAAAGGAAAAGCTGCGGCGGTCACCGATTTCCGGACAGAAATACAGCTCACTGATTGAAAATCCATTTTCAACTGCAATACGGATTTCGCGTAGCCCTTCAACCACAACCAGATTTTGTTTCTTTCGCTCCCTCGATTTCTGCTGCAGCAGCAACAGGTTTTTTATTCTTGCATTTTGCGGACTTGTAATGAGTTCTGACATCGCGGAGGGGATTGACTCGACAAAATTAGGGAAAATTCGCATCTTTGCAGAATCGCAGGATAACCCTGCCGGATAAAGACCACCGGCCTATGATAAAGTTACTGACCCCCGTTCACTGGAAAGATTACGAACTGATCGATTCCGGGAATTTCGAGAAGTTGGAGCGCTTCGGCAATCAGGTGCTCATCCGGCCTGAGCCTCAGGCAGTGTGGGATAAGTCTCTTGAAGAAAGCGAATGGATACAGAAGTCGCAGGCCACATTCCGAAAAGAAAAAAGCGATCCCGAAAAAGGGAGATGGATGCTGAACAAAGGTTGCCGCGAGCAGTGGCAGATCGCTTATAGCTACAGGGGAATGAATATTCGGATGCGACTGGGGCTTACCAGTTTCCGTCACATTGGTGTTTTTCCGGAACAGGGGGATAACTGGGACTTTATTTTCGACCGCATCAAATCCATGAAAATGACCCGGCCAAAGGTGCTTAATCTGTTTGCCTATACCGGCGGTGCTTCTCTTGCAGCCTGTGCCGCAGGTGCCGAAGTGGTGCATGTGGATTCGGTGAAACCCGTAATTACCTGGGCCCGCGAAAATATGGAACTCAGCGGCCTTGACGGCATCCGTTGGGTGGTTGAGGATGCGCTGAAGTTCGTGAAACGGGAGGTGCGCCGGGGAAATCGTTACCAGGGCATCATTCTCGATCCTCCGGCATACGGACGCGGTGCCGACGGCGAAAAATGGGTGCTGGAAGAAAACATAGGCGAGATGCTGAAGCTCTGCAGCGATTTGCTCGATACGCAGGAGAATTTTTTCATTATGAGCCTTTACTCCATGGGATTCTCCTCCCTGATAAGTGAGAACCTGGTGCATTCCGTTTTTGAAAAACGCGACGGCATTGAGTCGGGAGAACTTTTTCTGCCGGATGCATTCGGAAAGAAACTTCCGCTCGGAACAGTGGTGCGTTTCTAAGCCTGCTCCAGCTTTTTCAGGATGGCGAATACTACCGGACAGACTTCCGCATTTTTCAGCGAAAGCGATAGGATCTGATAAAAGCGCGTGCGGTCGGTATGCGGATACTCCCGGCAGGCTCTCGGGCGGTGGCTATAGATGCTGCAATAATTCCCGCTGTCGATAAAAGGGCAGGGAGCCTGCCGGAATACGTAATCGCCCTCTTCGTCCAGGTGCAGGTATGTTTCAACGACTGCTGAAGGTCTGATTTTCAGTTTCACTGCCATTTCGTTTACATCGCTGTGGCGGATGGCAGGGCTTATGCTGCGGCAGCAGTTGGCACAGTTCAGGCAGTCGTAAACGCTGAAGGCCTCGTCGTGCAGCCGGTGCACCAGGTCGTCGAGATTGCGGGGGTTTATGGACTGCATCCGGCGGATGCTGCTTTTCAGCACGGCTGCATGGGTTCGGACAAGCTGTTTCAACGCTGCAGGTGCCGGAATATCGGCGCGTGAAACGGTAATTTTAGCTGAAGCCCCTTTGCCGCTTGATTTCATTGTAAGCTTCGTTCAGTTGCTGGAATTTCTCTTTTGCAGCTTTCTGCACATCTTCCCCAAGGTGAGCTACCTTGTCGGGATGGTATTTGAGGGCCATTTTGCGGTAGGCCTTTTTCACTTCCTCGTCGCTTGCACCGGATGAAATTTCGAGGATCTGATACATGCTGGCGTTGTCGCGGATAAACATTGCCCGGATGGAATCAAAGTCTTTGGGACGAATGCCCATCTTAAGGCAGACATGACGGAGTACTTCCGCTTCAGCAGCCTGGGGCTGGCCGTCGGCCGATGCAATTCCGAAAAGGAAATGTACGAGCTGAAGCCTCGACGGGTATTCCATATTTTCCTGGATCTGTTCGCATATTTCATCCACATCCAGGTCCTGCCTTAAAATCTCCCGCAGCAGGAGCAGTAGCCGTTCTGCTTCCGTTTCGCCGAAGCTGGTCAGCAGAAAGCGTTTTACGTAGTCGAGTTCCGATTTCAGGATACGTCCATCGGCTTTCATAATGGCGGCAATAAGCACCAGCAGGCTAACCTTGAAGTCGCCTTCCTGGGTAGGAGTGAAGCCCTTGTATTCGTATTCGCCCCGGTTCATGCTGTCGAATATGGATCCGAACACAAAGCCGAGTATCCCGCCTATGGGGCCTCCCAGGGCCCAGCCCAGTCCGCCGCCAATCCATTTGCCAAACGATGAGAAGTTCATGATTGAACTTTTAGGTATCCGATAAACTGTTTTTTTTACTATAGTGCATTTGCCTGCCGGGTTTGTTCCGGCAACCGGGTAATGCAGGTGCATACACAGGGTGCAAAGGTATTAAAAGATTATTCATGCAGGCTGTGCCGGAAAACGATTGATTTTTGCCTTTCCGATGAATCAATTGAAATGCAAAAGCCGGAACCTGTGTTTGATCTGGTTCCGGCTTTTCCTGTGCGCATCTGCGGTCAGCGCTTAGCGGAGATTCTCCGTTTCGGGAAGTCCGTATTCTTCTTCCATGCGGATGTCGAGTTTCTCAAGAGCATCCAGCACCGGGTTGTAGATTTCTGGGATTACGGGGCGGAATACACCTTTTACGTTGATTTCGCCTTTCAGAATCATCTCAACGCCTATGGCTGCCGGAAGGGCAACGGTGCGGGCAATGGAGGTGTCGGTAGCGGGAGTGCCAAAGTCGAGCATGCGTGAGCGGATCACCTCTTTGCTGCCGTCGGGATACGATGCCAGGAAGGTATGCTGCATCACCACCATATCACGTTCGTTATGACCAAGCTCCATTTTGCTGATCATCAGGTCGCTGGTAACTTCAAACGGGGAGTCCTCGCCACGACCCATGGGCTGGTCTTCAAACAGACCAAGCCATTCCATCGCTTTAATGGCGTGAGCATTAACGTCGAGCTTCAGATAAGCAGCTACTTTAGCCTTAATGTCGGCCGAACTTCCGGCACCAATCTGATGCGCCATGAAACCGGCGTAAGTGAGCCCGCTCATGTCAAATTTATCGTATGAAATCAGGTTAAGCTGTTTCATGGCATCGATGCTTTCGCACCATCCCGGGAAACGGAAGGTGCCGCGCATCATGGTTTTAGTTTCCGGAATGCCGTAGATGTCGATGTACGAGATGGAGTCGCGGTTCGGATAAACCTCGAGCATCCCTACATTGGTGAAATCAACCTTCATCGGATTTTTAAAGAGGTTCTGCGTGGGAACGTCAATTACGTTTCCGTACCTCAGGTATTTTGCATCGTTGTTGCCGGCCATAACCACGCCTTTCGGACTCCATGAGAATTTGTACATGAAGGGATTGTTCGCAGCTTCGGGAGCAGGAAGGGCTCCGCAGATGGAGTAGAACTCTTCGATTTTCCCGTTACGGGCGCGCACGTTGTCGATGATGCGCATGGCCGACATATGGTCGATGCCCGGGTCGAGTCCCAGTTCATTCAGTATGATGATGCCGGCTTCTTTTGCCTGTGCATCCAAAGCCTGCATCTCCGGTTTTACGTAGGAGGTGGTTACCATGTTCTTCCTGTGCTTGAGGCAGTACCTGGCAACAAGCAGGTGATAGGCATAGGGCAGGAGGCTAACCGAAAGGTCGTGTTCGGCTACCATACGGTCTAGTGCAGCTTCGTCTTCAACGGTCCATGCAACGGCGGCTCCGTTCGGGTGGCCCGAAATCATGGCTTCTGCCTTCGATTTGGTACGCGTAGCAACGGTAACATGAATTCCTTTACCCAGCAGGTGGGTAACGATGGGCTTTACCACGAGTCCGGCGCCCAGGATTAGTACTTTCTTCATTTTTTATTTTCAGTTTAGGGTTGTTGTTTTTTACCAAAAAGGCCCTTAGACACGAAGTTCAATGCAGAATTGTGCAACTTTCAAACATTGCATTAAACCTGTCCGGTATTTCCGGATTTTTGTGTTTAGGTGATGTTCGTTTTTGCACGATTATTTCAGATAGCTTTCGATGTATTTGAAATCGTGCGTGAGTTCCCCGTTGTGCAGTATGAGGGCTTTTTTGATAGCCCCCGGCAGATCCAGGTCTTCGAACTCCTCGCTGAAATCGCAATCGGCGATGGGTTTCACGAAGTTGATCAGTGCATCGGCGAATCCGCTGCTCGAATCGCGTGGCAGTTCGCTGGGGAGAATATCCACGGCCATTACAAGCATTCCGTTGCCCTTGTGACCCATCACCGGTTGACGGGTTACCGGGTTGTAAACAAAGATGGGGTCTTCGATTTCGGTACCCTTGTGGGTGATTTCGATGCTGCCGTCGGGATCGCAGGTAACGTCGCCGATCACCGTCAGCTTTGGTGTTCCTTCAGCAAATGCCCTCTCCAGGTAGTCTTTGGTGATCAGCCTGGGGTAGCGGGCATCCCAGTACATGCAGTTCATAAGCACCGACAGATGTGGTATGTATTTTTCAAAGATGCTGTGATAGTTTTCAGGGTGACTGTAGTAATCGTGAAGGTCGAATTCAAGTCCCTGGTTGTGTGCTGAAAGGTGCTCTTCGCGGAATACTGTTTTGTACAGCAGGTTGTTGGGAAGGTAGTTGCGCTGACGGAGGTCGGGTAATTTTTCGGGTGAAATTTCCTTGACGGGAAGAAGGCCAAGGATTTCCTGTGCTCCTAGTGAAACGTTGCCGTAGCCGGTAAATCCGAAGGTCATTGGGCGGAGTGCTTCCGGAAGGCCTTTTTCCGCAATTTCCTGTCCCACCTCTGAGATTACCTTTTTAGCGTCTTCGAGTGAGGCATAATGATGAGCCTGCGTAATTTTAAGGAAGGGGGTTTCGTATCCGTATTCCTTCAGGCGCAAGCCAAGTGACCACAGGGAGTTGATCATTCCTGCCAGTCCGGCGTATTTGCCGAAGAAGATAAGCCGGCGTCCCTGTTCATCCACGATTTTTTCGTAATCAATAAGGTTGCAGCCCATCTCCATCATACGTTTCAGCATGGGCATGTTATATGGCTGACCTTTGATTACGTGCGAAAAGAAAATATAGGTCTTGCCCGGTTCAAAGAAATCGATTGGCATCTCTTTAACGCCAAGGATAACCGAACATTCGCCCAGGTTATCGCTGATTCGTGCGCCTGCCTTGCGGTATTCGTCGTCGGTAAATACCCTTTTCGGGGATGTCTGAACAATAATGTCGAGTTGCCTGCCTTTGATAAGTCTTTCAACATGGCGCGGTGTCAGTGGCGCGCGCCTTTCCATTACATACTTGTCTTCGTGCCTGATTCCAATAAACTTACTCATGTTTGCCCTTGTTTTTTTAGTTATCGAGCCGGATTAGCCAGCGGGGCAAACTTAAAAAAATAAGTTCATTTTACTATCCCGAAAGGCATGAATTATTTTCAGGCCGGCAATTTTCGGGCTGTTGTTGCGGAAGACGTAAATCAACTGGGAAAGGATTAAACGAAATCCGTCGGATGTTTATTGGTTTAATAGTTCAAAGTGCCCGCCGGATGCATTGTACTGATAAATATCGCCGGTATGGATCAGGTAATGCCAGCCAAGAATTTCCAGGGTTTTCTGTTCAACGCGCTCGCGGATGTAAGGATAAGTCATCAGGTGGCCAAGCTGTTCAACAACATTGTATTGTTCGGTCAGCCATTCACGGGCGTGGAAGTCCTGTTCGGAAAGGGCGTTGTTAACGCGCACTGTCACCTGGGCTGCAAGTTCGAGCCAGCGACGGGTATGGGGAATTTTTTCGAGCTTGACCGGGCTTTCCCAGAGGGCTGCACACCCTCCGCAGTTGGAATGTCCGCATACGATAATGTTTTTTACGTTCAGAATCTGAACGGCATATTCAATGGCAGAGGTGGTGGCAAGATATTCTTCCGATTCGCGCCAGGGGGGGACAATATTGGCAATGTTGCGCACGATAAAAAGTTCGCCGGGCATGGTTTGCGTGATGAGTGTAGGCACCACCCGTGAATCGGAACAGCCGATGAATAGGGTATGCGGATTTTGCCGGCGTCCCAGACTGGTAAAATGCTCCTTATTGGCCTCAAATTCCTGTTTTCTGAATTTCAGGATTCCGTCTTTCAGATCGGTCATGGGTGAAAATTTAGTATTAAACAGAAAAACATTCGTCTTGTTGGAAAAATCGTGCCGGCTTTTTTAATATTTCAGAGGGGAGGGTAGAAGCCGGAGTCCCGTCCGGCATTAAATAACCGCCGGCTTGAATGCTTATAATTGAAAACCCATGCAGGCATCTGCAGGTCCGGCAATTTTCCGGCACTCTGATTAAGCTGAATTTCAGCAGCTAAGAATAGGGGAAAGGGGTAACTTAATTTGCAATTTAAAAAATTTCAATTTTTTTTTCAATGCCTGCTTGCAGGATCGGAAAAAGGTTCTATATTTGCACACTCTTTCGGGAGAAGTTCTTTAAGAAACTGGTCCGGTAGTTCAGTTGGTTAGAATACGTGCCTGTCACGCACGGGGTCGCGGGTTCGAGTCCCGTCCGGACCGCTGATGAGGAGAAAAGAAGCCTGTAATTTAACCAGTTACAGGCTTTTCCTTTTTTAGGGTACAACATAAGTACAACATTCGGGAAATTCTCAATTTCACATGGAAGATACTCCTGTACTTGAATCCTGGTTGCGTAAACTGTTATCCCCAATCATTAACAAAGCTGTTGATAAAGCAATATCCCGTCATTTTTCATCTCCCGCTCCCTTACCATCTGATCAGAATGACTTATGGGATGTTAAGCGAGCGGCTGAGTTTCTTCTATTATCTGAGCCAACGATTTATGGCCTTGTTCACAAACGCTCCATTCCCCATTACAAGAAGGGGAAAAGGTTGTACATTCTTAAATGAGGAATTAATAAAAAGAATTAAGAATGGCCATCGGATTAGTACTGATGAATAACTTTGATATTAAGAAAAACGTTTACTCTCCTCTTATTTCACTACCCTTTTCGGAATAAATAAATAAATAAATTAATGACTATCATTGAAAAACAAATCTGCCCAGTATAGTGACTCTACCTGAACATGGGTGGAAGAGATTGATTCTCAGAATAATCAGGGACCAACTTTAGGCCAGAACCACTGGCCTAGGATATACGGAATATTCAATCAAAATATTAATTTTTAATTATTAAGACTAACCATGTAATTTTTATTAATTTTACTACTCACCAATTCATTGAGATATGAGATACTTCTTATTACCTGTAACATTAACTCTATGGTACCTATTAACTTATTACGCTATATATTATGGCTTTATGGCTAATATTTGGCTGATTACCCAAGACTGGTTTGATCTAATAGTTGTAATCGTTATAGCAACAGTCGCAATAATTAAATTGTTTGCAGGGTTGATAGTTCTGCTTGATGTTCTTCTATATAAATTTTACAAGCTAAAGTGGAGCATCATTTGGCTTCATAGCCTATCAGGTTTATTCGCAGTAATTAATATTCTCTATCTTCTTATTAAAAAACCAGAGCTATGGAATTTAAGGCAGTTCGAAGGTTCATTTGCAAGTTTCCTTTGGGATTATTCTCCCCTTAAAACAATAGTTTTCTTCATTTTTTGTTTCTTTTTGGCATTGGTAATATTATGGATATTCATAGGAGAACCGTTTAGAATAAAGTTCAACAAAGGTGAGGATTTTACTTAATAGAAACATTTTTTTCACCGTAAAACGTGTTTTTCATCAAATAAGAACCACCACTGTGTGAAGCAGCTTATGAGAAAGTCAAGAAAACGCAAGATGAACCAGATCTGATGAAGAGTAAAAAAATGTAATTTAACCAGTTACAGGCTTTTCCTTTTTTAAGGTACAACATAAGTACAACATCCGGGAAATTCTCAATTTCACATGGAAGATACTCCTGTACTTG
>DJVU01000020.1 GCA_002441345.1 Bacteroidales bacterium UBA6248
GGGATCGGGGCAGAGCGGCAGGCAGCTTATGCAAAAGTTATACGGAGGCCGTTTCCGGGGGTTTACTCAGCCGGATGTTTTGTTTATGCCGTTCGGCATCTCTCAGGGTTTTCTTTTTCAGATTGTTTTCGAGGGCTTTGGTCAGGTCGGTGCCGGTTTGATTGGCCAGGCACAGAAGCACAAAAAGCACATCGGCGAGTTCATCGGCCAGATCTGCGTTTTTGTCGGACTCTTTTTCCGACTGTTCGCCGTAGCGGCGAGCCATGATGCGGGCCACTTCGCCCACTTCCTCCATCAGGATAGCGGTATTAGTCAGCTCGTTGAAGTAGCGCACTCCGGTGGTGGTGATCCAGCGGTCGACCTGTTGCTGGGCATCTGAAAGGGTCATACGAACAAAAATTTCTGTTAAATACAGGGTTTAAATATCCTCTTTCACTTCAAGGCGGAAGCCGGTACCGTGTACATTTTGAATACTGACGGCGGGTTCATGGCGCAGGTATTTGCGCAGACGGGCGATGAATACATCCATGCTGCGGCCGATAAAGTAATCGGCATCGCCCCATATTTCAGTGAGGGCCTGTTCCCGGGAGAGGAGGCTGTTTTTGTGCCGGCACAGAAGTTTCAGCAATGCGGCTTCTTTAGGGGTGAGTTGTTGTTCCGTTCCGTTGCATTGCAGCAGGAGGTTGGAGGCATCGAACCGGCAGTTTCCAAGCATGAAGACTTCGGGCTTCGGGCGCATGTCCTGCATCATACATCGTTTGAGGATGGCTTCGATGCGCAGGGCAAGCTCTTCGCTGCTGAAAGGCTTGGTGATGTAATCGTCGCATCCTGCCCTGAAGCCGCTGATGCGGTCGTCGTTTTTGCCTCTGGCCGTAAGAAAGATGATAGGAATGCGTTCGTTGCGTGTGCGGATGTCGGCTGCCAGTGCAAAACCGTCTTTTTTCGGAAGCATCACATCCAGAATACAGAGATTATACGACCCCTCGTCGAAAGCCCTGAGGCCAAGCTCGCCGTCAGCCGCAAGCGTGGTTTCGTATCCCAGGAGTTCAAGGTAGTCCTCCAGGACCATGCTCAGGTTGGGGTCATCTTCAACCAGTAAGATCTTCGCTTTTGGAATCATTGTTCTGACGGATTGGTTCCTTACCTGGGTTTAATGGTAAATAAATAGAAAAAGTGCTGCCTTTGTTCAATTCACTGTTCACCTTTACAAAACCTCCGTGTGCTTCGGCCAGGGTTTTAACGTAATACAGCCCCAGTCCGAAACCTTTTACATCGTGCACATTTCCTGTATGTACCCTGTATAGCCGCCGGAATACGTGTTTCAGGTTCTCCTGGCTGATGCCGATGCCTTTATCCTTTACGGATACGATAAAATACCCCTCGGAAATATCCGTCTCTACCCTTATTTCGGGATACGAACCGGAATATTTGGCTGCATTGTCGAGCAGGTTGTTTATCATGTTCACAAAATGATGTTCGTCGGCATGCAGTATTACGGATTTGCCAAGGGGCTTGTACGTGAGGAAACCTCCTTTGTCGCGAACGGTAAGTTCAAAACGCCGCACGCAGCTGTCCACGGCTTCGCAGGCATTGAAATCGCGGGTTTTCAGCCGGTAGGTGCCTTTTTCCAGCACAGCCATCTGCAGTACCTGATCCACCTGATGCTTAAGGCGGATATTTTCGTCGCGGATAATCCCTGCATACCGTTTTATCCGTGCCGGCGACGTGCTGATCCCTTCGTTCAGCAGCATATCGCTGGCAAGAGAGATGGTGGCTATGGGTGTCTTAAATTCATGCGTCATGTTGTTGATGAAATCGTTTTTCATCTCCGACAGTTTTTTCTGACGCAGAATGGTAAGTATGATAAATGCAAATGCCGCAACAATCACAACCAGCAGCAGCAGGGCCAGCAGCAGGTAGGGGAAAATGCGGTGCCGGAGTGCCGTTTTTTCGGCCGGAAAATAAACCCCGAGAAGCAGCTGTTCGCGCTGGTACAGGCAGAGCAGCGAAACGGCATGCGACGTCTGAAGCAGCTGATCGTGGTATTCTCCGGGTTCTCCCGCAAACAGGCGTCCGCTGGCGGGATTGTATACACCCCAGGCGTACGTGCGCGTAATCTCCATCCCTCCGAACTCCTCGTGCAGCAGCGAATCCATGGTCAGAGGGTTGATGGCCGACAATACCTGGTAGGTATGATGATCGCAATGCGGTCCGCACACTGAGGGATCGGGCCCGGTAGTGTCGCGACTGTCGAACATTCGGTTGACAACGCTCTTTAGCGTAACCTGAACCTTGTTGTCGAACTGCTCCTCCTGAAGGTTAACGGCATTCTGCATCCAGTAAATCTGAATAAAGATAATTCCCGCCAGTGCCATGGAGGTAATGATAATCAGTAAGATAATGGTTGATCTTCGCATTCGTCGGAATTGTGAAATGCAAAGGTAAGGTATTTGAGATTGAAGCTGAGGTTAAGCCTGCGTTTGCATTCAGGTTAGTACGAAGATTCAGAGGCGGCAGAACCGGAGGCCGGGTAAATCCCTGATCTTTAGAAAAGCAATCGGTCTCCCCGGGCAGGAGCAGAATCCCTGTTTTATGTCTCAACCTCCCCTTGCCGGCGATTGGCATTGCAGAAACCAAAGATTTTTCGGAGAATTAACCGTTAACATCTCCTTAACACTAATTAACGCTTCCTTAACAGACTTGCTGGGAACGAAGGGCTAAGTTTGCAATAAATCAAAGTTAAACCTAAAACCTTTCAACCATGAAGAAGACGATAATTGCCTTAACGGTATTTGCTTTTGTATTTGCCTTTGCAGGGATGAGTGCCTATGCTGTTGCCGATGGCACCGTGAAAACCGAGCAGACAGCGCCGGATAAGGATCCCAAATGCGACGGGACCAAGAAAGCTGCCAAAGCCGGATGCGGTGATGCTGCAAAAAGTGACTGCAGCACAACCAAAACTGCAAGTGCAAGCAAGGGCGACTGTAGCACCAAATGCGACAAATCAGCCAAAGCGTCTGCAGGCTGCGATAGCGGAAAGAAAACCATAACTGCTGAAGCTGCACCGCTCAATCCAGAAACCAGGTAATCGTTTTTCCCTCCCCTGTTATTCTCCTTTGTGTTAAGAATATCAGCCACGGCTTCCCTCCGTTGCTGGTAGCCATTATCTGGTTAAAACCCCGCTGCTCCTTGCGGGGTTTTTTTTTGTTATCCTTTAGGATACAGCAATGGGCCGGGCTGATGCGAACATCAGGAGATGAAAAAATCCCGCGAATTGCAGGACAGGCGATAAAAAGGATTATTCAATACCATGATAGAATTATATACGGTTTGCCGGAAATTGGATATCAGGCCCTGGTAATTTACAAAGTTCCGGACGTAAGTTCCCTGCTTACATTGTACGAATGCCCCGCAATCGGTAATCCCTTACTTTTTTTATTTTACGGCATACCTGCGCATGGCAATATAGACGACAGGCAATACTGCTGCCGGAATTGTGTACCAGTAAATGGAAATTTCGGGTTTAAGCACAACGGCTATTACCAGGACGTTGATTAACAGCTGTATTCCGGCAAATATTGCGGATACGGTGATGTGGGACCAGCCTTTTTCGTTGGCCAGTAACTGGTACAGATGGGTACGGTGGGGAGTAAAGATATATTCGCCGCGCCATAGCCGTAACAGTATGCTGGCAGAGGTATCGGTGAGATAAACCATCCCGAAAAGGATAAAATCAACCCTGCCCGTTCGGGAAATCAGAACTGCCACCATCCATACCGAAAGAAACCCAAGGCTGATGCTGCCCACATCTCCGGCAAAGCAGACTGCTTTCTTTCTCAGGTTGAACCACGCGAAAACCACAGCCGAAAGTGCGGTAACAGTCAGCATTTCGGGCGGGAACAGCCTATAGAAGCCATTCAGCACAAAAACGGATATCAGGGTTACGCCGAATGTCAGAATGCTGATTCCGTTAATGCCATCCATGAAATTAAATGCATTCACATACCCCGTTGCCATAATCACTCCCGGAATAAGCAGAAACCAGGGAAGGGAACAGGCTCCGCAGCTGCAGAGCAGGGCCGTAAGAGCCAGCAGATGGATGACTATCCGGATCTCCTGGCGGACGGTGAAAAGGTCATCCATAAAACTGATGAATGCGATGCCCGTAAAAGCGATAAGGAGAAGCATCTGCAGCGATCCGCTGTGAAGGGAATGGGCAAGAACGGCAACAGGGAAAAGGATGCCGGCACCTCTTACCGTAACACGGGTATGTGAGCTGCGCCCGTTGGGAATATCGGTGATCGAAAACCTGCGTGCAATGGCAAGATACAGGAGCATAAATGCTGTGAGCAGGGCGAGTGTTGCGAGGTGCAGAAGCATCTGCAGTAAGTGTTGAGTCAGATCGCAAAGATAATCACAGAATCGGGTTTTCCAAGCCCCTTTCGCCTATGGTCATCGCATCTTTAAAAACCGGTTGTCGCTGGCACAAACGGCACCGAAAATGTGCGTTTGCGGATGAGGTTATTCTCTGCCAGCCCTCCGGAAATTGCAGTATATCTCAACCTCTCCCTGAGTCTCAAAACCCTGCTTCTTCCATCATGGCGATTGCTTCTGTGTGCAGCAGATGCCTGCGCTGATTCATGGCTTCGCGCAGCAGGTGATAGCGTTCGCTTCCGTTGAGGCGTGCAAAGGTCTTTTTTTGCATATAGCGGTCGAGCATTTCCATCCCAACCACCAGATCGTGCCATTCGCCCAGGGTGTTGTTTGCCTTTTCGAGTGTTTCAAGAATACGGCTCAGACCGGGCAGTTGCGGGTCGTTGCGCCGGAAGACCGACAGCAGATAGTTGCACTGTTTCAGCAGACGTCTGATTTCGTGCATTTGTTCGTCGTGTTCCTGATCGGTTTTGAGCTTTTTTGCCAGCTCTTTAAGTCTTTCGGTGAGGGTTGTGACAGCATTCCTGACCTGCTGGCCGGTGAAAGGTGCCAGCGTAAGCGCCACCCTGTCGGTGAGGTCTGCAGTAAAGTCTTCGGGCCGATGCTCGGAGGCATACCTGCCAAATTTTTTTATGGCTGCAGCCTCTGTGGTTTTAAGGTAGGCGTAATATTCCCCAAAGCCCGTTCCAAGCAGGTCTTCCATTTTCTGCATAAGGGACTGCTGAACCTGAGCGTCGCGTATTTTTCCTGACAGCTTGAAAATCCTGTTGATCGCTTCAACCGGAAGGTCTTCGCCAAAAGCGGGATCCAGTATCGGCAACAGCCTGAAAACAGCCCGTATCCTTTTTATGGCAACACGCATATCGTGTACGGCATCGGTATTGTAATTCTCGCGAACTTTACGGAAATTTGCATTGAATGTTTCCGCCTGCTTCCTGAAATAGTCGTATAGCCTTTGATTCATCCGGTAATTTATTCTTAGTGTAAAAATAGCGATCAATTGGCATTTTTGACGGATTTATTAACCTTACCAGAAAATTTCTTCATTGTTAAATGCTGATCCGGTTGGTACCTGTTACACACACTAAAAACCTGCGTATGCGATACAAACTTGCCCGTACCATCCTGGCGGGGATTCTTTTGCTGCTGCCACTGCTGCTTTCTGCCCAGCTCCACACCATTACCGGCAGGGTGAACGATTCGGCTACGCTGGAGCCGCTGGCTTTTGTTAATATTGTAATCAACGATGGCCGTCAGGGTGGTATGACGGATATCGATGGCCGCTTTACCCTCGAGAGCAGGGAGCCCATCCGCTTCCTGCGCTTTAGTTATGTCGGCTACAGGCCTGAAATAGTTTACGTTACGGGTTCCAACCTGCAACTGCGCATGGTCAGCCTGGGCGTTGAACTTACGGAAGTGCTTATTGAAGCAGGCGAGAACCCTGCTCACCGTATCATCAGCAATGCCATCGCCAACCGAAAGCGTAACGATCCTAAGAACATTCCTGCCTACTCGTTTACATCCTACGATAAGATGCTTTTTACCGTCAATAAGGATTCCCTGCAAAAGCAGGCAGATGCTGAGACCGATTCTTCCGGTATACGTCTGATGAAGTTCCTTGAAGACCAGCACCTTTTCCTGATGGAATCGGTGGCCGAACACCGCTACGAACGCCCTGGTAAGAGTACCGATAAGGTCATTGCCACCAGGGTTTCCGGATTGCGCGATCCCCTTTTTATCTTTTTGATTTCTACTATGCAATCGGCTTCTTTTTATGAAGAAACGATCCATATTGCCGGCTCCGGTTACATAAATCCGGTGAGTCCCAATGCTGTATTCCGCTATTTTTTTGGGCTTCAGGATACGCTTTTCGGGGAGACTGCGGGCGATACCACATTTGTGATTTCCTTCAGGCCCAGGCCTAACCGTAATTTCGACGGATTGAAAGGCCTTCTGTACATCAGTAACAACGGCTGGGCTATACGGAATGTGATTGCCGAACCGGCGCGTCCGGACGAATCCATGAGCATCCGCATCCGCCAGATGTACGAATTTCTGGAAAACCGGTACTGGTTTCCGGTGCAGCTTGAAACCGAGATTACCCTCAATACCGTAATGGTTAACCGCGCAAGGCCGGTCGGACTCGGGAAAAGCTACCGCCGCGACATTGCCTTCGATTCCATTCCCCGCCGCACCGTTCCTGTAAATATTGCCGTGGAGCTGGCCCCAGGCGCAGGACACCGCGATGAGATGTTCTGGAACCGCTACCGTGCCGATTCCCTTACCCGTCTCGAGGTGAATACGTACCGGGTCATCGACAGTCTGTCAAAAGAGGGAAAACTGGAGCAACGGCTGAAAGGACTCACATCCCTGGCTTCGGGGCGTATCCCGCTTGGATATGTCGATCTCGATCTGAACCGCCTGATTCGGTATAACCGGCACGAGGGTTTGTATGCCGGCCTGGGAATTACGACTTCGAAACGCCTGAGCCGGGTGGTTGAAGCCGGTGGTTACTGGGGGTACGGTTTCAGAGATAATATTCCCAAATACGGTGCAAGCCTGGGACTAAGACTCCAGCGTCAGGGCAATGCAAGGCTGTCGGTCAGCTACAGCAACGACCTGGCCGAATCGGGAGGCACCCGCTTTTTCGACGATGCAGTGAAACCTTTCGACCCGATGAACTTCCGGAGTTTTTACATCGACCGTCTTGATTTAACCGAAAGTGCCGGTGCTCTGTTCTCGTTCCGGATGTTCAGATACGTGTGGGCCGGAGCAGGCATACGCCGGGAAGACCGCAAGCCGGTATACGAATATGCATTTGCACCGGATGCTGCGGAAAGTGCCGGACACGAAGGGTCATTCGTAACGGGTGCCTTTATCGCCGGAATACGTTTTGCATATGGGGAGAAATTCGTACGCAGCGCCGGAAATCAGCTCTCCCTCGGAACCCGGTTTCCGGTACTCTGGCTGCAGTATACCGGTGGCAGAGATAATTTTCTGGACGGAACCTTCCGCTTCGACCGACTGGATATGCGTTTGAAGTGGTCGTTTAAAATCCGCATGCTTGGAACAACAACGGTGTGGGTTACGGGAAGCATGGTCGACGGCAGGGTTCCCGTTTCGGATCTGATTGCCGGAAGAGGAAGTGCCGGAGGCGGATTTTCACTCTGGTCGCCCGTGAGCTTCAGTACCATGAAGCCTTCGGAGTTTGTTAGCGACAGGGAAGGATCGGTGTTTTTTACCCACAGCTTTGGAAAACTGCTGTTCCGCTCCGGGAAATTTGAGCCAGAACCGGCACTGCTCTTCAATGCCGGTTTCGGAAGCCTGAAACATCCCGGCGACCACCGGAACATCCGTCTCAGTACCATGGAAAAAGGCTATTATGAAACGGGTATCGCTATAAATAATATCATTACAACCCCCTTCTCGGGAATGGGCGTTGCAGTGTTGCAGCGACTGGGACCATACAGTCACCCCGAAGCCCGGAAAAACACCGTTGCAAGGCTTACCTTCAGCTTTGCATTTTAAATCTTCCGGAGCTCTCTGTGCTCTGTGCAGTGGCTGCTGAAACAAACGGATTCAGATTACCTTTCCTGTTTTCGGGAATGAATAGTATATTAGCTGAAAAATTGCGTAAAATGAACCGCACTGTAAAACTAATCGCCAGCAGTCTGCTCGTGATAGCCGGATTATTGTTTGTCTGGCATTTTTCAAACATTGTGTTTTATATCCTGACTGCAGCCGTAATTTCGGTGGTGGGCAGGCCGCTGGTTCACTTCTTCGATAACATACGGATTTATAAATTCAAAATGCCGCATGCCCTGAGTGCATTGCTGGCACTGTTGATAATTCTGTTGCTGGCTGTTGCTTTCGTGGCGGTTTTTGTGCCTCTGATCGCCCAGCAGGCGCGGGTGATTTCGTCGATAGATACCAACGCCCTGGCAATCGCGTTTCGCGAACCGCTGGCATATATCGATGAGGGTTTGCGTCAGCTTAATGTGCTGGAGCCGGGACAGGGAATACAACAGGCGCTTTTGATTAAACTGCAGTCAATTGTAAATCTTGCAACATTCTCCAATATCTTCAACTACGTTATCTCCTTCACGGGAGCATTTGCCATGGCGGTATTTTCCATACTGTTCATCGGTTTTTTCTTCCTAAAGGATGAGCGGTTGTTCTATAATGCATTTATGCTGATGATCCCCCTGAAATACAACGAATCGGCTGCCAGAATCCTGAGTGAGGTAAAGCGTTTGCTGACCCGTTATTTTCTGGGACTTTGCATGGAAGTTGCATCCATGATTACTCTAATTACACTCGGACTCACAATTTTCGGCGTTCAGAATGCCCTGCTGATCGGATTTATCGGAGGACTCATGAACATCATTCCGTATCTTGGTCCGCTTATCGGAGCTACCATCGGAATTCTTATCGGAATCATCGGCAGCCTGTCAACCGGAGCATTTACCAGCATCCTGCCTCTCAGTCTGACTATTGCCGGAGTTTTTGCCGCTTCCAATATTGTCGATAACATCCTGCTGCAACCGGTAATCTATTCCACAAGCGTAAAAGCGCATCCCATCGAAATCTTCCTGGTAATCATCGTTGCCGGCAGTTTGTTCGGCATCACCGGCATGATACTCGCCGTCCCGTCTTACACCGTTATCCGTGTAATTCTCAAGGAATTCTTCAGCGAAATGCGGGTAGTGAAAAAGCTGACGGAGAAAATGTAAGTGCACCCATGCATGGACCGGAGTTAAAGTGGAACGGTAAAGGTGATTAAGCCCCGCGTATTGCGGGTCAGGTTATGGGAATGGTTGTTCCATAACCGGATTGCAAATTATATAAAGCAGTTTTAGCTACTGCTGAAAGAAAAACTAATAAATAAACATTAGTAAAAAGTAATGGGAACCTGGGGAACAGGAATTTTGTCAAGTGATTTTTCATCAGATATATATGATGATTTTTTCAGTCTCTATAATGAAGGAAAAAATGTTAAAGAAATTACGGAAATACTCATCAAAGAAAATAATAATACTTTATTTGAATCGCCTCATGATGCGTGTGAGTTTTGGCTTGTGATAGCTCTTGCTCAATGGGAATGTAAAGCTCTTGAAGAGTCAGTTTTTAATAAAGTAAAAAATATAGTTGAGACAAAAGAAAATTTATCTTATTGGAAAGAAGCAAATGCTTCAACTTCCGATATAAAGAAGAGAGAAAAGGTATTGGATAAATTTCTTGAGAAACTACGGACTGATAGAAAAACAGCAAAGAAGGTTAGAAAAGAAAAATTATTTGATTCAATTTTTACTCAGGGTGATTGCCTGACTTACAAAATGAAAAACGGAAACTATGGAGGAGCTTTAGTGTTAACGAATGAGAAACAAACAATTAGTGGCGCAAATTATATTGCCATAACAACGATTAATAAAAAAGAAAAACCTTCTATTGAAGATTTTAAAAAATCTGATGTTTATGTTAGGAAATTAGAATTTCAGAATCAATACTATCTGGGAAATAGATTAATTGATGAAGAACCACAAATTGCCAGATTTGATGCATACCAATTTAAAAGAGAAAATATAGAAATTGAAACAATTGGAAATCTAAGAGTCTATAAAAATTACGAACCCGGAAATATAATCAAAGGTTATGGCTGGGGACAACTATTAGAGATTTTACCACAAAGAGATGAATTAGAAAAAATTTATGGTAAAGCAAAAATGACAGTGAAATTAACTAAATGGACAAAGAAGCAATGGCTCTAACAGACGTTTGGCTCAATATCGAGTGACCTGGTTAACTGAGCATTCTACTTCGCATCAACTTTTGTGGTGTATTGATCCCGAAGCTTCGGGACTCTGAAATCTGCCACTGCGCCAGGCGCCAGAACGTAACCTTAACCTGGGCTTTAGCTCCTGGAGATTCTTCAGGTTCCGGATGCAGCCAAGGGCTCCCCGTTGCATGCAATTATCCCTGTCCCCAGCCGGTCCGCCATGGGCGGAGAGTTCACCGAAGGTAATCCGCATTCCGAAAAAAAGAGCCGGCAAAATGCACCGGCTCCTGATTCAATATGGCAATTGAAAAAATCTACACTGTCATAATATCTTTTTCCTTCAGTTCGAAAAGCTTGTCAACTTTCTCGATGTACTTATCGGTAAGCTGCTGAATCTCTTTTTCAAGCAGTTTGATTTCGTCTTCCGGGACGCCTTCTTTTTCCAGCTTTTTCCCGCTGTCGATGGCATTGCGGCGCATGTTCCTGACGGTAACCTTGGCGTTTTCCACCTCAATTTTTACTTTTTTTACCAGATCCTTACGGCGTTCTTCGGTAAGCGGCGGTACGATGATGCGAAGCACTTCGCCATTGTTCTGCGGGTTAAAGCCCAGATTGGCTGCCATAATGGCCTTTTCGATAGGCGCAAGCATGCTCTTCTCCCATGGCTGTACGATAATCTGCCTCGGATCTGGAGTGTTGATGTTGGATATCTGGTCGAGTGGCGACATCGTTCCGTAATAATCGACCCTCACTCCTTCGAGCATGGCGGGGCTGGCTTTGCCTGCCCTTATTTTATGAAATTCCTTTTCCAGGTGGCCGATGGCATTCTGCATGCTTTCTTCGGCTTCATCAAGAATAAATCTGACTTCTTCGTTCATTGTGTTTCGCTGTTTGTGCTTTTCGCAATGCTATTATTCAGCTTTTGTGGTGCAAATATACGAAAGCAGCGCTTTTTTGTTGCATCTGCATCCAAATTCCGTTCTAATCTGTTACCAGGGTTCCTGTATTTTCGCCGTCGAGAATACGTTTGAGGTTTCCTTCCCTGTTCATATTAAACACCAGAATGGGCAGGTGGTTTTCGCGGCAAAGCGTTATTGCTGTAAGATCCATTATGTTTAGTCCGCGTTCATAAACCTCGGTAAAGGTAATGGTATCGAATTTTACAGCCGAGGGATCCTTCTCCGGATCGGCGGTATAGATTCCATCCACCCGCGTTCCTTTCATGATAACATCTGCTTCTATCTCCACCGCTCTTAGCGCTGCTGCCGAATCGGTGGTGAAAAACGGGTTTCCGGTGCCCGAAGCGATAATTACAACTTTCCCTTCTTCAAGGTATCCGATGGCACGTTTCCGGCTCATGGCTTCCGCAATGGGGTCGATGGCGATGCCCGACAGCAGGCGGGTGGCAATTCCGTTTTTCTCCAGCGCGGACTGAATGGCCAGACTGTTAATAACCGTTGCCATCATTCCCATGTAATCGCCCTGTACGCGGTCCATGCCACGTGCAACGCCCTGCATTCCCCTGAATATATTTCCGCCGCCGATGACAATCCCTACCTGTACGCCTCTGCGGACAGCATTACTGATTTCCTCTGCATACACCGCCAGACGCCCGGGATCTATTCCGTATTGCAGCTCGCCCATCAGGGCCTCACCGCTCAGTTTTAATAGTATTCTCCTGTATTTCATGGTTTTCTGAATTTACCGGATTATAACCATCTGTTTTGTCTGACTGAAACGCCCGGTTTCCAGGCGGTAGAAGTAGGTGCCGGGAGTAAATTGGCGGAGGCCGGCAACGATAAGATGCTTCCCTGCCGGGAAACGCCCGGATGCCAGTTCTGCAACCTCCTGTCCCATAGTGTTGAATACCTTAAGGCTGACCTCTGAGGGTGCGTTAAGGGTAAATCCTATGGTTGTGGAGTGATCGGCCGGATTGGGGTAGTTCTGCGCAAGTCCGGTGGCGTCGGGTCCTTCCGGGTCATTTACCGGTGTGGAAGGATCGTGGTAGAGGATTTGCAGACACCATGAATTCAACGTTCCCGTGTTCCCCTGCTGTCCGTCGTAAATCCGCATCGTCCAGGTGCCGTTTGCAGCCTTGCCGTTGTAAGCAGAGAGTGCCATCTGAGGCCGGAATCGCCCGGTATAGGGAGGGGTTGCTTCTGTAATGTTCAGCTCAGCCTGATCGTCGAAAAGGGTATTGGTAAAATTGTCGCCATCGCCGCCTATCATATTGGCAAGCAAGGTTGCTGTGCCATCAGGGCTCATCAGTATAATTCTCAGGTCGCCGGTTCGTGTATGGGTAATGTCGATATTTACATTCACGTCGAGAATGCTGCCCTGTTCTGCCACCACAATTTCATCGTAGGTATTCTGTGCATCGCCAAGAGCCAGGGGAGTGTTTGGCGAGCAGGGGTTAGCGAACAGCACATCGTCGATCGAATAATGATAGTACACGCCGGGAGCAATGGTGCCCGGAGGACTGATTCCCCTTCCGCCGGAAGGCAGCGTGGCAATAAACCGCCCGGCCGTATCCTGGAGTGCAAAGTAATAACGTACTTCCGATCCGAAGGCCGCCCCCGGTATCTGAAACTTGTATTCCGATCCTTCAACCGCATACGGAAGTACAAAGTCAAATGCTCCTTCATTCACCGAATACCAGAGCCTTGGAGGGTAGTTGGCAGTATCGGGTTTATGCGGGCCGCTCACCAGCAGTCCGGCCTCGCGGGGTTCGGTTGAATTGCCCGGAAGTACCGGATCGTGGGTCAGAATAAAACGCTGATCCCAGGCCTGAGCGGCAATGTTTGCAATAGATGCCTGAACAAACGTTACATAATACGGCATGTTCAGTATGTCGATGTCGTCGCCTGGCGTATGATAGTATGCATTGAAATCGTACCAGTCTTCTATGGCAAGCATGGCGGGATAGCCATACTGCCAGAACGATGCATGATCGCTTGCTGTAGTGTAGTAAAAGTTGTGGTTCAGCTGCGGTGTGTAATAGGCGCTGGTGCGGATAAAATCGTTCGTGAACGACTGCGAAAGGGTATTCGTCGCAATCGAATAGGTGTTGTCGTTGTTTGAATCCCATGCGATCATATCGAGATTCAGCACGCCGAGAATCTGTTGCCCCTGGTTTTTGGCACGCTGGGCATAGGCATGACTTCCCACCAGTCCGATCTCTTCCTCGTCCCATGCGGCAAAACGTATGGTGTAATCAAAGTCGAAAGGTGCCAGCAAACGGGCGGCTTCCAGCACGGCAACGGTGCCCGAGGCATTGTCGTCGGCTCCCGGGGAGTTCGATCCCGAAGGCATATTGTCGTAATGACCGCAAATGATAAACTCCTTTTCGGGATATTTAATCCCTGTTTTGGTGGCTATAACGTTTTCGCCCCTGCCGTTGCTGAAGATGTGCTTCTCGGGAGTATATCCGTATTCGACGAATTTGTCGAAAATGAAGGCTGCCGCCCTTGCATTTCCCTGGTTGTTGTAATGCCTCGAAGAAATGGTAACTGTTTCACCGTTGATCACCACTGTTGTATCGCCTGCCAGCTGCCTGGTAAGTAAAAGTACGGAGTTGTGACCGGCTTCGCGGATCAGGGAATCGAGAAAGGGACTGAAAGCCAGCTGTGCCTTCAGCGATGACATTCCGGTAATAAGCAGAATGACTGCCGGAAGTAATACGCGCAATATTCGGTTCATAGTTTTTGTTAAGTGTAGTATCGAAAGCAAATTTGCGTTTTTTATTCGGTCTGACCGTGACAATTTTTATATTTTTTGCCACTACCGCAAGGACAGGGGTCGTTTCGCCCGATTTTTTTCTCTACCCTGACGGGAGCAGTAACCTGAGGCTGCGATGTGCGGCCGATCTGGCTGAGCATATCGGTACGCTCTTCCTTCAGCTTACCGGTATCGGTGCGCTTCGGCAGCTGAGCCTCCTTAACCTGCGAAGGTTCATGCACCGGCAGGTTGGCTTTGATAATGAACGATGTTATGTCGCGGTTGACTTTCTGAATAAGCGTCTTGAATAATTCAAACGATTCGAATTTGTAAATCAGCAGCGGATCTTTCTGTTCGTATGTCGCATTCTGCACCGAATTGCGCAGCTCATCCATTTCGCGCAGGTGATCTTTCCAGGCATCGTCGATAACGCCCAGGGTAACGCCTTTCTCTACCGATAATATTATCTCACGGCCCTTGTCGAGATAGGCTTTTTTCAGATTTGCCACCACCTGCATGCTCTTCAGCCCGTCGGTAATGGGAATTGCAATGTTCTCATAACGCGGATGGTTTTCAAATACATCCTTGATTACCGGATAGGCACGCTCGGCCAGGTGTTCGCATTTTATCCTGTAGCTGGCATACACACGGTCAAACAGCTCTTCCGTGGTCTTTTGCGGGTTTGCTGAGAGAAATTCATCGGCTTTGATACCGGGCTCGGTGGCCAGGGTTTTCAAAAGCGAAAGGGTATAGCCTTCATAGTCGCGATCCTCGTAATGGCTGGTAACGATGCTTTCGCAAACGTCGTAAAGCATGTTCGAGATGTCAACGGCAAGCCTTTCGCCATACAGGGCATGACGGCGCTTGCGGTAGATAACTTCGCGCTGGGAGTTCATTACGTCGTCGTATTCAAGCAAACGCTTGCGGATGCCGAAGTTGTTTTCTTCCACTTTCTTCTGTGCCCGCTCAATCGACTTGGTAATCATGGAGTGCTGGATTACTTCCCCTTCTTTCAGTCCGAGGCGGTCCATCACTTTCGCAATACGTTCGGAGCCGAACATACGCATGAGGTCGTCTTCCAGCGAAACGAAAAACTGTGAGCTTCCGGGGTCTCCCTGCCTTCCCGAACGTCCGCGCAACTGCCGGTCGACGCGGCGCGACTCGTGGCGCTCGGTTCCTATAATTGCCAGACCACCGGCTTCTTTCACACCCTTGCCCAGCTTGATGTCGGTACCACGACCGGCCATGTTGGTGGCAATGGTTACGGTTCCAGCCTGTCCGGCCTCGGCAACAATGTCGGCTTCTCTCTGATGGAGCTTGGCATTCAGGACGTTGTGTTTTATTTTGCGCAGGGTGAGCATACGGCTGAGCAACTCGGAGGTCTCAACGGAGGTAGTACCTACCAGAACGGGCCTGCCGATATTGATCATACGTACAATTTCATCGGCAACGGCATTGAATTTTTCGCGTTTCGTTTTATACACCAGATCTTCCCGGTCGTCGCGGACAACGGGGCGGTTGGTCGGAATCACCACCACGTCGAGTTTGTAGATGTCCCACAACTCACCGGCTTCGGTTTCAGCAGTACCGGTCATACCTGCCAGCTTGCGGTACATCCGGAAGTAATTCTGCAGGGTGATGGTGGCATAGGTTTGCGTGGCCGCTTCAACTTTTACGTTCTCCTTGGCTTCAATGGCCTGGTGCAATCCGTCGCTGTAACGTCTGCCTTCAAGAATACGCCCGGTTTGCTCGTCCACGATCTTGATTTTGTTGTCCATCACCACGTATTCCACATCCTTTTCGAACAGGGTGTAGGCTTTTAAAAGCTGGTTAACGGTATGAACGCGTTCCGATTTCACGGAATAATCGCGCATCAGCTCGTTTTTCTTTTCGAGTTTTTCTTCTTCCTTAAGCCCAGATTTTTCGAGTTCAGCAATTTCAGCTCCTATGTCGGGAAGTATGTAGAATTTCGGATCCTGGTATGAAGCAGTAATCAGGTCAATCCCTTTTTCGGTAAGTTCTACGGTATTGTTTTTCTCATCAATCACGAAGAAAAGCTCATCGTCGATGATGTGCATATTTTTATTTTGTTCCGCGATGTAGAAGTTTTCAACTTTCTGCATAAGGGCACGCATGCCGGGTTCGCTCAGGAACTTGATAAGAGCCTTGTTTTTGGGTAGTCCGCGGTATGACCGGAATAGGCATTCTCCGCCCTGCTTTTCGTTTTCGGCGCTGGCGCCTTCCGTCAGCAGGGTTTTTGCTTCGGCCAGCAGCTTTGTAACCAGAGCGCGCTGTGCTTCGTACAGCTTTTTGATTTCGGGCTTAAGCTGCTCAAATTCCTGGTTGTCGCCCCTGGGGGTTGGTCCGGAAATGATGAGTGGCGTACGGGCATCGTCGATAAGGACCGAGTCAACCTCATCGACGATGGCATAGTTGTGCGGGCGTTGCACCATCTCTTCGGGATTGCGTGTCATATTGTCACGCAGGTAGTCGAAACCGAATTCATTGTTGGTGCCGAAGGTGATATCGGCCATGTAGGCATTGCGGCGGGCTTCGGAGTTGGGCTCGTGCTTGTCGATGGTGTCGACCTTAAGTCCGTGGAATTCATACAGCACACCCATCCATTCCGAGTCACGCCTGGCAAGGTAGTCGTTGACGGTAACTATATGCACTCCCTTCCCCGGAAGGGCATTGAGATAAACAGGCAGGGTTGCGACCAGGGTTTTTCCTTCACCCGTAGCCATTTCGGCAATCTTACCCTGATGCAGCACCATACCGCCGATCAGCTGAACGTCGTAATGCACCATATCCCAGGTGATGACATTGCCGCCAGCCGTCCACTGATTGTGGTAGTATGCCTTGTCGCCTACAATTTCAACGTGTGATTTCTGTGCGGCTATGTCCCGGTCCATATCCGTGGCGGTGACTTCCAGAGTTTCGTTTTCGGTAAAGCGGCGGGCAGTGTCTTTTATCACGGCAAAAGCTTCCGGAAGAATTTCCTGCAGCACGGACTGGGTTATGGCATAACTCTCGTTTTCCAGATTGTCGATCTGTTCGTAGAGCTTTTCTTTTTCATCCATATCCATCTCCGGATCCGTCTCCAGGCGCTCACGGATATGGCTGATTTTTTCTTCATTTTCGGCAACGGCGGTATATATTCTTTCCCTGAAATAAACGGTGCGTGACCGGAGTTCGTCGTTGGAAAGCTTTTGGACGGAGGGATAAATTTCTTTTATTTTTTGAAGGACCGGAGTAATTTCCCTGATGTCCTTTTCTGATTTTGTTCCCAGGAATTTCTTAAGAAATGAAAGCATGTTATTGTTGTTTGCGCGATATTTCAGCGGTGAAAAAATGGCAGTGCTGCCGTAGCGTTCCACCTGCTCACATACTGTGCCATGTGATGATGAAGATGCAAAGTTATGTTAATTTCCGATATAGTTGGCAGGGTAATGTAACAGAGAACGGTCAGGGGGACTGCATACGGGGAAATAAAAAAAAGCCGCGACATTTTGTCAGCGGCTATCGGTCTTTAATACTCGTCTTCGTGAAAGAAGAAATCCTCTTTTGAGGGATAGTCGGGCCAGAGGTCCTCAATACTATCGTAAACTTCCCCTTCATCTTCAATTTCCTGAAGATTTTCGATAACTTCCATGGGGGCACCTGACCGGATACTGAAGTCAATCAACTCCTCCTTGGTGGCTGGCCAGGGAGCATCTTCGAGTTTTGATGCAAGTTCTAATGTCCAATACATTCCGAAAGAAGTTAGAGGGTTTAATTTTTTGCAAAAATAGTTTAATTATCAAGAAATACAAGGCAAAAACAAGCCTGTTGAAAAAATGGTTCAAACAGCATAAGAGTATTCTTTAAATTCTTGCTTTCCAGGGAGTTTCCTTTGCATTCAGTTGATGTGCAAAGGCGCGTGACAATACAAAGAGAAAGTCCGACAAGCGGTTGAGGTATTTAATTACCATGTCGCCCTGCAGCGTTTCAGGATGATTTTCCACCACTTTTATTGTCAGCCGCTCGGCTCTGCGGCAGATGCACCTGGCTATATGGCAGTGCGAAACCGTGGGGTGGCCACCGGGAAGGATAAACGAGGTTAACTCCGGAAGATTTTCATTCATCCGGTCTATTTCCTTTTCGAGTAAGAGAATGTCGTCTTCCTGAAGCACCGGGAGCGACCGGAGCGGTTTGGCAGGGTCGGCAGCCAGCAGCGACTCCGCTGTAAACAGACGGTCCTGAATTTCGATCAGAAGCGCCCGCATTGTTTCATCCATCTCCTGGTCACGTATCAGGCCGAGATAAGAATTCAGCTCATCCAGTGTGCCGTATGCTTCAATGCGTTCGTGATACTTGGGTACCCTCGTGCCGCCGATCAGAGAGGTTTCTCCCTTGTCACCGGTACGGGTGTATATTTTCCATTCCGAATTCATGCCGATAAAAGTTAAGGGTGAGTCAAACAGTCAAAACCTGCCGAATGTTCAAGAAGTCGGAGCCGAAATGGCGTAATCCTTTACCGTTCTTACATCGGCGTTGATTTCATCGGAAGCAACCAGTCCGTCGGAAAGCCGTACAATACGGTGCGCATGCCGGGCAATGTCTTCTTCGTGTGTTACCAGTATAATGGTATTCCCGGCTTTGTGAATGTCTTCTATCAGCCCCATAATCTCAACGGAAGTAACCGAATCAAGGTTTCCTGTCGGCTCATCGGCGAGAATAATGGAAGGATTGTTAACAAGTGCACGTGCGATGGCAACACGCTGGCGTTGGCCTCCGGAAAGTTCGTTGGGTTTGTGCTTTACCCTGTCGGAGAGCTTTACATCATCCAGAACCTGCATAGCACGCTCCAGGCGCTCGGCCTTGGGAGAGCCGGCATAAATCATCGGTAATGCAACGTTCTCGAGGGCAGTAAGCCTTGGAAGCAGGTTGAAGGTCTGAAATACAAAACCGATTTCACGGTTCCGGATTTCGGCCAGGTCACTGTCGTCGAGCTTGCTCACATCCTTACCGTTTAGCATATACCGTCCGGCGGTCGGAGTGTCGAGACAACCCAGCAAATTCATCAGTGTCGATTTTCCCGATCCGGAAGGCCCCATCAGGGCAACAAATTCGTTGCGCTTTATCGTAAGAGATACCCCCCGGAGAGCGCGTACAACTTCGCTTCCGACTCTGAAATAACGGGTAATGTCCTCCAAACGGATTACTTCCTGGTTCATATGCCGCTGTTTTTTCTCTGAACGGACAAATGTATGAATAATTGCCCAGTATTGATGATTTGTTCGGATTGCGGATGAAGGGATAGGTGAATGAGATATTTGCTGCGGTATCCCGGGCGGGCGACAGCTTTTTCAGAAAGGAGAAAAGAATACTTTTCCGGTTTCAGAACCGTATCCGGAAGTCCTGCTTGCTCAGTTCTTTCCTGAAGAAAACGATCCCCATGAAAAAGAGATCGATGGTTACGGTAACCTGCTCATCGCTTCTGATTTCTTCCCAGGCTTTCTCCATGCCCTTCGACCAGTGGATGTCGTGGAATACCAATACACTTGAATCGGAGCAGAACTGTTTTATTTTTTCAAAATAACTGACCGTAGCCTTATACGTATGGTTTCCGTCGATAAAGGCATAGTCGATTTTCCCAAGCTGTTCCAGCGCTTTGGGTAATTCGGTGTTAAAGTGGCCAACAAGCAGTTCCACCTGCTGACATCCGGCGTTATTCAGGTTTTCACGTGCAACGGCGGCTATACTTGCACAGCCCTCGATGCTGATAAACCGCGCTCCGGGAGCTCCCGAAGCCTGGTAAATGGTACTCACACCAAGTGAGCTGCCCAGCTCCAGCATGGTTTCCGGCCTGAAATAGGCAATCAGGCGGTAAAGCAGCCGGCCCTGACCGCTTGGGATGCCGGTAGTACGGACAATGTCCTTTACCTTTTGCATGCGCCTGAGGTAGCCTATTTTGCCCCGGCCTGAACCGAAATCAATCGTTTCAAGCACGTTGTTGTTGCGCTTAAGCATGGATACCTGTCGCTCCGCTTTTTTGTATTCCGGATAATAATGGTGATCCTTCAATATCCGGGTAACAAAATCGTAAACGAATGGGGAGTGTATACCATGCTTATTGCTGGCGTTCATATTGAAGGCCAGGAATTTAAGCAAAATCCCGATTTTTTTCATGTCGGGACAAAGATACATATTAATATGTAAGGTTGAATTAAATATGTCACATCAGATACCCCATGTTTCTCTGTCGAGGCTGCGGTAATGAATGGCCTCTGCAAGGTGCTCGGTCCGGATGCCGGCGCTGCCGTCCAGATCGGCTATGGTTCGTGATACTTTCAGAATCCGGTCGTAAGCACGTGCCGACAAACTGAGTTTTTCCATGGCATTTTTCAGCAGCTGATGTCCTGCTTCGTCAAGTTTGCAGATATTTCGCAGCATCTTGCTGGTCATCTGCGCGTTGGAGTGTATGCCTTTTGAATTCAGATAGCGATCTTCCTGGATTTTACGGGCAACCACCACCCGCTCCCGGATATCGGAGCTGCGCTCGTTAGTGCGTGCATCCGATAATTCGCGAAAAGGAACGGGTACCACTTCTACCTGTATGTCGATGCGATCGAGCAAAGGTCCCGAGATCTTGTTCAGGTATTTCTGTACCACTCCGGGTGCACACACACATTCCTTGTCGGGATGGTTGTAGTATCCGCAGGGGCATGGATTCATGGCTGCTACCAGCATAAACGAAGCCGGATACTCGACCGTAAGGCGGGCTCTTGAAACGGTCACGAGCCGGTCTTCCAGAGGTTGCCGCAGTACCTCCAGTACCGTTCGCTTGAATTCCGGCAGCTCGTCCAGAAAAAGGACCCCGTTGTGAGCCAGCGAGATTTCTCCCGGTTGCGGGTTTGAACCGCCTCCAACAAGGGCAACATCAGAAATCGTGTGGTGCGGATTTCGGAAGGGCCTTACCGACATCAGAGAGGTATTACTGCCCATGCGCCCGGCAACGGAGTGTATTTTTGTGGTTTCCAGTGCCTCATGCAGGTTGGGCGGGGGAAGTATGGAAGGCAGCCGCTTGGCGAGCATCGTCTTGCCCGATCCTGGAGGACCTATAAGAATTACATTATGACCACCCGCCGCCGCAATTTCCAGCGCACGCTTTATGTTCTCCTGACCTTTGACATCGGAAAAGTCGAACTCATATTCGTTCAGCTGAGCATAAAAGGCTTCTTTCGTATCTACAATTTCCCGTTCCAGATCAGCATCACCGTTGAAAAAGCGGATAACATCCAGGATGTTTTCTGCGCCGTATACTTCGAGCTCATCCACAATGGCCGCCTCACGCGCATTCTGACGGGGCAGGATAAATCCTTTGAAGCCCTGACGCTGTGCTTCAATTGCTATGGGCAGCGCACCCTTTACCGGAAGAAGCCCGCCGTCGAGCGAAAGCTCTCCCATAATAATATATTCTTTCACCTTTTCGGGGTCAATTTGTTCCGATGCGGCAAGTATACCCATGGCGATGGTAAGGTCATAGGCCGATCCTTCCTTGCGGATATCGGCAGGAGCCATGTTGATCACGATTTTTTTGCCGGGAATTTTGTACCCGTTGTTGCGCAGCGCGGCTTCTATGCGCTGGTGACTCTCTTTTACCGCATTGTCGGGCAAACCCACCATGAAAAATTGAACACCGGTGTCGACGTTTACTTCTACGGTAATAACAATTGCATTGATGCCAACAATGGCACTTCCGAAAGTTTTTACAAGCATAACAAGTTCAGGTTAAAGTGATAAAAAGAGTTATTCGGAATTTTACCGGATTCAGGAATTTCGATGTAATGGCAAACGGATTGCCCTTCCCGGTAAATTGTGCAGGATGTATCGCAAATATAAACGAATTTTGCCGGGCAATCCCATGCGGCAGGAAATATCTTTTTTTGACTTTGTGGAGTCCCGGACCGGCATGCACCTGTTGCCGGAAGAAGCTGTGGCGGAAGGATGAACAAATCGCCCGGTAACAGGTTTATTGGTAAATGATTCAGCCTTTTATGGAAACCGGTAATCCCCAGAAAAATCCATCATCGCCCTGCAAGAGGGTGTGCCGTCTTGACGATAACGGGATGTGTGTGGGATGTTTCCGTATGCTGGATGAAATCGCAAACTGGGCCATTCTATCCCCCGAAGCCCGTATGGAGGTATTACGCAAGGCTCATCTTCGGATGCAGCTCCGCGATCATCACTTCTGATCAGCTCCGCCTGGGCTTATACCCCGATTTTTCGAGTATCTCCTGTGCATTCAGGTTGTTGAGCAGGGCCGCAAGGCCTTCTTTGTTTTTCTGCATATACGACCGTACGATCTGCCAGCCAAGCCAGGCGCCGGTACGGGATGGCGATTCCTGCGAGAAGGAGGAGGTAAATGGCCCGTCAACCATAAACATACTCATTGCCCGAGAATCGGTTTTGTACAGCAATTCGTTTTCAATCACAAACTGCCAGATGTTGCTTTCGTTTTTTTTGCACCACTGCAGTTGCTCCGGACTGAAGCCGATTTTAATATGATCGCTGATGCCCGGTGTCATCACATCGGCAAAATAGAGCGTTTTGCCCTGTTCTATCATGGCATCCAGTAGGGTATAGGCTCCTTCCTTTTCCGGTATAATACTCAGTGAAATTTCACGGGCAGAAGCCGGCAGAATATGGTCGGGAGTGAACCGCTGCGATATGTAGAGCGGAATACCCAGTTTGTTGTACATCTCATATCCCTGTCCCAGAAACATATCAATGGCAATGATCATTACCGAATCGGCATAACGCACCGGCATGGAAAAATCGTAACCCGAAACGTAGGTATATACCTGCGGGCGCTTACGGTCCGGGAACGATGCTTCAAAAACATCGAACATCGATTTCAGTTCCTTCTCCAGAGGCGTCAGGTCGGGATAAACTTTCATCACCGCATCATACGCTTCTCTGTTGTTCGGAGAAGCTATAAAATCTCTGAGCTGGCGGAGCCCGTTTTCTCCTATATCGCCGTCGCCCAAAAATACCGCGTACAAAGGCGCCTCTTTCTTAAGCCGTTCGGCCAGATCTTCGCCCGTTTCTTCAAACAGCAAACGCTCATACCGTCTGATTCCCTGCTCCGCAGCTTTAGCAGCAGCCTGCTCGCCACCCGCTGACCCTCCCGACCCGCTGCGCTTTTCGGTACTCCCGGTGCAGGATGCCATAAATAATACAATTAGTGTGAAAGTGATCCTGAATGCTGATCGTATCATGTGGCCTTCAATTAATGGTTGACGTGTGTACTTTTACTATTTGCTGCTCAATCATCTTCTTCTTTATCCTTCAGTCGTTTCCCTGAGCAAAATGCCCGTCATCTCCTGCTGTTGCAGTCGTTTAAGGCAGTTGATCCTGAATGATTGCAGATCTCCGGCAGCTGAATGAAGTTCAACGTTTTATTCTGCAAAAAAACGAAAAACCCCCGATATGCCTGCACCGGGGTTTTCAGATTGTACAAAGCACAAAGACTCAGAGGATTTTCCAGCCCAGGCTTATCAGAAACATGTTGTTTTTCAACGATATTTCATCCTTCTGGCTGAAGTTGCTCATGCCGGCTTCGTACCGCAGGTCGAGGGTGAAGACCAGAAAATCAATTCCGGCTCCAGCCTGTATCGCCCAGTTTGCAGTCCGGATGTCTTCTTCATTCACAGCTCCGCTCCAGTTTGCGGCAGTTACATCCTTGTTTACCGCTATGGATGCTGAGGGGCCTGTAAAGATACGCACATTCATAATGCCGGCTTCAAGGATGCGGGCGCCAAGTAATACGGGTACGTCAATCGTTTTTATGTGGATGGATTTGCTGCCCCCCTCGGGTCCGGAATAGGACAGTTCGCCTACGCGGTTCATAAAATTCAGCTCCGGCTGCAAATAGACTCTGTCGCCCAGCCGGGCAAATACGCCGAAATGCATGGAGTTGCGGATTTCGTTCTCAATCTGCTCCTGACTGCTTCTGAAAGTTGAAAACGAGGCGCCGGCCTTGGGTCCAAAGGTAAATCCCGGTATGGCCTGAGCAATTGCACCGGTGGAAAAAAATATCAGGAACAGCGCAACGCTTGTGGTGATGCTGTGTTTATACCTTTTCATGGTTCCGTGTTATTTTGAAGTACTGGATATGATCAATGGAGTTTGTCACATACAATTAACTTGCCAAAGCGGTGCTTATTGTGTCAAAGCTTTGTATTTTTGCGGGAAACACTAAAACATTTCTGAAATGAAAAGGTATCGTCAAATAATTTTTATCGCACTGCTTTGCTTCTTCACCGGTGCGCCTTCGGCTTATGCTCAGTATAAATCGGTAGTAATGGGCGTCAGAGTCACTCCCAACTTCGGCTGGTTCCGGGTTGATACGGATGGCTATAATTCGGAAGGGATTGTCCCGGGTATTGGATGGGGGCTTACAGCGGATTTCTATTTTGCTGAAAATTACGCGATTGCATCCGGGTTCAACGTCAATTTCATCAATGCTAAATTGTCATACCCCGATGTTCAGGCATTTCAGGACGGAATAATGACCAGGAAGTACCGCCTGAAATACATAGAAATTCCGGTACTGGTGAAAATGAAAACCAACGATATAGGAGATTTCCGGTTTTTCGGGCAATTAGGTCTGCAACCGGGAGTCAGAATCGGATCCAAAGGAAAGGATACCTTCACTTCCAATTCTACCCCGTATTTTACGAATAAAACCGACTGGCACGGAATCGACAGCGAAACCAACCTTTTCCGGATTTCCATGGTGGTTGGAGGAGGGATAGAATATCCCATCGACAATTCCACGGCTCTTGTGGCAGGGATTAACTTCGTAAACGGCCTCAGCGATGTTCTTAAAGGGAAGAATGCACTCGATAATTC
>DJVU01000095.1:0-79621 GCA_002441345.1 Bacteroidales bacterium UBA6248
TGCATATTAGTCGGATAACAGTGAAAAATTATATTTACGGGATGCGTAAGCACTCCTTCCGGATAAACATCAAATCAACCGCTGAGAATGTCTGGAATGCCCTGTTCGACGATCAATCCTATCGTAAATGGACCTCAGTTTTCTGTGAAGGATCGTATCTGGAAGGCGAACTGAAGCAGGGTGGGAGAGTCCGCTTCCTGACCCCGAAAGGAAATGGGATGTACAGCAATGTGGTCGTTTATAAGTTGCATCAGCAGATTGTTTTTCAACATATTGGCAACGTATCGGAGCTGAATGATGAGCCGGTGGACGACAATTCCGAAAAGTGGACGGGAGCATTGGAAGGGTACACCCTGGAAGCGGCCGGGGGCTCGGTAATCCTTACAGTGGATATCGACCTTTCACCCGATGATGCGCCTTATTTTGAAGAACATTTTCCCAGAGGTCTGGAAATTGTCCGGGGAATGGCCATCAGCTAAAAAAGTTGTCCGAAGTTTCCTGAGCTGTCAGACGCTTTTAAATATCAGGGTTGTAAGTCTGACTGAAATTGCTTTATTTGCCAAAGTATCAGCACATTCCCTGGGCTTCAAACATACATTTAAGACCTTTTTTTACCGGAAAATCGGGTCGGTAACCCAGCATTTTTTTTGCCTTGCTGATGTCGGCATACGTGATCTCAACGTCTCCGGGCTGCATGGGTTTCCATTCAACGATTGCTTTTTTCCCCAGCGTTTCCTCTATCCCCCGAACCAGATCGATAAGCGTAATCGTGTCGCTGTTACCCAGGTTAAATATTTCGTATCCTTTTAAATTACTGGCACAGGCAAGAATGCCTGCCGTTATATCGCTCACAAACGTATAATCCCTGCGGGTGGTTCCATCGCCGAACAAAGTGATGGGCGTTCCTTCTGTGATTTTCCGGCCGAACTGCTGAATGGCCATTTCAGGCCTTTGACCGGGCCCGTATACTGTGAAAAACCGCAGACAGAAGATGTTGAAGTCGTATAAATGATGGTACGTATAGCATAGCAATTCCCCGGCTTTTTTCGTAGCCGCATACGGCGAAATTGGATTGTCAACGGGATCGGTTTCGCTGAACGGCACTTTTTTATTGTTTCCGTAAACCGACGAGGAGGATGCAAAAAGCATGTCCCTGATTCCCGCCGCCCGCATGGCTTCAAGAAGTACCAGCGTACCCGTAACATTAACATCGTAGTAAAGCTGGGGCTGCTCTATGCTTGGGCGTACTCCGGCACGGGCAGCCAGGTGAATGACAAGGTCGGCCCCGGAGGTTTTAAAAATCCGGTCCAGGGTTTCCCGGGAGCGAATGTCGCCCTCGTAAAGTGTAAAGGCGCTGTTTTTAACTAAATCTGCTACTGCTTTACGCTTTATCTGAGGATCATAAAACGAATCAAAATTATCAATACCGGAAACGGTGTATCCCTGTTCCAGCATGGTGCGCGCCAGGTTAGATCCAATAAATCCGGCAACACCGGTGATAAATACATGTTTCATCTTTCTTCGCTTTCTTCGGTTAATGCCTCGCCTTCAAGACGAATGTTAAGCGCTTTTTCATGCAGACTGAAATAAATTCCAGCCAGGGAAACCACTGCCGTGATGATGTAGAACAGCAGACTCAGGGCAATGGATTGATTTATGTCGAGCTGCATTACCCGGGCGCCAAAAAGAAATGTAATCTCCCGCGATCCTATACCTCCTATGGTTATTGGCAGAGTGGCAACAATGGAAGAAATCAGAAACAGGAAGAGATATGCTATCGTCTGTTCCTGATTGTGATTTGCAAACAATATGAACCACGCCGAAACCAGTTGTGCAAGCTGAACGGCAAGTGAATACAGATTGGTTTTGTGGATGCCTTTTTTAAAATCCCTGAAAAACCAGTGAATGGCAAGATAATAAGCTGCAACCGCCAATGGAACGGATGCTATGGCGATGCTTTTATAAACAGCAGGTACGGGAATAAACGGCACCATCAGCATAGCCAGTACAAACAAGGCCAGAACCCCGTTTATCCGGTCGAGCAGCACCGCCCAGAAGAGTTTTTTAGCCTTGATACCGAATTTCTTGTTAAGCAGGTAAATTTTATAGCCGTCGCCCCCGATTCCTCCTGGTAAAAACAGGTTGTAATACATTCCCAGCAGATAGAGCCTGAGGTTGCTCGTTTCTGTCAGACCCGAACCGATGTTGCGAAAGAAAACGTTAAGTCGGTAAGAGGAAAAGACTTTCGAAACCACAAACATCAGAGTTGCAAGCAAAAGCCAGCCATAGTTAATTCTGCTGAAAATGGATGCGACCTCCCCGATGTCAATTTTGGTGAAGACATACCAAAGGGCAGCTGCCGACAGTGCAATTTTTAAAAATGCTTTGAGCAGACGGGGCATCTCAGGCGTTAAATGTGTGTACTTTCCTGATTTTATACGGTCGCTTCTGTTGCGACTCATAGTATGTACGCATCAGTAGTTCAGCCATAATACCTACGGTAATAAGCTGTATTCCGGCAACAAGCAGTAATATTCCAAGCAAAAGCATTGGCTTGCCCCAAATGTCGTGACCCATGATTTTTTCAATCAGAAAATAGGTATTGATAATAGCTCCGGCTATCAGAAACAACAACCCCATTCCTCCGAATAAATGCATGGGTTTACTCATATACTTCTTGAAAAACAGCATCAGCATCAGATCGCTGACCACTTTGAACGTTCGGTCTATTCCGTATTTCGATTTTCCGAACTCCCTGGCATGGTGCTTCACGTCGACCTGTGTGATGGTTGCACCTTCCAGACTTGCAAGTACCGGAATAAAACGGTGAAGCTCTCCGTAAAGACCAATATTTTTGGCCAGGTCGCTCTTGAATACCTTGAGCGTGCATCCGTAATCTTTTATGTGCACCCCGGTGCTGTTACGGATGATGGAATTGGCAATCCGGCTGGGTATTTTTCTAAGAAACATCCCGTCCTGACGGTTTTTGCGGACACCTGCCACCAGATCCCAGCCACCTTCTTCCGCGATACCAAGCATCATGGGCACATCCGAAGGATCGTTCTGCAGGTCACCGTCCATCGTAACCAGATATTCGCCGCGAGCCTGTTCAATACCGGCATACAAAGCTGCACTCTGACCGAAATTTTTACGGAATTCAACCAGCACCACCCTTGGATCGTTCAAGGAAAGAATCTCCTTCCGCGTACCGTCGGTTGAGCCATCATCCACATATATAACCTCGTAGTCAATATCGTGTATCGACTCGTTGATCCACTTGTTCAGAGGCCGGATGTTGGGTTCTTCGTTATAAACACAAATTATTATGGAAAGCTTAGGATCACTCATACGGATTGTTTTAGCAGGAAGAGTCGGGTTTCATTAAGCTTGATGGTAAAGGTATGGATGATTTCATAACCACCGAGCCGGTCTGCAAAATTAGCCAGATTTTTCTCATCTGCGATATAACAGGCATTCGAATTCAGGATCTCTGCTGTCCTGGTTATAATCTGACGCGATTCCCTGGCAACATAAAACGATGCATCGTGGTTGAACGGAGTGTCGCCGAGAACCAGTATTTTACAATCACCGGCAAGTCTTCCTGCCTCTATTTCACCCGCGCGGTACGATGCATCAGGGTATGAATTGTAACGGGCAGGCAAATTAAAGGCGTTAAAACTTATGCGGACTGCAAGCAGAATAATTAAAATGCCGGCCCAGCGCAGATCTCCGCCCCTTAACCATACAAAGTACCCGTATGCTGCAACCAGCATCAGCAGGGGAATCACAATCCAGACGCCGGGCAATCCTGCCGTTTCATCCCAAATGAGGTAATAGGCCGGTGAAACCGCAGCAACGAATGCCATCACATGCAATACGGTTACCACAAGCGTTATCAGCCTGTGTTTACGCTCATAGGTCAGTTGTGCGGCTCTTGCCAGAACGATAAAGACCAATGGAAACAGCATGAACAGATAACGTGGTCTCATATCGGCGGAAACCCAGTATATAATGATATTTGCACTGAAAATCACCAGATTAAAAATCATATAACGATCCTGCAAAATCTTTTTTCTTATATCTTTAATAAACAGAAACACAGCTAGAAGCGTCCAAGGGGCAAATTCATACACCATTTCAAAAGGGAATGCAGCAAGGTGTTTTACCCAGCTAAAAAACGTTCCCTCTTTGTCGCTTAAGCGGTTCGACTGATCGAAAAGAGTTAGAAATACCTCATCCAGAGTGTTGGTTTTAAGGTAGGCAGTATAATAAATTCCCAAAGCAAGGGTAAATGCCGCAATCCCCGCCAGATGCTGCCAGGTAAACAGTTTGCGGAATTTTTGGTCCCATCCGAGCCAAACCACCAGACTTATACCCTGAAATGCCAGGGAAGGGAGTCCTTTCATCAGAAATCCGGCGGCAGCCAGCAGGTACGATATCGTAAACATAAGAAACCAGCAGCCCCGGTTTGAATATTTCCATATCGCGGCAAACGAGAGAAACGTAACCAGCGAATATGTAATGTCGATTAATCCCTGAAATGAGTCCCAGAATAGTATGCGGGCTGAGGTAACCATCATGAGAGCGGCAAGCAGCGCGTGCTGTTTGCCGAGATGCTTACGCGAAAAAAAGTAAATCGCCAGGCCCAGTAATAGGAGCGAAACAATAGTCGGGGTTCGGAAAACCAACTCCGTTTCACATCCTGTCAGCCATATCAGCCCTGACAGAAGCCAGTTGAAGAGAGGCGGCTTGTTATAATAGAATTCTCCGTTTATGGTCGGATTGATGTAATTGCCCGATAACAGCATCTCGAGCGTGACCACTGCCCGCGTCGGCTCATCCGATATCAGAGGCATCAGTCCGAGATTCAGCAGATACGCAAACGGAATCAGCAAAGCTATTACACCAAAAACGACCCACGGCCGTGTTGCCAAACTTTTTATCACAGCCCTCATTCCTTGCAATTTGTTTATTACGGCAAAAATAGAACAATAGCAGTAAAAATGCCGGATACAATTTATGGTTACACAATACTTTTCCCGTATTGGCTGCTTATAGTGGCAGGTGCAGTGAGTTTGTTATTGCTTTTACGTACGGTGCCGCCCGAAAAACATTCAAATTCGCAGATCGATGCCTGAAACATTTTCGGTATTCTGCTATAAATCATAGGGCTGGCGAAAGACGACCATACCCAAACTTTAGTTAAGTTTGCATTCCATTTTCAAGGGCTGTTATGAAACAGATAATTTTATCCCTGCTGAAGCAACTGATTTTTTGGCTGTTGTTCTTTGCCTTTACGCGTACAGTATTCTTTCTTTTTAACTTTCAGCTACTTAGGGTTGAAGGAGTGAGCTTTATGGAAGTACTTGCAGGCTATTATCACGCCTTTCAGCTCGACTTCGCCACCGCATGTTACTTTTTGTTATTCCCCTTCTTTTTGCTTCTGATTCAATCGTTTTATGCCCCGGAATGGCTCAATCGCATTCATAAAGTCTATTATTTCCTCGCAATCCTGTTATTCAGTCTGCTGATCAGCGTAGAACTGGGAATTTACCCCGAATGGAAAACAAAGCTTCCTGTTAAGGCGTTTACTTATTTAAGCAATCCAACAGAGGTTTACGATACCATCTCCACCTCTTTGTTTTTTACGTTAACTGCTGTCTTTTTGCTGCTGACCTTTGCGGGATATAAGGCCTACCGGAAATGGTTTTATGTGAATCATGCCCGTCCGGCCCGCAATATATTTTTTTCCATTGCCTTTGCTCTTACAATTCCTGTGCTTCTGGTCGTGGGAGCCAGGGGAGGAGTACAGCAGATTCCCATAAATCAAAGTGCATCCTACTACAGCAATAAGGGGATTCTGAATATCGCTGCAGTAAATTCAGGTTTCAATCTCTCCATTAACCTTATCGAGAATTATCGTAATCTAGGTAAAAATCCTTTCGTTGCCTACGACATGGAGGAAGCCCGCGAAACCGTGAAAAATCTTTTCAGAACCGGTACGGATTCCACGGTGAACATTCTTACAACCGACCGGCCGAATATCGTTCTGCTGATCCTCGAGAGCTGGTCGGCCGACCTGATAGAATCCCTCGGCGGAGAACCTGGCATTACTCCCGAATTCAGAAAGCTGGAAGAAAAAGGAATTCTGTTTACCAACCTCTGGGCTACCGGCCCCAGAAGCGAGCAGGCCATGGGAAGTATTTTCGGCGGTTTCCCGGCTCACCCGATTTCCTCCATTACCGTGCAACCCGATAAATTCACCGGGCTGCCAACCATTACCCGTAAGCTGATCGATCAGGGATACCAAACCTCCTTTTACTTCGGCGGGCAGCTGATTTATGGAAATATTAAAGGATTTATCCTCTACAATGGGTTTAAACGCGTTGTGGAAGGAGCTGATTTCGGAAGCGATGTAATTAAAGGAAAACTGGGAGCACACGATGAATTTGTTCTTAACCGGCAACTCCGCGATCTGAAGACCGAATCACAGCCTTTCTTCTCGGCACTCTTCACCCTGAGTTCGCACTCACCTTACGACCAGCCAATGGAAGAAGTGCTTAAATGGGGCGACAACGAAAGGCAGTACATAAATTCAGCATACTATACCGACCGCTCTGTGGGTAACTTTATTAAAGAAGCCGAAACACAGCCATGGTATGATAATACCCTTTTTATTCTGGTTGCCGATCACAGCCACAACAGCTACCGCAACTGGGCTTTCACTACACCAAACTATCATCGCATTCCAATGCTGTTTTTCGGCAACGTAATCCGGGAAGAATATCGCGGCACAAAAGTCAGCAGAATCTCCAATCAGTCCGATCTGGCTAAAACATTGCTCCGTCAACTTAATATTAACACGAAAGAATTTCACTGGAGCCGCGACCTGTTCAATCCCTCTTCCCCTGAGTTTGCCTGGTATTCTTTTGAGGAAGGCCTGGGATGGGTGAGACCCTCCGGACATTTTGTCTACGATGCAAGAGTTGGCCATTACCATGAGAATTCAATCCCGCCTTCCATGAGCGACAGCATCATACGGGAAGGCAGATCGTATCTGCAGGTTTTATTTGAAGAATACATGCAATACTAAACTTGTATACTTTTTCTCATGCTTCGATAAATGTCTGAAAATGCCCGATTTCTTTTAGAAAAAGGTCTGTTGCATCAAATTATTCCGCTTTATCTGCTATTTTTGGCATCGTCATGCGTGGTCATTCATTTTTTTTTAATTTTTTCATGGGTTTTTGAATGAATCCCGTATTACCATTGTATGGGAAGCGTATTAATAGGTGTCTAAAAAACTGCAAACTTGAAATACTACAAAAAACTAATTCAAAAATTTCAGGGCAACAGAATTGCCAACCAGCTCTTCTTTGGAATTATGGCAGCCGTTGTGGTTGCAATTCTTTTTATCGGGCATTACTGGACTTCCTTCGAAGCCCGCCGCTTCCGCCGGCAGTCCGAAGAAATGAAGCAGCGATTTGTGAATGACCAGAAAAACCTGGCCCGCCATGAAGTTACCCGCGCTCTCGATTTTATTAATTACAGCCGTTCCCTGTCCCAGGAAAGTATGAACACCAATCTGCGTCAGCGCGTGGATGAAGCCTGGGATATAGCCAATAATATCTACACCGAAAATAAGGGCAAAAAAAGTTCCGCCGAAATAGAAAAAATGATCAAGGATGCCCTTCGGCCTATTCGGTTTTCCAATGCCAGAGGCGACATTTTCATTTATACCACAGAAGGTGTCTCTGTTCTTCTCCCCAGAAGCAAACACCGCGAAAACACCCCGAGCATCCACTATAAGGACGACTATGGTAATTATGTGGTGCGGAACGAAGTTGAGCTGATTAAAAAAATGGATCAGGGATTTCTAAATTACTATATCCCGGCTCCGGACGATGATTCCGATTCGATCCTGCTGAAAAGTACCTATATCCGCAAATTTCATCCGTTTAACTGGTATCTCGGATCCAAAGACTATCTTGAAGATTACGAACAGGACCTGAAAAACGACATCCTTGAGTACCTTTCACGCGTAAGGTATGGAAACGAAGGTTATCTTTTTGTTAATACAATTGATGGCAAAGCTCTTATTACCAATGGAGTAAAACATCTTACACCTCCATTTATCCTGGAAAGCGGAGATACTAACCGAATCAGAACCTACCTTAAACAGGTAAATGTATACAGAGGCACAGGCAATGGTTTTATTGAATATACCTTCAAGCGGCTGGTATCCGAGGAAAACGATACAAAAATATCCTATCTGGGATCGGTAAAGGAATGGGGATGGATTGTTGGAGCAGGATTCTATGAAAATGAGATTCAGGAGTTAATCAATACAAACCGGAAGGAGATGCAGAAGCAGGTAAAGCGCGCCATGCTGCACATTGTAATCTCTTTGCTGTTTGTTCTCATTTTTATCTGGCTGGTTTCCCGATGGATTTCACGCCTGCTGGCCAAGGGTTTCAGCCTGTTTAAACACCACTTTCGTAAAGCCAACGACGAATCTGTTGAAATTGACCCGGGTAATCTCATCTTCGCAGAATTCCGCGAGCTGGCCACATCGGTCAACCGGATGATGGATGAACGCAACATCGCCAGAAAATCACTCGAAAAAGAACGCTCACTGCTCCGCTCTCTCATCGACTCAAGTCCCGACCTCATTTTCTTTAAGGATATGGAATCCCGTTTCGTTGGATGTAATAAGGCTTTTGCCGACTACCTGGGAATAAAAGAGCAGGATCTGATCGGGCATACCGATGCCGATTTTTATTCTTCCGAAACTGCTGAAACATACCTTCAGGCGGATAAAAAAATCCTTTCCGACCGGATGCCAATACGGTCGGAAGAGTGGATTACCTTTCCCGATGGCAGAAGAAGACTTATGGATACCCTCAAGGTGCTTAATTTTGATAATGACGGCGAACCGGTCGGTATTGTCGCCATAAGCCGCGACATCACCGAAAGGGAAGAAATTCAGCAAAAATACATCGAGGCTAAAGATAAGGCCGAAGAGAGCGATCGTCTGAAAACAGCGTTCCTTGCGAACATGAGCCATGAAATCCGAACACCTCTTAATTCTATAATCGGGTTTTCCAATCTGCTGGCCGATGAAGATATCCCGGCTCCCGATAAAACAGAGTTTGTTAAGCATATTAACTATGGAAGTGAAAACCTTCTCAATCTTATCGATGATATTATTGATATTGCGAAAATTGAAGCCGGACAGCTTACCGTAAGCATGGAACCGTGCAATCTCACCGATCTGATGGAAGAAATTTTTCAGGTACACTCCGAATTACTTAAGAAAAAGGGTAAAGATCATATCGTTCTTGCGCGAGAGTATAACCCATCGCCTCAGGGCGATATGATTATGACCGATACGCTCCGCCTTCGCCAGGTTCTGGTTAATCTGATCGGCAATGCAATAAAATTTACCAACGAGGGCAGCATCACGTTTGGTTACTCCATTAACGATAAGCAGGTGAAATTTATCGTTAAGGATACCGGTATCGGCATTTCTCCGGAAGGACTTCAGGTTGTTTTCGAGCGATTCAGACAGGATACCAAACACGGGCCCAGGCATCCGGGTGGTACCGGTCTCGGTCTGGCCATTTCGCGTCATATCGTACAATTACTCGGGGGCGATATAAACGTTGTTTCCAGGCAAGGAGAAGGCTCTGTATTCAGCTTCCATATCCCATGCGAACCGGTCGCCGAAATTCAGGGAAACGGGCAGTCTGAACCGGTTAAAAGCAAAATCTCCGACTGGAGCGGTAAAACACTTCTGGTGGTGGAAGATGTGGATTCCAATTATGACTACATAATGGCCGCACTTTCAAGAACAGGCATTAATATATTACGGGCAAGAGCAGGGGAGGAGGCTGTTGATATTTGCCTGAGCGGGCAACCGGTCGATGTCGTACTCATGGATATCGTTCTCCCCGTTTCCGATGGCTATGAAGCAACCCGAAAAATCAGGGAAAATAACCCCACTTTGCCGGTAATAGCCCAAACTGCATACGGAAAACCGGGAGATGAAGAGCTGAGCCGGGAGGCCGGATGCAGCGATTACATCACCAAACCCATCCGCTTTCGTACCCTCATCGGGGTTCTCGGAAAATACCTCAACCAATCCTGATTCTGAAACTAATATGGAAAACGGCGGTATCAGCAACACCGGTTTATCCCCTGTGAAGCCGATACCGCCGTCTCAGGCGATCCTCCTCAAAATTACTTTTTAGGTTCGTAATAGCAAACCTTAGGGGATACTATTTTCTCCTCTTTTTTGAGTTTCTTGATTGCATTATCAACCTCTTTTTTTTCAATACCGGTCAACTCTGCTATCTCGCCTCCTTTAAGAGGCTTGCCGGCTTCAGCCATGGCTTTCAGGATTTTTTCGGAAATGTCCATATTTTTTGATTTTAGGGATTAATCAAGCGAATGAACTACCAGCCCACTCCTTAGTTTTGGTTCAAACCAGGTGGTTTTGGGAGGCATAATATTGCCGGAATCGGCAATGTCGATAAGTTGTTGCATCGACACAGGGTACAGTGCAAAAGCTGCTGCCATCTCACCGCTGTCAACGCGCCGGCTCAGCTCTCCAAGACCCCTGATCCCTCCCACGAAATCGATGCGCTTCGAAGTGCGGAGATCGGTGATGCCAAGGATGTTATCAAGTACAAGCTGCGAAAGAACGGTTACATCAAGAACCCCTATCGGATCGCTGTCGTTGTACGTACCTTCACGGGCTGTCAATGAATACCATTTGCCGCCAAGATACATGCTGAAGTTGTGCAGGAACTCAGGCTTATAGATTTCACTGCCCTTTTCCTCAATTGTGAATACTTCGCCAAGCTTTGCCAGAAATTCTTCCGGACGCATACCGTTCAGGTCTTTGACAACCCGGTTGTAGTCGATGATGGTAAGCTGATCGGAAGGGAAATGTACCGCCAGGAAGAAGTTGTATTCTTCATCACCCCTGTGGTTCGGATTGGCCATTTTCTTTTCGTTTCCAACAAGAGCAGCTGCAGCGGTGCGGTGATGACCGTCGGCAACATAGGTGTACGGTACGGTTTCAAACAGCTTTACGAGTTTATCTATGGTTTGTTTGTCCCGGATAACCCAGAAATGATGACCGAATCCATCAGCAGCGGTAAAGTCGTATTCCGGTTCGCTGGTTGTTACTATGCCGTGAATGATACGGTCGATCTCCTTTACGTTGGGATAGGTAAAGAAAACGGGTTCCATATTGGCATTGGTAATCCGCACGTGCTTCATACGGTCTTCTTCCTTGTCCTTACGGGTTAGCTCGTGTTTTTTGATTATCCCGTTAAGATAATCTTCAACGCCGGCACATCCTACAAGACCATACTGGGTTTTGCCGTTCATGGTCTGGGCATAAATGTACAAATAGTCTTCACTATCCTGCACCAGCCAGCCTTTCTCCCTGAAAGCATGAAAGTTGTCCCTGGCTTTATTGTATACCTGCTCATCGTGTTCGTCGATTTCAACCGGAAGGTCGATTTCAGGTTTAATTATGTGAAGCAGAGAATAGGGATTACCATCGGCTTCAACCCTGGCTTCACTTGAATTGAGTACATCGTAGGGCCTAGAAGCAAGTTGTAAGGCAATTTCCTTTGGCGGCCTGAGGCCTTTAAAAGGTTTTAATACAGCCATAAAATATAGGTTTATAAGGTGGTTATTAATTTCGTATCACCGGCAGTAACCGTCAAAAAGGAAAAGCCTCTGATCACATCAAACATATGATGCGCCAAGGCTTACCGGGTGACAAAATTATAATTAAATCCTAAGGAAAAAAATTATCTTTCCGTTTCGCAAAAAGCTGCAGGGTAGTAAACACTCAATCCGTATCCTCCATGCTCATGTCCGCTGCCCTTTGAAGAGATCCTATCAGTGCGCCGATCATTTTGGTCATCTCCATAAGCTGACCCCGGGACTCCTCAACCTCTTTTTCACTAAGATAGTCGAGTTTCCCTGCGAGAGTGGTAAAAACTACACATTCCCTTACAGCACTTTTTGCCATCTTCAGGTAATAAATAAACTGACTTTTGTTTCGCGCAGAACCCTCAGAAATATTAAGAGCTATAGCCTGTGCCGATAAATTAAATCTGGTTCCGATTCCAGCCGGGTTGTCGTTCGGGAATGTCTTACCCCGTAGCGTCAGCCATTCAATGTAGTCAAGTGCCTTGTGGTAAATCCTCAGGTCTTCAAATCTGAAGAATGTTACCGCTTTTTCGAGTTCTGAATCCATTTGAGTTGATTTATTGGTTAGTGTAATTGGTTCTCAATTTGTTCCTGATTGTCTGCATTGGATGATTGACTGGTGTCCGGCTTAATTATTTCAATCGAAAAAAAACTCCGTATAATTTACCAGCCCGTTTTTGCCGCAAGGACACTAAAATTCAAAGTTTATTTATGCACCGTTACAATATGCTAATATACTTAAAATTTCAGTGTCCTTTTCTGTGTGGCAAATCAAATGATTGTTTTCGACTGTGTCAGGTCTTATTTGTTTACCTGAAATGTTGTTATTCCGTTTTCAAAGAAATTTACAATCTGGCGTGCTGCAGCAATCCCGGCATTAATGTTTGCCTCAGAAGTCTGTGCACCCATTTTTTTCGGTGTGAAGAAATACCTCCCTGCGAAATTTTCCGCGAAAGCAGCTTTCATTTCCGGCTCAATATCACTTAAGTATCTGAAATCCGGACGTTCAGCAAATACCTTCAGTATGCCTTCTTCGTCAATTACCTCTTTCCTGGCTGTATTAACAAGACAGGCATTTTTGGGCATCTTCATAAGCAATTCGTATCCTATGGATTTCTTTGTCTGACTGTTGGCCGGAATATGAAGAGAAACGTACTGACACTCTGAATACAGTTCTTCTACCGATCCAACTGGCTGAACGCCTTCACTTTCCATAGTTTCTGCTTCCACATACGGGTCAAATGCAAATACTTTCATGCCAAAGCCTTTGGCAATCTGCGCAACGTACCTGCCCACATTTCCGTAAGCATGTATTCCCAGTGTCTTACCCCTGAGCTCTGTGCCCGACGTTCCGTTAAACTGATTCCTGGCCATATAAACCATCATTCCCAAAGCCAGTTCGGCAACTGCATTCGAGTTTTGTCCGGGAGTATTCATGGCAACTACCTTGTTCTCCGTGGCTGCAGCCAGATCAATATTGTCGTAACCGGCTCCGGCCCTTACAATGATCCTGAGATTTTTGCCTGCTTCAATTACCTTGCGGTCAGCTATATCACTACGAATGATGAGAGCATCAACATCTTCGACAGCCTTTACAAGATCGTTGTGATCGGTGTACTTCTCCAAAAGCAGGAGCTCATAACCGGCATCTTCAACTATCTTCCTGATTCCATCCACTGCAACTTTTGCAAATGGCTTGTCGGTAGCAATAAGAACTTTTTTCATACCAAAAGAGTTTTGAAATTAGTGTATAAAAATAGAAAGTAAAATTGTCCTAAGCAAATTTCCGGTTAAAATATTGTCCAAATCCGGTCAGATAACACGATATTTGTCCGTAATCGTACGGTTCGGTGTAAAAAATTATCCCATCAACCGCGTTTTTTTCTTGTACTCATACAACATTTCCAGTATTTCCGCCTTAAGCGGGCTGGCTTTCATGTTGCTTTTTAAGATAACAGAACAGGCAAATTCAAAGAAAACCGCCTTCTGCAACACATCATCAAACGAACTGCCTGCAACTACCTGCCCGTGATTCTTCATCTGCACCACATCCGCCGACTTCATTGCCCCGGCAACCGCTTCAGCCAGTTCAGCAGAACCAGGCGGCAAAAAGGGAACATAACCGATTCTTCCCAGGTATACGGGAACCTCAATGGTTACATTGTAATCCGCCACCTCCGGCAAACAGGCAAGAACCGTGGCAGACTCACTCTGAAAATGCAGAATTACCGATACATCCGGTCTGCAACAGTAAACCTCCCGGTGCAAACGGTACTCTCCCGAAGGCGTACATCCCTCAACCAGTGATCCGTCGGAAAGATTAACCACCGCTGTATCGCTCTCCCTCAGCCGGCCAAGCCAGACTCCGGTGCCTGATATCCGCATCCTGCCATTGCCCTCCTGCTTCGATAAATTGCCACTGCTGCACCTGACAAGCCCAAGCCTGTCGGCTTCATTGGCACATCGACGGAATGCATGTTTTTCCGTTTCCTTCATACCCCTGCGCACAATTAAATTCTACCTGCATTACCCTTTGTTTCCGGGGGTAAATATCCGAAATATTCCGGCATACTGCCCGGCTGCGGATAAAATTATTATACCTGGCTGATATTCCGTTCAGCTTTATATTTTTGAATAAAATTTAAGCGGAACTTTTATTTGTGAATATTCCATACCTTTGATTTGTTAAAACTCCAGCCAATGAAAAAACCAATACTGTTTACGTTAATTCTGATGCTCGCCACAGCCTCAGCTTTTACGCAGCCCTGGTTCGATATCGGACTTAAAGGAGGAATCGGGACTTCTTTTATGTATAATTCCCAGATTTTTGAAGACCAGGTTATTGTGCATAAGTTTAAACCCGGATATACCTTCGGCGGAAAAATCGGCTTTAATTTTATTCAGGAACACCAGCTTACGTTCGACGTCATGCTGTCGCACATGACCCAGGGTTATACCTATCGGCCCGAAGGCTGGGCCTCCTCAAGCGATGCTGAACGTGAATTCAGTTTCAACGGCCTCGATCTGTTGCTGATGTACCGTGCAAACCGAAACGGAACCTATTTTGAAATCGGACCACAGTGGACTACGTATTCAAAAGTAAAATATCAGGACTCGGGCGGAGACTATGTTTCTCCGCTTAAACCCGATCAGCTGATAGCCAAAAACAACCTTGGCATGGCATTGGGCTTCGGTGGCTACATCGTTGGTACAGATAATTTCGGCGTTACCTCCGGATTAAGGTTTAATTATATGTTCAGCGACCTGGCTTCCACAGAGGGGCGTGATGTTAATTTTCCCGTCCTGAAGCCTTCAGCAAAATCGGATCCTACACATAATATCGGAATATTCTTCGTTATCGAGATGAATTTCGACTTCGGTTACCTCGTAAGCCCCACCTGCGGCCAGAGGGGAAAGCTGTTTGTCCTCTGATACGGTCTGCAGTCCGTCATTTTAAGGCAGGAGAATTCAATTTCCTGCCTTTTTTTTGTGAACAGCGTGTCTGACTTATCGCCCCGGTGTGTTTTTTGCTTTCTGCGGCACCAGCAGCCTGGCAACAACCGGCAGATGATCCGATAAATAGATACCTGTCTGACGGAAATCGGTGATTGTATTGCTAAGCACCTGAACATCCGTACTAGTGAATATAAAATCGATAAGCTCTCCGTCTTCCCGGCTTCGGTCAAAACTCACGTAAGTGAACTCAGGACCTTCCTTATCGGCTTCGGAACGCTCCCTGGTGTCTGTCAATACAATCTCATTCTCCGGCCAAATGATTATCCGATATGCTCTGTGGCCGGGATTTACATTGAAATCACCCGTGAGTATTACCGGTAATCCGTTGCCGAGTTCGGCTGCCCGACGGGTCAGGAGTGCCGCACTTTCCACCCTGGCGGTTTCACCTATGTGATCGAAATGTGTATTAATTACAAGGAAAATTATACCTGTTTTTATATGCCTGAACTCTGCCCAGCTTGCAATTCGCGGCAATGCTGCATCCCAGCCTTTGCTGCCTGCAGTCTCCGGTGTTTCAGAAAGCCAGAAAGTGCCCGACCGCAAAATCTTCAGTACTTTCCGGTTGTAAAATATAGCGCTGTATTCTCCGCCTTTTTTGCCATCATCGCGGCCGGTACCGGTGTAACGATACCCCTTCAGCCTGCATTTCATGTCTGTCAGCTGGCTGTGAAAGGCTTCCTGCACGCCAAGTACATCGGGCCTCTCTTCCATAACCATTGAACAAAGCCCTGACTTTCTGTATTTCCATTGGTCGGGCCCGTCCACGGGCGTATCAAGGCGAATGTTCCAGGTCATAGCCTTTACCGGAGCATAATCCTGAGCCATTACACTGGTTCCGAGGTATATATGCCCGACATTAAACACAATCGCCAGGAACAGGTAAAATCTTGCTTTAATAAAAGTACCTGCTTTTTCCATACTACGTGCTGTTTAAATGGTTAACCTTCGCGGAAATTTACAGAATCAGACGAAAAGCGAGCGGGCAATTTCCACAGCTTCCCTTACCAGTCCGGCATCTGTCTGATAAAACCCGTATTCATCCCGGCTTCCTTTTCCCATACTTACGGCTTCTTTCCGGTGCGACATCCGACTGCCAACCATTTGTCCCGCTGACAGATGGAATTCAAATGTTCCGGTCTTTCTGGCGATTTCGGCAAGATTACCGGCATTTATTCCGCTTCCCGGCATAATTATGATGCGCCCGCCTGCCTGTTCAACCAATTGAGCAATAAGACTGGTACCCTCGAATGCCGTAGCTGCCTGACCCGATGTCAGAATTCGCTCACAACCCATTTCAATAATATCCTCAAGAGCTCTGAAGGGATCCCTGCACATATCGAAAGCGCGGTGAAACGTAACCTTCATAGGCCGGGCCATTTCAATCAGTTCTTTCATTCTGCAGGTATCAATACTGCCGTCGCTGTTAAGCATTCCCGCAACTATCCCTGAAGCACCCCGTGCTTTTGCAGCGAAAACATCCGACTTCATCACTCCGTATTCAGCGCGGGTGTAATGAAAATCACCGCTGCGGGGACGTATTAGTACCATGGTTTCTATGCCTGTAAGCGTAACCGCATATTCAATCAACCCCTGAGACGGCGTTAGCCCCCCCTCGCTTAACGCACTGCATAACTCAATCCTCCCTGCACCGCCTTTTCTGGCAGCATACACCGATTCAACCGATCCGGCACATATTTCAATAATGGCATTCATCAGGATACGCTTTCTGTTTCGTGTGGCAGAGCAAAGTTAATCATTTTAAACCTCCGTCAATTCGGCCGGCTTGGCAAAACCGCCGCGTACATTCAGTTTTTAATAACCCGGTGCGTAGCTGGTTTTAAGTTTTTCTTAAATCAAATTAATGTCCGGTTAGTTTACGGGTGTACTAATTCACTTTTTCAGGATGATAACCCCTGTAACAATGCAATTAAACGCATACTTAATGCTTGATTCTCCAATACCGTGCGACCGAAGCCAAAAATTTGGTAATATTGTCACTGAAAAATCAGCTTGTACGTGAAAGGTAAAGTAGTGATTGTCACCGGAGGATCATCTGGTATAGGGCTTGAACTGGCCCGGGAGTTTGGAAGGAGAGGAGCTTATGTTGTTATATCGGCGCGCAATTCCGTTCGCCTGGATCAGGCTGCAGATGAACTGAGGAAAGAAGGCATTGAAGTTCTCGCGGTTTCCGGCGATGTAAGCCGGGAGGATGACTGTATTGCACTAATAAAGAAATCTGCTGCCTGGCAAGGCAGAATCGATGTGCTGGTAAATAACGCCGGTGTTTCTATGCGGGCCGCCTTTAAGGATGTGGATCTGAGTGTTCTTAAAACTCTTATGGATATTAACTTCTGGGGTACCGTTTATTGTACAAAACATGCGTTACCATGGATACTGCAGACAAAAGGTTCTGTGGTGGGAATTATCTCCGTTGCCGGTTACGTCGGCCTTCCCGGACGCACCGGATACTCTGCCTCCAAGTTTGCCATCCGCGGATTCCTCGATACGCTCAGGTGCGAAAACCTGAAAGCCGGACTGCATGTGCTGGTGGCTGCCCCTGGATTTACTGCCACTAATATCCGTGTAACTGCACTGATGGCCGATGGTTCGCAGCAGGGAATGACCCCCCGGAACGAAGGTAAAATGATGACGGCCGAAAAAGCGGCCCGTAAAATTGTTAAAGCAACCATACGCCGGAAAAACAGAATCGTCCTTACATTTCTGGAAGGAAAATTCGCCGTGTGGTTAAACCAGATCCTGCCGGGAATTGTATGCCGGCTGGCCTATGGCGAAATGGCCAGAGAACCGGCATCACCGGTAAAATAGTTGAGTAAAAATCCAAAAAATCAATTAACCGAAAACAGGTATTATTATGAAAATGGAAATCCTCCTCCTAGAAGGTTTGAACGACCTTAAATTCGGAGATGCACCCGAAAACGTTGAAAAAACGCTCGGTAAGCCCCAGGAAACAGAGTCACTGGCCGAAGAAGCCGATGAAGAACTGGATACCATCCTCTGGAGTTACGATAAGATCGGACTTACCGTATTCTTCGAAGGGAAAAACAATCATGTACTTTCTTGTTTCGAAACCGATAACCGCGAGGCCGTACTCTTTGGTAAGAAGGTTTTTGAAATGAACGAACAGGAAATTACCGCCCTTATGAATGCAAACGAACTCACTCAAATCGATACCGAAGAGGAAGAATGGGGTGAAAGGCGCGTTTCATTTGATGAGGGACTCATCGATTTTTATTTTCAGGACGGAAACCTGGTTACCGTAAACTGGGGTGTTTTTGTTAACGAAGACGGTGAAATAGAAGAATTTGACGAAATTGACGAGGATTAATCCCCTCTGGTTTTCATGTGCTGCCGCGGATGAAATTTAAGAATGTTCTGCCTTAAATATTCACGGTCAATATGCGTGTAGATCTCAGTGGTGGTGATGCTGGAATGTCCGAGCATTTCCTGTACCGCCCTGAGATCTGCTCCGTTTTCAACCAGATGGGTGGCAAAAGTGTGCCGGAAAGTATGCGGACTGATGTTTTTTGATATCCCCGCCGCTTCAGCCAGCGATTTTACAATGTGAAAAATCATGGCACGGGTAAGTCTGGCTCCGCGGTTGTTTAAAAAAACATACGTTTCATTTCCCCTTTTTATTTGCTGATGTACTCTCACTTCCGTGATGTACCTCCGCAACTGACCGGTGGCCTGACTCCCTATAGGCACTACACGCTGCTTGTTTCCCTTACCGGTTACGGTTATAAATCCCTCTTCGAAATGCATATCGGATAACTGCATATTAACCAGTTCCGATACCCTGAGACCGCATCCGTATAAAACTTCCAGTATGGCTTTGTTACGCTCCCCCGACTTACTGCTCAGGTCAATAATGCCGAGCATTTCGGTAACTTCATGTTCCGACAGCACATCGGGAAGCTTTCTGCCGGTTTTAGGCATTTCCAGCAATTCCGAAGGATCGGCCTTTATCACATCCTCCAGAAGCAAAAACCTGAAAAATGCCCGAATTCCCGAAATTATCCTCGCCTGACTTGCAGGAGCAATGCCCAGCCCGGCAATAAGGTTTATAAATTCTTGAAGATCATGTAATTTCACCCTATCCGGAGAAATTTTTCTTTCGCCCGAAAAATATCCGGCAAGCTTAACCACATCCCGTAAATACGCATCAACCGTATTAACCGGCATCGATCGCTCTACCTGCAGATATGCCCTGAAACCCTTAATGTACAACTGCCAGCTCATAGAAATCTCTGCCCGAAAGATAATTTTTGTTTGCATGGACGCGATTTCTTTCACTGCAAAAATATTAACACCCAGTTGTTTATAAAAGGAACTATTCTTATATTGCTGATATTCAGAATATTTAGAACAAGTGGACGGTATTTTTCCCGGAATTGCTTTAAAGTGTTCATTTTTTCGCCGAAAGGGTTTGGCAGAAAGAAAAATAGTTGTATTTTTGCAGTCCGAAAATTTAAAGGCTTACAGCAATGGCTAAAAAAAGTAAAGAAGCAAGGATACAGGTAATTCTGGAGTGCACAGAGCACAAAGCCAGTGGCATGCCCGGCACTTCACGCTACATTACCACCAAGAATAAGAAAAATACTCCTGAGAGGCTCGAGATTAAAAAGTATAATCCGATTCTCAAGAAAATGACTGTTCACAAAGAAATTAAATAATTGATATACCATGGCAAAGAAAGTTGTTGCTACCCTGAGGACTTCGTCCGGTAAAGATTTTGCAAAAGTGATCCGTATGGTCAGGTCGGAAAAAACCGGAGCATACACCTTCAAGGAAAATATTGTCCCCAATGACCAGGTGAAAGATTTCCTGGCTAAAAAATAAGCTTAAACCCATTTTTTTTGCAGGGCCTTTTCACAAGCGGAAAAGACCCTGTTTTTATTTTTACACAGACTGCGATTGCGTAATTTCGTGTTTCGATTATCCGGATCATAACTAATCTGCCATGGGTTTATTTTCATTCTTCACCAAAGAGAAAAAAGAGGACCTGAATAAAGGACTCGAAAAAACCAAAACCAGTATTTTCAGCCGCTTGTCAAAAGCCGTAATCGGTAAGTCTGCCGTTGACGATGAGGTGCTGGATAATCTGGAGGAAATTCTCGTTACTTCCGATGTGGGCGTCGATACTACCCTCAAAATAATCAGCCGTATCGAACAACGTGTTTCGAAGGATAAATACCTCGGAACATCTGAGCTGAACCGTATTCTGAGAGAAGAAATTTCAGCACTCCTCGGCGAAAGCAATGGCGACCGGCTGGTTACCGGCTTCGATTTTCCACCCAGAGAAAATCCTTATGTAATTATGGTTGTAGGAGTTAATGGAGTCGGAAAAACTACTACTATCGGCAAACTCGCTTACCAGTTTAAACAGGCAGGTAAAAGCGTTGTGCTTGGAGCTGCCGATACTTTCCGTGCAGCCGCCGTTTCTCAGCTCGAAATATGGGCCGAAAGGGTAGGAGTGCCATGCGTTACCCAGGGTATGGGTGCCGACCCGGCTTCCGTTGCCTTCGATACCCTTAAATCTGCCATCGCCCGCAATGCCGATGTTGTAATAATTGATACCGCCGGACGCCTTCACAATAAAGTGAACCTGATGAACGAACTTTCCAAAATCCGGAAAGTGATGCAAAAGCTCCTGCCCGATGCCCCCGATGAAATTCTGCTGGTGCTTGACGCCTCAACCGGACAAAATGCCATCGAACAAGCCCGTCAGTTTACCGCCGCTACAGAAGTCAATGCCCTGGCCCTGACCAAACTCGACGGCACAGCCAAAGGCGGCGTCGTAATAGGAATATCTGACCAGTTCAGGATCCCCGTCAGATACATAGGTATTGGCGAGAAAATTACTGACCTCCAGCCCTTCGACCGCAATGAGTTTGTCGATTCCCTCTTCGGTTGAACACCACCGCCTGCTTAACCGGAATTTTCCGGATTACACGTATTTTGTAATACCAATCGTTGCCAAGTGAACGTACACGTAAAAAAAATAAAAACAGCTAATGTTATAACCTTAGGCTGCTCGAAAAATCTTGTCGACTCGGAAGTGATGATGCGTCAGCTTGCTGCATCCGGAATTGAAACAAAACACGACGACAATACCCCGGCCGACCTCGTTATTATCAATACCTGCGGTTTTATCAACGATGCAAAAGAAGAATCGGTTAATACCATCCTCGAATGGGCGAATGAACGCAAAGAAGGCAACATCGCCAAACTCTTTGTCATGGGCTGCCTTTCACAGCGTTACCGCGATGAACTGATCAGGGAAATGCCTGAAGTCGACGGCTTTTTCGGAGTCAACGATATGAATGCAATACTGGACCACCTGAATGCCCCGCTGCGAAAGGATTTGCTGGGTGAACGGGTGCTCACAACCCCTTCACATTATGCGTATCTGAAAGTATCGGAGGGATGTAACCGGCACTGCTCCTTCTGCGCAATTCCTTCCATCCGTGGCAAAAACGTTTCTAAACCTGTTGAAGAACTGGTGGCTGAAGCCCGATTTCTGGCGCAGCAAGGCGTTAAAGAACTTATTCTGATAGCCCAGGATCTGACAAATTATGGTATCGATCTGAACAGAAAACGACAACTTCCCGACCTTGTGAAGGAACTCAGTAATATCGAAGAAATTCGCTGGATTCGGCTGCATTATGCGTATCCTTTAGGATTCCCGCTCCGGATTCTGGACATTATGAACAACAATCCGAAAGTTTGCCGGTATCTTGATATTCCGCTCCAGCACATAAACGACCGTATTCTGAAATCGATGCACAGAGGACTCGACAGTAAGCGTACCCGATCACTTGTGAAAACCATCCGCGAACGCGTACCGGGAATTGCAATCCGCACCAGCTTTATTGCCGGATACCCGGGAGAAACTACGGTAGAATTTAATGAACTCAGAGATTTTATCGTGGAATCACGCTTCGAACGTATGGGTGTGTTCACATACTCCCACGAGGAAAATACTCCTGCAGCAAAGCTGATCGACTCGGTTCGGCCGGCTCAGAAAGCCAAACGTGCCTCGCAACTTATGGAGATTCAGCAGCAAATCGCAGTGGAAGCCAACGAAGCTTTGCACGGGCAGGTTCTGAAGGTTATAATCGATCGGAAAGAAGATAAACTCTGGATAGGAAGAACCGAATTTGATTCGCCTGAAGTTGACAACGAAGTTCTTATAACCGATGCCACAAACAGCCTAAAACCTGGAGATTTCGTGGATGTCAGAATAACCGGAACCGCATTCTACGACCTGGAAGCAGCCTTCCCCGCCTGACCCTGAAAATACAAAACCATAACGTGTCCGGCTTCTAATTCCTGACCCCTTTCAGAAGCCGGTAAGGTGGCTTTTGCTTGCGTTTTTACAATAATTCATGTAGGTTTGTCTTCATAAAAGCAGAAGTTATGAAGACAAAGCCAGTTCTTAGCAGCTTATGCCTGTTAATCGTTTTTGCTGTAAGCGTGCAAACAAGCAAAGGTCAAAATGTTACCGATATAAATGGGTTAAAACAAGGTGCATGGACCGAGGAAACCGGGGCATTTACTGCCTCCGGTAATTATGCGGATGACCTGAAGGACGGTCTTTGGATATCGCGTTTTGCGGAAAATGGTTTGCTTTATAAGGTTGAGAATTATCGTAAAGGTCTCAGACAAGGACTGTTTCTTGAGTTTTCAAAACGCTCTTCGCTGGCATCGGAGCAAAATTATGAAAACGATCTGCCCCACGGCGTTCATCGTACATACACACTTTCCGGCATTCCTCTGAGTGTTCAGAATTATAACAATGGAAAACTCCATGGAGTGCAGATAACGTATTATGAAAACGTTATGGATAAGAAGTCGGAAGAAGCTTCGTATAACGAAGGCGTTAAGGATGGCCCTTCTCGATGGTACGATATGCAGGGAAACCTGATTGCCGAGTATGTTTACTCCGCCGGTGTGCTTGAAGGCGAGCAAAAATCATTCTATCCAGGCGGAAAGCTTCAATCGGTTGATACGTATGTAAATAATATTCAGAATGGCACTAGTACCGAATATTATGAGAACGGGCAGATAAAGCAGACAGGTCAGTACAAAGCAGGAGAGAAGAGCGGTAAATGGCTGGCTTACGATGAGGCGGGGAACCTGATAAAAACGGTAAACTATGATAAAGGTAAAGCTAAATGATAATCCGGAACAGGTAAAAAAGCTCAGAAATCCCTTTGTGGTTCTTGAAGGGTACAATTGCTTCGGATGCTCGCCGGACAACCCGTCGGGATTGCAGATGAAATTTACGGAAGAAGGGGAGGAAGTGGTAGCCCGCTGGGAGCCAAAACCACATTTTCAGGGCTGGAAAGATGTATTGCACGGCGGCATTCAGGCTGCCCTCATGGATGAAATTGCCAGCTGGCTGGTCTTTACCAGACTTGGTACATCCGGAGTTACTTCAAGGATGGAAGTACGCCTCAGCAAACCGGTTTATACAAATAGAGGGATATTAACCCTGCGCGCCCGGCTTAAGGAAATGAACCGTAACATTGCTCTGATCGAAACCCGGCTTTTTGATCATGAAAATGTGCAGTGCGCAGAAGCTGTGATGCACTATTTTACATTTTCACCGGAAAAAGCGCGGGAAAAGCTCTGGTATCCGGGCAGGGAATCCTTTTATGAACAACCTTAGGCCAGCTTGTTTGTTAAATTAATCCTCCTCCTGCCTGGGTGCAAGCGATAATTTAAGTCCGCTTTGTGATTCGTAATCCTCCTCCCAGAAAAATTTCTCTTCGCCAAAGGCAGGAGTAAGGTCGGTAAGCCACGTGGCGTCGGGATCGTATTTAGCAAAGAACGGCCGGCGTATCCAGTCGGGATTCCTTCCCTGAATAAACTGGAGTACAAAGATCTTCTCACCGGAAATTTCACTGATACCAAGAATATGCACCTTTCCGGGTGAAGCAGACATAACCGGTCCGCGAACTGTCTTCGACATTCCGCTCACTTTGCTGTATGCTTCCCGGTATATAGTGTATGCCCTTTCAATGCTTACGTTAAAGTAATGATTGGCTCCGGTATCTCTGGCCATAAACATATAATAAGGAATGCACCCGGCCTTTACCTGCGTACGCCACATTTTAGCCCAATCCCTGGCCGAATCGTTGATATGCCTTAAAATGGGTGACTGGGTTCGGATCTCAGCTCCAGTTGAACGTATAAGCCTGATAGCCTGCTTAACGGCTTTGGTTGATAATTCCGCCGGGTGATTGAAATGTGCCATTAATGCCAGGTGTTTCCCGGCTTTTCCTACCTTTTCAAAAAGCCGGAGCAAATCACCGGAATCCGAATCGGTTAAAAACCGGTAAGGCCAGTATCCAAGTGCCTTCGATCCGATACGTATCGTATGAATATGCTCAAAACCAGGTTCTAACAAAGGTAGAATATACCTTTCCAGAATCTTTGTCTTCATTACAAGCGGGTCGCCTCCGGTCAGCAGTATGTTGGTAACTTCCCGATGCGCTTTAACGTATGAAATAAGTTGTCCGGCTTCCTTTGATGCAATTTTTAGCTCATCCATTCCTGTAAACTGGGGCCATCGGAAACAAAAGGTGCAATAGGCATGACAGGTTTGACCCTGGGATGGGAAAAACAAAACCGTTTCTTTGTATTTGTGCTGTAACCCTGTAATTTTTATTCCGTTAAGCTCAGGTATGTTCAATTCAAGCTGTCCGGCGGGATGCGGATTCAGTTCCATTCTTATCCTCCGGATCGCCAGTTCCTCCCTTTCCTGTCCTGCTCCCCCTTCAATTAACTGTTGCAGTTCATTGAAATGTTCTGTCCGTAACATTTCCCTGTCAGGAAATGTTAGCCTGAAAATCGGATCATTTTCAATATTGTCCCAGTTTATCAGCTCATTAACCACATAGGAATTCGTCTTAAATGGTAAGACTCGGGCTACAATCTCCATATCCATAATCTGCGACTCCGGAAGATTGGAGATTTGCTTCAGTTTACGAAAATTCCTGACAGTATAAGCCTTATATAAAGGGTCGTTTGACATAGTTACAGAAGTTGATTCCGGCAAAAGTGAAAAACACAATAAATGCATGTCGGCATTTAAGCCGGATGTGAGGATGTTAAACTGTATAAAAATACAAAAAAAAAGCGGTCTTCCAGACCTTTTAACGAGGCTTTTTTTCTAATAAAGTTTATAGTATAATGATAATCAATAAAATACAAATAATCAAACGTAATGTACATGCATTCGTATTTTTCCGGACTCGATATTTTTATCATATATGTTTATCCGGTCCTGTTGTCTGTAATCCGGATTATCCTGCAGCTTTTATTAATACCACTTCTTTGCTATCTCAAGTAATTCACTAAGTATCATGGCTGTAGCACCCCAAATCAAATGTCCGCCAGCAAAATATCCCGGAACTTCTATTGTAAAACCGTTTCGATAAGTAATCGTATGATTAGTGACAGTGCAATTGGAATAGAAGTCTGAAACCGGGACGGAAAAAACAAGGTCAACCTCTTCAGGGGAAGGCAGATAGGACAGAGCTTCGGAAGCGATGGCTACATACGGTCTGATCAGATAGTTGCTGGGAGGAACATATAAGTCGGTTAGCACCCCAATGACTGTTATTTCATCGCGTTTAATGCCAACCTCTTCCTCCGCTTCCCGCAAAGCCGTCTCCTCCAGATCTTTATCCTCCGGTTCAACCCGGCCCCCTGGAAAAGCAACCTGACCGCTGTGAACACCATCGTATTCCTTTTTGCGGATAAACGTTACCATTGCTTCCCCATCCTTTCCGGGAAACAGAATCAGAAGTACGCTGCTCAGCCGGACCCCGGTCATTTCAGGATTTTGCCTCAGTAAATCCTTCCGATGTGATGGCGACAGCAATTCCTGGGCACTGGTGCCGGGTAAATCATGCTGTAAAGCCTGGGTTAATGAAGCTGCAAATTTGTTGAATTCCATCTGCTTGTATGTCCAGTCACGGCCATAGCCACCGTTTCATACGCAAAATTAGAACTTTTCTTTATGCCGCATCATCATTAATTTATCTTAAGCCGCCAGTTATTTGAGTTTTTTCGTAATTTTATAGCTGGTTAAATCATTAAAATCCCGGGATTGAATACATCTGCAGTATAGTTTTTCTGGTTTGACTGAGTTTTAAATGGTATGCCTTACGAAATTCAGATTTATTTCAGAATGGTAACCCCAGGGAAGAAAATTTCGTTTTAAGTATCAGGTTATGGTTAAAGAAAGGCAGCAAACGCTCCGGAAGGACAAGGAATCAGTTGCAGGCATCAATGAACTGGTGCTCTATAACGATGATTTCAATACCTTTGAATTTGTTATCGAAACACTCATCGAAGTATGCGGGCTGGAACCGCTTCAGGCAGAACAAATTACACTTATAGTGCATTATAAGGGAAAATGCGGGGTTAAGTCAGGAGTCTATACTGAACTTAATCCGATGTACAATGAAATGACAAACAGGGGATTAACGGTTTCTATTGAATAAAAACTTCAATTATGCAAAGGGTAAAAGTCATTTTCATCTTACTGCTTATTATAGCAGGATCCTGTTCAAAAGTTCCTATTACAGGAAGGAAACAGTTTAACGTTGTTCCCGACAATATGCTTACCGGTATGGGCCTGACAAGCTACCAGGAGTTTCTGACAGCAAATCCGCCGGTTCCGTCCACCCACGAACAGGCTCAGATCGTAAAACAGGTAGGGCAACGTATTGCTGCTGCAGTTGAAACATACCTTACCGAAAACGGATTAGGCGACAAAGTCGCTTCCTATTCATGGGATTTCAATCTTGTGGAAAGTCCCGATGTCAATGCCTGGTGTATGCCCGGTGGAAAGGTGGTTGTTTATACCGGAATTCTGCCCTTTACGAAGGACGAAGCCGGACTGGCCGTTGTTATGGGCCACGAGATTGCACACGCCGTTGCCAATCACGGCGGGGAACGAATGAGCCAGCAGCTGGCCATCATGCTTGGTGGTGTTTCACTCGATGTCGCCATGCAAAAGCAACCTGCTATGACCCGCGATATTTTCAATACCGTTTATGGGGTCGGAAGTCAGCTTGGGACACTTGCCTACTCACGCACACACGAGTATGAATCCGACAAGCTCGGGATGGTATTCATGGCCATGGCAGGTTACCACCCCGAACGAACCCTTTCGTTCTGGCAGGAAATGGCCGCAATACCCGGACAGGCACCACCCGAACTTCTGAGTACACACCCGTCTGGTCAGAAACGAATTAAAGCTATTCAGGAATACCTTCCCGAAGCCATAAAATATTATAAGGCAAGATAAATCCTGTCCCCAAACACCGGAAAGTAACTAAACCAATCATATGTCTCTCACACTGATCATCATTCTTATACTGGCAGGGCTTCTGCTTCTCCTGCTGGAAGTTATGGTTATCCCCGGTACAACCGTAGCGGGAGTCGCCGGTTTTGGACTGATTATCTTTTCGATATGGGAATCGTACCATACGTTTGGAACCCCGCTGGCTCATTTTATCCTTCTTGGAACTATTATACTGTCAGCCATCACCGTTTATCTCGCACTTAAGTCAAAAACCTGGAACCGCATCATGCTCCGGACCGAAATAAGCGGAAAAGTCAATGAAATTGATGCCGAAAAGGTTAATCCCGGCGATTGCGGTAAAACGGTTTCGCGCCTTTGCCCGGGAGGAAAAGCTCTAATTAACGATGAGTATTTTGAAGTACACACAAACGGAGAATTCATCGATCAGGAAACGGAGATTGAAATAACTCACCTGGCCGACAATAAAATTTTTGTTAAACGTAAAACCTGAATTTATGGAATCATCATTAGTTGCAATTGTTGCCATTGGTATCGCCAGTTTTGTCGGCCTTTGGATTATCCTTTATTTTGTTCCTGTGGGGCTTTGGTTTACTGCCCTGCTTTCGGGTGTTAGGATATCCCTGATTCAACTTGTATTTATGCGGTGGAGGAAAGTTCCGCCCTCCGTAATAGTTACCGCCATGATCAATGCTACCAAGGCCGGATTGTCGCTTACACGCGACGAGCTTGAAGCTCACTACCTGGCCGGTGGTCGCGTTAAGCTGGTTGTAAATGCCCTTATTTCTGCCGATAAAGCCAATATTCCCCTGAATTTCAAAGCGGCTACAGCCATTGACCTTGCCGGTCGCGATGTTTTTGAAGCCGTTCAAATGTCGGTTAACCCGAAGGTTATCAATACACCTCCCGTTGCTGCCGTTGCAAAAGATGGAATCCAGCTGATCGCCAAAGCACGCGTTACCGTCAGAGCCAACATCCGTCAACTGGTAGGAGGTGCCGGAGAAGAAACAATACTCGCTCGCGTTGGCGAAGGCGTTGTGTCATCCATCGGTTCTGCAGACTCGCATAAATCCGTTCTCGAAAACCCGGATTCAATATCCAAAGTGGTTCTCTCCAAAGGACTGGACTCAGGAACTGCATTCGAAATCCTTTCCATCGATATCGCCGATATCGACGTTGGTAAGAATATCGGCGCACAGCTGCAGATGGATCAGGCCAATGCCGATAAAAACATTGCTCAGGCAAAAGCAGAGGAACGCCGCGCCATGGCTGTCGCCAATGAACAGGAAATGAAAGCTAAAGCTCAGGAGGCCCGGGCTAAAGTTATTGAAGCTGAAGCTGAAATCCCCAAAGCCATCGCCGACTCTTTCCGCTCAGGCAATCTTGGAATTATGGATTATTATAAGTTCCAGAATATCCAGGCCGATACCCGCATGCGGGAGTCAATAGCCGAACCTCAAAAACAAAAGAGGGGCACCAAAGGACCTGATTCCAGCGAAAAATAATCGTGTGAATTAAGATTCCAACGCCCTGAGAAAACAGGGCGTTTTTTTTTAATCCGCCTGCACACTTCCTTGGATAGTTCCGCATGAAGCTGTGCGGTGCATTTGCAAACATCGCCAGGCTGAAGTCCGCTTATTCAGTTGCCGGATAAATCCTGTTAAAAAAATACAGCTCAGGCGATTCTCCGTATTTTTGCATAACCAGCCCGATATCATGGAACATTTACCGGATAATACCGAAAGATTACTGATAACCGGAAGATACGGCAAACTGCTGAGAGCAGGTTCCGCATTCCTCAACCAAAGCAATCTCCCGCTTGTGCGTGAGGCTTTTTCTATTATGCTCGACAAACACGGGAGGAAACTGCACGATAATCGTGAGCCATACTTTTGTCATGCCGTTGATGTAGCATGCATTGTCGCCGGAGAAATGAAACTGGGATTGGTATCAACCCTCGCTGCGCTGCTTAATGGACTGACCGAAAAGGATAAACAGGTTTCAGATTTTTGCAAATCAATCAAGTCCCGTGAAATTGCTGCAATCCTTGCCGGACTGGATCGCATCAAAGACATGCGCACCGATAAACTTCACGGAAATGCAGATAATTTCATCAGCCTGTTGCTCAGTATAACCGGTGATGTCAGGGCTGTACTGATTCAACTGGCTGGCCGGCTTCAGTATATGCGCAATATCGAGGCTCTGCCGCAAGCAATGCAGATGTCGATCTCCGGCGAAACCGCGGGATTGTATGCACCACTGGCACACCGGCTTGGTCTCTATAAAATAAAAATGGAGCTTGACGAGCTTTCGCTCCATTATTCAAACCCTGAGGTTTACAAATCCCTGTCAGCAGATATCAGCGAAGCAGAAAGCGCCAGCCGGCATTTTTTCAGGCAGTTCCTCGAACCGTTGGAAGCCGGACTCAGCCGTATGGGATTAAACTTTTCCATAAAGCAAAGAACCAAAGCGGTATCGTCGGTTTATGCTAAAATGCTTAAACAAAATGTTGATTTTTCAGAAGTTTACGACCTGTTTGCTATCCGGATTATTCTTTTCAGCCACCCGGCAGATGAAAAAGCCGATTGCTGGAAAGCGTACTCTGTAGTTACCAACATTTATACGCCCGAAACAAGCCGTTTGCGCGACTGGATTACTATACCCCGCCCAAATGGCTATGAATCGCTGCATATTACGGTTAAAGGACCATCCGGACGATGGGTTGAGGTACAGATTCGTACAGAGCGGATGGACGGCGAGGCTGAACTGGGGAATGCCGCACACTGGAGGTATAAAGGACAGAAAGGTGCTGTTGAAACTTCCGAATGGCTTAACTCTGTCCGAAAAATTCTGGAAAATCCCGAAGTTTCGGAGAATGCCCTGCAAAATGAAAAACAAGGGAGCAGAACTGCCAGTCAGATTTATGTTTTTACACCCGAAGGCGATCTGCGCAAACTTCAGGCGGGAAGCACCGTACTCGATTTTGCTTTTGATGTGCATACCAGTCTGGGAGCTACCTGCACGGGAGGAAAAGTTAACGGAAAGATTGTTCCGATACGTCATACCCTCAAAAGCGGCGATATGGTTGAAATTATTACATCCCGCAACCAAACACCAAATCGCGACTGGCTGGGATGGGTAACAACAAACAGAGCAAAAACAAAAATCCGGCGATACCTTAAAGAAGCTGAATTCAGGCAGGCCGAAACAGGAAAGGATATCTTCAGACGCAAAATGAGCCAGCTGAAAATAACCAACCAGGATGAGGTTATCAATAAAGTGATAGCACATTTCAAACTCTCGGGTCCGCTCGATATGTTTCAGCAGCTGGCAGAGAATCGCATCGAACCATCACAGATAAAAGACATAGCCCTCGGAATCGCTAAAGATTCCAGAGAAACAGAAGAAAAAACCGACAGCAGGGTCGCCAGAAACGAATCCGTTCATCCCGACCGTACTTCCGAAAACGTCATCATCGTAAATGAATCTTCCGAAATCGAAGGCTATAAGCTTGCCCGCTGCTGCAATCCGGTTATGGGGGATGAAATCTTCGGTTTTATCACAGTAAGCGATGGCATAAAGATACACAGGGTCAACTGTCCGAATGCAGCCAGGATGAAAGCCCGTTATCCATACAGGACTATGGAAGCCCGCTGGACAAAGCCGGCCGAAGGCACCTATTTTCTGGTAACTGTCCGGGTAAGCGGATTTGACCAGCTTGGAATTCTGAGTTCTATCACCAATATGATCTCAAACGAACTGAAAATGGATGTCAGAAGCATATCACTCGACAGCAAAGGAGGAAAATTCGATGGCATCGTGAAGGTGAGCATACGGGATAAGAAGCACCTGGAGTTCCTTTTGAAAAAACTGTTGACAATCAAAGGTATAATTAAAGCAAGCCGCATAAGTTCAGCAAACTAAGATGATCATTCCGGGTTATTTCGATACCAGTCACAAGCTTCAGGAGGGGAGTTGCTATCGTTTCAACTACCGTAAAAAGGTATTGTTGTCGGACGAAAATGAATATATGGTTTTTGAGGATCCTTTCGGAATAAATCACCTTCTTCCTCTTGCCGATTATATGCACTACAATCTTGTTTGTCCTTCCGTGGTTACGTGCCTGGTCTCTCGCATCAACTGCACGGGAAGAGTGTTTCTGGAACCTCTTCATCCCGTATACCGAATTGGAACTATTCATTCGTTCGAGATTACCGGAAACGCTTTTAGAGACGGAAAGAGATTCTTATGTACAAAAGATGTTTTCGGAAATCCGATCGATATCCTAACCGATACGTCGATGCAGGGACTTCCTCCTGCCGGAACGGAAATCGAATGCAGGGTTACAACATTAAAGAAAGGAAAGCCAGAGTTGTCGCTGGTAAGTATTCCTGCGAAATAAATACGCATCCGAAAAGTTATCAACAATTGTTAATAACTGCGGTTCATCAAAAGTTAATATAATTCCTTCAAAATCACTTGACAAGGGAGGCTGATTTTCGTATCTTTGTTCAATCAGGCCAGCGATACGGTGAGAAATACCGGGAGAGCAAAGCAGGATAGTCCGAAAGGAAACTGCCGGCTAAGCTCAAAGGGCCTCCGGGCAGATGAAGGAAGATCTTAACGGAAATTCCGGAAACGCCGCAGGTACAAATACCGGATCCCCAACAGAAGAGTCTGCGAAAGCAGAAAGCCCTGGTAAGGTAAATTGACAACAGCCCTACGGGGACAGTGGTTAATGAAGCACCGGAACAGTAACCTGAGGTCATGGGCAGGCTACGGTTTGTCCATCGACAGAAGGGAAATTACTCGACAAGGGTTATTTCCCTTCTTGCTTTTTATACCACTTGCATTCGCAATTGACATTTCAACATTTCTTGCAGAGGGTAGCCATTGTTTGTTTTAATTTGCAGAAAAAATTGAGGTGACAAAGCATGCACTGGAAAGAATCCGGCTGGGCGATCTTCTGATGCGCGAACAATCCCGCCCGAACACCGATATGGTGGTAAACATTATTCTTAAGAGACCCGAATTATTCAGCGACCTGTGGAGTTTTATGCTCGACAACAACGGGATCATCAGCCGAAGAGCTGCCTGGGCAGCAGATCTTTGCACAGAAATTGACCCCGGCTTTCTCAACGGCCGCCTTGAAGCTCTGATCGAACACCTTCCGTCGTTCAGCAGCGACGGTCTCAAACGGCATGGACTGCGAATACTCACCCGCGAAACTTTGCCCGAATCCAGATTTGGCGTTCTGGCCGACACCTGCTTCAAATGGCTCGAAGCCCCTTCTGAAAGTATCGCCGTTAAAGTCTACTGCATGGAGATATTAATGGAGATTGCACTGGCGTTGCCCGAAATAAGCAGAGAATTGCGCGATATAATCGAAATACAGATGGAAGAGGCGAGTCCCGGATTTCGGAGTATGGGAAGGAAAGTACTGAAACAGCTCAACTGAGTCCATTTCTTTTTCAGAATGATATTTCTTGCACTGTATTGCACGACCAGTCCTGTAAAACACCCTGATCTATATTTGTGATTAAGCTTTCAGAAGGCTTTTATTGCCTTCAGGCGGCCAGCTCCGGAAGCCCGGTAATGAATGCACCGGCTGATAGTAAAACTACCAGCATCAGCAGATACAGACTGATAAATACAATGGTTAATATTCCAACTGTCCTGAAATGCAGCATAAGATTGCGCAGAGCCTGACTTAGCAATCCATTATCCGATGATTTTAAAGCAAGGTGCATAAACTTACTAAACCGGAAAAGATAAATTAGGGGAAGGATGTATATAGCTATGGTAATCAGATACATAAGTCCAAGCATTGGAAGAGGGTAGGGGAGAGGCATGTCAAAGCCGTCGTTGATTTTTGGTATTACAACCATCATTACAATCGTTATAACTGCCATAAAAAACAATCCAACCAGTGCCAGAATCCCGAAAAAGGTGGTCCATTTTCTGAGTTCATTGAGTGATCTGGTGGCAGAAGGCCAGCCAAAGATATTTTGCGACGACAGATCCGGATTGCTGCTGGTGTTTGGTTCCATGGGAGTGGTTTGGCTTTAACTTGTGTGTACAGGCAAATATAAAAAAAGCAGCTTAAGCTGCCTTTTAATTATTCCTCATTATCGTCTCCCTGATCGTTATCCGGGAAATTTTCCTCTGATTCCTTTTCATTGTTCACATCATCAAGATTTTCTTCCTCGTTGAGACTGCCTTTGCTATCAATTTTTACGGGAACCTTTACCAGATAGCTGGCATCGGCTGTATCTACGGTGATAGCATAAAAGAACTCATCGCCCTTGGTTTTAACCTTAATAACATGATTGGAGTAACCCAAAGGATATTTGAGTCTGATGGCCTCGAGCACCTCAGGGCTGACGTTACTGTAGCTTACAACCAATCGTTTTCGTTCCATATTGTAACTGGCTTTTTAAAAGGGTACAATAATACACAAGTAAATAATTCAATCAATTCATTAATTGTTAATTTTTTTTAAATAATGTCCGGAATTTTCTCCCGGTTTCAAATCCCGAATCACGTGATGTCAGAAACCCTGGCCAGCACCATTACAGTGCGGTTTGTACTATAGATTGACAGTCTGAGTGTTTCATCATTTTTCCCTTGTACCGCCGGGTATACGATGTTTTCATCAATGCGGCCGTGTCCGCCAAATACCTCGTTATCTGAATTCAGAATTATGCGGTAGTTGCCCTTTTCAATTACATTGAACTCATAACCAGGGATGCTGTTTGAAGGGTGGAAGTTAAAGAGGAATACCAAAGGACCCCGGCTGAAAGCCAGTGTTTTGTTATTCTCATCCATGTGAAGCTGAATGGCAAATTCCTCATCAAAAATCCGGTATTTTTCCGCTAAACCAACCATGGCTTCATCAAATGCCGCCAAAAACCTGTATTTAAGATCCTGGTTTTTAACCAACGACCACTGGCGACGGGCATAGTAATAGCTCCAGTTGTTGCCTTCACGCGGAAAATCGATCCATTCCGGGTGGCCGAATTCGTTGCCCATAAAATTTAAGTAAGCATGTCCGCCAAGTGACAGGGTAAACATACGAATCATTTTGTGCAGTGCAATACCTCTTTCAACCACCAGGTTCATGTCGTTCGCCTGCATATGCCAGTACATCTCTTTGTCCATCAACCAGAAAGCAATGGTTTTATCGCCAACCAGGGCCTGATCATGCGACTCGGCATAGGCAACCGTTTTAACGCCAGGCAGACGGTTATTCATAACGTGCCACATTTCATGTACACTCCAGTCTTCGTCCCGTTTTTCTTTAAGCTGTTTTATCCAGAAATCGGGCAATCCCATGCCAAGCCTGTAATCGAATCCTATTCCTCCTTCACTTATTTTTGCAGTTAAGCCCGGCATTCCGGTTACATCTTCGGCAATAGAAACGGCATCGGGTCTCAGGGAATGAATCAGCCGGTTGGCAAGCTGAAGATAGGTAACAGAGTCCCATTCAACGCCTTCACGGAAGTACTTTTCAGGTGTATCAATCACCGCATTTCCATGATGGAAATACATCATAGAGCCAACACCGTCGAAGCGGAATCCGTCGAAATGGAATTCGTTCATCCAGTATTTGACATTCGAAAGCAGAAACTGAAGGACTTCCGTTTTTCCGTAATCGAACAGCAATGAGTCCCAGTCGGGATGAAGACCCCGCGCACCAGGATGAAAGTACTGACTGTCGGTTCCATCGAACATATTAAGCCCTTCGTTAACATTTTTTACGGTATGGGAATGCACGATGTCCATAATTACGGCAATTCCCATGCTGTGAGCTTTCCTGATCAGCATTTTCAGTTCTTCGGGAGTACCGAAGCGGGAGGTCGGTGCGAAAAAGTTGGCTACATGGTATCCGAAAGAACCGTAATACGGATGTTCCTGAACGGCCATCATTTGTATGGCATTGTATCCCAGCTGTTTAATCCACGGAAGGGTATTTTCCATAAACTCCTCGTAAGTTCCGACGCCTTCTTTTTCCTGAGACATTCCTACGTGGCATTCATAAATAAACAGTTTTTGATCGCGCGGGATACGGAAGCGGTCGCCTTCCCAGTTGTAATCGGAAAACCATAGCTGTCCGGAGAAGTTCCGGGTATCTTCATCCTGAACCACACGGCGGATATAAGCAGGGATCCGGGGCAGAAAACCATTGGAGGATTCTACCCATACCTTTACTTTGCTGCCATGTACAAATGTATTACCATAGGTTTTCTTATCCAGAAAAATTTCCCAGACTCCGTTGTCTGTTCTGTGCAGGGGATGGGAGCGGGGATCCCAGTTGTTAAAATCGCCCGATAGAAAGAGCTGATGCGCAGAGGGAGCCCATTCACGGTAATACCAGCCTTTTTCTTTGCTGTTGTAGTTAATTCCCAGGTATTTATAGGCATCGGCGAAGCGTGAAAGCGTATTATATCTATCTTCAATAGATGTGATTCGCTCCTTAAAGCGCTGATACCTGGCGATTACATCGTTTGTTACGGGTGTCAGCCATGGATCGGTTTTTACAATTCCTGGAATTCGGGTTTTCATCCGGATAGTTTTTAATGGTGTGCAACAGGCAGCCGATTACATGGCAGGAATTCCGGTCATGGTCATACAACGATTAATCGACATTTGATGCAGCGAGTGTTAAACAAACGGTTATGCTTTGGGTTCACGGAACAATGCATAACCGCATATTAAATATAGGAAAGGAATTTGCTGTACAGTAGAAATTGTCGGAATTTTTTTAAAATTTCCCGGATATTCTGTGCAGGTGTGCGAAGAATGAATTTATAGAGGGATATGGAAGGTTATGATGTGAGGTTGAAAGCAAAAACTTATGGAATAAAGCCGGGAACCTTTTGTTATATAATTTATATTATGTCAAATAAGTGTTTTAAGCACCCCTCCCTTTTAGGTCGGAATAGAAATTCTGTGCTGTTCGTTTAAATGGTCACCCCCATTCGCACTTTTGCTAACGAGAAGTAATTCCTGAAAAAAAACAGCCCGTGATTTCTCACAGGCTGCCATAATCAGAATATTTTATGGTTATTCCATTTCGCTGAGCTTCTCATTTACGTCCTTCATTTTTTCGTACATCTGAAGACGTGTGTAGATTTCTTTAAGCGAAAGCAGCGTGCTCTTGTCGGTTGCGTCCAGACGTGAAGCTGTTTCAAGATAAGGAATTGATTTTGTAAGTATTTCGTCGGCACGAGTCTTTAATTCGTTAAACTCTTTTTCGGCAGACAGAGGAAGTTTATTGGCTTCATCAATGATGGTTGCAGCCTGGTTAACATACAAGGCTCCCAGGTTGTAATTGGCCTCAAAATACTCCGGATTCAGTTCAATAGCCTTGATGTAAGCATTTTCTGCGGCTTCGGTATTACCCATTACAGCATAGTTTACACCTACTGCATAATGAATTGTTGGGTTATTGGGATCGGTTTTAACGGCCTCTGCCAGGTTATCCATTGCTTTGTCATTATCGCCTTTAGCAAGGTAAACATTGGTTTCAGCGATCAGCAGGTTGAAATCATCCGGGTATTTCTGACGTCCTTCAAGCAAAACTGCCACTGCAGCCGTTGTGTCCTTCTCTTCGAGATATATACCCGAAAGTGAGTTGTAAAGCAAAGGCTGTTTGTAGTTCATATCTTTTACCTTAGTATAGTACTCTTTGGCTTTAGCGAATTCCCTTGCATTTTCTGCTGCCAGAGCAACGTTGAACATGGCAAGCGTATCGGTATTTCCAAACGTTTCGCTCACTCCTACTGCCGATTCAAAAGCATTCATTGCTGCGGTATAGTTGGGTGGATCAGCAGTAAACTGCTGAACTCCTTCATTATAGAGTTGTTCGCTGACAATAAAAAGGTTTTGAATGGTTTCGGTATAGAATTCTTTCTTAGAATCTATTTCAAGAAGCTTTTTGTATGATTCATAAGCTTTTCCAAGCGCGTTCTGTTCGAGAGCCTTGTATTCGGGTTTATCGCTCATGTGAATCTGAAGGTAGATGTTTCCCCTGTAAAACCATGTTTTCGGATCGTTCATGGTAGAGGCATCTGCAATAGTGGGCTCGATGTTTTGCATGGCCTTGTCAAGCTCCCCTTTTCTGAGGTTGTTGAAAGCTGTTGTGCGCAGTGCTTTCTGCCCGAAGGCGACCGATACTGCCATAACCATGACTAAAATCAAAGAAATTTTTCTCATTGTGTTTTTGATTACAGGTTTCTAAATCTGTTTCTATTTGCAAACCTACACGAATTAATTTCAATATACAATATGCGTTGAAAAATTCATGCAATTTCCACCTTAGCTCCTAATCATGTCATTATCAGTGGAAAAATGAAGCTTGCGATAGGTTAATGCAATTTCCGTACCATATTTAGTTTTCCTCCGGCTCTTCGGTCTTATCCTTTTGATCTTCAGAGTCTTGGTCTTCATCAACAGGATAAACTTCGAAAGAACTTACGGTGGTCTCAACGGTTTCGCCTTCGACAGGTGCCAATTCTGCATCCACCTCTTCTTCTCCTTCAACTTCTACTTTAGTAACAGCAGCTATTGAATCGTTGTCGCGAAGGGTAATCAGTCTTACGCCCTGGGTTGCGCGTCCCATCACACGGAGGTCGGCAACGGCCATGCGGATGATAAGTCCGCTTCGGTTGATAATCATCAGGTCGTCGTTATCGGTTACGGAATCTATCGAGATCAGCTGCCCGGTTTTATCGGTGATATTGATGGTTTTTACTCCTTTTCCTCCCCTGTTGGTGATCCGGTAATCGTCGAGTCTGGAACGTTTTCCATAACCATTTTCGCTTACCACCAGGATGTCGGAGTTGTCGTTTTCGGGGCAGATCATACCCACCACTTCATCTGTTTTACCGCCCAGGGTTATACCTCTGACACCTGAAGCATTTCGTCCCATCGGGCGAACGGTATTTTCATGGAAGCGTATAGCTCTTCCCGATTTAAGTGCCATAATGACTTCGCTGTTGCCATTGGTAAGTCTTGCTTCCAGCAGCTGATCGTCTTCCCGGATAGTAATTGCGTTTATACCGTTTTGGCGTGGTCTGCTGTAGGCTTCGAGCGATGTTTTTTTAATTACGCCCTTGCGGGTGCATAGAATGATGAAATTATTGTTAATGTAATCCTCATCCTTGATACTCTTCAGGTTGATAAATGCTCTGACCTTATCGTCGGGTTCAATATTGATAAGGTTTTGAATCGCCCGGCCTTTCGAGGTTTTTGTTCCTTCCGGAATTTCAAATACGCGCATCCAGAAAACTTTACCCTTTTCTGTAAAGAAGAGCATATAATTATGCATAGTAGCAACATAGAGATATTCAAGGAAATCCTCGTCGCGGATATCTGAGCCTTTAGCCCCTCTCCCACCCCGGTTCTGGCGGCGGTATTCGCTGAGTGCCGTGCGTTTGATGTAACCCATGTGTGAAATCGTGATTACAACATTTTCATCGGCAATGGTATCTTCGATGCGGAAGTCGCTGGCCGAATAAACGATTTCGGTTCTGGCTTCATCGCCGTAGTTTGCCTTGATTTCGAGAAGTTCATTTTTGATGATCTCCATCCGCAAACTTTCATTTTCAAGAATATTGCGGTAATGTTCAATCATCTTCAGGAGTTCGTTGTACTCATCTCTGACTTTTTCTCTCTCGAGTCCGGTAAGGCGTTGCAAACGCATGTCGAGGATTGCTCTGGCCTGGATTTCGGAAAGATTGAAGTTTTCCATAAGTCCGTTCCTGGCTTCTTCGGGCGTACGTGATGAACGGATGAGTGCGATAACCTCGTCGAGGTGATCGAGAGCAATCAGAAGCCCTTCCAGGATGTGCGCCCGTTTTTCGGCTTCATTGAGTTCGTAGCGGGTGCGGCGGATAACCACATCATGGCGGTGTTCCACAAAGTACTCTATCAGTTGCTTCAGGTTCAGCAGCATAGGCCTTCCTTTGACAAGGCAAATGTTGTTTACACTGAAGGATGTCTGCAGCTGTGTATACTGATACAGCTTATTGAGGACTACATTGGTAATAGCATCGCGTTTAAGCTCATAAACGACCCTGAGTCCGTTTCTGTCGGATTCGTCGCGGATATCGGAAATGCCTTCCAGTTTTTTATCCATGATAAGGTCGGCAGTTTTCCGGATCATTTCCGCTTTGTTAACCTGGTATGGGATAGAAGTAACAATAATACTCTCCTTACCGTGGTTATCGGTTTCAATTTTTGTTTCTCCCCGCATGATGATTCTTCCGCGACCGGTTTCATAGGCATCCCTGACACCTTCATAACCGTATATGATGCCGCCGGTAGGAAAATCCGGAGCTTTAATGAACTTCATGAGTTCCGGGATGGTAATCTCGTGGTTGTCGATATATGCAACCACGCCGTCAACTACTTCACTGAGGTTGTGCGGGGGCATATTGGTGGCCATACCTACAGCAATTCCTGAAGCACCGTTGATCAGAAGATTTGGGATGCGTGCGGGCAGGACTGTAGGTTCTTCAAGCGAATCGTCGAAGTTCAGCTGAAAGTCGACCGTATCCTTGTTGATATCGGCCAGCATTTCTTCCGCAATTTTTCTCAATCGGGCTTCGGTATAACGCATAGCAGCCGGGCTGTCGCCGTCGATTGAACCGAAGTTTCCCTGACCATCCACCAGCGGGTAGCGCAGGGACCAGTCCTGGGCCATACGAACCATTGCATCGTACACGGAGCTGTCGCCGTGCGGATGGTATTTACCGAGTACTTCTCCGACGATCCTGGCACTCTTCTTATAGGATCTGTTTGAAAGAACTCCCAGATCAAGCATTCCGTACAACACTCTGCGATGTACCGGCTTCATTCCGTCGCGAACATCCGGCAGTGCACGGGAAACAATGACCGACATCGAATAGTCGATGTAAGCCGATTTCATCTGGTTTTCAATGTTTACTTTAATGATCTTCTCTTCACCTGATTGATTTTCCATTACTTAGCTCGTTCCTTATTAAGAAATTATTACCCTTACAAAAGGGTTACGAAGGTACGCTTTTTTTGGATAGAAAATCAGCGAGTGGCAAGCCAAAAACCTGTCATTTTCCAACATCGGGCGGTTGAAAAATAAAACGGCATCGTATTTGATCTGACAACCGGCATTTATGCAAAAATTTAAATTCTAAAACATTTACAAATGCTTGTTTAACAGCATTACAAGCAGTAATTTTGAACTTTGGAAAACTTCCGTTAAGGAATGTTGTTAATTTTTATTATAAAGAGCTTGAACGGTACAGGCAAGTCCGCCTTACACATGACAGGCTCTCTAACTCTCTAATCAAATGGAAGCAAAATTTTCACAACGAGTGAAAGATGTATTAACATATAGCCGTGAAGAGTCGTTGCGACTTGGAAATGATTACATTGGTGTTGAACACCTCCTGCTTGGTATTATTCGGGAAGGTGAAGGAATGGCCATTCAGATCATGAATTTGCTTGGAGTTGATACCAATGAAGTTCGCCGTACTCTGGAACGTGCCATAGGGACAACGCTAGCACGTGACAAATCGGCAGAAAATCTGCCACTAGTCAAACAGGCAGAGCGTGCATTGAAACTCACTTACCTGGAAGCAAAAGTATTCAACAGTGAACTAATTGGCACTGAGCATCTGTTACTGGCTATTTTGAAAGATCCAGATAATCTGGTGACTACCACGCTGTCGAAATATGGGGTTGATTACGATGCTGTAAGGGATGAGCTGAAAACCATCATTAGCAACGACGAGAACCGGACATTTGAATCGCCCAGTGCCGAACTGCCCGGAAGTCCGTCTGATGAGGAAGGCGATGAGACGCGGGGATATGGCGGTGCCCGGAAAGTTGCAGATTCTAAGTCAAAGACTCCGGTTCTTGATAACTTTGGCCGCGATTTAACCAAAGCTGCCGAGGAAGGCAGGCTTGATCCCATTGTTGGACGTGAAAAGGAGCTTGAGCGAATTGCCCAGATTCTTAGCCGTCGTAAGAAAAACAATCCGATTCTTATCGGAGAACCCGGTGTTGGAAAATCGGCCATTGCCGAGGGGCTGGCCCTCAGAATCATAGCACGCAAAGTTTCCAGGGTATTGTTCAACAAACGGATATTTACCCTCGACCTTGCATCTCTGGTTGCCGGCACCAAATACAGGGGTCAGTTTGAGGAGCGTATGAAAGCAGTTTTAAATGAACTGGAAAAAAACCGTGATATCATTCTTTTCATCGATGAAATTCATACTATTGTAGGTGCGGGAAATGCTTCAGGCTCGCTGGATGCATCCAATATGTTCAAACCGGCTTTGGCCCGAGGTGAAATTCAGTGCATTGGCGCTACCACACTCGACGAATACCGTCAGTACATTGAAAAGGATGGCGCCCTTGAGCGCAGGTTTCAGAAGATTCTGGTGGATCCCACCTCTATAGATGAAACTATTGAAATTCTGAATAACATCAAGGAAAAATACGAGGATCATCACCTTGTAAAGTATGCCGACGAGGCCATCAGGGCATGTGTAAGTCTTACTAACCGCTACCTGTCTGACCGTTATCTTCCCGATAAGGCCATCGATGCGCTGGATGAAGCCGGTGCCAGGGTACACATTACAAATATGCAGGTTCCGGTTGAAATTCTTGATCTTGAGGCTCGCATCGAAGAGGTTAAGCTGCTTAAAAATAAAGCTATTCACAGTCAGAAATTTGAAGAGGCAGCCAAGCACCGCGATGCGGAGCGTAAACTCCTTCTGGAACTGGAAGCTGCAAAACGCCGCTGGGAAGAGGATTCCAAGATCCACAGGATAGAAGTTACCGAAGACAACGTGGCCGAAGTGGTTGCTATGATGACCGGAGTGCCCGTTCAGCGTATTGCCCAGAACGAAAGCGACAAATTGCTGAACATGGAAGAAGACCTCGCCGGTTCGGTTATAGGTCAGAATGAAGCAATCCGAAAAGTGGTGAAGGCAATCCGCCGCAACAGAGCCGGATTGAAAGATCCGAATAAGCCAATCGGTACTTTTATTTTCCTCGGACCTACCGGAGTGGGCAAAACCCATCTCGCCAAAGTACTTGCAAAGTATTTGTTTGACACGGAAGATACTTTGGTACGGATCGACATGAGTGAATACATGGAGAAATTTGCCGTTTCCAGGCTGGTTGGAGCTCCTCCGGGATATGTTGGATATGAAGAAGGCGGTCAGCTGACAGAGAAAGTGAGAAGGAAGCCATATTCCATCGTACTGCTTGATGAAATTGAAAAAGCACATCCCGATATTTTCCACATTCTGCTGCAGGTGCTCGACGACGGGGTACTGACCGACAGCCTTGGCCGTAAAGTTGACTTTAAGAATACCATTGTTATCATGACGTCAAACATTGGTTCGCGTCAGCTTAAGGACTTTGGTCAGGGTGTAGGATTTGCCACAAATGCAAAGCTTTCCGGAAGCTCGGCTTTTGCTCAGGGTGTAATTGAGAATGCACTGAAACGTTCGTTTGCCCCCGAGTTCCTTAACCGTATCGATGATGTGATAATCTTTGATTCGCTTGAGCGTGAAGACATTCACAAGATTATTGATATTGAACTGGGTCATCTCTACAAGCGCATTGCAGAGATGGGTTACAACATTGAAGTGACAACAACTGCCAAAGATTTCATTGTGGAGAAAGGATGGGATGCGCAATTTGGTGCCCGTCCACTTAAGCGGGCCATACAGAAATACATTGAAGATGCCCTTGCAGAAGAGATTATCAAGTCGCGACTGCACGAAGGCGACCGAATCGTAATCGATCATGAAACCGATTCTCCCGAGCTTAAAATCAGCATCGTGAAACCGGAGATAGAAGCAGGAATGCCGGCTGAAAGCTAAAACTGTCACATTTATCAGGCTGTCTTATAATTGCGGTTTGATCGCAAATGCATAGTGCTCTGAAAATTATTAAAATATATTAAGCTGTTTAGCAATATATTGCATAAACGGAGCCAGTGTAATCCCGGGCTTATGGATTTGGGATTGCACCAACCATACCGGGTTATAAGACAGCCTTAATTTTAACCATAAACACCGCAGGTATGAAAACTAACCCTTTATCCGTAATTATCCTGTCGCTGGTTTTGTTATTACTTCCTGAAGCGGTTTCTGCCCAGGCGACAAAAACCGGCGAACCGGCCGCAGAAACGATGAAGGTGTATTATATGGCTTTTCTGAAAAGTGGTTCCGGGCGAAGTCAGGATTCGGCAACGGTTGCTGCCATTCAGAAGGGACACATGGCGCACATCAACCGCATGGCTGAAGACAAAAAGCTTGTGCTGGCCGGACCTTTTATCGGTGATGATGAGTTACGGGGCATCTTTGTGCTGAACGTCGGAAGTATGGAGGAAGCTCAGGAACTTACGGAGCAGGATCCGGCGGTGAAATCGGGCCGGCTTTCCGTTGATATCATCAAATGGTATGGTCCGGCAAAACTCAGCGAAATTGAATGGTAGCTGCTTCAGCTGGTAATGCCGGCAGCCAGTTCCGGAAGGTTTATTCCATCAAAATTCCCGGAACTCATCATCAGAAGGTTCCTGTTTTCCCAGGACTGGTTTACCAGAAAATTCAATAATTTATCTTTTTCCGTAAAAACCTGAATATCATCCCTTTCAAAGGCCCTGCGTACATCATCGGATGAGAAAACAGGCAAGCGTTTGAGATCCAGGGCATGGCGGCTGAAAAATACAACGGGAAGGTCAGCATTTTCCATTGAACCTTTGTATTCAGACAGAAAATTTTTATTCAGACTGCTGTAAGTATGCAATTCCATAACAGCTGCAAGCCTGCGCTCCGGAAACTGCTCTTTTACAGCGTTAATGGTAGCCTTCAGTTTTGATGGACTGTGTGCAAAGTCTTTATATACATTACAGTTCCTGCCCTTTGCCAGGCATTCCAGACGTTTTGACGCACCGGTAAACGACTCAATGGCATCAAGGAAAGTGTTTTCGCTGACGCCCATTGCCCCGCACACCAGGCGGGCCCCTTCAAGGTTCATCATATTATGGCGTCCGAAAATTTTCAGAGCGACCTGACGGTAGTTGTTTTTCAGAATCGTTACACCATCCTTCACATAATAATCCGGTGTAAAATAAGGAATTACTTTCACCTCACTTCCAGCGCTTTGTATCACGCCTGTAACTTCGGGATCCTCGGCACAATAGATCAATTTTCCGAAGGGAGGTATGAGGCCGGCAAAAATCCGGAACTGATCCCTGTAATTTTCGAAGGTAGGAAAAACATTCACATGATCCCAGGCGATGCCGCTTATAAGTGCTATATCCGGCATATAGACGTGAAATTTGGGCCGGGGATCGAGGGCAGACGTCAGGTATTCATCGCCTTCGAAAATCATAAATCTGGCTTTTTCCGATAGCCTTACCATCACGTCAAAGCCTTCCAGCTGTGCGCCTACCATAAAATCAGTGTCTATTCCGGCGTATTTCAGCACATGTAAAATCATGGCTGTAATCGTAGTTTTGCCATGGCTGCCGCCAATTACAATCCTGATTTTATCTTTCGACTGCTCGTACAAGTATTCAGGATAAGAGAATATTTTCAGCCCGAGTTCCTTAGCTTTCAGAAGTTCCGGATTGTCTGATCTGGCATGCATTCCCAGAATAACGGCATCGGTTCCGGAAGTCAATTTTTCCGGAAACCAGCCGGTGGCAGGAGGCAGAAGTCCGCATCCGGCAAGTCGTGACAAGGCAGGTTCAAAAATTTCATCATCACTTCCGGTAACAGTATAACCTTTATGATGCAGGGCGAGGGCCAGATTGTGCATGGCACTTCCGCCGACAGCAATGAAATGTACATTCATCGGGTAGGATCTTTGATACAAAAATAAACGAAATCCCATCTCCCGGCACTTTCTGACGGAGGGTTTGCAGCTTTATGTTATTTTTGCCACAACCCTTTTTCGTATGGAACTTATACCTCTTATAGCCGATTACTGGAAGATGGATGGAGGTGTAGCCTTCGGCGTTGTTCCCAAGACGCTGTGGACCAAGGCTTATCCGGAATACCAGGACAATCTGATCCGGATTGTGACGCGTTGTTTGTTGATAAAAAGCGGCTCTTCCGTGATATTGATTGATGCAGGCATGGGCGATAAGCGCGATGAAAAATATTATAAATGGAAGTATCGTTCTGGCAGCTCCGGAATTCCTGAAGCGCTCCAACGGGTTGGAATGCGGCCCGGAGAAGTAACGGATGTGCTTTTTACCCACCTGCACGACGATCACGTGGGTGGTGCAACATACATCGATGAGAGGGGTTGTGTTTCCGAGGTCTTTCCCAATGCGACTTACTGGTGCTCGGAAGCCCACTGGAAATGGGCTCAAAATTCAAATGCCAGGGAATCTGCCGCTTACTTCAGCGACAACCTTGATCCACTGGAAAAATCCGGCCGGCTGCGCCTGATTGCCGGTGAAGGCGAATGGCTTGCTGAAATTCAGTTAAGGATGTTCAACGGACATACGCGCGGGCAGCTGGTTCCGGTAATTCCGGCAGGAAAAACAAAAGTGGTGTTTGCTGCTGATTTTATCGGATCCAAAGCCAATATTCCGGACCATTATATTCCTGCTGTAGATATAGATCCGCTCACTTCCATGATTGAGAAAGAGGCATTTCTTGCCGAAGCCGCCGATAAGCGCTACATTTTGATGTTTGAACACGATTATTATTGCGAAGCCTGTTTCATTGAACGCACCGGTAAAGGTTATGTTGCAGGAAAGGAACTAAAGCTAAGTGAATTGAATCTAAACTCCTGAGGAAATGGATCACAAAAAAGAAGCTGAGATATTAAATGAAAAGATGAGCGGTTTGCCTGCTGAAGAAATTTTGCACTGGTTTCTGGTGGAATTTTCAGGCAAGGTCGTATTTTCCAGTAGTCTGGGAGCCGAGGATCAGGCGATTACCCATATGATATCAGGTATCCGAAAATCAGCACGCATATTTACCCTCGATACCGGTCGACTGTTTCCCGAAACGTATGATCTGATAGACCTTACCAGAAAAAAATACGGTATTACCATTGAAGTATTCTTTCCCGATTCAGCGGAAGTTGAAAAAATGGTTAATGCAAAAGGTATCAATCTTTTCTACGATAGCATCGAGAACCGCAAACTGTGCTGCGGCATTCGGAAAATACAACCGCTCAGGCGGGCCTTCGCCGGTATGGATGCATGGATCTGCGGGCTAAGGCGTGAACAATCGGTAACCCGCAAGAATATGCAAACGGTTGAATGGGATGAGCCCAACGGCCTGATAAAAGTGAATCCACTGATTGACTGGACCGAAAAACAAGTATGGGAATTTCTGAAACATAATAATGTCCCTTACAATAAACTGCACGACCGGGGTTTTCCCAGCATCGGTTGTCAACCTTGTACCCGCGCCATAATGCCGGGTGAAGATGTACGCGCCGGCCGCTGGTGGTGGGAAAATCCCGAGTCGAGGGAATGCGGTCTGCACAAAAGGGATTAAAACACCTTTTCTTTCTTAAAAATCATCTGCTTACTTTTCTTTGGGCGGAATGCCGTGGTTTATACGATCAGATGGGGGCAGCAGATGCATCTGCCGGTACGGTTGAAGTATGTGGTCTGCCCTGCTCTTTCAGATCAATATATTTACGTATCACTATTCATCGTATTTTTGCACCGGATTTTTTGTCCGTAAACCATTTATTAACTAAAACACAATCAATGAGTATCAAAAAGCAATTTCTTAAAAGCAAGCCTGTTTGCAAGGTAAGTTTTAAAGTGACGGGAGAACAGGCCGGGAATGCCGGAAAGGTAAATGTTGTTGGAGATTTCAACAACTGGAATGCATCGGGAGATGAGATGAAAAAGCTGAAAGACGGTTCTTTCAGTCATACCGTTGAGCTGGAAACCGGAAAGGAATATCAGTTCAGGTACATTGCCGACGGTGCATCCTGGTTCAATGATGATTGTGCAGACAGCTACGTTTCCAGCGGTCAGGGAGATGCTATGAATGGCATTCTTTCTCTTTAGAAATCGAAGCAAATAATAATTCAGGCAGCGGCATAAATGCCGCTGTTTTTTTTGTGCTTATTCGAATCTCAGAGCTTTAACCGGGGAGATAAACCGGATTACTACGGAAGGTATGAGCATCATCAGGGTGCATATGACAAGCGTTGCAAGATTAATCGTAAGAATTTCCGGAATACCTATTGATACCGGAACACTGGAGACAAAGTATGAATCTTCCGGCAGGGGAACAAAACCGGTTTTTGCCTGAATAATAATGAGTGTCAGGGCCACAACATTTCCCCAGAAAAGACCATATCCGGCAATATAAACCGTTGCATAGATAAAGACTTTCCGGATGCTTGCCGTTTGTGCACCTAAAGCTTTCAGAAGGCCTATGGTTCGTGTATTTTCAAGTATCAGGATAAGAAGTGTGGAAATCATGGTAATACCGGCTACCAGTGCCATTAGTATCAATATTATCAGCACATTGATGTCCTGAATTTCAATCCAGTCGAATATCTGGGGATAAAGCTGTCTGATTGTTTGTGTATTAAATTTATAACTGATGGTATTGTAAACATCCTCCCCCACGGTTTCCAGATCTCCGAATCGTTCCACCTTGATCTCCAAACCCGAATACATGTCGCTGCTCCATTGGTTAAGTCGCTGGATATGACGATTATCTCCAAGAATATACATGTCGTCGAACTCTCCGAGTCCGGTATCGTAGATACCACTGACGGTAAATTTTCTGCCCCGGGTGATGTTTTCGCTGATAAAGTACATCCGGATATCGTCTCCGGTCTTTAATTCAAGAAGTCGGGCTACTTTTTTAGAAATGAGAATTTCGTTTGAAACGGCAGTGTCGGATAAGCCCGGGGTGTAACCTTCGGTAAGCCTTTCCTTGAAAAAGGACCAGTCGTAGGATGTGTCAACTCCTTTCAGAACAACGCCGTGAATCTGATTATCGGTTTTGATTATCCCGGCTTTAAGGCTGAATGGATTTACGGCAGAGACACCTTTGATATTTCTAAGCTCAACGATATCAATTTCATCAGATGAAACCGGAGCCGGTTCAAAGGAGTTATTTGAGTCGAAATTAGTAATCTGGATATGTGCACCAAAACCAGCAACCTTTTCCCTCACCTGCTTTTGGAATCCCTGCAGTATTGCAACGGCAACCAGCATAACTGCCAGTCCGAGAGCAATTCCTGCAATAGAAACCCTGATTACGGGACGTGAAAAAGAATCCTCTTTCCGGGCCCTGATTCTTCTGCTGATGAAGAGTTCGAAATTCAATGCGATAAAAGTTTATGGCAAAGTTACGTGTTTAGGCTTAATTTTGCAGAAAAGCCTGTTTTGAAAATATAAGCAACATCCGTATGCTGAAAAACGTATTTATTCTGATTATAGTGCTTACTGCTTCGTGTGGAAGAGCCCAGACAGGAGGTATAGATGCCGAGCCGGAAGTTTTATCCACTGTGCGCATTACCACGGGAGCTGAGCGAATGGATGCCTACATCGGTCTGCTCAGGGGCAAGCGGATCGGGGTTGTTGCCAATCAGACATCTTTGGTTGGCCGGATTCATCTGGTAGATACCCTTCTGGAGTCCGGAATAAACTTAGTACGGGTGTTTTCGCCCGAGCATGGTTTCAGGGGAGATGCTGAAGCCGGTGCATATATCAACAACGAACGGGATGAACGTACCGGGTTGCCGGTGGTTTCGTTGTACGGTTCAAGAAAAAAGCCTGTACCGGCCGATATAGAAGATCTGGATATGATTTTGTTTGATCTTCAGGATGTCGGAGCCAGATTCTATACCTACATTTCCACGCTCACATACGTTATGGAAGCCTGTGCCGAACAGGGAATACAGCTGCTTGTTCTCGACAGGCCAAATCCCAACGGATATTACATTGACGGGCCTGTTCTGGAAAAGGAGTTTACCTCCTTTGTAGGGATGCACCCGGTTCCGGTGGTTCATGGTATGACTATGGCAGAATATGCCCGAATGGTTAACGGAGAAAAGTGGCTCGCCGGTGCAGTCAAGTGTGATTTGAAATGGGTTACATGTGAAGGATATACGCATGCCAGCAGGTATTCGCTGCCGGTGCGTCCTTCACCTAACCTTCCCGATTCAGTTGCTGTGGCACTTTATCCCTCTCTTTGTTTTTTTGAAGGTACGGTTATAAGTGTCGGACGCGGAACGGAAAAGCCATTTAAAGTGATTGGCCATCCTGAATTTCATACAGGAGACTACAGCTTTATTCCGAAGAGTATTAAAGGGGTAAGTGAGAATCCTCCTCATAAAGATAAAGTATGCCACGGCTTTGATCTGAGTTCTGCGGCTCCGGATATTACCGAAAACGGAGGTCTTCGTCTCGAATATCTTTTATTAATGTACAATACTTTAAAAGAAAAGACACCGTTTTTCAATTCGTTTTTTGAAAAGCTTACCGGTACGGCGACGCTGAGAAAACAAATAATTGAAGGAAAGCAGGCTGATGAAATCTATGCTTCCTGGAAACCAGGTCTTGATGCATTCAGGGAAGTCAGGGCCAGGTATCTGTTATATCCTGACTTTGAATAAAAAAAACGCAGGCGTCGGGCCTGCGTTTTTTTTATGCCGGTACTGTTAAATGGTTCGGCCGGGATAAACCATCAGTGCTTCTTCGATGCACTTAACAGCATTACTGAGGTCTTCTTTGTTAAGGACATAAGCAATGCGGGCTTCATTTTTCCCAAGACCCGGGCTGGCGTAAAAGCCGGCTGCGGGTGCAAGCATGACGGTTTGTCCTTTATAGTTGAACTCTTCCAGCAGCCAGATGCAGAAATTTTCAGCATCGTCGACAGGCAGGCTGATGACCGTATAGAAAGCACCTTTGGGCATTGGTGCATAAACACCGGGTATTTTATTCAGTTCATTAATAATAAGGTCTCTGCGTGAGATATATTCATCGTATACTTCTTTGAAGTAGGATGGTGGAGTATCGAGGGATGCTTCTCCAATCACCTGTCCGAGGGAAGGCGGGCTCAGGCGGGCCTGGGCAAATTTGAGGGCTGTGGAGATAAGCTTTTTGTTTTTGGAAATCAGCGCTCCGATTCTGACACCGCATTCGCTGTAGCGTTTAGATACGGAATCCATTAGCACTGCATGATCTTCGAGACCCTCAAGATTCATGACGGAAAAATGGGTATTGCCATCGTAGCAGAATTCCCTGTAAACTTCGTCTGCAAAAAGATAGAGATCATGTTTGAGAACGATGTCGCGCAGTTGCATCAGTTCTTCCCTGCTATACAGATAGCCGGTGGGGTTATTCGGGTTGCACACCATGATAGCTTTGGTTCTTGGTGTGATGGCTTTTTCGAACTCCGAAACGTCGGGCAGGGCGAAGCCGTTTGAAATGCTGCTGGTAATGGGAACAACCCTTACGCCTGCGGCCAGGGCAAATGCATTATAATTTGTATAAAACGGTTCGGGGATAATTACTTCATCGCCCGGGTTAAGGCAAACTTTGAAAGCGAAAGAGATAGCTTCGGAACCTCCGGTAGTGATGAGGATATCGTTGTGATCTACGCCGATACCTATGTTCTGATAATAAACAGCAAGTTTGCGGCGGTACGACTCGTTTCCGGCAGAGTGGCTGTACTCAATGACTTTCTGATCGAAATTGCGGACAGCATTCAGAGCAACGTCGGGGGTTTGGATATCGGGCTGACCGATGTTGAGGTGGTAAACCTTTGTACCTCTTTTTTTTGCCGCTTCGGCATACGGGACCAGTTTACGAATGGGGGATGCGGGCATTTGGCAACCGCGTTCAGAGATTTTCGGCATGATTTATATTTTTAGGCTGTGATTCGATCAAAATCCGGAGCAAAGGTATAAGCAAAATCCGGAGTAACAAATTTGCCGGAACGATTTTCAGTTTATATTGCTGAAAACGGCATGTCAGGACGGATTTATTCGTCTTTTCCGGATGCAAGAGCAGGAGAAAGGATGGCTTTAAGATTGCAATAAAGCAAAAAAGCCGGCAGAAACCGGCTTAAATCTGGCAGACCTAAAGAGATTTATTTTGCTACAGGCGTAGTTCCGGGGCTAACCGGTTTTTCCGGGATCAGGCTTTCTTCATTTTTCTTGATGATGTTACCGGAAATTCTGAGTACTACGGGTGTGTTTTTCGCATTCGACATTACCGTAACCGATTTGTTAATCGGGCCCATTCGGTTGGTGTCGTATTTGACCTTGATTGTTGATTTTTTACCCGGGAGAATTGGTTCTCTGGGCCATTGGGGAACGGTACAACCGCAGGAAGATCTGACGCTCGAAAGGATCAGGGGTTCCTTACCGGTGTTGGTAAATTCAAACTCGCAGTTTCCATCGCCGCCAACGTACAGGGTGCCGTAATCGTGTACGGTTTTATCGAATGAGATCTCTGCTGCATTGGGATTGTTTTCTGTTGCTTCCTGTTTTACTTCCTGTGCGTGACTGAGCTGAATGCCAAAAAGTATTACTGTCAGAAGTGTTAGCGCTTTTTTCATCGGTATTAGATTTTTGATGAACAATTATGTCCTTAGCAAGGACAAATTTAATGGATAAATTCCGGAATTGTAAAGAAATTTAGACTTTTTGCATTTCACAAAGTTTGTGCCATCTTTCAGAAAATAATATTTTTTTTCTCGATCAAGTTCCTTTACTTTACGGATTAATTCAATAACTCATGAAAAGTAACCGTTTTGTCCTGTTCTTTTTTCTCGCGGCGCTTTTTCTTGTTTCCTGTAATTCGTCGCGTAAAGCTGCGCGAGAGAATGTTCCGGTATCGGGAGCCATAATGGTATCACCGCCGGTTATTATTTATCAGACCCGTGCCGATTACCGGATGCATGTTCCGGTAATTCTGTCGGAAGACCGGAAATCACTCCTCTCCTATCCTGCTCCGGGCGATGTATATTATCAGGGAGAGCTGGCATATCCTCTGGAGCTTGAGAACGGATATTTGCTCGATCGCAGGGGTATTGGTCCGGGAGTAGCATTTTTAAAATACACCTACTACGAATACAGCAGGCTGGATAAAACGCCTTCGCAAGCCGAGCTAATGAACCTGATACTTGACAGTGATCCCTTGACGGTAATGTATCATTGCGGACAGAGACATGAATACAAGGATTTGGTTAACGAACTTAATGAATTAATAAGGAGTGGTAAAGTTGCTAATTATAAGCGACTTGACGATTGATTGTATTCGAATACGGTCCGCCATCAGGGTGGTAAAAATTTTACCTGGAAATTAAAAATTCATTAAATTCAGGTTGAGCCGGCTTGAGTTCGGGTTATCACCGCTCATTTAATGCGTATTTTTGTAACGCGAAATCAGGGATACTATTGATGAATGTTGCCGAATCATGTTTCTGCTCTTTGCGCATGTCGGGTTCACTGCCGGTCAGGGAAAGGCATATCACCCGGAACATCACAGCCCTGCATAATCGCACTATTTTTCACCAAACCATCGTACATTGAACAAGACTACCAAACAGGTAACGGAGCTTGATGGTAAAACGCTCTATTACAGCTTTCTGGCTGGAGCTCAAAAAATATTTGAAAACCAGGTACTGATCAATAAAATAAATGTGTTTCCGGTAGCAGATGCTGACACGGGAACCAACCTGGCTTCCACCATGCGCTCCATTGTGGAGAGTCCGATACCTACAGCAGATGTAAAAGTGACCGCTGCGGCACTGGCAGATGCGGCCCTCAGCGGAGCCCGCGGCAACTCCGGAATTATTTTTGCCCAGTTTATATATGGCTTCAGTAATGAAATTCAGAAACACGAGACTGTAAGCGTTGATACTTTTGCAGAAGTAGTGAAGAAGGCAGTTACCTATGCTTACGAAGCAATTGCAAATCCGGTTGAAGGTACTATGATTACCGTTATTCGTGAATGGGCTGAATTTATTTACATTCTGAAGGATACCATTCAGGACTTCATTGAACTGCTGGCAAAGGCATATCAAAAAGCGTTAGAATCGCTGCAGTCGACCACCCTTCAGCTGGAAACACTTGCAAAATCGAATGTGGTGGATGCAGGTGCAAAAGGCTTTGTTGTATTTCTGCAGGGTATGGTTGAATTTGTGAAAGCAGGCGAGCTGAGAAAGCTGCTTTCCGGAAGGGAAACGGTGGTAATTGCTGACTCTGAAATTGTTTCACACGATGAAATTACCTTCAGGTATTGCACAGAAGCTATGCTGCTTCTGGATGAAAAGAAGAAAGCAGATCTGAGTCTGGTCAGAAAATCCATTGCTCATATGGGCGATTCCATGGTCGTTGCCGGCTCCGCTAAAAAAATGCGGGTGCATATTCACAGCGACCATCCCGCCAAGGTGATGAAGGTGTTGTCGCGCTATGGTAACATCACGTACCAGAAGGTAGACGATATGGTAATGCAGAAAGAAGTTGCAGCAAATGCCAAATTTCCTGTTGCCATCCTTACCGACTCTACCTGCGACCTGCCTCAGGAGATAATTGAACAGTATCAGCTGCACATCGTTCCTCTGAGCGTGCATTTCGGCGAAAATTATTTTCTCGACCGTTTGACGATAATGCCGGCTCAGTTTTATTCCATGATTGATAAATCACCGGTTTATCCGACTACCGCACAACCTGCCTATAAGGATTTCTTTAACCGATATTCCTATCTGGCTAGTCATTATGAGTCTATTATAGGATTTCACATCAGTTCTAAAATGAGCGGTACATGGAGCAACAGTTCCAAAGCCTCACATGCAGTTTCCGAACACAGTGGTAAGAAAATCAGCGTAATTGACTCGAAGAGGTTATCGAGTGGTCTCGGGCTGATTGTTATAAGAGCTGCCAAAGAACTTGAACAGGGCACTACGCACGATGAAATTGTAAGCAAGTCTGCCGGTTGGTCGAAGAATACGAAAATATTTGTTTCATCGCGTACCATAAAATATATGGTTAAAAGCGGCAGGGTGAGTCATACCAAAGGATTCATAGGCTCGTTGCTGAATCTGAAACCGATTGTTACAGTGAATGATGAAGGCAAAACCGAGGTTTTTGGCAAGCCATTTACCGAAAAAGCGAGTATGGAGTTGATTATGACCCGTATCCGGAATCTGGCTGAAGGCCGCAGGATATGGGGGTATTCCATTTCTCATGCACGCAATCTGGCCGGAGCAGGCTGGTATTCGGAGCAAATGCGGGAATTGTGCGGACTGGAACCTGAATTCATCAACGATGCATCACCCGTTCTGGGTGTAAATGCGGGCCCCGGTGTGGTTGCACTTTCGGTGATGTTTGAAGACCAATAGTCCTCTGCCCTTTTAATTAAGCGGATCAGACGCGTACATGAAAACCGGCTGACACCATTTCATTGATTCGAAAACGTTCGTATGCCTCCTGATTCAGGGGGTAATCCCAGCAACCCATACGGTGCTTGATAATACCGCCAAAGCCTGTTTTAAACCGGTAAAGTCCGTACATAGGATGCGATGGATCGGCTTTTCCGCTGATTCCAAACAGGTCGTATTCCGTACAGCCCTTTTCTCTGCTCATCAGTATTGCATTCCATTGCAGTAAATACGGAGCCATCATATCGCGGTGGTGAGAGGCGGATGCTCCGTAAAGATACGTGGCACGATCGCCTGAAAAGGCCAGGAACATCCCTGCAAGGGGCTCCCCCTGATATTCGGCCAGCAAAAGCGTGATTTCTGCCGGTGAAATCGTTTCCTCCGCCTGAGTCGATAAAACCTGCCGGAAATAGTCCTTTTTTTCAGAGACAATATGGTTTCTTTGTACGGTATTGTCGTACAGCCTATACCATTCATCGAGTCCGGATGTGTCTGCTACCCTTACATTTATGTTTTTTCTTGCCGACAAACGTATGTTATAACGGGTTTTGGACTTCATCTCCATGAGCAGCTCGTCCGGATCGCGGTCGAGTGGCAATACCACAGTATTTGAAGGCAAAATGTTCGTGGGAGCTTTTCTCAGATTCCAGTTGGAAGTTCCCATATTGAAACGCATCTCCTGAAGAGGTATCTCGGGCCATTCGGTTTCATCACCAGCCCACAGCGACGGCCATTCAAGGTCATAACGGATGTTAAGGCAGCGTTCGGGCAGAAAAGGCCTCAGTGCTTCGGACAGCGACTCCAGCCAGAGTCCCCGCAACTCTTCGCTGGGAACGATTTCAGGGCCGTAAGGGGCATAGGCAATAACCCCCTCCTGCCCTGTTTCCTTGAGCAGAATCAGAATATCGCCGTTATGCGACCAAAATCCGAAACGCTGCGGGTCGGGTTCGAATATGTCGAACGCCAGCGGATACCATCCGGTTTTGTGTTTGAACTTTGCCCAGAATGCTGTCTGCTGTAAAATGCCTGTTGGTACAATCTCTTTTGTTTTCTTTAAGCTGACCTTTACCGGTTCCATGATTAAGGTTTGTGAAATAAAATGAAAGTTGCCGGTTCATTGGAAACCGGAAAAAAACTATGATTTAAAAGTATGGACAGGGAATATTTTTTTGCCCGGATGCTAAATCAGGGTGGAGTGATATGTTCCGGGCTTTCCGGGAATTTTGGGCCTGAGCTTTACGAATTTCATTATCGGTATATAAGCAGGCTGCAAAGGTAAAACGAATAATGTTTTATATCAACCTCTTCTCATAATTCGCCTCATTTTAAGTAATTACATGTCATCGTATAGTCTAAAGCTGTAATTTTACGAAAAACTGCATTATGGAATATCTGCTTGCCTCTGCAATCATCGTATTCTGCTACATGAGTGCGATTTTTATCCTGGCGATTCTCCTGAAGGACAATTCCATTGTAGATATTGCCTGGGGAGGCGGATTCATACTTCTTGCAACTGCGGCAGCGATTGATGCGGGAATTCAGAATCTTAAACAACTTCTTACAATTGCAGCCGTATTTTTATGGGGTATCAGGCTTTCGGTGTATATATTTCTCCGAAACCGCGGCAATGGAGAGGATTTCCGTTATGCCGCATGGCGTAAAGCCTGGAAATGGTTTTACGTCCGCAGTTTTTTGCAGGTTTTTATGCTTCAGGGATTTATAATGCTGGTCGTGGCATGGCCGGTGTTACATATCCTGTATCGGGGTGCAGCCATAAAAGCTGGAGTTATGGATGCAGCAGGATTGCTGATTTTTGCCTGCGGATTTTATCTTGAACTTAAGGCTGACCGGCAGATGAAGCTGTTTGCCGCAGATCCCGTTAACAAAGGGAAGCTGATTACAACCGGCTTGTGGAAATACTCAAGGCATCCGAACTATTTCGGCGAAGCGTTGCTTTGGTGGGGTATCTGGCTTCTGGCAGTTCCTGTAACGGATGGACTTTTCACCATTGCAGGGCCTGTGCTGATTACCTTGCTTCTCCGTTATGTTTCCGGCGTTCCTATGCTTGAAAAAAAGCTGGAAGCAAGAGACGGATGGGCTGAATATAAAGCAAAAACCCCTGTTTTTATACCATTTTTACCGACGCGAAAAACCTGAAAGCCTTGCAGCGCAGTAATTTTCGGGTTTCTGGATTCGATAATCCGGCAATTTTATTTCCGGATTTTCCACTGTTTGCGGGAATTTATACCTTCGCAGCACCTTTTAACCAACCTTTGCCGGATCGTGAAAAGGAACAAATTATACGGACTGAGGGAGGATTCAGACCGCTGGCTTTATGTTCAGAAAAAAAATAAATAAAAATATCAGCTATGATTAATGAGCAACTCATCAATCCGCGCAGTATAGTAGTTATTGGCGGGTCGAACGACACAACAAAGCCGGGGGGCAAGGTGCTCCGGAATCTGATTGAAAATCATTTCCCGGGCGAGCTTTATGTTACCAATCCCAAAGAAACGGAAGTTCAGGGTATTAAATGTTATCAGAATCCGAACGACCTTCCGGAGGTTGATATGGCTGTACTTGCCATTGCTGCAAGATTTTGCCCTGATACGGTAGAACTGCTGGCCAAAAAGAAAAATACCAGGGCATTTATCATACTTTCTGCCGGATTTCACGAAGAGGGAGAAGAGGGTGCACGGCTTGAGAAGCAAATTGTGGATATAATCAACAGTGTGGATGGCAGCTTGATAGGCCCCAATTGCATCGGTATGATGAACCATCACCATACGGCAGTGTTTTCGAAGCCAATACCCAAACTTGATCCCAGGGGCGTTGATTTTATTTCCGGCTCGGGAGCTACCGCAGTGTTTATCATGGAAACCGGAATCACAAACGGACTGATATTCTCCAGCGTATATTCCGTCGGGAACAGTGCTCAGATCGGGGTTGAGGAGGTGCTGCAATATCTGGATGAAACCTTTAATCCTGAAAGCAGTTCCAGGGTTAAGCTGTTGTACGTAGAAAGTATTAACAAGCCTCAGAAGCTTCTTAAGCATGCATCTTCGCTCATTCGCAAGGGTTGCAGAATTGCTGCCATTAAGTCGGGCAGTTCATCCGCCGGAAGCCGTGCAGCCTCATCGCATACCGGAGCACTGGCAAGCAGCGATTCGGCTGTGGATGCTCTCTTCCGCAAAGCCGGCATTGTTCGTTGCCATAGTCGTACAGAGCTTGCTACCGTTGCCGGAATCTTCATGCATAAACCTTTAAAAGGTAAAAATATAGCTGTGATAACTCATGCCGGAGGTCCGGCAGTAATGCTTACGGATGCTCTTTCGAACAACGGGCTGGAGGTACCGCATCTTGAGAGCCCGGAACTTCTTTCGAAGCTCTACGCGGGTTCTTCGGTAGCCAATCCTATCGATTTTCTGGCAACGGGAACAGCGGAACAACTTGGTGAGATTATTGACTATTGCAACAAGGATTTCGATGAAATTGACGGTATGGCAGTAATCTTCGGAAGTCCGGGGCTTACAGAAGTGTATGATGTATACAAGCTTCTGGATGAGCGCATGAAGACATCGCCCAAACCAATATTCCCGATTCTGCCTTCGGTTGTGAATGTAAAGAATGAGATCGAATACTTTATTTCTCTGGGACGCATCAATTTCCCGGATGAGGTGGTTTTTGGAAATGCGCTGGCAAGGATTTACAATACTCCTCCCCCGGCTGAAATGGCCGAAATGCCACAGGTAAACCATGCAGATGTCAGGGCGGTGATCGAAGGTTCGGAAGATGGTTATCTGGATCCTGAAAAAGTTCAGCAGCTTCTTGATGCAGCTGGTATTCCTAGAGCTGGTGAAGCGGTGGTGAGCAGCGCTGAAGAAGCGGTAAGTGAAGCCGGGCGACTGGGATTTCCCGTGGTAATGAAGGTTGTGGGACCCGTTCATAAGTCGGATGTCGGAGGTGTTGTTCTGAATGTAAGCGATGCCGGTATGGTGGTAAAGGAATTTGAACGCATGATAAAGATCAAGGATACCACCGCCATACTTATTCAGCCGATGCTCAGCGGTATGCAGATATTTGCAGGAGCCAAATACGAACCCAAGTTCGGTCACATGATTCTATGCGGATTGGGCGGAATTTTTATCGAGGTAATGAAGGATGTTCAAACATCCCTGAGTCCGGTTTCACCGGATGAAGCATCCGTTATGGTTCGTTCCCTGAAATCGTACAAGCTGATTCAGGGTGTCCGCGGGCAGGAAGGAGTAAATGAGCAGGCATTTGCCGATGCAATTGTAAGACTGTCCGCACTTTGTGAAGCTGCTCCTGAAATTGCGGAGATGGATATCAATCCACTTCTAGGCAATTTCAACGGCGTTGTTGCAGTTGATGCAAGGATCAGGATAGAGCGGAATATGGAATAGGCACTTTTATTTTATGCAAAAAAGCCAGCCGGATTGAACAGACTGGCTTTTTTTTATCCCTGGAAGGCAAGGTCCTGCGTCCCCGGAGTATATCCCGGTTATCGGTCAGCCGAATTTACATTTTAGTGCATGCGGAACGTATCTCCCGTTTCGCGGATCACGTTTTGTTTCCATGCATCGGGGTAACCAGGAAAAGACGGAGACATGGGGTAACCGTATGGATTACGCAGAAACTTTCCGTCTTTTTCCTGTTTAACGTTCCCGTCGAGGAATTTTACGAGCAGAAATTCGCCCAGCTGTCTCCAGCGGTTAACCGTATTTTCAGCGGTTTTAGCACTGTAGAGCGTAATATGCTTTATTGCGAGTGCAGGGCTATCTTTATAGATTTCCTGCGCTTTGGAGTCAACATCCGGTATTTCAGCAGCAAAGCCGTCTTCAAGCTCAGTCTGAACCCTGACCAGGTCTGGCATAACCCGGTTATAGAAGAGGTACTTGAAATGAGCAACGCGGTTAAAGACCCAAAAAGCGGCTGTTTCGCTGTATGTAAGCATATCGCCGTTACCTTCGGCCACACATTCGGGAACTTTACTGATACCGCAGTAGAAAGGCATATAAACGGTTGATCCTGCATCGTCGACGCCAAACCAGAAGATACCTCCTATCGGGTCGGGAAGCCAGTTACGCATCTGAGCGATAAATGAAAATCCGGTTTGCTGGGTAACTGTTACCCGTTCGTTGAAATATTCCTGATCGTTGTATTTCCATGTAAGGGGTCTCCACCGGTAAGGCGATCCGAAGGGTCCGGCACCTGCGTCTTTCGACATATCGTAAGGCGTTTCCTGAAGGTAATCGCGCTTAAAAGCCATCAGGTCGCGCGGTGAAAGCTTGCGATCGGGTTTGATATAGAGAGGCATACGTTCTTTAGTGATATCCCCTGCCGCATAATCGAGGTAAGGGCTCATTGCTGAATTCACCCGGTTAAATGCGGCCCAGACCCTCAGTTCACAAAAGCGTGCCGCATCGAAGGTGAGGGGAGCATACGTATCGCTGAAGCTGAAGTTCAGGTCGGATCCGGTGTAATATCCTTTTTCACGGGCAAACGTAATAACATCGGCGGCATAGATTACTTCGATACCGGGCTGGTCAAGCAGATGGAAGCTTTTGCTGCTGATGGAAGTGATACCGTCTTCAAGCGGGAAGCGGGTAATGCGGGCGTGGTTGGCATGAGCTGAGATGTAACCGTCGGGAATACGTATGGCTACCCAAACGGCACCTTTCTGCACATTTTCCATTTTACCCGATTTTTTATTCTTTTCCATTCGGGTGCCTTTGCCAATGATTTCCATTATCCACACTTCGTTGGGATCACCGATTGAAAAGGACTCACCAGTACTGCCATACCCGTAATTATCAACCAGTTCGGCAATCACTTTAATGGCTTCCCGGGCGGTACGTGCACGCTGAAGGGCCAGAAACATGAGGCTGCCGTAGTCGACAACTCCGGTAGAATCGAACAGCTCCGGGCGGCCGTCGAAGGTGGTTTCCCCTATAGCAACCTGGTGTTCATTCATAAATCCGATCACCTGGTAGGTATGCGGAACCTGAGGAATCTCGCCCATAGGTCTGGCGGTTCCCCGGTCGTAAAGCGTAACCATAGAGCCTTGTGGCCAGTCGGCAGCCGGACGCCAGTAAAGTTCGCCATAACGGATGTGAGAGTCGGCAGCATAACTTACCATTGTACTGCCATCCGCAGAAGCGCCCCTGGTAACCAGGTAATTGGTACATGCCAGAACGGAAGACGGCAACAGAAAAACCAGTAATAACAGAAGAGCGGATTGCCTGAGATTAATCTTATTCATTTGTTCAGATAATTTTAGTTAAAAAATTGATTTAATGTTTCTTATTGTTGACATTCAGCCTGAGGTTAGTTTCGATCAGCGGCAGCATTTCGCGGCTTGCGAAGGTGGTCACAGAGATATTCCTGCCCGCAGCGTTCGTATGGTTTTGCACCGTAAGTCTTACAATTTTCCGGCCTGAGGAGCTTTCGTAAACGTACAGGCTGGCATCCCTTTCATCTTCTGCCCTTATATGCTGAACTTTAATCAGATCCATATTGAGAACTTGCAAAAGATCGGATGGTATGTCGGAGAAAACCCTCACCAAACCGGTCGTTTCACTCTCGATAATCATTCTTTGTTCCCGGGTAAGGGCTCTCATACGTTTAAAGTTGAATGGCCTGCTAAAATACGACCTAAATTAGTTATTCCATACCTTAATACAATTTTTGAATTTATTTAACGCGAAAGCAGTGCCCGATCATACCGTGAAAAAGTGCTAACATTGCAGTTAAAATAAAGAGGAGATCACATTCAATCCGAATCTGCGATGATAAACAGCGAAAATGCGATACTTGAAAAGCTGGCAATACACAAAACCGGAAACAAAAGCAGGGATGAGGGCATAGTTTTATCTGAATCCCCTGTACGCTTAAATCAAGCTGTCAGCGATTTATTGATCCGGTATTTCATATCCCCGTTCCGCGAAAAGGAATATTACAATCTATACCATGAAACGGACCTAAGGCTCAATGAAGTGTATCATTACGTTTCGGAGATTTTTGACAATTCTGCCGGTTTTATGGAGCACTCAAAAAATCTGGCAAAAACCCTTTATGAATGTTCTTCGCATCCAAAAATAAAATCCGGCGAATTTTATACAGCTCTTTTTTGCCGGTTGCTGATCGATGGTGAAGAGGTTGATGCCATCGGACTATTCAGATCGGAATCGAGGGAAACCTACCTCAGGGTGTTTCCGGAGGATAACAACTTCACTGTTGAGCATGAAGATGGTATCAACATCAACAAGCTCGACAAGGGCTGTCTGATTTTCAACCTGGAGAGGGAAACGGGCTATGTGGCCGCAACAGTTGATGCCCTGAGTAAAGGAAATGACGCAATGTACTGGATGGATACTTTCCTTAAGGTACGCCAGCGCAATGACGATTTCTTTCAGACGAGCCAGGCCCTGTCGATGTGCAGGCAATTTGTAAAGGAAAGGCTTCCTGAGGTGTTCGAAACCGATTTGCCGGCACAGGCTGAAATGCTCAACAAGTCAATAAAGTTCTTTAAGGAAAACGACAACTTCACTATACAGGAATTTTCCGGTGAGGTGTTTGATCAGCCCGAACTGATACAAACGTTTAACGATTATCGTCGTGATTTTGAAGCAGAAAGGGATATTAAAATAAACGACGGGTTTTCAATATCCGGTCAGGCAGTGCGAAAACAATCGAAAATATTTAAGAGTGTTATAAAGCTTGACAGGAATTTTCACATATACGTGCACGGCAACCGCGACTTCATTGAAAAGGGCTTTGACGAAGAACGGAATATGCAGTATTATCGGTTGTATTACAAGGAAGAGCAGTAAATACATCCTTGAATTAGAGTGCACCGGAAAACCGGTGAAGGCTTACTTCAAAAGATGCCGGCGGTTTAGGAAATCCGGTTTACCGGCTTATATTTGCAGCGGAATATGCCTTAAAATATAAAATGAAAAGAGCCGATCTTATTTTTACAGCCTGCGTTCTTGTATTCTTTCTTCCGTTTTTTATCTCAGGAAGTATTTATGAAGCTTATAACTCGTTTAACAACGAGCACGGCATGATAATGAGTTTTATCAAATTTGCCCTGCTTGCAACGCTGGGGGAAGTAATTGGTTTACGAATAAAAACCGGCAGATACAATACTCCGGGTTTTGGAATACTTCCAAGGGCTGTGGTTTGGGGGGTGCTTGGGCTTACCATCAAAATGGCTTTTGTACTTTTCAGTTCCGGAACGGTATCCTTCCTTACATATATGGGTATGGAAAATGCCGGTGTTGCGCTGAAGGGCGGTTTTTCCGCAGAAAAATTATTTGTTGCATTCAGTATCAGCGTATTGCTGAACAGCATTTATGCCCCGGTGATGATGACTTTTCATAAAATCACCGATACGCACATTCTGAATACGGGCGGAACATTAAAAGGGCTTTTTACGCCCATCGATTTCCGGGGTATTTTCAAAGGATTGAACTGGGATGTACAGTGGAGTTTTGTCTTTAAAAAGACAATACCTTTTTTCTGGTACCCGGCGCACACCATTACCTTCCTGCTTCCCGAGAATTTTCAGGTGTTGTTTGCAGCATTTCTGGGCATAGCCCTGGGAACAATACTTGCAATTGCTTCATTAAAAGGTCGCTAAGTAAAATTATCCGGTAAGAGGCACAGGAATATTTTTACGGTTTTAACTTGCCATGTGAGGGCAATTCTATAACTTGCCGCCGGTATCCGTTTTATATTAAACCTGGATAGAAAATCAATGAAACCATGTATTTCAGGGGGTTGCGAAGTCCAACTGCCCGGATGAATTTGTCACTCGAATGATTTTAAAATAAACACTACGGAATTATGAAAGAACAGTTCAGGCACGACACGCCGATTAACTTCGGAACGGTATCGGAAAAGATCAGGGAGATGCAGCTGGCAAATGTTGGTTCAGCCAGCATCAGGGAAATTAAGCGATTGATTGACAATATTGAAAAAGCCACCGGCGATCGGTTTGTCCGGATGGAGATGGGAATACCCGGTTTGCAACCATCAGCCATAGGTACGGAAGCAGAAATTGAAGCCCTGCGCAGCGGTGTGGCAGCCATTTATCCCGATATAGACGGATATCCGGGACTGAAAACGGAGATATCGCGCTTTGTTAAAAATTTTCTGGATATTGATGTAGATCCTGGTTCATGCATCCCTACCGTAGGATCGATGCAGGGAAGTTTTGCTGCGTTTCTGACTTTGTCGAGGATGTACCCGGGAAGGGACACCACGCTGTTTATCGATCCCGGGTTTCCTGTACATAAACAGCAGCACAGGGTACTCGGACAGAAGTTTGAGAGTTTTGATGTATATGATTATCGTGGAGAAAAGCTTCGCGAAAAGCTGGAATCCTATTTTAAAACCGGAAAGATCCATTCGGTACTTTATTCGAATCCTAACAATCCTTCCTGGATATGCTTTACCGATGAAGAGCTTAAGATCATTGGTGAACTTTCGGAAAAATACGGGGTTGTGATATGCGAAGATCTGGCCTACTTCGGAATGGACTTCCGGAAGGATTATTCGAAGCCGGGAGAGCCACCGTATCAGCCGACGGTAGCAAAATACACCGGTAATTACATACTTTTCATTTCCAGTTCAAAAGCATTCAGTTATGCCGGGCAGCGAATTGGAATGATGGTAATAGCTGACAAACTGTTCAAAACAAAAGCTCCACAGCTGCTCAGCTATTACAGCAGCGATATTTTTGGCCGAGCGATGGTTTTCGGAACCGTATATGCACTCAGCTCCGGAACGGCGCATTCGGCTCAGTATGCACTTGCTGCGATGCTGAAGGCTGCCAATGAAGGTCGTTTGAATTTTGTTGAGGACGTGAAGGTATATGGCGAGAAAGCCAGGATCATGAAAGAGATGTTCACCCGCAACGGATTCAGAATTGTATACGATACCGACATCGATAAGCCTATCGCTGACGGATTTTATTTCACTATTTCATATCCTGGGTTTACAGGAGAGGAATTGATTGAAGAGCTATTATATTACGGTATTTCAGCGATTTCGCTGGCAATAACGGGCAGTGAGCATACGGAGGGACTCCGGGCTTGTGTTTCGCTGGTGGGTTTTGATCAGTTTCCCGATCTGGAACAGCGCCTGAAGAAGTTCAGGGAGCATCATAGCTGAAAAAAGGCTGCTGGCTGGTAAAATTACCGGTGGTTTTTTACTACGCTGTTTATAAACGTTATAAATTAAGGTTTACACCTGAAATTGCAAACGTTTGCGGGTTTCGGATTGGTAAAAAATCAATAATTTCGCACCATTGAATCAACAAATTCAAACATATATACTATGGCAAAAGTAGTTGGCGATATTGTAATAGATATCGAGAAATGCAAGGGATGCGGAGTCTGCATCCCCGCCTGTCCCCAGGATGTGATATCCCTTTCGAAGAATGTGAATGGCAAGGGATACAATTATGCTGAACCGGTCAACGACGACTGTACCGGTTGCATGAATTGTGCGATTGTATGTCCCGACGGGGTAATCACCGTTTACCGGAAAAAAATTGAATAAGAATTTAACGACTCAAGGTTTATGAAAGAACTGAGATTAATGAAAGGCAATGAAGCCTTTGCGGAGGCAGCCATCCGTGCAGGAGCCGATGGTTACTTCGGATATCCCATCACACCTCAATCGGAAGTGATGGAGTACCTGATGGCAGAAAAGCCTCACGAGCGGACCGGAATGGTTGTGCTTCAGGCTGAAAGTGAAGTAGCTGCCATAAACATGGTTTACGGTGGTGCAGCCTGCGGAAAGCGTGTTTTAACATCTTCATCGAGCCCCGGCATCAGCCTGAAGCAGGAGGGGATTTCCTACATAGCCGGCGCTGAATTACCCTGTTTGATTCTGAATGTTGTTCGCGGAGGTCCCGGCCTCGGAACCATTCAGCCTTCGCAGTCGGATTATTTTCAGTCGACCAAAGGTGGCGGTCATGGGGATTATCGCATGATTGTACTTGCGCCATCGTCGGTTCAGGAAATGGCCGATTTTGCAGGTCTTGGATTCGACCTGGCCTTTAAATACCGAAATCCGGTTATGGTTTTGTCGGATGGTGCCATTGGCCAGATGATGGAAAAAGTGGAGCTGGAAGAACAGCGTCCGCGTTTCACGGAGGAAGAGATCATCAAAAATACACCATGGGCAACCACGGGAAAGACAAAAAACAGGGAGCGCAACATCATCACCTCGCTTAACCTGGATTCTGCAAAACAAGAGCAGCATAATATTGATCTGCAAAAGAAGTACAAGCTGATTCAGGAAAAAGAAACCCGTTATGAGCTGATCAACTGCGAGGACGCCGAATACCTGATCGTTGCTTACGGAACCAGTGCCAGGCTGAGCCAAAAGGCTGTTGACCTGCTCAGGAATCAAGGCATCAAAGCAGGACTGCTCCGTCCGATTACCCTCTTCCCCTTCCCTACTAAAGCCATTTCCGAACTTGCGGATCGGGTTAAGGGAATACTTACAGTTGAGATGAGCGCCGGACAAATGGTTGAGGATGTAAAACTTGCCGTTGGATGCCGCGTAAAAGTTGAACACTTCGGAAGAATGGGTGGAATTATTCCTTCACCGGCGGAAGTAGTGGAAGCTATGCACAAAAAAATCATCGGAGGATAATTAGATGGCTAACATAACAAAAGAGGAAATCCGGAAGCCGGAAAATCTGGTATACAAGAAAACAGATCTGTTGACTGACAAAGCCCTGAGTTATTGTCCGGGCTGCGGTCACGGAACCACGCACCGCATCGTAATGGAGGTGCTTGAAGAGATGGATATCCAGGATAAAACCATTGGCATAGCGCCTGTAGGCTGCTCGGTTCTCGCCTACGATTTCATGAATATCGATATGCAGCAGGCTGCGCACGGCCGTGCACCGGCACTTGCTACCGCGATCAAAAGGCTTATGCCTGAAAAGTTCGTCTTTACCTATCAGGGCGACGGCGATCTTGCTGCCATTGGTACTGCTGAAACCATTCACGCCTGCAACAGAGGAGAAAATATCGTCATTATCTTCATCAACAACGGAATTTACGGCATGACCGGAGGTCAGATGGCTCCCACTACCCTGCCTGGTATGAAGTCGTCGACTTCCCCCTATGGCCGTGATACCCACCTGATGGGAAATCCGCTGAAAATGACGGAACTGGTTGCCCAGCTTCCGGGTACTATTTACGTAACCCGCCAGTCGGTACATACCCCCTCCAACGTTCGGAAAACGAAAAAAGCAATCCGAAAAGCTTTTGAAAATCAGAAACTGAACAAAGGAGTCTCGTTTGTTGAAGTTGTCTCCAACTGCAACTCCGGTTGGAAAATGACTCCCGTACAATCCAACAAGTGGATGGAAGAGAATATGTTCCCATTCTATCCCCTTGGTGATATTAAAGTCAATACGGATTAATTCCATTCCGGGTATCCGGCATACATCATCAAAAGATTGTATTGCCGTTATTTCCGATAGAACAATTGCAGGATGAATCATCTTAAAATTAACGAATCATGACAGAAGAAATCATTATAGCAGGTTTCGGGGGACAGGGAGTTTTGTCCATGGGTAAGATCCTGGCTTATTCCGGCGTTATGGAAAACAAGGAAGTAAGCTGGATGCCTTCCTATGGCCCCGAAATGCGCGGTGGAACGGCTAATGTTACCGTTATCATCAGCGATGAGCGCATCAGTTCTCCCATTATCAGCTCCTATGATACCGCTATCATACTCAATCAACAGTCTATGGACAAGTTTGAGAAAAGTGTGAAGCCGGGAGGTATACTGATTTATGACCCCAACGGAATTACCAGGCATCCCGAACGCAAAGACATCAATATTTACACCATTGAAGCTACCGATGAAGCATCAAAAATGGGACTTACAAAGGTGTTTAATATGGTTGTTCTCGGCGGTTTCCTTAAACTGAAACCCATCGTTCATGCAGAATACATCCGTAAAGGACTCGAAAAATCGCTTCCGAAGCGTCACCACAACATGATCCCCGATAATGAAAAAGCCATCGGACGGGGCATGGATATTATTGAGGCCAGACAGCTTTTGAACTAAACAAATTTTTCACGACACACACGTAAAAAAGCTCCTCTTTACTGATCAGGAGCTTTTTTATTTTTGCCGGAATAAGGGGTTCTCTATCAGATATCTTTTACTTTACCCGTCGGCCGGTATTGATTCATACTGTTTTGCTTATTGAATAAAATGACCATTTCTGAAGACCTGCACGCGTTTCTCGATAAGCAGTGCGAGCATTTTAACCGGCCCGAATTTATTGAAAGCGATCCGGTAAGCATACCGCATCTGTTTTCCGGAAAGGAAGACATAGAAATTTCAGGATTTCTGACTGCAACCATATCGTGGGGTCAGCGGGGAAGTATTGTTCGTAATGCCCGCAGGCTGGTTTCTCTTATGGACGATTCGCCTTATTCTTTCATTATGCGTGCCAGTCCCGCTGACCTAAGAAAAATTCAGGGCTTTGTGCATCGTACATTCAACAGCGATGATCTTTTGTTTTTTATTGAAGCGCTGAGGAACATATATTCAGAACATGGCGGACTTGAGGCTGTATTTACCGAAGGATTCCGGCTTGGAAATTCTTCGGCATATCATGCTATTAATCACTTCCGGAAAATATTTCTTGGAACAGAACATCTGAAGCGTTCCGAAAAACATATTGCATATCCAGGAGGCGGCAGCAGTGCAAAACGTATAAATATGTTTTTGCGATGGCTGGTAAGACGGGATGCACACGGTGTAGATTTCGGATTGTGGAAAAAAATATCGCCTGCATCTCTTTGCTGTCCTCTCGATGTACATTCAGGAACAACTGCCCGGAAACTGGGTCTGCTTATACGTAAACAAAATGACTGGAAATCGGTTGAAGAGCTAACCGGAAATTTGCGTATACTTGACCCGAAAGATCCTGTAAAGTATGACTTTGCACTCTTCGGACTTGGGAATGAGGCGAGAATATTAAAAAAGAATTCTACCGCATATCCTTAACCGGAATCATCAGTGACAAATTCCGGGTTGATTGCGCAGACAGAAAAGTAATAATATAAACATCATCGGATGAAAACGGAAATCAAAACTCAGGAAGAACTCGACGTGCTGAACCGCACCTCTGCCGCACTTCTGCTTTATTTTTACAACGACAGCTGTGCCCCATGCGTAGCGTTAAGGCCAAAAGTGGAGGAGCTCATAACGAACCGGTTTCCGCGAATGGATCATTCGTACATCAACGCAGGCCTGAATCCCGCTTTTGCTGCTTCGAACGGCGTTTTCGCAAGTCCTGCTATCCTGGTTTTCTTCGATGGAAAGGAAACGTTCAGGGTAAGCAAATACGTCTCCATCGATGAGCTCGCATCCCGCATACAACGGTATTACGATTTGATTTTCAGTTAGCCTCTCCCCTTTCTTTTAGTTTTGATTCAATTTGTCCATAATTAATACAGGGCGTGTTCGTCTGCGTACAGTGTTGGATGTATTTAATATTTTGCATATAATTGATTTATAATGAATTGGAAATGATGGTTCGTTTCTTGAAGGTGTTGAAATATCGGATAAAACTATTTGTTTAAAGCAACTAAGGTTAAGGTCTCGGGACATAAATGATTAACTTTAATATAATGCTAAAAGCATTTCTCATGAAACGAATCCTGCACATTTTGTTCGTGCTGATTACAGCTGCGACACTGACTGCATCCGGACAGCAACCGGATATTTATCTCCCACGGGAATACCGGGGTGCATTAAAGAAAAAGACCCGGAGCGAAAGCGGGGCTCCCGGTATCAATTACTTCCAGAACCGGGCGGATTACCGCATTACGGCCTCTTTTGATCCGGCAAGCCGGATACTCACCGGCAACAGTTATATTACCTATTACAATAACAGTCCGGATACGATGCGAATTATTGTTCTCAACACCGACCATGACTTTTTCATGCGGGGCAGCGGCCGGTCGTTCGGAATTGATCCTTCCGACCTTACAGATGGCATTGACATTCGATCCCTAACGGTCTCAGGAAAAGAAATAACACTTGCTCCTCCAGTATGGCGCAGAAACGGAACCCAGGCACAGTTCAGATTGCCTTCAGCTCTTGCGCCGGGTACGTCGGTAGAATTTGAGATGGAATGGAGTCTGACTCATCCGGCAAAGACATGGATTCGGACGGGTACGTATGATTCCACCTCATTTTTTATAGCTTACTGGTTCCCACGGGTTGCCGTTTACGACGATGTGTTTGGATGGGATGTTTCCGCCCATTTGGGAACGGCGGAGTTTTACAATGATTTTGGTGATTTTGATGTAAAACTGACCATCCCGGGTCATTACCTGATGTGGGCAACGGGTGAGCTCCGGAATCAGGATCAGATTTTTTCCAAGACGATCCTGGATCGTCTGGAAAGCGGGAAAGAGAATGAGACCATTAAAATTTCATCCTCAGTTGAACTTAAAGACGGCAAGGTCTTAAAACCTTCCTCTGAGCATACCTGGCATTTCAGGGCCGAAATGGTGCCGGACTTTGCCTTCGGACTGAGCGATACGTACAACTGGGATCGCAGGAACCTGCGTCTGAGCGACGGAAAGTTCATTCGTGTAAATGCGGTATATCCCGACAAGGCGGAAGATTTCAGGGAAGTTGCTGAGATAGGTGCCACAACCATCAGGATGATGTCGGAAGAAATAACAGGAGTATCTTATCCTTTTCCGGAAATGACTGTTTTTTGCGGCCATGGCGGGATGGAGTTTCCGATGATGGCTAACGACGGCAGTTCAGAATCAAGGGAAGGGACGGTATTTGTTACATCGCATGAAATTTCCCATTCGTGGTTTCCGTTTCTGGCCGGGCTGAATGAAACCAGATACGGGTGGATGGATGAGGGGTTGATCACTTATCTGCCGAAAAAAGTGGAAGAGTATTATTTCCCCGGGCGTAATCCCCATCTCTCCTATATCTCCGGTTATGCAAACTGGGCCGGACGCGAAGATGACCTTAATATGTCGGTTCCTTCCAATTCCATAGCACACCACTCCAGCTACATGATGAATGCTTACGGTCGTTCGGCGGTAACATTTATGCATCTGGAAAAACTGTTAGGAGCAGAAAAATTCAGGACAATATTAAAGACCTTTCTTGAGGAATGGCAATTTAAGCATCCTTCTCCCTATGATTTTATAAACACCTGTGAGCGAATAGCAGGCGAAGATCTTGGTTGGTATTTTGAGCCATGGCTGTTTGGATACGGGTATCCGGATCTCGAAATCAAAGAGGTTTCGAATCCGAAGGCAGGTGCAAAAATAACAATAGCGAAAGCAGGTAATCTGCCCGTGCCGGTTCATCTGGTCTGCAGGTTTGACGACGGCAGTGAGCACGAATATTCCGAACCCGTTTCGGTATGGAAGGACGGTCGTGTCCTTCATTCAATCGAAACCGGAGTACATAAAAAGCTGCAATGGGTAAAGCTTGGGAATGAGTTGATTCCTGACACTTATCCGGGTAATAATGTATGGGAACCGGCCGATGAAAACGGAGGAATTCCACCGGGTAACAGCCGTTAACGTGCGGGTCTGTCGCGACGATACGACCACATCATGATGGCTATAGCAATTGCCAGGGATGCTGCACCCAGGGAAAAGGTAAACACAAAACCGAACATCTCGTAAAAAATCACGCCCAGCAGGGGGGCAAAGATAGCCCTCGTTGCGGTTAGAAACAGGTGAACGGCCTGGTAGTCGCCGGCTTCCTCCGGTTTGCAAAAGTAGGCGGATCCTATACTCCATAACAGCGACATGGTGGCAGCAAATACCGAATGAAAAAGAACATAGGGTATCATGCTGTAGTAGAGAATAAAACTGCCGATACGGATGTGGGCCGGAACGTAATACGTTAAGACCAGGCTCAGAAGAAACAGCATTATGGATGCAAAAGTAAGGGCTCCGAATTTACGCGGATCCACTTTCCCGAGCATGGTTCCAAAGAAAGGTATTAAAAACAGTGAGAGAATGTTATATGCATTCTTATAAGTTGCCACACTGAAGTAGTTAAGTCCGAGTTGTTTTTCGAAGAAAATGGTAATCACGGTTACCGTACTCATAAATGCAAATCCGTAAAAAAGAAATCCCATTTCGAAATGCCGGAAGGGTGTATTTTCTTTCATAATTCTCCGCATCCCTGCTACGGACTCTTTTAATGAATCCAGTAAACCATTTTTGATGCGTTTGTTTTGTTCTTCGGCAACACGTATGCGTGAAAGCAGCCAGGTAGAACCAACACCGGCAAGGGCTGCTATCGCAAAAACCCATGTAAACGCGTAAGGATCATAATCCAGGATGATGCCGTAAACGAAGGCTGTTACAAGCAGAACTATTTTCCCGCCAAGGGTGGCCAGACTGTATAGTCCGCCAAAATTTGCATGCCTGTAATTGCTTTTCAGGAATAAATTGATGGTTGGGAATATTACGGGATTTCCCAGGTAATAAACCAGGAATACGAAAAGAAATATATAGTGGTAAATGGAAGAACCTTCAAATGCTTGCGAAGTTCGCGGAAAGAATAACAGAACGGCTAAAGGGGCACGTGTCAGGAATCCGGTTATACGTATAAGTTTCTGCTTATTGCGCACACGTTTCAACCACCCGGCAATAAAAATCAGGAAAATAAATACCAGAACCGAGAACTGGAAAAGGAAACTCAGCTGATAAGACGATCCGTGAAGGCTTTTTAGAAAGACAAACTCGTTAAGAGCAAGAATACCCAGCACAATGTTGTCGAGAATGGTATAGCCCAGATGCAGGCGAAATGTGCGTAATTCAGCCGGCATAAGGTCGTGAAGACCGTACCTTAAAAACAAGCGGCTCAGTATCCATGTCATGGCAAATGGAATAAACGTGTAAGGCTTAAAATAAATGGTTGCGCCCCATGCCTGAGCATGAACAAAGCCTGCACAGCAATGTTTAAAAGCTGTACAAAATTACGAAACATGAAAAAATTAATTCTGATTTTTACCATGGCGATACTCAGCGGATTATTCTCGTATGGTCAGGCAAATCTTCACGCTTTCACAGTTACCGATATCAATGGAAGTGCATATGATTTGTCGCAGCTTAAGGGCAAAAAGGTTCTTGTGGTGAATACGGCATCCAAGTGCGGCTTAACTCCTCAGTACAAGGATCTGGAAGCCCTTTACAAAAAATACATGGAGAAAGACTTCGTAATCATCGGATTTCCGGCGAATAATTTTCTGAATCAGGAGCCCGGTTCCGATGAGGAGATTGCAGCGTTTTGCGAGTTGAACTTTGGAGTTACTTTCCCTATGATGTCTAAGATTTCCGTCAAGGGCAATGACATTCACCCTTTATACAAATGGCTTACATCCAAGGATTTAAATGGTAAGTTTGACGCTGAAGTCAGCTGGAATTTCCAGAAATTCATGATTGATGAATATGGGAACCTCGTGGATTTTGCCCCGCCCCGCGAAAATCCCTTCTCGGATAAAATCGTGAACTGGATCGAAAATTAATACGCTTCACCGCGAAATAAAAGTCACCTCATGGTGGCTTTTTTTTTGCCCTGCAGAACAATGGCGAGGGCACGTTATACCGTTTTGCTGCGTCGCGAACGTTTTATTCCTTATAAAATGAATGATACACAGGACCCGGGACGGTGCGATTTTATCTGAATGAACAGCGGTACGGTGTATTGCAATGATTTGCCGGTAAAGCGCCGTAAGGCTGGGCGGGAAGTAATAAAGTTTGGGCAAAAAAAGAACCCGAAAGTTTTTATGCCGGCTGCTTTTTTCGTCGATGTACGTTGTACGTGCGAAAAACTGTATCCGATGTATTTCTGCGATCGGATCAGCGGTGCAGACGGGATAAGAACTTTCAGGTTTAAATTCTTTTCCGTATTTTCTTTAGGGTTTTGCGTTCAAAGTAATGGTAAGTGCCATCTGATCGTTGATAAAATCATCTTTCAGATTGGCGAAAAGAGTTTTAGAACCGTACTGAACATTCCACTGGGTGCGGTCGATCAGGAAGGTTGCAGAGGTGGCGGTTACTCCATTGTCGGAAACATTAACCGTTGCAGGGAAAGTTACACTCTTTGTAACGTCCTTCATGCTGAGGTTTCCGGTGATGTTGTGGGTTGCGGCGGGATTTCCCTGCAGGACTTCCACGGAAGTGATCTCAAAAGTAGCTATGGGATACGTTTCCGTTTCGAAGAAATCGGCTGATTTCAGGTGGCCGAGGAGCTTTCCGTTCATATCGGGATCGGTAAGGTCGAGTACGACGATGCTGTTCATGTCGATTACAAACTTGCCTCCGACAACATTTCCTTCATCCAGGAAAAGCTGGCCTTCGAGCAATTCGATGGTACCATTGTGCGTACCGGTAGGCTTTGCACCTTCCCACTCTATAATCGACGTTTCAAGGTCAGCATTCAGTGTTACATCGCCGCTCATAACAGAAACTGCCTGTGCATCACCGGTAAGGGCTTTCTCGCCCTGCGGGCCGCCACAGGCAGCAAATAAGCCTGTTACAACTATAAGACTCAGGATTTTAGAAAAATTTTTCATTTTGTTCGCTTGTTTAGGATTAATAAAGTTTCGGATTATTAGTCTTTTAAACAGGTTCGTTTAAAGTTTGTTCAACAGGATTAAACAATTGGACGTTTCATTTTAACATTTTTTTGCAACCGGATGGCCGGATGTGGTTTAATCTTAACATTCATTAACGGGGCGATAAAGTATCTTTACCGTTGTTAACGGAAGCCTTAGCAGCGCTTCAATAACTGGTAATGCGAATTCATAATAACTGAAACGGCTATATGCCTGAACGTATGCTGCGTATTTTACCTGTATTGCTGACCGTAATTTTTCATCTTATTACTCCTGAGATTCGTGCACAGGACTACATTCTTATTCATGGGACTGTTTACAATCTGAAGGGAGAAACCCTTCCCGGAGCTCATGTGATGAATGTTAAGCGCAGATATGGAACGTTTACGGATTATAAAGGGGAGTATACCCTGATCCTGGCACAGAGGGATACCATGCGTATCAGTATGGTCGGCTACAAACCGTTTTTTTATGTTATTCCGGCCAGTCTGAAGGGACTTAGCTACAGTATGAAAATCACATTGCTCACCGACACCCTTGAGATCAGCGGACCCGAAATCAGGCCCTATCCAGCCACCTATGCAGAATTCAGGCAGGAATTTGTTGCGATGAAAGCACCCGAAGAAAATCTGATCAAAAAGCTTCAAATACCTACGGAACCATACCGGAGCAAGTATTCAAATCCCGAAGGCGGATTGCTCCTTCCCGGACCGTTCAGCCTGCTGTACGACAACTTCTCAAAAGAGGCCAGGCAACGAAAAAAGATGAATGCCATTCTGGCTGCAATTGAATTGAGAAAAGCCCTGCTTGATATTTTTCCGTTCGAAATGCTGAAGCTTCGCTACGGATGCGAAACCGGTGAGGATGTGGATGATCTGATCCGTTTTTGTGCCATTGACAAAACCAGACTGCAAACCACGCCCCATTATCTTCTCGCAGGAATGCTGGATCGATGCGGTAATGAATGGAAGCGGCAGAACAGGCTGAACAGGGAATTCCGGCAACTGCAGCCATAAAAGTTGATTTCTTTATGGATGCCGGCTCTCTGCCATGTCCTGTGGCAGATCCATCTCAATTTATCTCCACCTTCCTTATGCTTACCTGTGGTATTCAATAATGGGCTTTCAGAAAACAAAAGGAATTGAATTTCTCTTCACGAGCACAGCCGTGCATGGTAAATTTCTTTTAACGCATGGTGCTGAACCAATAATTGCGATATTTGTTAAGACAAGCGCAACGACTATAGTTACCGCAGAAAGGAAAAAGAATATGAAATCTGTATCTACCAAATCGAAGAAGACAAAAACGCAGGAATTTGACAGCAGGGAAGTATTAAACGACTACCGGATAGCAGTTGAGAGCCGTCAGGCAAGTTTGATGGGCCGACGCGAAGTACTGAATGGCAGGGGTAAATTTGGAATTTTTGGAGACGGAAAGGAAATTCCCCAGCTTGCCATGGCCAGGGTTTTCAGGGAAGGCGACTGGAGATCGGGCTACTATCGCGACCAAACCTTTATGCTGGCAAGCGGTATGATGACGCTGGAGGAGTTTTTTGCACAGATATACGGAGATACAGACGACACATTCAATCCGGGAACGGCAGGCCGGGTTATGAACAATCACTTTGCAACGCGCAGTCTCGACAAGGATGGGATGTGGAAGAACCTGACTGCTCAGAAGAACAGTTCGGCCGACATCTCCCCCACAGCCGGGCAGATGCCCCGGCTATTAGGATTGGCTCTTGCTTCAAAGCTGTACCGTAATGCCAGTGATCCGTCGATCCGGGAGGGTTTTTCTGACGAAGGGAATGAAGTGGCATTCGGCACTATCGGAGATGCGTCCACTTCGGAAGGACATTTCTTTGAAACCATTAATGCTGCCGGAGTTTTACAAGTTCCAATGGCTATTTCGGTTTGGGATGATGGCTGGGGTATCTCGGTTCCGAATAAATATCAGACAACAAAACAGAATATTTCGGAGATTCTGAAGGGTTTTGCTGCCGACGAAGCACATGAAGGCTACAGGATTTTTACTGCCAGTGGCTGGGATTATCCTGAACTCGTTCGTATATACCGCGAAGGCATCGGGATCTGCCGTAACGAACAGGTTCCCGTGCTGTTCCACATCCGTGAGCTTACACAACCGCAGGGGCATTCAACCAGTGGCTCGCATGAACGCTACAAATCGCCCGAGCGCCTGGAATGGGAACAGGAATTTGATGGTATTAAGAAAATGCGTGAATGGATTATTTCTGAAGGTCTGGCAACGGATGCAGAACTTGACGGAATTGAAAAAAACGCTGCTGACAGAGTAAAACAAGCCCGTAAGGCAGCATGGGACAATTTTCTGATTCCAATCAAAAAACGTCGCGATGAGTTTCTGAAGATGGCGGACGTAACTACCTGCAACTGCGCCAAAACAAAAAAAATTGAGTCGATAAAAGAAGATTTGAGGCTGATAGCCGATCCAATCCGAAAGGATATTATTTCTTCAGCCCGCAAGGTTCTACGGCTGATTTGCGACTCCTGCAGCAATCCGCACAACTCACTCAAAATTAACGTCACGAAATGGCTTGAAAGCGAGATGATCGACAATTCCGGCCGTTATAATTCCTATTTATACAGTCAGTCAGCCCTGAAGGTCGGAAATATCGGGCCTATTGAACCGCAGTTTGACGAAAAGTCGGTAATGGTTCCCGGACGGGAGATTCTAAGGGATAATTTTGATGCTTTGATGGAGAAATATCCCGAACTTGTTGTCTTTGGTGAAGATGTCGGAAAAATTGGCGGGGTGAATCAAACCTGGGAAGGTCTTCAGGAGAAGTACGGAGAAAATAGAATTTTCGATACCGGTATCCGGGAAGCTACCATCATCGGTCAGGGGCTGGGCCTTGCCATGAGAGGATTCAGACCCATCGCCGAAATTCAGTACTTCGACTATCTGCTTTATGGCCTTCAGGTAATAAGCGATGATCTGGCAACATTACAATACAGAACCAAAGGAGGTCAGAAAGCCCCGATGATTATCAGTACGCGGGGACATCGCCTGGAGGGCATCTGGCACTCGGGATCCCCGCTCAGTATGGTTATTAACTCCGTTCGGGGTGTTCATGTGCTTGTTCCAAGAGACATGACCCGTGCATCCGGATTCTACAATATGATGATGGCCAGCGATGAACCGGCAATAATTATCGAACCGCTGAATGGCTACAGGCTTCGCGAGAAGCGGCCTTCCAACATTGGAGAATACCGCATTGCTCCCGGTTATCCGGATGTTTTAATGCAGGGAACCGATGTAACCCTGGTTACCTATGGCTCATGCGTTCGGATTGCACAGGATGCTGCAGAGCAGCTGAAAGGCTTCGGAATTTCTGTGGAACTGATTGACGTTCAATCGCTCGTACCATTTGACCTGAACCACGATATTGTAAAGTCGCTGCGAAAAACCAATAAAATTGTGTTCTTTGATGAGGATGTGCCCGGCGGTGCTACCGCTTACATGATGCAAAAGGTACTGGAGGAGCAGGAAGGCTACCGTTACCTGGATGCCGCTCCCCGCACCGTTACGGGTCAGGCACACCGCGCGGCCTACAGCACCGACGGCGATTATTTCTCCAATCCCAATGCCGAAGATGTTTTTGATGCGGTGTACAACATCATGCACGACTACAATCCCGGCAAATACCCGAAAATCTTCTAGAATCTCCTGATTAACTCATAAACTGCCTGAACATATCAAATTTGTCCGGGCAGTATTTTTTTTTCAGGGTTTTGTAGGTTACTTTATTCGGCATTACGGAATACTGACCGGCGCGGGCACAAAAAAGCCGCTGTTTATGGCAGCGGCTTTGCAAGCAGTGATTAAGGTTAATCCCCATATTTACACCTGTTTGAAGGCGCCAAGGTCTTTGGGGTGACTTTGGTTGATAAAGCCAACGATGGCTATATTTTCGGCTCTTGCCTTACGGATGAAGATATCGGCGGATTTGGTATAAACATCCGAGCGGTTGGCATCGATCAGCAGCAGGTATCCCATGATAATGTGGCCGGCCATTTCAACCAGCCTGCGGGCATGATAGTCGAGATACTCGTTATCTTCATGTTCGGTAACCTTTTCAACCGTTTTTCCATACTGATCGGTCATTTTTTCGAGAACCGATTTCATGAATTCGAGTTCAGGGCGCACGGTAGTTTCGGAGAAGCCATGCATAGCCTTAAGGTATGCCCCGTTGGTCACTCCACGGATGGCTGCAACCACCTGAAGCTGGGATGTGCCTTCGTAAATGGTGGTAATGCGGGCATCGCGGTAGATGCGTTCAACCGGGAAGTCTTTCATGTATCCGGTACCTCCGTGAATCTGGATGGCATCATAGGCAATCTGGTTGCAGTATTCGCTCGAAAAAAGCTTCAGCAGCGGAGTAAATACATCGGCAAGTTTAAGGTAGTGTTTGTACTCATCACGCTCGGCAGGTTCCAGTTTTCGTTCATGGCCGGCAAAAACATAAGCTTTATAAATATCCACATAGCGGGCGGTTTCATAAAGCAGGGAGCGGATGGCGTCGGTTTTCACCTTCATATTGGTGATTAACTCATACACTGCAGGGTATTGAATGATGGCCTTACCGAACTGTTCACGTTCGCGGGCATACTTCAGGGCTTCGCGCCATGCGGCTTCGGCGATACCAACCGATTGGGCTCCGACACCCAGGCGGGCAGAGTTCATCAGCGACATCACGTATTTGATCAATCCCATTTTTGTATCGCCTACCAGCTTTGCCGGTGCATTTTTAAAGACCAGCTCGCAGGTTGGTGAACCTTTGATTCCCAGTTTATTCTCAATTCTGCGGATTTTCACGGCCTTGTGCTTGCGGTCGTAAACAAAGAGTGAAAGACCTCGGGCGTCGGTAGT
>DJVU01000095.1:79628-85013 GCA_002441345.1 Bacteroidales bacterium UBA6248
AGATACCAGGTTCCGCTTGCCTGATCGAATGTAGCCTTAAGCTGTACGGCCTGAAGGTCGGATCCGGCATCGGGTTCGGTAAGATCCATGGCAGCAGTTGCACCCTGGTTAAAACGGGGAAGGTATTCATTCTTAATCTCATCCGATCCAAACTCATGGATGGTCTCCGCGCAATCCTGAAGTCCCCAGATATTGGCAAATCCCGCATCGGCACGCGAAACGATCTCGGCTGACATTACGTAAGGAACAATCGGGAAATTCAGTCCGCCGTATTCGCGTGGCAGCGACATTCCGATCATACCGGCTTTTACAAGGGCATCGTGATTTTCCTGCGTTCCACGGGCATAAACAACCTCGTTGTCGATCAGCTGCGGACCCTCGTGATCCACGCTTTCCGCATTGGGTGCTATAATATCTCCAGAGATCTCCCCAATGATTTCCAGCACTTTATCGTAGCTATCGAGTGCATCTTCAAGATCAAGCGGAGCATAATCGTGCTTTTCCTTTTCGGTGTAATTTTTCTCCTTAAGTTTCACGATTTTTTCCATCAGCGGATGGTTCAGGTGAAATTTCAGGTGCTCGTTGTCGGTATAAAAATTATCCATTTTCTTTTGAGTTGCGTTTGATTAGTGAAGATAACCCCGGGGCTATTTCGAATTTGCTTTGTAATACCTGATCATTTTCGGAATCACATCCGTGATGCTGCCGATAATGGTATAATCGGCAATATGGTTTATCGGTGCATTCGGATCGGTATTGATGGAGATGATCTGTGCCGACTGATCCATTCCGGCGCGATGCTGAACCGCTCCGGAGATGCCGCATGCTATGTAAAGCTTGGGCCTTACGGTAACACCTGTCTGACCGATCTGACGTTCGTGTTCAGAAAAGCCTGCATCCACGGCGGCACGGGAAGCTCCAACCTGGGCACCTAAAACGTCGGCAAGGTCGTATAGCAATTGAAAATTTTCACGTGAACCAACACCATAACCGCCGGCGATTATTACCTGCGCATTTTTGATGTTTATTTTGCTCGATTCCATATGCCGTTCGATGATTTCCACCGCGAAATCCTCATCACGAAGTATGGCAGCCGTATCCGTTTTCTTTACCTTGCCTTTGAAGGACTGATCTAAAACTTCTTTCTTCATCACCCCTTCCCTGACGGTTGCCATCTGCGGGCGTGTTTCGGGATTAATAATGGTGGCAATGATGTTGCCTCCGAAAGCAGGTCTGATTTGATAGAGAAGATTCTTGTATTCGGTTTGGGTTTTGTTTTCGAAATGATCGCCGATCTCCAGACTGGTACAGTCAGCTGTAAGTCCGCATCGCAGTGCGGAAGCTATTCTCGGTGCCAGGTCGCGACCGATGGATGTTGCTCCAAACAGCGCGATTTCAGGCTTTTCATGTCTGAAGATATGGAGTACGATGGCCGAATGCGGCAGGGTGGTATACGGAAAGAGGCGACTGTCATCGGCAATATGTACCACATCGGCTCCAAAGGGAAATACTTGGGATTCAATGTTCTTAAGATCCGAACCAATAACCACGGCTTCGAGTTTCACGCCAAGTTCGGTGGCCAGTTTTCGCCCTTTCGACAGCAGTTCAAGACTGACATCGGCAATTGTCTTTTCCTCTGTCAGTTCGCAATACACAAATATATTGTTCACGTTTTTTGTTGTTTAAGTTTACACTAGCTGAATTACCCGATTACATGGCTGTCGATCAGCTCTTTCATCAGTTTGTTGATGTCTTCGTCGGATGCGGTAAGCAAAGTTGAATCTTTATGGGCAAAGACGACGTTTTCAATCTTTTTAACCTTGGTTGGTGAACCCGAAAGGCCCAGCATGCTGATGTCGGCATGAAGATCATCGACGGTCCACTCGTCGATCTGAAGGTATGGGCGCTGATTGTAAAGTTCGGTATAATCTTTCGTTTCGTTCTGTAGTTCGGTAACCGTACGGGCATGCTTATATTTCATCAGAAGTTTGGCAACACGCTGACGGCAGGCAGGAGCAGAACCGTGTACCGTGACGGCAAGCGGCAAGGCACTCTTAACGGTTTCAATTCCGCGCTCGAGCCGGCGTTTGATTACAATGTGGGTTTCGCTGACATCAAGGATTTCTTCGGCATAGGTAACCTGGGGAAGGTTGAGTTTTTCAGCCGTTTGTGGTCCAACCTGTGCGGTGTCGCCATCGATGGCCTGACGCCCGGAGATCACCAGATGATAGGGCTCCAGCTTCTTCACAGCTAACGATAAGGCATACGATGTGGCCAGGGTATCGGATCCTGCAAATTTGCGATCGGTGATCAGATAACCACGGTCGGCACCACGATACATGGCTTCACGCACGATTTCAGCGGCACGGAAAGGTCCCATGGTTAATACGATCACTTCGCAATTGCTCATCCTATCCTTAATCCGGAGAGCAAGCTCCAGCGCGTTGAGGTCTTCAGGATTGAAAATAGCCGGCAGGGCCGCCCTGTTAACCGTTCCATCCGCTTTCATGGCATCTTTGCCAACGTTGCGGGTGTCAGGAACCTGTTTGGCGAGTACAATAATTCTAAAGCTCATAAAGTGTGGTTTGTGAAATATACAATTGTTGATTCCGGCAGTTTCCGTTTAGCCGAAAATATCCCGGATTGCAAAAATATCCCTTTTTAGGTTATCACCAAACCGAATGTTTGCTGTTTTACTCATCCGGCCGGTAGATGCTGATTCTGCAGGTGTTGGAAGAATGATGCCGGATTCGTCACGATCAAACTAATTGGTATTGCTTTTATATTTCCATTAACTTTGCTCCTTATCCTCTTCATTCAGCAATGGTTTCACGAAGGACAAACGAACGTAAATTTATTGTCATGCCGCAGTATCCCGGCGGCAGCAGGGCATTAAGGCGTTTTATTGATGAAAATCTGAAGTACCCGGCAGCGGCCCTTGAAAACAATATTGAAGGCGTCGTCTATCTGTCGTATACCGTTGCCGACGACGGGCAGGTAGAAGACATTAAGGTAATGAAAGGCCCGGGATACGGATGCGAGGAAGAGGCCGTACGTGTGGTTTCACTGTTGCGTTATGAGCCGGCACATAACAGGGGCTTAAGGGTTCGTACAACACTCCGGACAAGGATTCATTTCCGGATTCCTGCTGCTCCGGCTCCGGTAGTGAAGTATGAGTATTCAAAGGGTACGGATCCGGGCACAAAAAAACCGGCTGAAAAGCCGGCTGTAAACTTGGGATACGGATATACCATTACGTATTCCCGTCCCGATAATTCCTGATATCAGGATTCGGGAAGGTTGAGCGGATTTTCTTTACATTCCTTGCATTCAAGGCTTTTGTTGTATTGGGTCATGGCGCGGGCACTCATTCCCATACTGCTGAATCCTCCGTCATGATAAAGATTCTGCATCGTAACCTTACGCGTAAGATCTGAAAACATAGTGATGCAATAGTCCGCACATTCATCGGCCGTTGCATTGCCCAGGGGCGACATCCTTTCGGTAAAGTCCATAAGTCCGTGAAATCCCTTAACACCCTGCCCTGCCGTTGTGGGAGTGGGCGATTGCGAGATGGTGTTGATGCGTACATGCTTTTCTCGTCCGTAGATGTATCCAAAACTGCGGGAAATGGATTCGAGAACGGCCTTGGCATCAGCCATGTCATTGTATTCAAATAACGTTCGCTGTGCCGCAATGTACGAAAGTGCTACGATAGATCCCCATTCACTGATGGCATCCAGCTTTTTAGCGGTCTGAATCATTTTATGAAACGAGATTGCTGAAATATCAAGCGTTTTGGAGAAGAAATCGTAATTGATGTCGTCGTAAGGCAGTTTTTTTCTTACGTTGGGCGACATACCAATGGAATGAAGGACAAAATCCACTTGTCCGCCAAAAATTTCCATTGCTTGCTTAAACAGGTTTTCAAGATCTGCCACACTGGTAGCATCAGCTGGAATCATCGCGGAACCGGTACGTTCCGCAAGTTCATTCAACTCACCCATCCGGATGGCCAGCGCGGTATTTGTCAGTACCAATTGCGCTCCCTCTTCGTGTGCCCTTTCGGCAACTTTCCAGGCAATCGACTGACTGTTAAGCGCCCCGAAAATAATTCCCTTTTTCCCTTTAAGTAAATTATATGCCATAAACTAAGATTTGGGTTGCGGCACTATTGCCTGTATTTTTCTTTCACTGTAACAGTTCAGACTGCTAATTGTTTCGGAGGAGTTCCTTTGCCGTTGCACGCGCCGCTTCAAGTGCTGAATCGCCGCTAATCATAAGGGCAAGCTCGGAGATACGCTCTTCCGGTGATAATTTTTCGATGGATGAATAAGTTCGCCCGTTTTCATCCACTTTCAATACTTTAAAATGTTCGTTGCTCTTTCCTGCTATTTGTGGCAGGTGTGTAATGGCAATTACCTGCATTTTACCGGCCATTCGCTTCAGGATATCTCCGGTCCTTGAAGCTATATCGCCTGAAATGCCATTATCAATTTCGTCGAAAATTATAGTAGGCAGCAGATTGCTCGCCGAGATCAGCGATTTTACTGCCAGCATCAGGCGCGACAATTCCCCGCCGGAGGCGATGCGGGAAACTTCATCCGGTTCAACGCCCTTGTTTGCACTGAAAAGAAATCTGACCTTATCGGAACCGAATTTTCCCGGCTCTTCCAGTTCGGTCAATTCTACCCTGAAGCGGGCATCCTTCATTCCGAGACTGGTAATAGTTTCAATCACAGCAGCTTCAATAGCCGGAATGAGAGCTGTGCGTTTTTCTCTAAGCCGGAAAGCAAGAATTCCCAGTTCTTCTTTTAGCTCTTTTATCCTGCTTTCGGCACGAACTAACTCCTGGTCGAGATTTGCAATTTTAAGAAGCCGGTTTCCGATTTCTTCTTTTTTCTCGATCAACTCGTCTGTCGACCTCACATGATGCTTCTGTTCAAGAGCATAGAGCAAATTAAGCCGCTCATCAACCTCTTCGAGCCTGGCAGGATTAAAGTTTGTAACTTCTTGAAGATGACCGACTGCAAACGACAAGTCCTTCAGTTCGATGGCACATGCAGAGAGTCTTTCCGAAAGGGCGGCAGCTTCCTGGTGATGACGTGCTGCCCCCTGCAGAAGTGCGTATACCTCATTAACTTTACGGAGTATATTTTCCTCTCCTTCACTCAGAAGCATCAGGGCGTTGAACAGGCGAGTCTTGATTTCTTCAGCGTGGCTGAGCATTCCTGACTCATTTATAAGGGCTTCCCTCTCCCCTGCCTGCAGTCTTGCTTTTTCCAGTTCGTCAAACAGAAATCTGAGGTAATCCTCTTCAGCCTGAGCTTCCTTATTTCGTATGCTCAGTTCGGCAAACGACTTTTCTTCTTCCTTAAGTAATCT
>DJVU01000095.1:85079-94426 GCA_002441345.1 Bacteroidales bacterium UBA6248
AGGTCTTTCAATAAATTGAGTCCGGCAGGAGTGTCATTAATAAATGAGCGGGATTTCCCCTGCGGACTTATTTCGCGCCGAATGATGCATGGATTATCGTAATCAAGATCGTTTTCGGCAAAAAAGTCGCCGAGATCGCTCTGGCTGATATCGAATGAACCTTCGATCAGACATTTGGAGGATGGATCGGGAAAGCTTAGATTTTCGGCCCTCTGTCCGAGGATAAGAGCGAGAGCGCCCAGAATAATCGACTTCCCGGCACCGGTCTCCCCGGTAATAACTGTAAATGGCTCACCAAATTCGATGTCCAGTTTATGTATCAGGGCATAATTACGGATGGAAAGGCGCAACAGCATAGTTACCCGGCAGCTTATGTCAGGCAAATTTACGAAATACCTTGAAAGGCTGAAGACTTATTTTTGGGTTTCCAGAATGCGCTGGTACCTGGATGCACTGGCAGGATCAATTTCCTTCAGGATATTAACCGCCTTGGTTTTATCCATAGGTGAAGCCTGGCTGTATATATTAACAAGCTCGTCGCGTTTGGCTTCAAGAAACAGCTGAAGTATAAACAATCCAGGCCTTTCACGATTGGCTTTCCGGAGCAATTCCAGGCTTTCGTTTATGGCAGCCCTTCCGGCCTCCACATCATCCGACATAACATCCAGCCCATGACGGTGATAACGGTATGAGGCTTCCCGGATTGCATTGTAGGTGGGATTCGTAAGGTTCTCAATAAGCCAGTAACGGTTTTTCTGATTTTCGTAGGCCTTCCACCCCTTTTCCCTGGCGTTCTGACCCATATTTACAATATTCTGAGCCTTAGCAAAATAAGGTGAGCCCCCGTTCTTGGCAAACGAATCGCCGTCAAGTCCGAGATAGAGATACAGATAATAAGCCACAACCGATGTCAAATTGTTGTGGAAAACATTATCCGAAAATTCCATCGGTTGATATTCAACGTACTTGAACTCCAGATCACGATCCAGATAGTTAAACAAAGGGGTGTTGTATGAAGCTTTGTAAACCGGCCGGCGCAGGGCAAGATTCATTTTTCCGCGAAAATCCTCACCCGAACGTGAATCGATCGTAATCAGGATTGTACCCTCAATTCTTTCTTCAGGTTTATACGCGTAATTAGTCCATTGCCTGTTATTTACAAAATCGAACAAGTCCTGTTGAAGGGTCTCAAAAATCTTCTTTTCGGTACCTTCAACCATAGGGGAGGTAACCGATACGGTAACGTTAAATTCCTGCGACCTGGCGGTAAGGAAGCCCAGACTTAGCATAAACAGGATCAGAAGATTTTTCATCCGGATGTGGTTTTATTGAAAAGGCTTGCAGCCGTTTGCGGATGCAGCACTGATTTTTTACATTGCCGGGCTGACAGAAATCTGAAAATCAATAGTTCAGCCTCGTATCATTTCTCAATTTATTCGGTCCGGTTTCCCGGAATGGCATCAAGGATCCGGGCAGCCGTTTCTTTTTTCGAAAGCAGCGGAAGCCCGCGGCTTTCTCCGTTGCGCCCGATCAGCGTAACCTTGTTGGTTTCGGTACCAAATCCGGCCCCTTCATCTCTCAGCGAGTTAAGAACGATCAGGTCGAGGTTTTTAGTATTCAATTTTTCGATGGCATTATTCTTTTCGTTGTCGGTTTCAAGGGCAAAACCGGCCAGAAATTGTTCCGGCGTTTTCCTTTTCCCGAGTTCGGAAAGAATATCAGTTGTCTTTATAAGCGTCAGGTTCAGCTCTTCGCCTGCCTTTTTGATCTTTTGGGGTGCAGGATTTGCAATGGTATAATCGGCTACTGCTGCCGACATGATGGTGACATCCGATTGCGGGAATGCATCCAGGCATGCGGAAGCCATTTCGGCGGCAGTACTGACTCTGACAATTTTAATGGCAGGATGATTCAGGCTTATGTGGACGGGTCCGCTCACGAGCGTTACCTCTGCCCCCCGTTCGGCAGCTTCCAGAGCAAGAGCATACCCCATTTTTCCGGAGGAGTGGTTGCCGATGAATCGGACAGGGTCTATCGGCTCATGCGTAGGACCGGCGCTGATAAGAAATTTTTTGCCGCTGAAGTCACGACATCTTAAAAAAAAATCCCGGATAATTTCCAGAATCCGTTCCGGCTCCTCCATCCTGCCTTCTCCGCACAATCCGCTGGCCAGTTCTCCGGTGCCTGGTTCTATCAGCCGGTTACCATACGACAGAAGTATGTTTATATTCTTCTGAGTGGTAGGGTGGTGAAACATGTCGAGATCCATTGCCGGAGCAAAAAAGACAGGACATTTGGCTGCCAGATAGGTAGTGGTAAGCAAGTTATCGGCAATACCCGCAGCCATTTTTGCAAGAGTATTTGCCGATACGGGAGCAAGTACAAAAAGGTCGGCCCAGCGTCCCCAGTCAACATGGCTGTTCCAGCTGCCATCGGTCCGGTTGTACGGCTCAAGGAGTACCGGTTTCTGCGAAAGCGTGGAAAGAGTAAGCGGAGTTACAAAATCGGTTGCACAAGGCGTCATAACAACCTTAACCTCTGCTCCTTCCCTGATTAGCATGCGTACCAGCAAAGGGACTTTATAGGCTGCTATGCTCCCGGTGATTCCGATCAGTATTTTCTTTCCTTTGAGCATGGTGAGAAGCTATACCAGGCGTTTATTCCCCGGTGCCAATATGCGGGTTTCTGAAGTAAATCTGATCGTTGATAAACTCCTGAACCGCGATGAGCGTGGGCTTGGGAAGATGCTCATAATATTTGGCGATCTCAATCTGCTCACGATTTTCAAATACTTCTTCGAGGTTGTCGTTGGGTACGGCAAACTCAGCAATCTTAGAATTCAGCTCTTCCTTAAGTTCGAGTGAAATCTGATTTGCGCGTTTTGAAAGCACTGCCACCGTTTCGTATATGTTTCCGGTAGGTTCCATCATCTTGTGAATGTCACGCGTTACCGCAACGGTATCGGTTTTGATTTTTTTAAAATCCATAGGTGAAATTTATAAAGCTGAAAGATTATTCAATTCTTTACGGGCATTCTTCTGAATGTTCCTGAGTTCTTTAAGGTATCCCGATTCGGGAAAAAAGGTTGCAAAATTATCAACAGCATCGTAGGTGTGCTGGAATCTCTCCTCCTGTTTGCTTGCAATACTCTTGCTTGCATAGGAGTAGTATGATTTGGCAATCAGGTACATTGCCTCTTCCCGGTAACGGGTATCCGGATAATCCTTAATCAGATTCTCATAGTTGATGATTGCTGCCTTGTAATCCTCCATTTTGTAATAGAGGTTTGCAATGTTGTAGGCCTTGGTTTCAAGTTTAAGCCTCAGCTCATCGATAAGTTCATTGGCGCGGCTGACGCGGCTGCTTCCCGGATACCGGTTGATAAAGAGCTGCAGCTCCTTGATGGCATCTGTTGTAACCTGCTGGTCGAGACTTGATGGCGGAGAGTCGAGATAATTGCAGTATGCCGACATAAATGCAGCCTCTTCGGCATTCTTGCTGTTCGGGAAATTTTGTGCAAACTGCTTGAAGTAATAGCTGGCCAGTATGTAATCTTTTTGTTCGAAGTGTGCATTCGCATAGTAATAGGAAATCCGCTCCGCCCGCTCTGTTCCCCTGTAAATGGCCTGCAACTGATCGAAAAGCTGGATGGCTCTGTAATAATCCTTCTGCTCGTAGTATGAGATGGCCATTTCATACTTTTGCTCATTGTCGGTACTCTTCAGCAGTTTCTGGTATTTACTGCAGGACGACAATGCAACGAGAAGGCCGGCGATAAGGAGTAATCTGCTTTTTCGGATCATGCGGCAAAAGTAATTATTTTACAGACACAACGAACGCCTGTTTTATGGATATTATTATGATTCACGTAAGTTCTTAACAAATTTTAGGAGTGTGATTCCGGGAAGGCAGGCCCAATAAGCATTTTTGTCCATTTATCTAGGGTTTCAGAGCACGGGCATAGGTTTTCAGACAGCGCTCACGGGCTTCGGAATGGTTAACCATCGGCCTGGGATAGGTTGATGTACCATATTCCGGTATCCATTTCCGGATATATACCTCATCCTTATCAAATTTTCTGGCCTGCTCCGCCGGATTAAAAATCCGGAAATAGGGTGCGGCATCGCAACCCGAACCTGCAGCCCACTGCCAGTTGCCATTGTTTGAAGCAAGCTCGAAATCCAGAAGATTTTCGGCAAACCAAGCCTCCCCCCACCTCCAGTCGATGAGCAAATGCTTGGTCAGAAAGCTGGCCGTTACCATTCGCACCCGGTTGTGCATAAAACCGGTTTGCTTCAGTTCGCGCATACCGGCATCCACCATCGGAAAGCCCGTAGTGCCCTCACACCAGCGAACGAAATCTTCTTCCCGGTTCAGCCATTCAATGCGATCGTATTCCTTACGGAAAGCCCCGTTGACGACGTACGGAAAATGATACATGATCTGCGCGAAAAACTCTCTCCAGATCAGTTCGTTAAGCCAGGTTGTGCTTACGGCTTCCGCTGTGCGTATACACTCGCGGGTGCTTACCGTTCCGAACCGGAGATGCAACCCAAGCCTTGACGTTGCGTCAAGTGCCGGAAAGTTCCGTGTACCGGCATAATTTTTCAGCTTAAGGGTATCGGGCTCATCCGGAGGATAATCGAAATCGAGAAATCGGAATCCCATCTCTTCCAGAGCTGGAAATGAAGGTGCAGTCTGATCCGAAAAATATCCAGTAAGCGTTTCAGACGGATACGAAGGGATGCCTTTCCTTGCCTTCAGCTCCAGCCACTTTTTGCTGTATGGCGTAAATACCACATAGGGAGAGCCCTCCGGTTTCAGAATATCGCTGCGCTCAAAAAGCAGATGGTCGCCGAAAGTATGAAACGAGACTCCGGCTGTGGAGAGCATCTCTCTTATTTTCGCGTCGCGTTCAAGTGCATATGGCTCATCGTCGTGATTGGTGAAAACTGCATTTACCCGGTATTTCTGCAAAAGGTTCTCAAAAACCTCCGGAGGCGTGCCAAAATATACGTGCAGTCCGCTCCCGTTCTGCAGCAGTTTGCGGTTCATGCTGCTCAGGGTTTTGTAGATAAAATTTACTCTTCTGTCATCGCCGGGCAGTGACTGAAGGATGTTCTTGTCGAAGATAAACAGCGGGATAACGGGCAATCCGCTGCTGAGTGCATGCCAGAGACCGCGATTATCGTTCAGCCGCAAATCGCGGCGGAACCAGAAGATGTTAATGGTTTGGCTCATAAACGAAGGCTGTGAGGCCGGTAAACAAGCCTTTAGCCGGTTTGTTCACGGGACGTATGAACGTTTTTTATGCTGCGGAAGCTGTTGCCGATGCGTAAAATTTCCATAGCTTTGCGCCAATTTACAAAATCTTAAACCTAAAAACCTACTGTCGTGGATATTTTCGATAAAAGAGTGCGGAATTTAGGCCCGCTGGGTATGTATGCCAAACAGGCTGATGGTTATTTTATGTTCCCCAAGCTCGAGGGAGAGATCAGCAACCGGATGAAATTCAGGGGAAAAGATGTTCTCGTCTGGAGTCTCAACAACTACCTTGGGCTCGCCAATCATCCCGAGGTCAGAGAAGCCGATGCCCGGGCTGCAAAAGAATGGGGTATGGCTTATCCCATGGGTGCCCGCATGATGTCGGGTCAAACGATATACCACGAACAACTGGAACGTGAACTGGCCGCTTTCGTTGGTAAGGAAGATGCCTTCCTTCTGAATTTCGGATATCAGGGCATGGTCTCCATCATCGATTCACTGGTCGACCGCCACGATGCCATCGTTTACGACAGCGAAGCGCATGCCTGTATCATCGACGGCGCCCGTCTGCACATGGGTAAGCGTTTTGTTTTTCCGCACAACAATATGGAAAACCTCCGAATTCAGCTTCAGCGTGCCAAAAAGCTGACCGACGAAACCGGCGGCGGAATCCTGGTAATTACCGAAGGCGTTTACGGAATGACCGGCGACCAGGGCAACCTGAAGGATATTGTTGAATTGAAGAAAGAGTTTAACTTCCGGCTGCTTGTCGACGATGCCCACGGATTCGGTACAATGGGACCGACAGGTGCCGGTACGCATGAAGAACAGGGTGTTATGGACGGCGTGGATATCTATTTCGGAACGTTTGCCAAGGCGATGGCCGGAATCGGAGCTTTTGTGGCCACCCGTGCCGATGTAGTCGACTTTCTGAGACACAATATGCGTTCGCAGACATTCGCTAAATCTCTGCCCATGCCTATGGTCATCGGAGCTTTGAAACGCCTCGACCTCATCCGCAAGCATCCCGAACTGAAAAATAGCCTCTGGAATATCGTTAATGCACTGCAGGGTGGCCTTAAGGAAGCCGGTTTTAACCTCGGAAAAGCCGCATCTCCGGTAACCCCGGTAATTTTGGAAGGCGGCGTTCCCGAAGCAACCCAGATTACTGTGGATCTGCGCGAGAACTACGGAATTTTCTGTTCCATTGTAACCTACCCCGTAGTACCGAAAGGTGTCATTCTGCTGCGTCTGATCCCGACCGCAGTGCATACGCTCGAAGATGTAAATTATACCATCAATGCCTACAAGGAAATAAGCGTAAAATTGAAAGAAGGCGCTTATGCTAATGTAATGTACGATATATCAAAGCTTTAAATATTCCTCATGGAATAAAAAAACACCGGAACATCCCGGTGTTTTTTTTTTATAATATCCATTATGCTTAATGCTAATGCCTGAACTGCACTGTGTAAAGTTTAACGCGCTGTTCGAATAGCAACTGCAATCGGTAAACCAGTGCCGGCACAGGCGGCAACATCAGTTCTCCTGCCTGTTTTACCGGCAACACCCTTCGCGACGTGCCGGAGATAAAAAGTCCGTCAAAACTGCCGATTTCCGAATGGTGAACATGTTTTTCCAGCACGGGTATGTCATTTTCCTGGCACAAGTCCATAATCTGCTTACGGGTAATTCCCATAAGAACGGTTCCGGACGGAGGAGTAATCAGGCTATTATTCCTGATAAAGAAAACATTCGAACGGCTGCCTTCGGTAATTAAACCGTTGCGATCTACCAGAAGTACTTCGTAAACCTCCTGATTTTCCTTGATACTGTCTGTTTCTATCCTGAGGCTTACATTCATTACTTTGGCATTCGGATTTTCTCTTTCGGCATGAAAAAGTTCCACCTTTACACCGTTTCTGAACTGCTCCGCCGTCGGATAGGAATGAACGACAAAGTATATGAAAAGTTGTAGCTTCCCGTCCCGGTCCGGATAAGCGGCTATCTTTATATTTCCTTCACCCGGTGAATTTTTCCGAATCAGTCTGTAAATAAGTTCCTGCATTCCTTTTTCGTCCCTACCGGGGTTAAAACCGGCAAGTCTGGCAGTTCCAAAGAAGCGTTGCAGGTGATCTTCCAGAAACAGAGCAACGCCATCATCCGTACGGAATACTTCGTAAGAGTAAAAAGCGGGAGGTAAAAAGTGCTGTTCGAACAGCGAAACCGGAAGGAGTTCTCCGTTTAACATGAAAAACTCACGGGTGCATTCAGGCATAACGAAAAAATTGAGTTAGCGGATCATAAAACGGGCTATTTCTTTCTGCTGCCGCCGAACAGTGAGCCAAGAAGTCCGCGTACAAGGGTCCTTCCAAGTTCATTGCCCAGTGTGCGGGTAGCAGTGCGCCCGACCTGTTTGCTAAGCTCGGTAAAGATATCGGGATTGGCCTTTTTCTGCGCCCGTTCAGCCCTTTCTTTGGCTGCCTGGGCTCTGGCAAGTGCAGCCTCTTCTTTGGCCTGTGCAAGCTTTTCTTTTGCAGCAGCCGCGGCGGCGGCTTCCTCGGCTTTTATCTTATTGGTTTCTGCAACCCTGGCTTGAAGGATTTCGAAAGCCGACTCACGATCGAGTGATTTCTCATATACTCCGAAGATCAGCGATCGTCTGATTAATCCTTCCCGCTCATTGGCCTGTATGGGCCCGATTTGGGAACAGGGAGGCAGAATAAAGGCACGTTCGACGACGGAAGGTGTTCCTTTGGGATCCAGAAAAGAAACAAGGGCTTCCCCCGTGCCGAGTTCGGTAATCGCCTTTTCAGTATCAAGCGCTGGATTTGTTCTGAATGTGGTTGCTGCAGCCCTTACCGCTTTCTGATCCCTGGGAGTGTAGGCCCTCAGCGCATGCTGAACCCGGTTGCCCAGTTGCCCCAGTACCGAATCGGGAACATCCAGCGGGTTTTGGGTGACAAAATAGACCCCCACCCCTTTCGACCGGATCAGCCTGACAACCTGCTCTATTTTGTCGAGCAGGATTTTAGGCGCTTCATTAAACAACAGATGTGCTTCGTCGAAGAAAAAGACCAGCTTAGGCTTTTCCGGATCGCCCGCCTCGGGAAGTTCTTCAAAAAGTTCGGACAGAAGCCATAGAAGAAATGTTGAGTAAATCCTTGGAGAATGCATCAGCTTATCGGCTGCCAGGATATTCAGAATACCCATTCCGTCCGGATCCGTTTGCATAAGATCGTGAATGTCGAATGCCGGTTCTCCAAAGAAGTGTTCAGCACCCTGCTGACTCAGCACCAGCAGGTTGCGCTGTATGGCTCCGATGCTGGCAGCAGATATATTCCCGTGACTCAGGGTGAATTTATCGCGGTTCGTTCCGATATATTCCAGCAGTGACGTAAGATCCTTCAGATCGAGCAAGAGCAATCCCGCATCATCTGCAATTCGGAATGCCAGATTCAGTACTCCTTCCTGGGTGTCGTTAAGGTTCAAAAGGCGCGAAAGAAGCAGGGGCCCCATTTCCGTGATGGTGGTTCGCATCGGATGACCCTGTTCTCCGAAAACATCCCAGAAAACAACCGGAAACCCTCTGTTTTCATACCCGTCAAGCTGAAGCTTTTCAACCCTTTCCTGAATTTTGGAGTTCATACTGCCGGGACGGCTTATGCCCGATAAATCTCCTTTGATATCGGTCATGAAAACCGGAACCCCCTGCATGCTGAACGATTCGGCAAGCACCTGAAGCGTAACCGTTTTTCCGGTACCTGTAGCACCGGTGATAAGACCATGACGATTTGCCATTTTCGGGATGATGCGTAACTCCAAACCTGATTTTGCAATCAGCGTCTCTGCTCCTTTATATGCCATCTTTTTCGATTTTTGTTTCGGTTGCCTGCTGCAGTAGGATGAAAATTCACCAATAGTTGCGTATTACCGAAGGTTCTTAATGGCAAATTTAATCAAATTATCCACTGTTGTGATATGGTCGCATGGGAATGATACCATCTCCGGTGTCTACGGATTTTATTATAACCGGAAAGGAATAATGCCCGAACACGAAAGCCGGCAGGATACCAAATACA
>DJVU01000050.1 GCA_002441345.1 Bacteroidales bacterium UBA6248
TAATCGGGATTTACCGGAGATATTGAAATACCTATGCCGCCAACATCGCCCGAAGGAAGTCCGGAGGTCAGTTTTTCCCAGCTGGCACCGGCATCCGTCGATTTCCAGATGGCCGATTCAGGTCCCCCGCCGATCTTGGTAAACACATGCCTGCGGCGTTGTTCGGAAGTAGCATAAAGCACATCGGGATTCCGGGGATCCATTATGACGTTATTGACGCCGGTATGTTCGCTGATATTCAATACTTTATTCCAGGTTTTGCCGCCATCCGTGGTTTTATAGAGACCGCGTTCGCCGCCGGGCCCCCATACCGATCCCTCGGCTGCAACATACACTACGTTGGTGTTGCGCGGATCGATGGCAATCATCCCGATCTGGCGCGACTCTTTAAGTCCCATGTTTTTCCATGATTTGCCTCCGTCGGTGGTTTTATATACGCCATCGCCGTAGCCAAGCGCTCTCTGATGATTGTTTTCACCGGTACCGGCCCAAACTACGTTCGGATTTTCCGGATCCATGGTCAGGCAGCCAATGGAGTAGGAACCGTAATTATCGAATACAGGTTCCCAGGTTGTTCCGGCATTCACCGTCTTCCAGATGTGACCCGATGAAACCGCTACAAAGTACTCGGCATTATTGTTCGGATTAACCGCGAAATCGCCGATACGTCCCGAACTAAAGGCCGGACCTATCGACCTGAATTTTAACCCGCTGAAACTACCGGATTTCAGGGTGTCGGCTGGCTGAGGAGAAGACTTTTTCTGTGCGAATCCGTCAACGCTGGCTGAAAGACTGAAAAAAAGGAAAATCCCCGCAATTACCAATCTGGCGGGCATGATTATTGCACTAATTTTGCCTTTTGAAACCGGTGCACCGGATTTGCCGGTTGTTGTTGTATTTTTCATGATCTTAGGGTGTTATCACTGTTTTTCGATGAAATTTGCAGCACAGGGGATGGCCATCGTACATAAAATTCGGGACGGTGGTCAAAACTAAAAAGAATTATTGATTTTTTTACGATTGGTCGGGGGAAACGAAATTCCGGGCCTGGAAATACAATACGGATTAATTAACTCTCTTCTTTGCATATTGAATGCACAGATTTGTAAGCGGAAAAACTTAAATCGCAACGCATGAAAACATTTTATCTGACGGCTTTCCTGCTGATGGTATCGGCCGGTATTGTAACTGCTCAGGAGAACAGACAAAGCTCCTTTTTAGAATCGGGAATAGTAAAAAATCCCGGAAACGGTACTTTTTATGGTGAAACGGGGCGCGAAACTACCTGCGATACCCTGCGATTTCCCCTTCAGGGTGAGATTACGTATTACTATCTGATGCCTCCGCAAACGGGTTATGTTACCGGTAATAACAGTTTCGGGGATAAAGTTAAAGCAGAATATTTTGCCTCTTTTACCACCGGAAGTCACATTACCGGTATTGTTGCCGAATTTGCCGTTGCCGTTAACCGTACCAATCCCGATGTCAGGTTTGGTATCTGGGATAACAGCGGTGAGGGTGGAAAACCAGGCAACCTGCTGGCGGAAGCAAGCAAGCCAATGGCATCCATCGTTTTTGATGCTCAGAATGAAAAAGTAACCACCGTTATGTTGCAGGAACCTCTGGCAGTGGAAGGTCCTTTCTATGTTGGTGTTATTTTGCCTGTAACAACAGGAGACACTGTAGCCCTCTGGTGCCGCAAGCATGTGGTTGGTTACAACGGAACAGCCTGGGATCAGTGGAGCGACGGCAGATGGTTTGCCTTTAACGATCCCGAAAACTGGGGTACGAACATTCAGACTACCATGACCATTCACCCTATCGTTTGCAAAACCACCGGTATTGAGCCTGTTGCTGTTTCAGAAGCTTTTATAAGTCCGGTTCCCGGAAAGGGAATTTTTAACGTTAATACCTGGAAAAGTTCTGAGCAGGTCGGTTTCAGGGTGTATTCATCCGGAGGCGCTCTTGTATACTCCAGGATGTTTCCGGGTGCGGTAACCAATTACAACGTGGATCTGAGTTTTCTTCCCGGAGGCATTTACGTTGTTAGGCTGAGCGATAAGGATCACTCCTACAGTCAAAAGATCATAATTCAATAGAAATCTGCGAAATGCATTTTATTCCGCAGCAATAATTGTCGTGTTTTCTATTCTGTAATGGCTTGCGTTTAGCGTTCTTGCGTTTCGCCTTCGACTTTTGTATCTTTGTAATTGTCATATAAGAACATTATGAAGAAAATTCTTGTTCCTGTCGACTTTTCCGATCTGGCTACGGAGGTAATTGAGAAAGCCGGAGAGATTGCCAAAGCTTTTGAAAGTGAGGTATATATTCTTCATGTTTCGGTTCCCGGGCCGGTTTTTGCTGACGATCCTTCCCAACCGGCTCTGGTAGCCAGTCCCGGTCTTGAAGAGCTGATCCGTGAAGATCACGATCTGAAAGCCATGGTGCATTACCTTCACGAAAAAGGGGTGAATGCCTGCTCAGCTCTTGTTCACGGCCCCGTTATCAATACCATTCTGGATGAAGCCGGAAAATTTGAAGCCGATCTGATTGTAATAGGAACGCAAAGCCACGGATTTCTTTACCGGACATTTATTGGCAGCGTTAGCGACGGCGTAATGCGCAACAGCCCGTGTCCGGTGCTGATTGTGCCTCAGCCCTGAGGCCGTTTGCCAAATTTCGGCAGCAGGTCGGCACGGCCTGCTTTTCTTAATGTTTCAGCAAGCCAGCGTTTGTTTTCGGGTTTATACCAGAAAAAGAACCTCTGCTGGTTGAGTTTTTCCTGTTTTTCGCGGGCAACATACACGGGTTTCAGCGTGTACGGATCGAAACCGGTATAATACATGGCCGTGGCCAGGGTCATGGGGGTGGGGGTGAAGTCCTGCACCTGTTCCAGCCTGAAACCCTGCTGTGATGTTTCACAGGCAAGCTCGGCCATATCTTCGGGACGGCTGCCCGGATGGCTCGAGATAAAATAAGGGATTAGTTGCTGCCTCAGACCGTTTCTGCGGTTTATCTCTTCAAACTTCTGCTGAAACTGCACAAAGGTGCGGTAATGCGGTTTGCGCATGATCTGCAGTACGTGTGCCGAGCTGTGTTCGGGAGCTACCTTGAGGCGGCCTGAAACATGCCGGGTAATCAGCTGCTCGAGGTATTCATTCAGCCCGTTGGCTTTTGATTCGGCTTCGCTGCGGCCGGTCAGCATATCGTAACGGATGCCGCTGCCGATGGTGATGCGTTTTATCCCTCTTCTTTTTAAGGCCTTGTTGTAAAGCTCCGTCATAGGCCGGTGGTCGGTACTCAGGTTACGGCATATGGTTGGGAAAATGCACGAGGGACGCTTGCATTTTTTGCATTTGTCTGTATCTATGCCTTTCATCTGGTACATATTGGCCGATGGACCACCAAGATCGGTGATATGTCCTTTAAAATCCGGGGCTGCAGCGATTTGCTCCACCTCTTTAAGGATGGATTTTTCGGAACGGCTTACCACAAACTTTCCCTGATGGGCCGAAATGGCGCAGAAGGCGCATCCGCCGAAACATCCCCGGTGCATGTTTACCGAATTACGGATCATTTCATAAGCAGGGATGGCGCCTCTTTTATGATAGCGGGGGTGTGGTTCGCGGGTGTAGGGCAGATCAAAGGAGGCATCAATCTCCGCCTCGTTCATGGGCGGATTTGGCGGATTCACCACAATGGTGAAATCCCCGTTTCTTTCCAGAAGCCTTGCTCCCTGCCAGCGGTTCGATTCTTCTTCGAAGATGCGGAAATGACGGGCGAAAGCTTTTTTATCGGCCAGGCATCCGGTATGCGAAGGCAGTTCGATGGTAGCTGTGCCAGGCAGTTCCGGTAAGGTTTCCCCGTTAGGGATTCTGAAGGCGGTTTGTTCCACATCGTGGATCCGGCCGATGTTAACGCCGGAAGCAAGGCGCTGTATCAATGTAACAATACCCTTTTCCCCCATTCCGAAGACAAGCATATCGGCACCGCTCCAGGTCAGGATATCCGGTTTCAGGCTGTCGCTCCAGTAATCGTAGTGGGTAAGGCGTCGCATGGAGGCTTCGATTCCGCCAAGGATAACAGGTACATCCGGGTAAAGCTTTTTCAGGATGTGCGTATAAGCCACCGAAGCATAATCGGGCCGGAAGCCGGCCACACCGCCCGGGGTGTAAGCATCGTCGCTTCGCAGGCGTTTGTTGGCAGTATAGTGGTTCACCATGCTGTCCATATTTCCGGCTGTAACCCCGAAAAATAACCGGGGTTTCCCAAGTTTTTTAAAGTCGCGCAGGTCGTCGCGCCAGTTGGGCTGCGGCAGAATGGCTACCCGGAACCCCGCATGTTCGGTCAGCCTGCCGATTACAGCGGCTCCGAAGGCGGGATGATCCACATAGGCATCGCCCGAAACCAGGATCACGTCCACCTCATCCCAGCCCCGGCGGTCGAGCTCTTCGCGCGAAACGGGCAGCCAGTCGGTAAGGGGGCGTTTTTCAGGGATTTGCATGAGGCAAAGGTAGGTGATATTATAGCTCGGGGCGCAAGGGGAAAAGCGTATAACGGAATTTGTCCGCGAAGGCATAGCGGCAATAAGCAGGGCATTTAGGAGTAACATTTATAAATGGGACCATCTTACTTCGATAAAAATCATCAGTAAAGAAATCCAAAAAGCCATAGAGGAATTGTCCGGCCATGACCGGTTTCAATATCATCGAGGGCGAGGAAAGCATTTTCAGTATGCTGAATTTGTTTCATGGTTTTATTCTTTCCTCCGGCTTCAAAAGTATACGTTCCATCAACCAGAAAATCGCCCTTTGCAGGTACAGTAACGACATGATGAACCCGTAAGTTTCTTACAAGGAAAATTTCGCGCAACGTTCCGGTATCCGGATTTGCATTAAAGCAGTATGTCAGGTTGGTATTGTCAGGCAGAATTTTATCGGGTTTGCGGAGCAATTGGTTTTCCCTGGATTCTTTCCGGAGGTTGTATATCAGTTCGGCTTTTTCGAGTAAGCTGAAATACCTGAGTAAGGTCCGCTGATCGGCGATAAACAATTCTTTCTTCAGATTGGTCAGGTTGGGTGTGAATGGAACGCCTGAAGCAATCAAGCCAAGCAGTTTTTTTAGTTTCAGCACGGTTTCAAAAGGAATTTCCGAAACAGAAGGAATGTCATTCTCAAGAATAACCGTGATAACATCTTTCAAACGCGAAAGATAGTGCTCCTGAGATTCCAGATAATACGGAAAATAGCCGGTTTTGATGTAGTTGCGGAAATGAGGAATGATCACACCGGTTTTATTCAGGATTTCCGTTGTCAGTTTTATATTGTTCTTCAGGATATCGTCTAAGGAAAGTGCATTGAAATCCAGAACTCCGGTAAAATAGAGGTATTCTCTGAATGACAAACCCGGAAGATTGTAGGTGGTTTTTCTTCTGCTGAGATCACCTTTTCCTTTGTAAATCCTGAGCAGCGATGATCCTGTATAGTATACCTTTAGTCCGGGATACCTGTCATAGATAATTTTCAGTTCTGCCGACCAGTCAGAGCCGGGATTTTTTGCAGGGTAACGGTGTACCTCATCCAGAAACAGATAACGTCCGCCAAGTTTTCTGAACTCATCGGCCAGATCAATAAGATTGTTGTTGTAAAAGAAAGGGTCTTCAAGCGTTGTATAAAGTACCGAATCTGCATCTGTTCGCATTAATTCAAAGGCTTTTTGCAACAATAGCGTGGTTTTCCCGGTACCCCTGGCACCGTTTATTTCAACCAGACGCGCGTTCCAGTCAACCTGACGGTACAGGAACCTTTTGAAATCCTGACTAACATGATTGATCAGGTTATTACTGATTTGAAAAAGTTCTGTCATGATGATGCGTTTTGGCAAAGATAGTAAAAATGTAATGGATTACATAATAATTATAATAAAAAAGTAATTGAATACATAGAATGGATGAAAAAAATGTAATGAGATACACATAATACGGTTTATACCGAAGAAACAGAGGGATGTCTGTTCAGTCTTTACAGTCTATAAAGGCTTGTATTTCCGGGATTCATTCTGGTTTACCTGCAAATACCCGGGTTTTAACTTTATGTGATAAAATGATTCACCTTGAATATGATTTTCGGGGAAATACTGTTAATAAAAGCAGATAATAAACCATGGGCATTTTCTGATTATTACGGATTTTCAATTCACCGGTGTTATGCATGATGTAAAGGACCTGAACATTCATCATGAGATTTTACCCTTTTTTGATTTTACCCTGAATTCATTCAGCCGGCAGGCGCTCGGCAAACTTGTGGATACTCCGCTGGTAAACGCGGACAGAATCAGGGAGCGGCAGCAGGTGCTGAAGGGGTTTATAAACAATGCAGAAATCCTGAAGGATTATACTTATTCCCGGACGGATTTTTATGAAGTAAAGCGGTTTCTGACAGAAAATTCCGTGAACAGGCTGAGTGTAAGCGACAGGCTCAGGTTGCTGATTTCCGAAAATGAAAGCATGGCTTTAAAGGCACGGTTTATTCAATGGATTACTTTATTTAACAAACTGAATTCCTGGTACATTTCCCGGATAAGGAAGGATGTTTTTCCTGAAGTATACAGAACTGAATTAAACCTTTTACAGGATTTCCTTCAGAAATTTAATCTGCCTCTTTACGACAGGCTGATTTTGGAAAACAGATTCAGAAACAGACATATAGCTGAGCTGTCTGAAATAGTAACGAAATTGCAGGCTGCGGGGGAGATAGTTTCGTTTTACAACTGCCTTGCAAAATTTGAGGCTTTACTGTCTGTAAGTCAGGGTATTGTAAAATACGGGTTTGTCTTCCCCGAAATATCTTCCAATGAGTTAATAATAAACGAATTATATCACCCACTGGTAAACAATCCGGTAAAAAATAATTTTGCAGGCGTTCGTAATGTAATCCTGCTTACAGGACCGAATATGTCGGGGAAGTCTACGTACCTTAAAAGTATTGGTTTATGTATCTGGCTGGCACATATTGGGCTGGCTGTGCCGGCTGCTTCAGCACGGATTCCTTTTTTCGATAGTATCTTAATTTCGATCAATCACTCCGATGACATCGTCAACGGCTACAGCCATTTTATGCAGGAAGTACTCCGGGTGAAGTCTGTTCTTAATGAGGCAGTTAATGGTCAAAAATGTTTTGCGGTATTTGATGAGCTTTTCAAAGGAACTAATCCGGATGATGCATTGGAAATCAGTGCTGCTACGATAGCTGGTTTGACAAGACTCAACAATTCTGTTTTCATTATTTCGACCCATCTTCACCTCCTGAAAAAGATCAAAGAAAATGAGGCAGGCGATATTCACACCTGCCATCTTGATTGTGATATTGATGGTGAACGCCCCGTGTTCAGCTACAAATTACGGGAAGGATGGTCAGATTTAAGAATCGGAACACTGCTTTTTAAGCAGGCGGGCGTATACCGTTTGCTTGCTGCCACTAATGAGCCGATGATTTCCTGAAACATCCCTCCAGATGGTCATCCACCAGCCCGGCGGCCTGCATAAAGGCATAGCAGATGGTGCTTCCGCAGAAGGCAAAGCCCCTCTTTTTCATATCCTTTGCCATGGCATCCGATTCAGGACTGGTGGCGGGAATCTGATTCAGTCCGGTCCAGCGGTTAACGATGGTTTTCCCACCGGTAAACTGCCAGATGTAGGCATCAAATGAGCCGAATTCTTTTTGAATTTCAAGAAAAATCTGCGCATTCCTGATGGTACCCCTGATTTTGGCCCGGTTACGGATAATGCCGGGATCCCCGAGCAGGCGGAGATAATCTTCTTCGGTGTAAGCGGCAATTTTCACCGCGTCAAAATTTTCGAACGCCCTTCGGAAACCCTCTCTGCGATGCAGTATGGTTTTCCAGCTCAGGCCGGCCTGAAAGGCGTCAAGAACAAGGAATTCGAAAAGTTTGCGATCGTCATGAACGGGGACGCCCCATTCGGTGTCGTGGTAATCAATCATCAGCGGGTCATTGCCCGGCCAGGAGCAGGTTTTCATTGTGGATTTCGGTTAATGGGACGAGGGGCGAGGGAGGCGGGCGGCATCATGTCTGAAAGGCACTGCTCACCTGAACAGCCGNNGATTCTTAATTAGTTACCCCTTTCTCCGTGATAAATCCAGTGATCAATGCGGCGGGGGTAACATCGAAAGCGGGATTAAAGGCATCCGATCCGGGATTGGTGACCCGGATGGTATGCATTTGCCCGTTTTCGTCGGGGCCGGTCTGGTAGTGTACTTCGTCCTGGCTGCGGTGTTCTATTTCAATGGTGCTGCCGTCGGGGGTATTGTGGTCGAAGGTTGACAAGGGGGCGGCCACGAAGAAGGGAATACCGAAATGTTTAGCGAGTATAGCTTTTTCATACGTTCCGATTTTGTTGGCAACATCCCCGTTGGCAGCGATGCGGTCGGCACCGGTAATTACCAGGTCAATCATGCCTTTCGACATCAGAAAAGCGCCGGCATTATCCGGAACGATGGTATGATCCACCCCTTCATTGGCAAGCTCCCAGGCAGTGAGGCGGGCACCCTGACTGCGGGGACGGGTTTCGTCGGCGTAAACGTGAAGTTTCTTGCCGTTCCGGTGGGCTGTATAGATCGGTGAGAGGGCGCTGCCGTAATCGACAAATCCCAGCCAGCCGGCGTTGCAGTGGGTAAGGATGCGGGCTCCGTCTTTTATCAGTGTGTCACCATAGGTTCCGATTTTCTTTGCCGCTTCCACATTGGCAATTGCCAGGTTCTGGGCTTCGTCCAGAGCATTCTGAACTGAAATTTTTCCGGCTTCATAAACCTTGTCGACGGCATAAAACAGATCGCGGGCGGTAGGGCGGGTGGCACGTATATGCTCCCGTGCCATGTCGGGCCTGGTACTGGCAGCCAGTGCCTGTGCCATGGCGAATCCGGCTGCGGCTCCTATGGCTCCGGCTCCGCGCACTGTCATCCGCCGGATTGCTTCGCAGGTCGATTCGTAGTTTTCACAGCGCTTTATGTGAAACTCAAAAGGCAGGAGGTTCTGATCAATCATATAAACTACCGTTCCTTCCATCCAAATGGTATGGTAGTGTTTGTCGCCTACTTTCATAAACTGGCTTTGATGGTTTCCGCAAAGATACGTGCTGTGTCTTAAAGAAAACAGGGAAGAACGGAGTTGCTCCGTCTTCCCTGCAAACAATAGGGTGATTTTGTTTTATCGTTTCAGAATGTACCGAACCGAAACTGCGCCGTAACCACCTCTGAACCGGTTGTAGGATGCTCCGGGGTAATCCCAGGAGTCAGCTAATACAATAGTTGGAGCCCAGTCGATGCTCAGGTTCAGGGGGATGTCGTCGAAGGAATAATCGAGCCCCAGAACTCCCGAAACGCCTATTTCATAATACGTGTCGTACCCGACATAGCCATAGTCCCAGGTAGTGAAAGAACCTCCAAGACCCCAGTACCACTGCAGATTTTCAAGTCCGCTAATCGGATAATGCTTTTCCCAGTAAGCACCGGCAGCGATTCCGCCCCAGCGGATACCTCCGAAAATATCAATGGCATTCGATTCTGAAAGGAATGTTTTGTAGGATGCAATCAGTCCATAGCCCAGTTTTCCACCGATTGCTGATTTGTAATCCTGCGCATAACTGACCGAAGCGGTCAGCAAAACAAGTGCGACAATGGTAAGAAGTTTTGCTTTCATAAATAGTGTGTTTGTTAATAATTGGATAGGGTATTAACAACCACAGGTGGAAATAGTTTACTATGCCTGAAAACACTGGATTTTAAAAAGTTCTTACCTGAAATTCAGGCAGTCTCCTGCTTATTTAATAAGCTTGACGTCAACGGCATTAAGTCCTTTCAGACTTCTTTCGGTTTTAAACGTAACGCGGTTATCCTGTTTCAGGGGGGCGTCGAGCTGGTTGATATGGATAAAAATGCTTTCCCCGCTTTGCAGATCCCGGATAAAGCCAAATCCTTTATCTTCATTAAAAAAAGTTACAATCCCTGTGCGCTCGGCCTGCTCGTCGGCACCTTCTTCTTTGCGCGGTACGCCGATTTCGATGTCTTCTGCCTTTATAACGGTTTTGGCTGAGGGGTCGGGCGGAGTATCGGTGATACGGCCGTACTCATCCACGTAAGCTATCATGCTGTCAAGGTCGTTTCCGTCGGATGCACTTGAAGCTCTTTCAAGTTTGCGGGCTGCCTTGTCTTTTTTCTTTTTCTGTTTCTTTTTCTCGTTTTCGATTTTGTTCCAGGATTGTTGTGATCTTGCCATGAAAGGATTTTAGGTTAATTATCCTGCAATGAGGAATGAATAAATGGTTTTGCCGGAAAGCAGTAAGAGGTGCGGAATCAGGGTGACCGGTAAAACGTAATGAGCTGCAAAGATAGTCATTTTCAGCGATTTTTCATTGTGATGATTAATATGCAGATTCCTTCGGCATTTTCCGGAGTTTAATGCAGGAAATCCCCGGATTCAGGTGTTCGTTTCAACGGATTCAGGGATTCATCCGCTCAAATACGGCAAGACGGAGGCCGCGCCCCTGATTAAGCTGCAACCGCTCTTCGTTTGCTGCATAGGCATCCGCCTGTTGCAGCGCATCGAAAAATGCCTGTTCCGTTGACAGTTCCGGACATGCCAGCCTGGTAGCCAGAATTCCTTCAAAGGAAACACGGTTTCCCTCCGTGAGTTCGTAACTTCCGGAATACTGGTTACAGCCTCCGAAACCGTGGATGCGTTGCCCGGCAGGATCAAAAATCATAAATATTCCGTTTCCTCCCTCTGTCTCTACACTGACCGGATGTCCGTTCAGCTCAATGAGTTTCCACGTTTTGCCGCTGAGGTGATCACCGGATAAGCCGGTGATTTTTTTGGAAAGTATGTACTTGTCTGCAAGTTCGCCTGTAATCCGGTTCCCATCCCGGTCGAGCATGGCCAGCATATTTTCTCCGACAAGGAAACGGTCGTTGCCGGAATTTGCGCCTTCCAGAAGAATGCTGCGTCCTTGTTTATCCCAGCTGAACTTCCCTGAATCCGTAAACGGATTGCCTCCCTTTCCTTTGTAAAGCATGGTGCGTGAATACGTCAGATCTTCATTCAGTACAATGGTAGTTATAATGCCCCCGCAGTCTGCACACGGAAGGATGCCTTCATACGTCCCGGACCAGTCAAGCGTAGCAGAGCTGTTGTCGCCATACTCAATATCTATAATGCGAGTAAGTCCGGTATCTGCTGAGGTTGTTTTATTCTGGGTTCTGCAGCCCGGAAAAATCATAACGGCTGCGGTCAGGATGATAAAAAGCCTTTTCATAAAGTGGTGTGTTTCAGTAGAGTAATTTTTAATCCGCAATTTCGGATTGCTGAAGGTAGAACAGAATTTAACCGGTATGGTTTGGCCTGATGTTGTTCAGGCTGGTCAAATCAGAGAGCCGTCTATCTGGCAAGGGTAAATTTTATTGGCATGTTAAAGCTTATAGTTACCTTTTTACCATCGAACTTCCCCGGTGTCCATTTCGGCATCCTTTCTACAACACGCAATGCCTCCTCGTCGAGCAGCGGATGAACGCCCCGCAGTATTTTTACATCGGTAACTTCTCCGTCGCTCCGGACAAGAAATGTTAAATAAACGATTCCTGAAATATTCCTTTTCCGGGCTTTGCGCGGGTACCGGATGTTCTCAACCAGATACCGGATTCTTTCGCTTTCGCCGCCTCTGAACTGTGGTTGCACGATGAAGGGAAAATAGGTCGTGTCCTTCCCATCCATGGAATAACAGTTACCGTAAATCAGTTTGCCGTTTTCAAATAACTCTTTCCGTTTCAGACTCCCGTCTTCATAATACACTATGCGTTCACCGTGTTCTTTCTGGTTCCGGTAATTCTCTACATAATACAGGGCGCCGGAGTCGTAATAGATTTTTTGTTCCCCTTCGTAAGTGCCTTTACTTAAGTTGTTTATTTTCAGAATCCTCCCGTCTTCAGCATAGGTTATTATATTGCCCTCAATTTGCTTTCTGTCGTCGCCGGTCCAGAATGATTCCGTTCTGAGCTGTCCGTTTGTGTAATATGTTCTTAGAAAATAATCATCCTCTTTCATAATTTTTACCCGCAGATAACGATGCTCACCGCGCGTTGTTTCCCTGAAGGCTTCATCCAGATATACGGTATCCGGTATGCTCTGGCTTTTTAGTGCCGGGCTGATCATTGCAATACACAGGATTGCAAGGGGAATGAATCGGGAGGTTAAATTTTTCACGAAAGTGTTGTTAAGGATAAAAAAATATCTGCCGGCTCAAATGGTGAATGCCTCAGGGAGTAAAGGTATTAAAATTCAATCGGCAAGTGCATGGCTGCTGCAGTTTTCTTGTTAATCCTGGTTACTTTTGTCCTCCGATGAACGAACAGCCCTCCCTTTATTTTGCCCCTTTTCAGGGAATTACAACCAAAGCCTTCCGGGAAGTGTATGCCCGGCACTTTTTTGGTACGGATAAGCTATATACACCATATTTTGCGAATATAGCGGTGGATTATCCCCTGCCTCCACTGAAGCTTAAGGCTTTGCGTGAGCAATTTGAAAACGGGATCCCCGTAATCCCGCAGATACTCAGCAAGAGTGCTCCGGAAATTCTTTCGTTTGCACAGCGCTGCGCCGGATTGGGGTTTTCCGAACTTAACTGGAATCTGGGATGCCCGTATCCGCAGGTGGCCCGTAAGAAAAGAGGCTCAGGTTTGCTGCCCTATCCTGAAATGGTTTCGGAAATACTGGATCAGCTGATGACCCGTATGCCTCTGCATTTTTCGGTCAAATGCAGGCTGGGGTACGAAGATGCAGGAGAAATTCAGAATCTTATCCCGGTTTTCAACCGGTATCCGCTCTCCGAAATTATTATTCACCCCCGCATCGGGAGGCAGTTGTATTCCGGATCGCCCGACCTTCGGGCCTTTGGAGAGGCCATTACATCTCTTCGGCATCCTGTTGCATATAACGGGGACATTGCAGCTCCAGCCGACCTGCAGTTTCTGCAATCGCAATTTCCGGGAATCAGCCGGTTTATGATCGGCCGCGGACTGCTCGCCGACCCGTTCCTGCCGGCCAGAATAAAAGGAATAGCCATAAACGGGAAGGAGACCGAAATCCTGAAGAAATTCACGGATGACCTGTACCATGCTTACCGTCGCGATAAAAAAGAAAGCCATACGGTTCTGAATGCCATGAAGGAGTACTGGAAGTATCTTATCCTTTCGTTTGATGATCCCCGTTCCGTCTTCCGGAAAATACGGAAAACAGCTTCTTACGACGAATACGAAGAGGCTGTGCAGAGGGTGTTTGAGGAGCATGCACCGGCAGGCATCAACCCGTCCGGAATCTTACGGGATGACGGATAAAATGGAGCCGGAAGGTTTTCTGCTGTGATGGAACTCATCCCTATGTTCAGAACAGGAGCCGGATAGTACGTTCTGTCTTCTGGCCGGCCGGCCGAAAAGAGTAAAAAAAACAGGAGCCGTTACACGTAACGACCCCTGCATGAAATCAGCGTATGGTTGTCTATTCCGCCTTGGGAAGTTCTTCGTCAGTCTTGCTTTTCAGAAGGTCTTCGGCCTGATCGGTTATTTCTTCTGCTGCCTCTTTTACCTCTTCTGCTACCTCATTTTTAATTTTTTCTGCAGCTTCTTTTACATCTTCAACCGATTCGCCGGCCATTTCTACCGTTTCCTTAACCGTTTCTTCAGCATCCGGTTTGTTGAGTTTCGAACGGAGTTTTCCCTCTATTTTATCCACAACTTCTCCTGCTTTTTCATCCAGTTTTTCGAAAGCATCCTCTGCCTTGTCCTTGAGATTTTCACCAAAATCTTTCAGCTTTTCGGTTGCTTCAGACGTATTTTCCTTTGCATTTTCGACCAGAGTTTCAATTTTCTCTTTTGCCTCTTTGGCAAATTCTTTAGCAGATTCAACGTTATCGGCCGTTTTTTCTTTCAGCTCGGCCGACTTTGCAGCGGCTACTTCCTTTGAAGTGCCGAACAACTTTTTTAATGAGTTCAGGAATCCCATCGCGCTTGGTTTTTAGTGGATTAACTAACAAATATACTAAATATTAAATTCGGATATTCATCTACACCCTGCTATTTGCTGTATTTTCTTCATCATTTTTTCCGGTTGATGAGAAGCGTTAGTGCACCAAATACGACCGTCAGAGCTCCGGGGTGCGTTCGGATTGCTATAAGGAGCGAACCGCAATCCATGCCATAAGGCCGGCTCCGGCACTTAGGCCGGTTTCATCGGCATCGAAGCGGTCGGTATGCAGGTTATGGGTTATTCCTTTCTCTGCATTGCGAATGCCCAGGCGGTAGAAGCAGGAGGGTACTTTCTGTGAGTAATAGGCGAAGTCTTCGGCAGTCATACGCAGGTCGAGATCCACAACATTTTCGGGCCCCAGGTACTCTTCGGCATACAGGCGGGCTTCGGCCGTTACGTTCTCGTCGTTAACAAGAAAGGGATACCCTTTGTCGATGAACACATGGCAGCTGCCGCCCATTCCTTCCGCAATGGCAGTTGCCATTTTTTCAATTTTCACATGGGCCTCAGCCCTCCATTTTTCGTCGAAGGTGCGCAGGGTGCCGTCAATTTTAACCTCGTTGGGGATTATGTTTGTCCGGCCGTCGGCTATCACACGGCCAAACGATAGTACAGCGGGTAGTTGCGGTGGGGCGTTGCGGCTGACGATCTGCTGAAGGGCGACAATAATATGGGCGGCAATCAGCACCGGATCAACGTTGATTTCGGGAGTGGCACCATGTCCGCCCCGTCCATTCACCGTAAGGTAAATTTCATCGGTGGAAGCCATGTATTTTCCTGCTTTCATCCCGATCTTTCCGGCATCAAGCGTGGGTAACACATGCTGTCCGAACATTTTGCGGGGCGCCGGATTTTCAAGAACACCTTCGTTTATCATCATGGAGGCTCCGCCCGGGAATCTCTCTTCAGAGGGCTGAAAAATCAGTTTAACGGTACCCTCGAAGCGATCCCTGTATTGATTCAGAATGCGCGCTGCACCCAGAAGGCAGGTCATGTGAACGTCGTGACCGCAGGCATGCATCACTCCGGGATTTACCGAGCAGTAATCCGTTTCATTTTTTTCGAGGATGGGGAGAGCATCCATGTCGGCTCTCAGGGCAATGGTGTTTTTCTCAGGATTTCTCCCTTTTATCAATGCAACAATCCCATGCACGGCAATCCCGGAAGTATACGGGATTCTGTATTCATCGAGTTTCGAACGGATATAAGCCGAGGTTTCCTTCTCCTGCATCGACAACTCCGGATGGCGATGCAGATGCCTGCGGATTTCAACCAAACCCGCCTGCATTTCTGAAGCAGTTGTTTTTATTTCAGAAAGTAGTTTTTCTACCGGTTCAGAAGCTGAAGGGGAATGTTTTTCCATATTTTTCTGAGATTTTTATCTTAAATCCGCCAACTTAAAACAGTAGATTCACCGGATAAACGGATTGTTCATTTTCTCATATCCGATAAGGGTTTTTGGCCCGTGCCCGGGATAAACGGTGTAATCGTTATCCAGTGTAAACAGCTTCTCTTCAATGCTGTTCATAAGCACATCGAAATCTCCGGTAGGCAGATCGGTGCGCCCTATGCTGCCGTAAAACAAAACATCCCCTGAAATTACAAAACGGTCGGTATGACTCACCAGACAAATGCTTCCATCGGCATGACCCGGGGTATAGCGCACTTCAAGTTCCGAACTGCCAAATTTTATTGTATTGCCATCGCTTACAAAATGCCCGGGTAGTGCTACATCGGTAAGGTTAAGGCCAAAAATGCTTCCAAATTCCCGGGCCGTACTGCGCAGCAGTTCACCTTCCGGATGAGCCGTGGGTGCCAGCTTATAAAGGTCGGCAACAAACCGGTTGCCCAGAATGTGGTCAACATGAAAGTGAGTGTTTACCAGGGCGCGGGGCGTCAACCCTGCCGATGCGATGCTGTCGGCAAGCTTCTGCTGTTCTGCCGGGCTCTCGCAGCCCGGATCAATTATTATACAATCTCCGGTTTCATCCGAAATAATATACGTGTTAACGGAGAAAGAATTAAAAACAAGTGTCTTAACGGTTATCATCCAGGGGTTATCTGATGTGGATTGCAAAGTTAAGGATTATCCTTTACCGACTGCAGCAATGCTTTTTAAGGCATGGGTACAGTAATGCCGGATATTCTGACACGGCGGTATAACGGTACGACATTTGCGGCAGCTTGCCAGTTTTTCAGGCGCCAACAACAAGTGCCGCTATTTTATGTTAATTTTACAGTCTCACTGCCCGAGTCAACATCTGAACTATGCGCATGAACAACCTGCAAGGTATCCTGAAAGTCCTTACACTCCTTTTGAGCGGAGTGTTGCTGAGCTTTTCGGGAACCGCCCAGTTTTACAACGGCTCCCAGATGCCTTTCGGGAAGAGCAGGGTTCAGTACGGCGACTTCCTCTGGACGTATTACCGGTTTGATGATTTCGACACCTACTTCTACCTTAACGGGAAAGAGCTGGCGCAGTATACAGCACGCTATGCCGGTGAGATAAAACCCGGTCTTGAGTCGCTTCTGGAATCAAGGATGAGTGAGAAATTTGAATTCATCGTTTTTAACTCCCTTACCGATCTCAAGCAAAGCAACATAGGACTTGTCAGCGAGCAGCAGTACAACATCGGTGGAATAACCCATATCATCGATAAAAAGATTTTTCTCTATTTCGATGGTAATTATGCCAACTTCGAAAGGCAGATCCGCTCAGGTATGGCCAGGGTTCTGATCGATGAATCCATTTATGGAGGTTCGGTTGGAAGGCAGATTACCAATGCAACGCTGATGACAATGCCTGCCTGGTATATCGACGGACTGGTTTCGTATATATCCGAAGACTGGAACACGGTGCTTGATAACGCGATGCGCGACGGCATACAGTCGGGCAGATACCGGAAGTTCAACCATTTGCGTGGCGAAGATGCCGTGGTTGCCGGTCATAGCATCTGGAAGTATATTTCCGATAAATACGGCAGTCAGGCCATTCCGAATATACTCTATCTCTCCAGGGTAAGCCGTAATGTAGAGACGGGATTCCTGTATGTGCTGAATATCTCCTTCCGCAGTCTTGTGAAGGAATGGTATGAATTCTACCAGGCTCAGTATGCCGGCAGCGATGAAGGCCGCATGAAGCCGGCCTCACCACCTGTGCAGTCAAAGGTGAAGAAAGCGGTAATTTACGATCGTGTGCGCATTAGTCCCGATGGCAGCAAAATCTCCTGGATCAGCAACAACGACGGACAGGTGAAGGTATGGGTTCACGACTATGGGAGCGGTAAATCACGGGTAGTATTCAGACAGGGACACCGGCTCGACGAAAAAGTGGATCTTACGTATCCTCTTGTTGAATTCCATCCCAACGGACAAACACTTGCCATAATTACCGAGATAAAGGGGAATGTGCGCTTTTATCAGGTTGATCCGGACAAGAAGGGCCGCAAAACCTGGCAGTTTATTTACGGATTTCAGAAGATTTTGGATATTTCCTACTCTCATGACGGCCGCCGTTTTGTGATGTCGGCCGTCCGTAAAGGACAAAGCGATATTTACGTCTATACCATTGCAGCTTCAGCAGCAGAACAAATCACACAGGATTATTTCGACGACCTGAATCCGGTGTTTATCAACAATTCCACGCAAATTGTCTTCAGTTCAAACCGAATATCCGATACTCTTTCCAAAGACCCGGTGCTGAAAACTGCAGGCATTGGAAAACCGCACGACCTGTTTCTTTACGACTATGCCGCCAAAAGCAACAAACTCCGTCGGATTACAGGTACACCGGCAGCTGACGAAACACAGCCCGTATCGTATGCGCCCGGTTATATCAGCTATCTGAGCGATGAAAGCGGCATATACAACCGGTTTCTTGCCGGTTTCGACAGCGTTATCACGCACGTTGACACCATTGCCCATTACCGCTATTTTACCCGTAATTACGGACTTACCGATTATGCGCGAAACATTGTTTCGCATACTGTTTCGGCAAGAGCGGGCAAGGTAGCCGAAGTTGTGCAGTCGGGGCAGTACCGGACAATCCACGTGTACGATCAGCCATCAGTAAAAGGACCAGAAAGCACGGATCCGGTTACTACGGCTTATATGGAGCAGAAATTGCTGGCAATGAGTACTGCCATGGCAAAAGAGGAGGCCGAACCGGAACGTCAGAAGCCCGCGGAGAGAAGGAGACGGTTTGTGAATGTGTACGAGGGGGATCCCGAACTGCCCGCTGGCGACAGTATTTTAAGCCTGAAAGAATACAAAATAGGGGATGGACAGATAATCCGGGTGCCGGGAGTTTACCGGGACCGGGACGATGAATTTGCAATTCCGAAACAACGCAACTACAACGTTGAATACCGCATTAATCAGCTGGTAAGTCAGCTCGACTTTAACTTCCTGAGTACGTCGTATCAGCCCTTTTCCGGTGGCAGCGGTCCCATTTTTCTTACTCCCGGACTCAATGCCTTCCTGAGTGTCGGTTTGTCCGATCTTCTGGAGGATTACCGCATTGTTGCCGGAGTAAGGCTCGATTTTAACCTGGTAAACAACGAGTATGTTGTAAGCATCGCCAACCTGAAACACCGCCTTGACCGCGAAATTTATTTCCACAGACAAAGCATCGAACAGATCAGTTTGTACAGTATTGTCCGATACCGTATTCATGAGCTTCATTACATCCTTAAGTATCCCTTCAGTCCGTTGCTTTCGGTAAAAGGAACGGCTGCGGTAAGAAAAGACAGGGCGGTGTTTATGTCGACCGATCAGTATAACCTCCGCGAGGCCGATGTAAACCGTTACTGGGTTTCGGGAAAGGGCGAACTGACGTACGATGCCACCCGTCAGCTTGGTTTAAACCTGCTCGACGGGATGCGTTACAAGCTTTTTGGTGAGTATTATCATCAGCTGGAAGGCGATAACAAGAATACCAATATGATCGTACTTGGATTCGATATCCGCCATTACCTTCCGGTGCACCGCAACCTGATATGGGCGAACCGTTTTGCCACGAGCACATCTTTTGGCAAAAGCAAGCTGATTTATTACATGGGAGGGGTGGATACCTGGCTGATGCCAAAATTTACAACGGAAGCTCCGATCGACTACTCGCAGAATTATGCCTATCAGACGCTGGCAACCAATATGCGCGGATTTCATCAAAATGTTCGTAACGGCAACAGCTTTGCGGTGCTTAACAGTGAATTGCGTTTTCCGGTGTTTAATTTTCTGGCCAACCGACCGTTACGGTCCGATTTTCTGAATAATTTCCAGCTCATAGCCTTCGGCGATCTGGGAACGGCCTGGACAGGTCCTTCACCGTATTCGGATGAAAATGCACTGTTTACACGCATCATTCGTACCGGCCCCATTCATATTACCGTACGTGAACAGCGCGAACCCCTCGTGGGAGGCCTTGGTTTTGGTGCCCGCACCCGTTTGCTGGGTTATTTTCTGAGAGCCGATTATGCCTGGGGGATAGAGGATATGGTCTTCAGCAAGCCGGTATTTTATATCTCGCTCAGCCTCGATTTCTGACAAATTCCACTGACCCTTTTTTTTCTTCCCGCAGGTTCACCTCCCGACATATTTATATGTAATCCATATACTTAATGCTGTACTGCCTGTAAATGAAAGGGTACGGCAGGCTTTTTAAACAAATGAAAACCAGGATAAATTATCACCAACAGGATTGTTAATAACTCATTCGGGATTGTGGAAATTTATAAACCTCCGGCAAGGGAACTTTACCGAAATTTGCATTCCGGCAACATTGGCGCGGGTTACGACTCATCATCTGATAACCAGCTATTTATTCTTTTCAGCCCTATGCCCTTGCAATAACCCCGGAAAAGGAAGGCGAAAAATACTTATTAAGGTGATTTCGTTTTCGGTTTCAACGAATTAGGCTATCCGGTCAGGAAATTGTTGAAAATTCAATTTGTACTCCACAAATTGGGTGTTGTAAATTGGTCTGACTGAACCAGGGGAGAGAAAAAGTCTTCAAACCCCTTTTGTTCAGGGTACTAATAACCGACCGGTAACATATTCATCAACCACCATTATTGCTTAGTATATGGAGATCAACTTGTTTGCAAATCTTGAAGAGATTACAGAGCACAAGGAGAAAGAAAAGACAGGTGATTATTATAATGAGATGCTCGAAAACCGGGTAAGACCAGCTGTGCCGGGTCAACCTGAATTAAAACCGGAACAGAACGAAACTAAAAAAATGGAAGAACTGATTATTGAAGAGAAAACCGGGATACAGGAGCCTGCCTCCATGGAACCTGTATCGTACACGCATGAAGAAATTCTGGAGAAAGCTACCGAATATTTCGGGGGTGATACCCTCGCCGCAAATGTATGGATGAACAAGTATGCCCTGAAGGACAGTGACGGGAATATCTATGAGCTTACGCCCGACGATATGCACCGCCGCCTTGCCTCAGAGGTTGCCAGAATAGAAAAACGATATCCCAACCCGCTTTCGGAGGATGAGATTTTCGATCTTTTCCGCAATTTCCGGTATATTATTCCGCAGGGAAGTCCTATGGCCGGAATCGGAAATAATTTCCAGGTGTCGTCGCTTTCGAACTGCTTTGTAATCGGCGGAGATGGCAATTACGATTCCTACGGCGGAATCATGAAAATAGACCAGGAACAGGTTCAGCTCATGAAACGCCGCGGAGGTGTGGGACATGACCTCTCGCATATCCGCCCGACCGGGAGCCCGGTTAAAAACAGCGCTCTTACCTCAACGGGTATTGTCCCGTTTATGGAACGTTATTCCAACTCAACCCGCGAAGTAGCACAGGACGGGCGGCGGGGAGCTCTTATGCTTACCATCTCGGTGAAACATCCCGATGCCGAACGTTTTATCGATGCCAAACTGGAACAGGGAAAGGTTACCGGAGCTAACGTTTCGGTTAAGATCGACGATGATTTTATGCGCAGCGTGGTCGATGGTACTAGCTATCGCCAGCAGTATCCGATTATGTCGGGAAATCCCTCTAAAGTACAGGATATCGATGCCCGGGCGCTATGGGATAAAATCATTCACAATGCATGGAAATCGGCTGAACCCGGTGTTCTTTTCTGGGATACGGTTGTTCGTGAATCGTTGCCCGACTGCTATGCCGATCTCGGCTTTAAAACGCTTTCAACCAATCCGTGCGGAGAAATACCCCTCTGTCCCTACGACAGCTGCCGGCTGATTGCTCTTAACCTTTACGGATATGTAAGGAATCCGTTTACCCCGGAAGCCAGCTTTGATTTTGACCTTTTCAGAAAGCATGCAGCAAATGCATTGCGGATTATGGACGATATCATCGATCTGGAAACGGAAAAAATCGATGCCATTATCGGAAAAGTGAAATCCGATCCCGAAGACGAGGAAGTAAAGCGCATCGAAATGAAGATGTGGCAGAATATCAAGGCAAAAACCCTGCAGGGTCGCCGCACCGGCATCGGTATTACTGCTGAGGGTGATATGCTGGCTGCTCTCGGACTTCGCTATGGCACCGATGATGCAACCAGTTTCTCCGTTGAGATTCATAAAACCCTTGCCATCGAAGTTTATGGTGCTTCCGCCGATCTGGCTGCCGAGCGTGGCCCGTTTCCCATTTATAATTTTGAACGCGAAAAGAATAACCCCTTTATTCTTCGCCTGAAAGAAGCCGCCCCCGAAGTTTACGGGAAAATTGCAGCTCACGGCCGGCGTAATATTGCAATGCTTACCATTGCTCCTACCGGCAGTGTGAGTATCTGCACACAAACCACCAGCGGAATTGAGCCTGTGTTTATGGTGAGCTACAAGCGCCGCCGGAAAGTAAACCCCAACGATAAGAACGTCAACGTAACCTTCGTTGATGATATCGGAGATTCGTGGGAAGAATACAATGTGTTCCACCCGAAGTTCCTCGACTGGATGAAGGCAAACGGCTACGATACGGATGAGGTTATTCACTACGACGAAAACAGGCTTCAGGCCATTATCGAGAAGTCGCCTTATTACAAGGCTACTTCCAACGACATCGACTGGCTCAGCAAGGTTCGGATGCAGGGAGCAATCCAGAAATGGGTCGATCACTCCATCAGCGTAACCGTTAACCTTCCAAAAGATGTTACCGAAGACCTGGTCAGCAAGGTTTATCAAACCGCCTGGGAATCGGGATGCAAAGGAATGACCATTTATCGCGATGGTTCCCGCGCCGGCGTACTCGTAGGAAAAGAAAATCCGGAAGAAAAAGACAGTAAATTCCACGAAACAAAAGCTCCCCCGAGGCCTCAGAAACTGGAAGCCGATGTGGTCCGGTTTCAAAATGATCACGAAAAATGGATCGCTGTAATCGGTCTGCTCGATAATAAACCATACGAAATTTTCACCGGTAAAGCCGAAGGTTTCTTCCTTCCTCCATGGGTGCAGAATGGCTGGGTGCTTCGCAATAAACTCGAAGGAGAACCCGCACGTTACGATTTCCAGTTCCTCGATAAAGACGGATACAAAGTAACAATTGAAGGACTTTCACGCTCGTTCAATAAGGAGTTCTGGAACTACGCCAAACTTATCTCCGGAATCCTGCGTCATGGTATGCCCCTCCCATTCCTGGTTAACCTGATCGAAAATCTGAATTTTGACAACGACAGCATTACTACCTGGAAAAACGGTGTGGTTCGTTCTCTTAAACGGTATATTCCCGACGGAACTGCCGTGAATACAAAAGATGAATGTCCTAACTGCGGCGAAAAAGTAGCATTTGTTTACAAGGAGGGTTGTCAGACCTGTTCCAGTTGCGGATATTCAAAGTGCAGTTAGTTTTTGACAACAGACATAACCGGTCAGGTTCCGGTTCCTGACCCGGCGTTTTCCTGAATAACCGAATCTCATGAAAAAACCCTGCTTAACGGCGGGGTTTTTTATCTGCCGATTTCAGTATGCCCGGATCGTAAAGCCGGCAGCCGGATTCCAATACGAGTTCAGACGGAAATGCGGAAGGCTTCAGGGAATAGGAGTGTTTAACACACAGCGGAAGGACAGCGCCGGTAATCCCCAAAAAGAGGTGTTTATCCCGTTAATAGTGTTAATCCGATCTTTTTTCAGGGGAACAGCCTGGGAAGATCACGGGTAAACAAGTCAGCCAGAATCAGCTCAGAAGTGAATTTTATGGTAGTCGTAAGTCTGATTGTCTCTGAAGTGACGGATTTTGGCTGCCAGCATCAAAAAGATCTTCAGATCGTTGCGATTAAACCAGTCGATGGCTTCCGGCTGTTGGTGACAGGCATCTGCAAATGCTGCCAGAAAGTAATGCTTATTAACATTGAGCCAGTTGTAGGCATTTTTATTTTCATCTATTGCAGAGTCGAGGGCTGCAAGCTGAGGAAATCCATGAGTTATCAGCCATTTAAATGCATCTTCGCTGCCCCGGATGGCACTCGAGAGTGCAGCCAGCTCCGGATATCCGTTTTGCAACAACCAGTTCAGCAATTCTTCGTTGCCGCCGAATGTCTCTCCAAATGCAAGCAATACCTTTACCGGATAGGTTTCGAGCATGGTTGATACGTATTAATTCGGGATGCTGAAATTTTTGATAAAAATAAACATAAACGGCATTCGGTGAATGCCTGGCTTTCCAATCAGCGGTTTACCGTCCTTCCTTCCTGCGGATTCCCGGCTTCTGCATTCAGGGCATATCCGGATGCATAAATACTATGGTTCCGGCCTCAGGCAAAAACCTCATAAGGAATATTAAGGGGTTTAAGCCTTTCGGCGATGGCATTAAGCTCCTGTGCACCGATTTTTTCAATGCCCTCTTCGGGGGTTGTACGTTCAATGGGATAAATCATTACAAGCGAAGGACGGATGCTGCGGAGGTGATCCAGCCATGGAATCAGCTCGGCCTCGGTAGTGTTGTCAATAGTCTGTCCGTTAACGGTTCCCCTTAAGAAAAGTGTCTGAATGATAAGGTTGCCGTCAAAGGCTGTAAGGTTCTCAACGATGTTCTGTAATTTCACGGGAGAAGCGGGGCGGTTGATGCGGTCGAACATCTCCTGGGTTCCGGCATCAAGTTTAAGTACGTTGTTATCGATTTTTTGCAGTGCTTCGCGAATGCCCTTGACGTGAAGGCGGGTGGCATTTGAGAGAACCGTAATTTTTGCTTCCGGAAAGAGCTCATCGCGTAAAGCGATGGTGTGGTCGATAATTCCCGGAAAACCCGGATGAAGGGTGGGCTCTCCGTTCCCTGCAAAGGTAATATTATCGGGCTTTAATCCATTGCTTTTAAGTTCTCTGAACCTGCTTTCCAGTGCCTTCCTGACTTCGGCTTCCGTATGAATTTTAGCCCGTTTTTCCTGACCCGGATCGGTAAGTCCGCATTCACAGTAAATACAATTAAACGAACAAAATTTCATGGTTTCGGGCAGCAGATTCACCCCCAGGGAAACTCCAAACCGGCGGCTTTTAACGGGACCAAATACAATCGCATCGAACAGAAAGCAGGACATAACGGATTTTTGAGCAAAATTACAAATATTCTCCGGCTTGTAATCAATGCCTGTTTCCATGCTTTACTTTCATAAATGGCCAATTTTCTTTGCCAATAAAGGTATTGAGCTGCCGATTTGGAATATCTTTGCACCAACATACATCGATTCAATCGTTATGATGCCCTCTCTCAGCGAAATACAAGCTCCGGTTAAATCACATATCGTAGAATTTGAATCGCGGTTCCGTCGATCAATGAGGAGTTCCGTGCCTCTGCTCGATCGCATAACCGGTTATCTCGTGAAGCGAAAAGGGAAGCAGCTCCGGCCTTTGTTTGTATTCCTGACGGCTGAACTCTGCGGGGGGACTACGGAACCTACCTTCAGAGCTGCATCGCTGATAGAGCTCCTGCATACCGCAACCCTGATCCACGATGACGTTGTGGATGATTCAAACGAGCGCCGCGGATTTTTTTCGCTGAATGCACTCTGGAAAAATAAGATCTCGGTACTGGTCGGCGACTTTCTTCTTTCGAAAGGACTTCTTCTGGCCATCGACAACAACGACATAGAGTTGCTGCGTATTGTTTCAAATGCCACCCGCGAGATGAGCGAAGGCGAGCTGTTGCAAATAGAGAAAGCCAGAAGACTGGATATAAGCGAAGACGTATATTTTGAGATTATCCGCAAGAAAACTGCTTCTCTCATTGCCTCCTGCTGTGCATGCGGAGCCTCTTCCGTTAACGCCGGCGATGAAATGGTAAAAAAAATGCATCGTTTCGGTGAGCTTACCGGTATCGCATTCCAGATAAAGGACGATTTGTTTGATTACAGCAGGAGTTTTGAAACCGGGAAGCCCAGTGCCATTGATATTAAGGAGAAGAAAATGACGCTTCCGCTGATTTATCTCCTCAATAACAGCAGCTGGCTCGAGAAACAGAAGATTATCCATACCGTAAAAAACCATAACGACAAGCCCGATAAGGTTTCTGCTCTGATTAAACAGGTTAAGGAGTCGGGTGGTATCGATTATGCCGAAAAACGCATGCTTGAATACCGCGACAAAGCGCTGGTACTTCTACGGGAGTTTCCCGCCGGACCCGCACGCGATTCCCTTGAAAAGCTGGTGATATTTACTACCGAACGCAGGAACTGACAGCAGCAGATGCAACATCGTGCCATCCCGGTAGCTGTAAACCAGAAAGATTCACCGTTAAACGACACGGACTTTTTAATTCCTAAAACGAGCTGTTTTACGCTTTGCGCATGGTAAAGGCAAAGGTTGTTCCTATGCCCGGGGCGCTGCGCACGTTTATGGTTTGATCGTGTGCTTCAATGATGTGTTTTACAATTGCCAGACCCAGGCCGGTGCCCCCCTGCTCACGTGAGCGGCCTTTGTCGGTTCGGTAGAAACGCTCAAAAATCCGGTTCAGCTCCGTCGATTCAATGCCGTTTCCGTTATCGGTTACCTCAACCAGAATGTGTTCATCCATGTCGAAAAAACTGATTTTTGTTTTTCCACTTTCCTGGTTTCCATACTTCAGCGAATTATCAACAAGATTAATAAGGACTTCGCGGAGGCGCTCCTTATCGGCAGTAACGTAAACGGGCTTTTCGTAATCATCGCCGAAAAAAATGGTATTGTTGCGTTTTTTTGCCTTTATTTCCATGAATTCCGCCACATCCCTGGCAAGGGCAAGCAAATCTGTTTTCTTCAGATTAAGCTGAAGTTCACCGGACTCGAGTTGCGATATGGTTTCCAGGTCTTCCACAATGGCAATCATACGGTTTATGCTTTTTTCGGTACGGAGCAGGTATTCCTTATTGATGCTGGGGTCGTCGAGACCGCCGTCGAGCAGGGTGAGTACATAGCCCTGTATGTTGAAAATGGGGGTTTTAAGTTCGTGTGACACATTGCCCAGAAATTCTCTTCTGTACCTGGCCATCTGTTTCAATTCTTCGATTTCCCTGCTTTTTTTCTCTCCCCATTCAAGAGCTTCCTCATACACCGATTCAATGGTATCGCCCTTAATAACGACTTTGTCGTTTTCCTTGGCGATTTTGTTGTGCCGTATCGACTTGTATATCAAACGGATTTTCTCATAAATGAATTTCTTGAGGGTATACCTGAAGATGAAAAGGGAGGCGCCGAAAACCAGAATTCCGGCGATGACAACCGTAAGCCAGGGATTAACGGTGGGCAGTAACAGCCTGAGAAGAGGCAGTATCAGCATAACAAACAGCGACAGAAGCACCGCATTGTTTAGAGCCAGTTTGTTCGGATTGGAGAAATGTTTCTTCATAGCCTGATTTTGTGATTATTCTTCGCGGGCTTCGTATTTATAGCCAACACCTTTGATTGTCCGAATGTTGCTGAGGCCTATTTTTTCCCGTATTTTCCTGACATGAACATCAATGGTACGGTCTCCAACAATTACATCGTTGCCCCAGACACTTGAAAAAATTTCATCTCTCGAAAATACTTTGTTTGGACGAGAGGTGAGTAATGCCAGTAATTCAAACTCTTTTTTAGGCAGTGAAATCTCTTTTCCGCCTTTGATGATGACATACTTTTCACGGTTTATGATCAGATCGGGGAGTGTAAGTGTTTTTTCCGGTTCACGGTTATTGGCGCGGTAGCGGCGAAGCAGCGCTTTTACCCGGCTTGTAAGCACCTTTGGCTTAATGGGCTTGGCAATGTAGTCGTCGGCTCCGGCTTCAAAGCCGGCGATTTGGGAATAGTCTTCGCCCCTGGCTGTAAGAAATACCACAACAGAATCGGAGAGTCCGGGGACCTGCCTTATTTCACGGCAGGTTTCAATGCCATCCATTTCCGGCATCATTACATCCAGGATTATAAGATGAGGTTTTTCTTCCCGGGCAGTTTTCAGGGCTTCTTTTCCGTTCTTTGCCCTGAATACCTGATAACCTTCACGCTTGAGGTTGTAACTCAGAAATTCAAGCACATCGGCTTCATCATCGGCAAGAAGGATTTTTATCTGGTCGTTTTCCATGAAACATGGTTTTGGCAGGTGGACGTTTCAAAGTTAAGAGAAAATGGCTGAATCTCAAAAATGGCTGTAATTGTCCCGTACCGGCGGTTCTGGCACGGGATGTGCTGCAGCGGCATACCAAATCTGATAAAACTTCGTTAATCTGAGACGACAAAACAAACTATGAAACGGTATTTCTTTCTCACAGCACTGGTTATTCTGATATGTACCCTGCATGTTACAGCCGGGGATCCGCCTGCTGCAGGCGATAAGCGAAGCAATGCAGTTTCTTCGCTCAATGCAGAGGAGCAGGAACTTGCCGGTCTTATTAATGAATACAGAAGAAGTAAGGGATTAAAAGCGGTTCCACTTTCGGCTTCTCTGTGCAAGGTTGCCCGCCTGCACGCTACCGATCTGAGCAATAATTATATTTATGGCGGTCATTGCAATCTGCACAGCTGGTCGGAAGATCCCCGATGGAGTTCGTGTTGTTATACACCCGATCACAAAACCGCAGAGTGCATGTGGAACAAACCGCGTGAATTGACAGGCTATCCGGCCGATGGGTATGAGATTGCCTTTTACTCGAATCACGACTATTCCTCGATCCGCGATTTGGTGGCGGATGCGCTGAACGGATGGAAGAGCAGTCCGGGCCATCACGATCTGATTATAAACAGGGGAAAATGGAAAACCGCAAAATGGCAGGCAATGGGAGTGGGCTTTGCCGGCGGCTTTACCATAGTATGGTTCGGAGAAGTTCCGGATCCCGAAGGAATGCCTTCGCTTTAGCACCCGGAAGTATCTTTACTTTAATGGAGGACCCGGCATTGTTGCTGACCGGGTTTTGTATTTATTTGTACCTTTAGCTCATTCATGTTCATGAGAATTGAAAAGGTATGACGAATCTGCGATATCTGCTGTTTGCTTTATTGTTTTTATCATTTGGTTACCTGCCGGCTCAGCAGTTTCGGGGCGGAGTAAAACTGGGACTCGTCGGAAGTCAGGTGGCCGGTGATATGTATTCGGGTTATCACAAAGCGGGAATAAATCCCGGAGGATGGGTAAGTCTGGATATCGGGAAAAGGTCGCAGTTTCAGATGGAACTGGGCTATATACAGAAAGGCAGCCGCGAGAACCCCGATTATGAAAAGGGCAGGTATGACGCCTATCTGATGCGTCTGGGTTATATTGAATTACCCTTTCTGTACCGGATAAATTACAATCCGTTACTATCGTTTGAAGCAGGACTTGCATTGAATTTTCTTATTCATCAGCGCGAGACGTTCAACGGGTACGAAACGGTTGAATCACCATTCAGACGTCAGAATATCTGTTTTGCGGGCGGGCTTTCGTTCAGGATCAACGATCAGCTCCGGATAAACCTGCGTACGGATAATTCCCTGTTTTCGATTCGTCGCAACAGGGTAAGCGGTGATGTATGGAGGTTCTGGAGTTACGGGCAATACAGCGATGCCCTGGTAATTTCGGCTTACTATACATTATAAGCAAACCGGTAACCGCACGGCATTGCGCTGTGCCTCGCCTGAATCTGAATAATCCGGAAAGGAAAAGAAAGCTGTCTCACAACTATTTCTATGAGACAGCTTCCTTATTTTATTGTAATCCCGGTTCTATTTTCCTGACGTTATAGGCTACTTCTTCGCCTCTTTCGTTTCTGCGGATTTCAAACTCTACCATGTCACCGTCCATGATGTCGCCAAAGTTTCCTTCAATTACATCTTCAAAGTGGAAGAAGAGGTTGTTGGGCGGGAATGCGATAAAGCCATAGCCGCTTTTCATATTAAGTGTGCGGCTGCGCTGTACGCCTTCGGGAACCGGTTTGTTGATGTATTTCATCCGGTTCTCGTCCTGCTTGTCGAACAGGTTTGAAATAACTGCGTCGTTTTTGTTAAGCCGGTTGTCGATAAGCTCATGCATGGCAACCGGGTACGTAACTTCTTCGAGCAATTCCTGTGAAGTACGGGTAACGCTTTCGCGTCCGTTCATGTCCTGGTATCTGAAATCCCAGCTCAACAGCATAACCCTTGTTCCCAGAGTATTGAGTTTGCGTACCAAAGGAACATAGTCGCCATCGGAGGCGATGAGCACCAGAACGTCGAATTTTTTAAAAACGGTAAGTTCATAGGCTTCCAGTGCAAGCCATACGTCGATACCTTTTTCTTCGCGCTTGCCACCGCGCATACGCAGCGGCAGGTAGTGGGTGATAACCTTTTCGCCCATAAGGATGTCGTCAAAAATCCTTTCGGCGTAAAGCTTGTTTTCACTGCTCTGTGCCTCATAAGCACTAAGCCTTCCCCTGAAATAATGTGAGTCAACAATGTGGCATAATCTCTCGTCAATTCCCTCCTCCTTTGAAACACGATTGCGGATAAAATTGTGCAATCCTTCAATGCTTATGCGCGCATTGCGCTCGTGTTCGTAGTAATAGTAATTACTTACGTGAAGAAAATAATTGCCATCATAAAAAACGCCAATCCTGATCATACTATTAGTGTTGTTCATACGTATAAAAATGTAGTGGTTTAAACTTATATTAATTACTGCTTTACTTAGGTAACTGTCGTGTAATGGTGTAGTAATCTTTCGATTGCAAAATTAGTCATTTTCAAGCCAAATCCCACTCCTGTTTAATAAAAAGTGTTAATTTACGGAGGGTTACACGCTTTTCCTGCGAAAATTACACCATCAGTCAACCGGTGGTTGCCGGTCTTCAGAAGGCGGGCATCCGGTCTGCCCATGAAAAAGTGCTGCCGGGCCCGGCAGAAGAGTCTATCTCCGGCCTTACACGGCAGCGCTTTTAAATGCCCTCAGAGGGTGTCTCAGTGGGTTACAATCAGTTTGTGATATCTGGTTGCAGACGGATTCTGAATGGCAATAATGTATACGCCATTCGGGATTCCTGAAAGATTCAAACGATGGATTGCCGGTGCGGCAACGCGTTCTGCGTGTACAACAGATCCTGAAGCCGTTGTAAGAAGAATCGTTGTTTCTCCGTTCAGTCCCTGAATGTCGATATTCAGCATGTCACCGGCAGGGTTGGGATAGATTCCCGTAACGATACGTTCGTCAGGATGTTTGGTGCCGCTGCAGAAATCAACCGTAATATATGCCTGTTTTATAACCGTTTGCGTGTTAATGCCATCGCTTACCGTTAGCATTACATCGTATACTCCCGGGGTGCGGTAGAAAATAACCGGATTTTGTTCGTTCGCGGTGTCGGGAACACCTCCGGGGAAGCTCCAGGACCATGAAACGATGTTACCGGCCGAAAGGTCGGTGAAGAGAACTTCATCCTGATCGCATATCTTAACTTCGGAAGCGATAAAATTGGCAAGCATAGGAGCAGCACCGCTGATTCCGAAATAGGTGATGTATGCCTTCATCAGTGAGTCCTTCACCGAAATGCCGTCGGCATCGACCAGCCCTCCAAATTCGAAGGATGATCCGATGGTTTTATAGTTGCCGCCGTCGTAGGCAATGGCAGCAAAATACTCCGGACTCTGGTTGCGGAACAGCGGCATACTGTTTTCGAGCGGAAGTATGCGGTCGATGTAACTGTTGTCGCCCTGGAACGAAAATGCCATGCCTTCCGTAAAGGTAGTGTCCTGACCCATCAGGGTTGACAGGTCTCCGCTCCCATCCTTGTCGCCATCAATTTTAAACATGGGATGAACCGGGGTAGGATCGTTGTATACCCAGGTATCTCCACCTTCAAGATAGATTTTGCCGTTGTTGTTCAGGAAGTTGGCAAGGATTTGCCCCTGTGTGTTCGTAAGTACTGCATTGTTGGGATATGTGCCCAGACATACGAAAACAGACTGATAAGGTCCGAGCACCAGTGGCCAGGAAGTCAGATAGTCGGCGGTAATGGAAAGATTATTCAGGCTGGTTTTAATCTTAGGTCCTGAGTTACGATTTCCGTCGAGATCGATAATGAGTACCGGTATTTGTCCGATAATTACCGATACGAGGAAAGACGAAGTGAAATTACCGTCCGACGACATGGTAAATGTGAGGGAAGCAGTATGCCCGCTCGGAGTATCGGGCAGTGCCGTCAGGCTGAAAACACCCTGAAGGGTTTGATATCCTTCAACCGTACCGTAATAAATGCTGTCGGTATGGATCATCAGGTGGGGGTCATCCGAGGTAAGGAGTCCGTAAACATCCGGAGCGGGAGCCGTTCCTGCATTGAGGATTGAAAGATGAAGCTGGAAGGTTTCACCCGGATCTGCTTTGCCGTTGTTGTTGCCGCCGGTATCGCTGATCTGCGAGCCGCCAAAATTCAGGGTTACCGAATGCGCCGTTACCAGGAAATTTCCCGACCAGTCGTGATCTGATGATACTGCCTCAAATTCAAAAGCTATTTTGTATCCGTCGGGTACATCTGTGCTTACGCTGAATGCAAATTCATCGGGAATAGCAAGCGTTTGACCTGCCGGGATAAGCGGATACAGTCCGGTGGTATCGGTCAGGGTTATGAAAGGATCGGTGCTGCGAATGGTAACCTGAACGTCGGCAACGTCTTCGGTACCTGCATTCCGGATGCCGAGAGCCATGAATACGGACTCGCCGAAATCGAGCTGCTGGTTATTGTTAGCAGCGGCATCGTTGATGGCGTGGTTTCCGTATACCAGATAAGGACCCTCAAGCGGAAGAACTTCAATCTGTGTAAGGTAGGGGATGCAATTGTAGGCTGTAACCGCCAGCGTCATTTCACCGACATCTGTAAGCGTAGGTATTGAAATAACGGCCACACCGTTGTTAACAGCAGCCGACCCCAGTATTTCGCCATTCATGGTCAGGGCAGCAAAAGCTCCTTCGGTCGGGCAGTTAACCGTAAACTGGTTCGATCCGATAAAGGCGACCGGCTCGTGTGTTACACTCAGCGTCTGAGGCATGGCAGTTCTGACAACTACAGACGGATCACCGAAAATAAGCCAGGTATCGGTCATGTCTGCTCCGCCGGAGCCATAGGTGTCGTTCATCTTCATGCATCCGTTCATCGAGATCCCGCCGAATGTGCGTTTTATGTTGTTATCGTAGGATTCAACCAAAATATCAACCATCTCATCCTGTCCTTCCATGGGAGGATTCCAGGTTTGATTAATAGTGGACATAAGGGCTGCAACAGCTCCGGTCGGGCCGTTGGCATTGCCTGCCCTGAGCCATGCTTCCGCGAAACAGGTTCCGTTGAGGAAATCGCCGTTGACGCAGGCAACCGACCAGATAAATGGCCACATGTTGTTGTTGACAAGTCCGTTAACTCCGGTATTGGAAAAACCGGTGGTACTCCAGGAGGTCTGGCTGCCATGGCCGGTGTAGTTGATGATGGAACGGCCTGCATTTACTTCCGTGGATACGTGGGTACTGTTCGGATTACCGGGGAGATCCTCGCCACCACGGGTACCGTCGTAGAGCTCAGCTACCGTAGCGTAGGTGTAGCCAACGAGGTCGGTTCGTATGTTGCGCATATGCTGCCAGTCGTATTCCCCGTCATCGCCTGTTCCTTCACCGGACGCAATTCCCACACCGGCTGCAAACCAGTCGACGCTGGTATCGGGATTTTTCTCGTATGCTATAGTTCGAACAACCTGTGTTTGAACCTGCTGGGCATTTTCTGCTGAAAAGCGCCCTACAAAAACATCGGGATAATGATCGTTTCCGGCAAGGTAGCCGTATGCATGATCGGAAGGACCTCCTATGTTACCCGACGTTACCGTTGGAACCTGGGCGTGATCGCCGACAAGAAGAAGGTACGTGAGACCGTTAGTGGCATAATAATCGGCAACGTAATTTTTTATGGCAGTGGAATTGGCTCCAATTTCGGTAACATCCACCATTTCCACGGGAATTCCTATGGTACGTTTCCATTCCACGAAATCCTCCATTTCGCCCATGAATGTTTTATAGCAGATGATGAGCATATTCCCCTGTTCTTCCAGCGGTGTGTAACGCGATGTTTGTGACGGGGCATTCAGGAAATGCCGGTCATATATCCGGCTGAACTCCGATGAAATCCTTTCGGGCATATTGCCGCGGTTCAGCACATTAACAGCAGATGTTCCGGTCTGGCGGATTTCAAGCGTCATTTCATAATACACCCTCAGTACTTTTGTTACGGGGTTGTATGCGAAAGGACTTGCCACAATGGTCTGACCCCTGTGATCACGCAGGATGTAAGGATCCCGGACAAAGGCCTGATCAGCGGGGAAGAAATTGTCGGTTTCATAAACTTTACCATAACTGTAAGGTACCGAAGCCGGATCGATGTCGCGGGTGAAATTACCCTTGGAAGGCGCTATCTCGATAAACGGATAGTCAATGTAACGCGACGATACCACATTTAACTCCATCAGTGCCTGATCGGGGATAATTACCGAAGCCGTAAGTTTGGGCAGATCCGGATTTCCTTCCTCAAGTAATGAAGTTGCTCCTGAAACCTGCGGTATAAAAGCTTCGCCCCGCGGAGTAGCGACAGGAACAAGGTTAAATCCTCCGATACGGAATTGTACCACACTCGATTGATCATCCGATGACAAAAGTGTGACAGACGCAGGCGAAGGATTATCGGCTGTTATGGTTACCCAGTTTTGAGCCCGGACTGTGGTTGCTGAAACCAGAAGTACCAGAAGCAGCAGTGATTTTAATTTTCTCATTGACTTACCGTGTTTATATATTATTCAGAAACAATGACTTTCATAACCGAGATTTCGCCTTCCGATTCCATCCGGAGGAAGTACAGTCCTTTTTCAAGACCTTCCGCACTGAGCACCAGGCTGTGACTTCCCTGCGGAAATTCCCTGTCGGCGATGGTCCGTACCGTCTGTCCAGGAACGTTCGACAGACTCAGGTTTACAGACGACTGGCGCGAAAGGGTTAAGGTGATGTTCAGGTTTTTGCTGAAGGGGTTCGGATAAATGCTCAGGCCTTCGGGGCTTCCATCCTGTCCGGTTTTTACTACGGAGAACCAGATGGTTTCAGAGGGGAGGGATTCGCATCCTTCTGGTGAAGTAACCACCACATGGTAATAATCGGAAACCAGAGGCTCATAGATCTGGCCGTTAGCGCCTTCAATGGGGCCGTCGGAATTATACCACTGGTTTCCTTCGGTAACACTCGAAATAAGTTGCGTTGCATTGTGCTCGATAACCGGAGTTTCCGGAATTCCGAACACGTTTACCGACAATGTATCGGATGCGGCATTCATCAGGTTGATGGCCGTAACCGTAAACCCGGTGCTGTCGCTGACCCAGGCAGTCGGATTAAATATTGCAGGATCTGATAACAGTTCCTGAGGCTCCCACTGATAAAGAACGGTTCCCGAAGAGTTCAGCACAAAGGCGAACAGGTTTGCTTCTCCCTCTCCGCACATACCGGAAGGATACGAAAATGCCTTTACGTTATAGGCTGTGCCTGATCCGCCGGAGGCCGAAGGGAAGATAATATCGTCGATATAGGCTGCATCGCTTCCGCCGGTGGCACTTCCGTCCTTGCTGTAGGTCCACTTGAAGGTATGCGTACCTGTGGTTACAGGATAGGTAACGGTACCGAATGACTCGTTTCCTGACCAGGCTCCTTTTTCGGCATTGTCGATGTAGAATTTCAGAAAATCATATCCGCTTTCGCTGGAAACTCTCTTAGCAAAGGAAATATTATCGTTAACGTTTACATCCATGGTAATCTGCAGGGTGGTGGATGCATTGTGTCCGATAACACCCGAGCGGGCAGCATACGTTCCGCTGTTGACGGGGCTGGTGGTTATGGTCCAGGGAGCCGGGCTGTTGTTGACCCATGGGAACATTGAGAAATCGCCCGTTTCAAAACCTTCAACAATCAGTCCGACTTTAGGGGTGTATACACGGCTCGAGTTATACAATCCCGAGCTGTTGGCGTAGTAAAACTCAATGATGCTGCCAACGGGAGCTTCAGGGCTTACATAAACGCGGTAAACGGCATTCCGGGCAAATCCCTGCTCAATGTCACCGATTTCGTACTGTATCTGGTCAACGGTGATCCATTCGCTTTCGGTAAACAGGTGAGCAACGGCATCAGGGGCAGGGCAGTGTCCGCTGTTGCTGACAGGGAATGAGATAACGACATCCTCGCCGGGATCGAGGCGGCGGTTGCCGTTTCCGGTGCCCTGCAGAAAATCGTCAATAATAATATCGCCCGAAGAAAGCAGAGGTGCATTCAGTTTCAGGGTGAACGTTGAATTCCAGGTTTCATTGCCGTCGGAAATATTCAGCTCAAAAACGGCAGGATGCTGGTCGGGCAGCCACTCACTGGCTGTAACTTCAAACACATACTCCTGCGCACTGATCTCTCCCGGTTCAATATCCGGCCAGTTGGTGGTACTCTGTTTAATCTCAACGTAAGGACTTGCGCTAGTAAGGGTAAGGTTCAGATTTTGAGCCGGAGAGTTACCAACGTTCTTGAGCGACATGGTAAATCCGAACGATTCGCCGTAATCGGGTAACTGGTTGTTATTCCCTTTTATATCGTTGACGATCTGTGACTGAAGCAGAACATACGGCCCTTCGGGGGATGCAACAACTACCGTTCCCATGTAAGGCTGCCTGTTTTGTGCCGTTACCACAACATCGGCATTACCGGGAACGGTAATGGGATTGAGGGCAACTTCAGCTATTCCTTCCTCATTGGCAAGGGCACTTCCGTAAAGCACTCCGTCTTTTGAAATTGCCACATAGGCATACGGTTCTGCATTAACCGTAAAGGAGGCGGACTGCAGTGGCATCAGGGCTTCATACGTTACCGTCATGGGAGCCGGTATGCCAAAATACACCATCAGTGAGGGGTCGCCCATAAGACAGTATATTTGCCAGTAATAGGTAATTTTTGACGAACCCGATTCGGTAACTGCCAGGTTTCCGGCAACAAACATCTGCGACATAGTGGTAAACCATTCCGCGAAAGCCTCTCCGTGGTCGTGAAACGCCCTGTCGTAGCTTCCCGGACCGGTTTGCTCATAGGTGGGATATAAGGTAACCTGGCCAAGGCCGACTCCAAAATAATAATCTTCATCCCAGTAGGTACTGTTTGAAGCACCAATGTAACCAATGGCTCCCTTGTCCTGAGCCCTGAGTAATTCTTCGCCGAAACAGTTGGTATTGTATGTGCTTGTCAGGCAGCAATTTCCTACAAGAAGGGGGTATTTGCCGTAGTTTTGCAGGCCGGGAATATCTGAAATTTCAAATGCCGGGTCTGACCAGCCGCTGGAACTTCCGTGAGCAGTGTAGTTTCCATACCCTACGCCGTCGCTAACGTTTTGAATAATTGCCGATGAAGCACTTCCCGACGCAGGGTAAAGGTAAGTGTTGCTGTATATGCCGTGGGCTTCGTTGAAATACGTTGTGGTTCCGTAGTTGATCTGCCCGTTTCCGTGGGTGGCGGCAAAATTCCCGTCAACACCAGAAACCATAACGGCTTCTCCAAGAAAGGACGGATCGGGGAAAAGATACTGCTCATACATCAGCGTTTTGTCGATCTGAGGCTGCAGCTGTGCCACGGAGGTGGCTGAAAACCTTCCGTAGTAAACTTCGGGAAGCACATCGCCGGTATATTCGCAGTAGTAGAGGTCGGTAACATGTCCGCTCTGGCTGTAAGCCGGTATTTGGGCAACATCACCCACAAAAAGAACAAAACTGGGTGAGGGATCTTCCGGGGTGCCGGCATTGTAAATGCCCTGAAGGTAATTTTTAATGGATGCGGTTGTAGTCCCCACATCCGGGTTATTTGTGTAAGCTTCAATGATTGTGAAACCTTTGCGCGTTTTCCACTGAATATATGGCTGAAGCGCATCCTGAAACATGGGGTCGGAAACGATAACCATCTTCACCGGATAGCGGGTTAGATTTCCCCTCTGCGATGATCCGGTATTCAGGTTGTTCAGGAAGCTGAACCCGTTGAAAAACGGCGAACGTGTTTTGTCGGCCAGCAGGGTGGTGGCGGCGTAGTCGCCCCCCCGGAACCGTACATCAATTACCATGTTTTCGTAAACCCGTATGGTGCCGGCAGCCGGATTGTATTCCACGGGATATACTTCCAGGCGGGCAATCCCTGAGCTGCGCATGGTGCCTATAACCTCAATGCGTGCAGGAGTGCTGCGTAAATAGGCTGCCGACTGGTATGCCCTGCGATCGATCACAAACGGCAAGGTGCCGGACTGACTTTTAGCAACGCCGGGCTGCGTGGGCATCAGAGCATTTGAAATGCCAAAATCGGACAGCCTGTATTCTTTAACATCAAAGGATACAACGGTTACTTCGGGAACCGCATTTGCCGGAATTTCTATCAGCTTCCTCATTACAGGCAGTTTAGGCATGCCTTCCTCCCAGGTAAAAGTGTAAGCCGGAGCAGAAATTTCGGTAAACAATCCCTCAGAAGTGTTTACATCAAAATAGTCAAAAGAGGAAAAGACGTTTCTTGCCCTGATTCCGCTGAAGGTGTCCTCCTCCAGTGTAATGCCGTTTGCCTGCGAAGCGTTCAGCACAATCTGAGCAGTGGCTTGTATGCCCGTAATGATAAAGAATACCGTCATACAGACGACGGTTAGTCGAAGTACTACTTTTTTCATGAAAGTGTGTGTTGTTTGAAAAACTCCCGCATAGGTTAATCTCGCAAAGCTATATATAAATCCCCATAAACGTACTTTTTAACAATAAAAAATAAGTACGCTAAGGCCTTGAGGAATAAATATTTAAATACCTGCATTTGTTTTTAGCTTATTTTTGGTAGTATACAGGAAGGCAACTTATTCACAATCAGTTACCTGGAATGCAGTGCAGCGGTAATTGAGCGGACTTTGGTAACATAGTGAACGGGAAACCAGGCGGCAATAAATCCGATAGCAGAAACTACGATAAAGACATAGAGGAAGTCTTTCCACTGCATTACAACGGGATAGGCATCGATTAGGAATGATCCGCCTTCCGCGTTGATTTTAATGAGTCCGGATTTTTGCTGAGCCAGTCCTGCCAGTGCTCCTAAAAGCATTCCTGCCAGTGCCCCGCCGAAGGAAACCAGCATCCCTTCGGCCATAAATATTTTCCGGATCAGGCGTTCGCCTGCACCCAGGCTGTGCAATATGGCGATATCCCTGCGTTTATCGAGAATAAGCATAGAGAGGGAGCCGATTACATTAAAGGTTGCGATAAAAAGAATAAAGCTGAGAATCAGGAATATGGCCCATTTTTCGGAACGCATGATGCGGTAGAGCGTTTCCTGTTGCTCGAATCGGTTTTGAACAAGAAATTCTTCACCGGCAACCTGCTTTATCTGCTTCTGAATCGTATGCATGTCGGCTCCTTCAAGGAGTGCGATTTCCACAGCCGACAGTTCATTGGAGTATTCCAGGAGTTCTCCGGCAAAACTTAGCGGAACCAGCATGTATTTGCTGTCGAAGTCCTGCTGAACTGAGAAAATACCGGAAGGGCGGATATCGAGCCGGCTGAAAGCCTGTTCGGGATTCAATCCCGGCGTTCCGCTGCGTCGGGGGGCGTACACTTCGATCTCACGCTGGAAGTTATCCAGGTTTATTCCAAGATAATAGGCAACCCCTTGCCCCGGTACAGCCAGGGGTTTTCCCCTGAATTCAAGCATCAGGCTTCCCTCTGCCATCATCCCGTTTAGTCCCGACCATGTCTGGTAGTTGGTATCAACGCCTTTGATCGTGGCGAGGTACTGATTGCTGCCGTAACGCAGCAGCACTTTTTCTTCTATTATTCCTGTTTGTGCCCTGACTCCCGGTATGGCTGCCACCCTGCTCCACGGATATGCTGTTGAATCCAGGGTTTTTCCTGAAGCAGGCATCACTCTGATTTCGGGATCGAAGGTGTTGAACAGCGAAACAACAAGGCTTTCGAAACCGTTAAAAACAGAAAGAACCACAATAAGTGCCATTGTACCGATGGTTACACCGGCAACCGAAACCCCTGAAATGATGTTGATGACGTTGTGAGACTTTTTCGATTTCAGGTATCTCCAGGCGATAAACAATGGCAGTTTCATTGCACAGCGTTTTTTAATGTGCAATCAGGATTTCAGCAGATTTTCGATGTTTTCGATGTAATCCAGCGAATCGTCAATATTAAAGACAAGCTCGGGGATGATCCGCATTTGTTTGCCTACCCTGAGGGCCAGCTGATGGCGGATTTCTTTTTTATGCGAATTTATCTTTGCGAAAATTTCGTCGCGGTTGCCGGCTCCGAATAAACTCAGAAAAACCTTTGCCAGGGATAAATCGGGGGTGACATTCACCCTGGTAACGGTAATCAGAAAACCCGGGAAATTGTCTCTGGCAATCAGTTGGAAAATTTCTCCCAATTCTTTCTGTATCAGTCGCGAGATCTTCTGTTGTCTTTTACTTTCCATGGTACAAAGATAGATAATAAAAAACAGACCGTCTGCGTTAATCCGTATTCAGGACCGAATCATTATACCAACAAATCCCTTTTACCCATATCTTTGCTCCTCTGCTTCCACAGCAGCAGGCTTCTTTATGAAAAATCTCCTTAAAGTGCTGCGTTACGCGATTCCCTACTGGGGGTTCGCCCTGCTGAACATCCTGTTCAACATCCTGAGTGTGATCTTCTCGCTGGTGTCGTTTGCCGCCGTGGTTCCGGTACTGAATATTCTGTTCAAACTGGATAAACCAATGGATGTACGCCCCGATTTTGAATGGAACGTGAATGCCATCAAGGATTATTTCTATTTTGAGATAGGTGAGCTTATCGCCCGTTTCGACGAACTTACCGTGCTGGCATTTATATGTGCCACCCTGGTTGCTGTTTACCTTCTTAAAAATCTGTTCCGCTACCTGGCAATGTTCTATATTGCCGAGGTTCGCAACGGTGTGGTTAAAGATATCCGGAACGCACTCTATCATAAAGTCCTGATACTTCCGCTTTCCTTTTATTCCGAAAAGAAAAAAGGCGATATCATTTCACGGATGACCACCGACGTGCAGGAAGTGGAATGGTCGGTTATGAGTTCGCTGGAAATGATGTTCAGGGATCCGGTCTACATTATTTCTTACCTGATAACCCTGTTTATTCTCGATTATGAGCTTACGCTGATGGTGCTGGTGCTGCTCCCGGTCACCGGACTAATCATAGGGCAAATCGGAAAAAGTCTTAAACGGACTTCTGCCAAAGGACAGATCAAGATGGGGGAATTGCTGTCAACCATAGAGGAAACCATCAGCGGGCTGCGCAACATAAAAGCATTTAATGCCATCGACTGGGCTAACCGTAATTTCAATGAGACCAATCACAGGTATAACCGGCTTATGGTCAGGCTATACAGGAAACGCGACCTGGCTTCACCACTGAGCGAATTTCTGGGCATTGCCGTTTCTGTTTTCGTGGTCTGGTACGGCGGGAAGATCATCCTGACTCCCGGTTCCACCATGGATGCCGCCATGTTTATCATGTATATCATGGTCTTTACCCAGATCATTAATCCTGTAAAAGCCCTGTCAACGGCTGTTTATAACATTCAGAAAGGAGCCGCTTCGGTTGAGCGGATTGAGCATGTGCTGTCGGCCGAAGAGCTTATTACCGAGAAATCCGGTGCCCTTCCCGTTAAGGAGTTCCGCGAAACAATTGAATACAAAGGCGTTTGGTTCCGCTATCAACAGGAAGATGTACTGAAAGACATCAACCTGGTTATTCCGAGAGGGAAGTCCATCGCTCTGGTGGGGGCTTCGGGCTCGGGAAAGTCGACCATGGCCGATCTGCTGCCCCGCTTCTACGATACCACGCAGGGCGATATCCTGATCGACGGTATTCCCATCCGCGACTGCATCATCCGCGATGTCCGTGCTCTGATGGGCATCGTTTCGCAGGAAACCGTGCTATTTAATGCCTCGGTTTTCGAAAATATCGCTTTCGGCCTGCAGGGGGTTACCGAAGAACAGGTAATGGAAGCTGCCAGGGTGGCAAATGCCCACGAGTTTATCATGCAAATGCCCGAAGGCTACCAAACCAATATCGGCGACCGTGGCGTAAAAATGTCCGGAGGTCAGCGGCAGCGTATCAGTATCGCAAGAGCCGTTCTGCGCAACCCGCCCATTATGATTCTCGATGAGGCCACCTCGGCTCTGGATACGGAGTCGGAACGCCTGGTTCAGGAGGCGATTACGAAGCTTATGCAAAACCGTACCTCACTGGTGATTGCTCACCGCTTGTCTACCGTTCAGCATGCCGATGAAATCATCGTGCTGCAGCGCGGCGAAATCGTGGAACGGGGATCCCACAACGAACTCATGGCCCTGCAGGGTGTGTACAAACGTCTGCACGATATGCAGGCCCTGGCTTAATCGTTTTAATTCCTTATTTCCATACCCTCCCGGAATATTCCGGTATTGCTGCAATCTGCAGTTAGTCCCCTCCTTTGCAGTCACAACTTTACAATACACTTACTGCCGGGCTGTGTGGTAAACAGAAAATCAGACTATTATCCTTTTAATTTTTTTAAAATTTATCTGGCATTCTCCGAACCAGGAAACTAACTTTGCCTGAAAAGATAAGCTCATGTCAGTTATAACAAGCCGGACCGGCACTGAAAATGGCAGGATCACAATCAATTATGAGAAGTGCACCGCCTGCGGACTCTGTGTAAAGGTCTGTAAGGATTTTTCACTGATTATGGAGGATGGTCGTTTAAAAGTAAGCGACCGTCCGCTCTTTGGCTGCCTGGGCTGCGGGCAGTGTGTGGCAGTATGCCCGCACGATGCCATAATGGTGGAGGGAAGGACTCTTTCGTCTGCAGATTTTGAGGTGCTCAAAAGCGATAACCTTCCGACCTATGCCTCGCTGTTTCAATTGTTGCTGAACCGCAGGAGCATACGGGATTTTAAAGACAAGCCCGTGCCCCGGGAACTGACCGAAAAAATTCTGGCCATGGCGGTAACCGCACCCATGGGCCTTCCGCCTTCCGATGTGGGCGTTATGGTTCTCGACGGGAAAGAAAAGGTGAGGGAGTTTTCGTTCGGCTTTATCGATATGCTGAAAAAGGCACGCTGGATGGCATCGCCCGCAGCCCTGAAGCTGATGCGTCCGTTTATCGGGAAGGAAAACTACCTGATGTTCAAGACGTTCGTTACACCCATGGTCAACTTCTTTGCCGAAACCAGGGAGAAGGAAGAAAACTACCTTCTGTACGATGCCCCCCTGGCTATCCTGTTTTACGGCAACATGAGCGATCCCGCCGATCCTTACATCGCCGCTGCCTATGCCACCCTGGCTGCCGAATCCCTGGGGCTGGGCGCCTGTATGATCGGGAGCATAGGCCCCTTTCTTAAAAACATGGGGTCAGACTTTAAAAAGAAATACCGGCTGCCGCCCCGTATGCGCGACTCCATCACGGTAGTTATTGGTTACCCTCAGGTAAAATATCATAAAACCATCAAACGGAGTTTTGAGAGGGTGTATTACGCCTGAGATACCAATGGTTTCTCAAAGGTATGACGGTTGGATGTATCATTTTATGGTTGTGTAAGTCTCCCGGATGATGGTATCCGAAATTACCTGTATGTATACTTAAATTTCAGAAATTCCAATAGGTACTTACGGAAGCA
>DJVU01000001.1:0-24668 GCA_002441345.1 Bacteroidales bacterium UBA6248
AAATAAAGTATAAACTAAAAAAAGCCGGTTCAGCCGGCTTTTTTATTTCAGATTTGTGTTTTTATGCACTAACAGCCTCTACCGCGGGGGCAATTTTCTTCACGAGTCCCTGAAGTACCGTTCCCGGGCCCACTTCGGTGAAGTGTACGGCACCGTCGGCCACCATATTCTGTACGCTCTGCGTCCATCGAACCGGAGCGGTGAGCTGGGCAATCAGGTTTTCGCGTATCCGGGCGGGGTCGGTGTTGGGTTTGCCGCTTACGTTCTGGTAAACGGGACAAACGGGCGTGCTGAAATGGGTGGTGTTGATGGCTTCAGCCAGTTCGATGCGGGCAGGCTCCATCAGTGGTGAGTGGAAGGCTCCGCCAACCTTGAGCGGCAGTGCGCGCCTGGCACCCGCAGCTTTCAGCAGTTCACAGGCTGTCTCAATTCCTTTCATCGATCCGCTGATTACCAGCTGACCCGGACTGTTGTAATTGGCCGGAACCACAACTTCATCAATGCCGGAAAGTACCTCTTCCACTTTTGCATCGTCGAGACCCAGTATGGCAGCCATGGTTGAAGGTTCTGCCTCGCAGGCTTTCTGCATGGCCATGGCGCGGGCGTATACCAGTTTTAATCCGTCTTCAAACGAAAGAGCACCTGCAGCTACCAGGGCTGAAAATTCGCCCAGGGAATGTCCGGCGGTCATATCGGGTTTGAATGAATCGCCGAGCGTTCTGGCGAGGATAACGGAATGCAGGAATATGGCGGGCTGCGTTACCCTGGTCTGGCGCAGATCTTCATCGGTGCCTTCAAACATCAGGTCGGTGATGCGGAAGCCAAGGATTTCGTTGGCTTTTTCAAACATCTCTCTGGCCATGGCGTTTCCTTCATAAAGATCGCGGCCCATGCCCACAAACTGGGCGCCCTGTCCGGGAAATACGTATGCGTTCATGCGATTGTGTTTTCGTTAATGTTTCAGATGCAAACGGATCCATGCTTCATCCGTACCAAAGTACCCCGAAACCGGCTGCCGTTTGCCAGCTGCAAAATTAATCAAATTATTCACTGTAAAAATCCGGAATCCGGGAGTCGCACCCTGCTTAGCAGCGCCCTTCCCACTCCCCGTAAAACTCCTCCAGGAAATCGAGCATTACCTGGTGGCGGTGTGCGGCCATGGCTTTTCCCGATTCCGTGTTCATAAGGTCGCGGAGCAGCAGCAGCTTTTCGTAAAAATGATTGATGGTGGGAGATGTACTCTTCGTATATGCCTCACGATCCATAGCCGGATCGGGTGGTGTTTCCGGGTTGTACATCCCGCGGTTTTTATATCCTCCGTAGTTGAATGCCCGTGCGATGCCGATGGCTCCCATGGCATCCAGACGATCCGCATCCTGAACCACCGCCAGCTCCGGCGAATGAAACTCCCCGGCAGTGTGCCCGTTACGAAAGGAGATATGGGTCATGATCAGGATTACATGCCGGATACTATTTTCATCAACGCCCAGCGATTGAAGGAAGTCGCGTGCAATCTGCGGCCCGATGGTTTCATCACCACCGTGGAATTTGGCATCTGCAATGTCGTGCAGCAGGGCTGCCAGTGCCGTCACCAGCGGATCGGCATTTTCGGTTTCCGCCAGACGGCGGGCCATGGTATATACCCTGAAGGTATGCCACCAGTCGTGACCACCCTCGGCACCGGCCAGAGTGGTCCTGACAAATTCCGATGTCCTGGAAATCAGTTCTTCGTTTTCCATTATTCAGAAACGGGATGCATGATTCAGCATCTTTCAGCCGTGGAGTTTGGATCCGATGAGGTGAATAAACTCAGCCCGGGTTTTGTCGATCAGAAACGCTCCGGTAAAATCAGAGGTGGTGGTTACGGAGTTTTGTTTCTGAATTCCCCGCATGCTCATGCACATATGCTGGGCTTCAATAACCACGGCAACACCCAGAGGCTTAAGCGTATCCTGAATGCATTCCTTGATCTGAGTGGTAAGGCGCTCCTGAACCTGAAGGCGGCGGGCAAAAGCATCCACCACGCGGGGAAGCTTGCTCAGCCCCACAATATACCCGTTAGGGATGTAAGCAACGTGTGCCCTGCCGAAAAAAGGAATCATATGGTGTTCGCACATCGAATACACTTCAATGTCCTTAACAATTACCATTTGTTTGTAATCCTCCTTAAACATGGCCGAACGCAGAATCTCCTCGGGGTTGAGGTCGTAACCATGCGTAAGAAACTGCATGGCTTTGGCCACGCGCTCGGGAGTTTTCTCCAGTCCCTCTCTCTTCGGATCCTCACCAATCAGCTTAAGGATCTCCTTATAATGGGTCGCCAGTTTGGCAATGGTTTTCTGGTTGTACAGATCGCGCTTTTCGTATCCGTCTTTTACTTCATAATCATCCATCATGTTTTCGATGATCATGTCCTTTACAATTTCACTGCTCATAACAGCCGGGTTTATTAATTTCCAAAGTATTCAACAAAATTTCGCTCCGTTTCATACAGCTTTATGCTGTGCAGAACTGCTCCTGCTTCGCGTACCGGGGATTCCAGCTGCTCCCAGATGGCAATGGCCAGATTTTCGGTGGATGCAAGCCTTCCAGACATAAAATCAACCTCCAGGTTAATGTTTTTATGATCCAGCCTGTCAAGCACAAATGTATTGATTATACTGCTCAGCGTCTTCAGGTTTATCAGAAATCCCGTTTCCGGGTCAATATCTCCCTTTACCGTGACAAACAACTCGTAATTGTGTCCGTGCCAGTTGGGATTGGAACACTTACCAAATACTTCCAGATTTCTGGCATCGCTATAGTCGGGCCGGTAAAGCCGGTGGGCAGCGTTGAAGTGTTCCTTACGGGTAATATAGATCATATCTTCGGGTCTTGGTTTCTCCAATATGGAACCATTGCTTGTTTAATGTTATTGCGATCAGATTAAACAAGCTGCTGGTGATATTGTTTCCGTTCTCAGCCCGTTTCCGGGGATTTTGTTTAGGGAAGCCGCTTTTTCAGGACTTATTACGCTTCCGGCTTATGCGCAGAAACTGGAACACTTCGAAGATAGTAAAAATTATGTAGAGAATAAAGAATCCGATGATAAAGCGGATCGCGTCGGGGCGGTTAAGCAGGGCGTAGGAGGTAATGATTACGAGATACAGAATCATACGCCCCATGCTTTGGGTCATAAAGGCATTTACAAACTTTCCGGTTTTATCGTCCGTTTTTCGCAACAGCACCACAAATGCGAGCAGCGAAACGGCTACAAAGAATGCCAGTACAAAGGGCAGGGCAGGGCTGATCAGTTCAGCTTTTACAAAAAACACGGCCAGCATCACCATGGCTGTGATGGCGCTGAGGATTAACAGTTTTTTCAGGTAACGGGCAAGAGCAGGGTTCATCGTTCGGTGGATTTGTTGTTCGATTCGCGCACCAGCAACCATATAGCAGCAGCTACGGCCAGAAGCGATAGCAGGATGGTAAATACCGGAAATACGAAATTCAGCCAGCGGTCGATCCGGAGTCCGCCGAATGCACCCCCCGCAATAAGCACACCCGCCTGCATCGCAAGTGCCGAATACCGGGCATAGGATGCCACCGGATTTTTACTCCGTCTGCGCTCCGGTTTCTCAGGCTTCGGTCCCTGCTTCTGCATATGCCGGTTCCGTAGTTTCTGCCGGAGCATTGTCCATTCGGCAGGTGCCGGTAAATTTGGCACCCGGCTCAATAGACAGCTTGTCGGTGGCAATTTCTCCCGTTACCAGCGCAGTTGACTTCAGCGAAAGCAGTTCTTTAACCCTGATGGTTCCGTTTACACGACCTTCAATGTCGGCATTGATGCAGAAAATGTCGCCCTCAACGGTTCCCGTTGATCCGAGGATGACCTTTCCCCCGGCATTGATGGTGCCTTTCAGCGTACCGTCGATACGGATGTTGCCGTTCGACTCCACATCGCCCGTGATAAAGGTGCCCGACTGGATCAGGTTTGCTGTAACAGGTACTTCCGGAAGGTTGTTTTTTCCCATTTTTTATCGTCTTTTTGTGGTGACCTATTTCTTGCCGGTATCGTTTTTCAGGTAGTTTTTACCGAAAAACTGCATATAAACTTCCGTGTTTTTCTCCTTGAAAAATACCGGGTAGTTCTCGGCCGAAATCAGGAACTGTTCGTAAGCGCCTTCCCTGATTCCGGAAAAGATGTATTCGTCGCCTTTTATTCCGTTGTAATACCGCAGTGCCTTGTCGAGATCGGTAAAGCTGCTGATGGTTATCATTTGCCGGTTATTGTCCAGTAAAACGCTGTTTACCTGCAGATTATCAACACTGTAGTTTTTTGTGTTGAAGTCTGAAATTCTCACTTTCGTTCCGTAAACATTCACCATCGAACCATCCACTACCATGGCATAAAAGTGTGTAGCACCGGGATTGAATTTATACATCGATATATCGGGAGCCGGACTACCTTCTTTTTCGTTTCCGCTGCCCGGAATATTTTCGCCTGGCTGTGCTGCAGCCGTAGTCTCACCCAGAATTTTGCGGGCATAGTCGGCAACCTGACTGCTCCCGTATTCGTTCACTATCTTGCGCAGCTCCACCTTCATAGTGTCCTGGTTTTCGGTTTTGCCCAGCGATACGGCCCGGAGATATGCAAACTTAGGCGTTAGCTCCTCATCACTGTAGTTCTCTAACGCTTCGTTGCTGTAGATTATAGCCATGCGGTACTGCCCCCGGTCAAATGCCAGATAGGTTTCTTCGTACAGCGACTTTACCCGGTTTTGCGCTGCCTGTAATTCCAGGTTGTAGTCGGGATCAATCAGGATTTTTGCGTAATCACTGTCGGGAAACCGGCTGATGATGAGATCTTTATGCAGGTTCATCTGTGCTTCATCGCCCTGGTCGCGGTGGATGCGGTACTGGTGGTACGACGACTGTAACAGGTGGTTGTTTTCAGGAAAGCGGGTGTTGAGGGTCGATAAAATCCCGGCAGCCTTGTTCTTATCGAAAAGCTCTTCGAGATATATAATCCCGGCATTATACATAGCCTCTGCAATCGTCGAATTGCTGACTTCCAGCTTTTCGGGCGTCAGAGGCAGGTTGTTCAGATAAGTATCGCGGCTCTTCATGTCGGCATTGTCCTTGCCACCTTTGCCTCCCGCTGCGGTTGAATCGGCCGCTGCAAGTGCTTCGTCCTCATCCGAAAAACTATCGATCTGCATCTCGCGTTTGTTGCTGAGCCTCCAGTTATCCTCCAGTTTGCGCCGGCCCCACTTTCTGACAAATTCACTGTAACCCATACTTATGGCGGAGGGATTGTAGAAGTACCATCCTCCTCCTCCCAGTGCCGAAGTTCCCCGCGTGGGATCCACAATCTGCCGCGTCTGAAGGCTGGCACCGGCCATCTCGGCCAAACGGGCTTCCTCTTCCCGCTTACGGGCTTCTTCTTCTTTCTTTATAAAATCGGCAATTGCCTTGTCGATTACAGCCAGACGCTCGGCTTCCGGCATGGCCGCCAATCGTTGCAGACTGTCCTGAACGTGTATGGTCTGAAGGTTGTCAACAAGACGGGTAAGGATTTCGGTACGGGTCTCCACCTTTTCAACATCCGGATAGTCGTCGGGCAACGACATAAGTGCCGAATCGTAATAGGCCTGTGCCATGCGGTAGTCCTTGCGCGAATAACTCAGATCGGCCAGCCTCAGCGAGCTGATGGTTCGCTGATAGTCGTTCGATAAACTGGTGGCTACCGATTTTCGGAGGTGACGTATGGCAAGGGTGTCGTTTTTCTCTTTCAGCGCGATATCGGCAAGAGCATAATAAATCTGATCCTGGAAGTCCTTGTTCTTATTGTCTTTCAGCATCTTCTCAAGCTCGCGCACAATGAGCCTGCGGTCGCTGCGGCCTGCATCGTAAACACGGGCAAGGTTGATGCGTGCATTGAATGCCATCTCAAATGAAGCCGGACTCTTCAGCACACGGGTGAAATACTCGCTGGCACGGCTGTCTTTACCCTCTTTCTGATAAATCTGTGCCAGAATGTAATTCAATCGTGTACGCAGCTTTGCGCTGTTGTTGATGGGAATGGCTTTTTCAATCTGCTCGCGTGCCTGACTCAGTTTCCCCTGGGCAATGTACATGTCGGCGTAAGTCAGAGGAAGCTCCTTGCGCACAAGCCATGGCAGCAGCGTTTTGCTGCCCTCGGCCGTCAGCTCGTCAAGCAGCACTACCGACTTGTCGAACTGCTTCTGCTGGTTGTAGGTCTTTGCAAGCCATAGCCTGGCTTCGAAACGAACAGGATCGTAACTGTACTGGCGGTTAACGTATTCGAACGCCCGGCGGGCAGCGTTGTAATCCTGCTTGTAGAAGTTGGCCTTGCCGATCATAAGGTAGCTGTAGATAACCCAGCGAACGTGCTCTTTTTTGTCGAATACCATGGAGTGACGCTGAATCACCTTCGATGCCTTTTCAATGGCGCGGTCCATATTGGGATTAATCCCCTGTGCATTGGTAGAGGTGCCGTAATTGTATACGTGAAGTATGGCGGCATAATTGTCCTTGGCATTTTTTTGCAGCTCGGATACCCCCTCTTTCAGGCTTTCATTGCCGTTCCAGTAGGCATTGTAATGCGCGTTTATGTTGTGGTATGCCCTGCGCGTAAAGGTATTCTTCCGGGTTGAACAGGCCGAAAGTACCAGCAACAGCACGAACGCAGGGAATACCGCTTTATGCAGGATTGCGGATTTTGTAGTCAAGGATGCGACGGTTTTCAGTTTCACTCTTAATAACTGATAATCTGCAAAAATATTTTATTTTTCTACATCATTGTCCGGTACTTGCCTGTTTTAGATTTCCCGAAAGGGATCAATAAGGTTAAGAGGTTGTAAAACAATAGTATACGAACCGCCTGTTTCTTTCCAGGTCTGCCCGATAAGCATTTTACCGAAAGCACCGTTAGTCAAAGATAATTTATTCTCATCGTCCGGCAAGTACGCATCCCCGGTTTTGCCACAATACCGGTTGAAATCCGCGCGGATCCATGATTACATACCAGGATGCTGCAAGACGGATTTTTTTGAGATTCATTACGGATCTTTTTGGTTTGTTAGCAGATATCCTGAATGGACAGGCCGGAATTATGAATACTAATGAATGCGTTATAAACAACAGGCTGACAGTAATTTACATATGTTTTACCGGGCCGTAGTACAATATCATTAAAAATAGTTTTCCTTCTCTTTATAATCCGGTAATAACGACGCCGATAAAGGATTGTATCCGTAGTGCGGACATTCGTACCGTTATTGCGGATTCGCTGTATTCCCCGTCCTGCGGCTTGCACCCGGTTTTTTTTTCTGCATAACGGCAGCCGGACGACCTGCAGGCCGGGTATCCGGGATTCCCGGTGGTTGAAATTAAGATGGTTATTTTTCCGATATTTGCAGACTCAATCAGGCAAATATCTGCATACCGCATGGCATCAACAAAGGTAAATCCCGACAACAGGGGCGAGCGCAGGACAGGCTGGCGCAACAAGTTACGGGATAAGTACCGTCTTGTGATCCTCAATGAGGACACCTTCGAGGAGAAACTTTCATTTAAGCTTTCCAGGCTAAATGTGTTCGTGGTTGCCGGGACTATTGCCATCATCCTGATTTTTTTTACCACTTATCTTATTGCCTTTACCCCTTTGCGTGAATTTATTCCCGGATACGGCGGCACAACCGTCAGCCGTGAATATTACGATCTTCAGCTGCGTGTCGACTCACTAGGCGACGCCCTGGCGAACCGCGACCTCTACATCCGCAACATACGGGCGGTAATCAGCGGCGAGGATGTGGAAACCATGGATCAGCGCGTGCTGCCCGGCGATTCGGTACGTAACGTCAATGCCGGTGAAGTCAGTTATCGCCGTTCCCGTGAAGATTCGCTTCTGAGAGCCGAATACGAGCGTGAAAACCGCTATTCCCTCAGCGCTGAACCCCTTACTCAGATAAAACGCGATGTCCCCCTGGGAAAAATTAACTTCTACACTCCTGTGAAAGGCATTATCACCAACCGCTTTAATGCCTCCGGAAATCATTACGGCATTGATATAGCTGCAAAACGTGGCGATGCCGTGAAAGCCGCGTACGACGGCATCGTTTTCTTTTCGGAATGGACTGCCGAAACCGGACACGTCATCGCCATACAGCATACCGGTGGAATCGTTACCGTGTACAAACATAACTCCGTGCTGCTCCGACGCCAGGGTTCCTTTGTACGTGCAGGCGAATCCATCGCCATCATAGGCAGCACCGGTGAATATACCACCGGGCCCCATCTCCATTTTGAGCTCTGGATTAACAGTACCCCCGTTGATCCGGAGAAACATCTGACGTTCTGATTTATACATGCCTTCACAAACAAGGAAAAACATTGCCATCCTAGGCTCAACGGGTTCCATAGGCACCCAGGCCCTGGAAGTAATCCGGCAACATCACGAAAGCTTCAGCATCGAGGTGCTTACCGCCCGCAACAACGCCACCCTGCTGATCGAACAGGCTGCAGAATTTATGCCCAATGCCGTTGTCATAGGTTCGGATATGCTTTACAATAAGGTAGCATCGGCTCTTCAACCCCTCGGTATCAAGGTATATTGCGGCGACGATGCCCTGGTTCAGGTGCTCGAAATGGAATCCGTACACCTGGTGCTGGTTGCACTGGTTGGTTATGCCGGACTGCGGCCTACGCTCAAAGCCATCGAAGCCGGCAAGACAATAGCCCTCGCCAACAAGGAAACCCTGGTGGTGGCCGGAGAACTGGTTACTCGCCTGGCACAGGAAAAAGGAGTAAATATCTATCCGGTCGACTCCGAACACTCCGCCATCTTTCAGTGCCTGGCCGGTGAGTTTCACAACCCGGTTGAAAAGATCTATCTTACGGCTTCCGGCGGTCCGTTCAGAGGGAAGGATGCCGGTTTCCTGCGCATGGTCACCAAAGCACAGGCTCTGAAACATCCCAACTGGAACATGGGCTGCAAGGTTACCATCGATTCGGCCACGCTCATGAATAAAGGTCTCGAGGTAATTGAAGCCCGCTGGCTGTTTAACCTCACTCCCGCACAAATCGAGGTCGTGGTGCACCCACAGTCGATCATCCACAGTATGGTTCAGTTTCGCGACGGCTCCATAAAAGCGCAAATGGGACTTCCCGATATGCGGATTCCAATACAATACGCACTCTCATACCCAAACCGCCTGCACTCTCCCAATCCAAGGTTCGACTTTATGATGCATCCCGAACTAACTTTCGAAGCCCCCGATACCGCAAACTTCCGTTGCCTGGGGCTTGCCTACGAAGCCCTTGAGAAAGGCGGAAATATGCCCTGTATCCTTAACGCAGCCAACGAAGTGGCCGTAAATGCCTTTCTTGCCGAAAAAATCCGGTTCGACCATATCCCGGAAATTATATCGGAAAGTATGCAGCGCACAGGCTTCACTCCCCGCCCTGATTATAACGACTATGCCGAAACCGACCGCGTGGCACGACTCGTAGCCGGCGATCAGGTAAGTAACATCCGGTCGGGACCTGCCAGACATTGAAAACGATGCGTACTCCGTTCAGAACCTGCCATGCCTGTTTTACATCTGCTTGTGTATTAAAACGTAATTGTTCCGGCGGAGCGGTTCTCATTTCTTCTAATTTTGCAATCGCTCCTGTTTAAAGTACGGATAACCCGCACAAAGTGTCTGAACCTATACGGGTGAAATTTGTTTAACACATTCATTTCGACGAACGAATACTATTATGGAAATTCTTGTAAAAGCTGCACAACTGATTCTTAGCCTGTCTGTACTGGTTATTGTCCATGAGTTCGGACACTTTATCGCAGCCAAAATATTTAAAACCAGGGTAGAGAAGTTTTATCTCTTTTTCGATCCCTGGTTTTCGCTCTTCAAGTTTAAAAAGGGTGATACCGAATATGGTATGGGATGGCTTCCCCTGGGCGGATATGTGAAGATATCGGGTATGGTCGATGAGTCTATGGACCGCGAGCAGATGCAGCAGGCTCCCCAGCCATACGAGTTTCGCAGCAAACCATCATGGCAGCGTCTCATCATTATGCTGGGAGGAGTTACCATGAATATCGTTCTGGCTATCGCTATATATATAGGTATGCTGTGGGTGTGGGGAGAACAGTATCTGCCCTCTTCCGAAGTTAACAAATACGGTATTGTGGTGGATTCTGTGGCATCCGGGATGGGTCTTCGCAACGGGGATCGCATCCTGGCGGTTGATAATCAGCCGGTGGAGGATTTCTACAAGATTCCGGCACGCATCATCCTCGACAATGCAGAATCCATTCAGGTGGAACGCGAAGGTGCAAAAATGGATGTGGTGATCCCCGAAGGATTTATCTCCCGCCTGCTTAAACACCAGTCGCCCGATTTTATCAACGCCCGCATGCCCTTTGTCATTGCAGGCTTTGCCACTGAATCCGCAGCCCGGGATGCCGGACTTGCTGAAGGCGACCGTATTATTGGCGTTAACGATACGCTGGTACCCTACTTCGACCAGTTCCGCGCTCTGATACCGCTCTATAAGGAAAAGGAAATCTCCCTGGTCTACATCCGGGACAACGATACCCTCGCCGCTGTAATGACCGTCCCGGAATCCGGACTCATTGGTGCCCGCACCAACCCGGCCGATCATTTTACCTTCCGTAAACTTGACTATTCCCTTGCAGGTGCGATACCGGCAGGCTTCAGCCGTACCTGGAAAGGTGTGGGTGATTACCTGAAACAGCTTAAACTGCTGTTTGCTCCAGAGGTAAAAGCCTATGAATCTCTTGGCGGTTTTATAACCATCGGCAGTATATTCCCCTCCGTGTGGGACTGGCACTCGTTCTGGAGCCTGACGGCCTTCCTTAGTATTATGCTTGCCATTCTCAACGTGCTGCCGATTCCGGCTCTCGACGGAGGTCATGTGATGTTCCTGCTCTTCGAAATCGTAACCGGCCGCAAACCTTCCGACAGGTTCATGGAATATGCCCAGATCGCCGGTATGGTAATCCTCTTCGGCCTGCTCATCTTCGCCAACGGAAACGATATCATTCGCCTGTTCCGCTAGCCGCTTTTCACAGGTGAAAATGTACTTCGCCGGGTGAAAGTGTGGAAATCCCGCCCGTTGAGGGACAAGTTGCCGGAATGTGAAAAGGAATTAATCAGCCGATGATGGCATATGTGCGCCTGATTAATCGGATTTTACGAATCAGATCCTGCTCCTTGCACAAATTGCAGGTCCGGGTTCTGTTTCAATCTTCGAGTTTGTCGCGGAGCGATTTGAATCCCTGACCAAGTATTTCGTTGGCATCCATCACCGTAAGGAAAGCTTTGGGATCTGTTTTGTTGATAAACTCCTCGAGCATGGCCAGCTCGCGGCGGTTTACCACGGTGAAGATCACCTTTTTCTCTGTCCCGTTATACATACCTTCTCCCGAAAGAAAGGTCCCTCCCCGGTTCAGATCGTGGATGATTTTATCGCGTATGGCTTCGTGTTTATCCGAAACGATAAAGATGGTTTTTTCGTAGCTGACTCCTTCCATTACAGCATCAATCACCTTACCCATTACGAAAATGGCAATCCACGAATACAATGGAATATGCCAGTCTCTGAATGCAATAAATCCGATCAGTACGATGGTTGAGTCAACTGCCATCATCATTTGCCCGATGGGTAGTCGTGTGTAGCGCGAGATGATCATGGCAATCACATCCGATCCTCCGGAAGTGGCTTTGGCTTTAAAGGTAAGTCCGACGCCTGCCCCTATCAGCGCCCCTCCGAAGATGGATGACAGAAGCGGGTCGCTGTCGACCAGGGGTTTGAACTGTGAAAAGTAAGAGAACAGATCCACAAATACGGAGGTAAGTACAAAGCCGGCAACGGTTTTTGCGCCGAAACGGGGTCCAAGGATCCGGGTACCGATAATGGTAAGCGGTATGTTAAACGCCAGTGCCGTGAGTCCGAGCGGCCACCCCAGCATGTGGTGAATTACGATGGAGATGCCGTAAATGCCCCCGGGTACAATTTTATAAGGGGTTATAAAAAATACATAACCGGCCGAAACAAGCAGAGTGCCGGCCACAATAAGCCCGTAGGAAATAAACCATTTGCGGGTGAAAAGCTTTTCCTTCTGAAGAAATGCCATTTCCGGAACGTACTAAGTGTAAAAAAAGGTGGTATATGCCATTATTCGGAAATTTTGTCGCGCAGCGATTTGAATCCCTCGCCCAGAATCTCGTTGGCATCAACTACGGTAACAAAGGCTTTGGGATCGATCTGGTGGATGTATTCCTCAAGAATCGCCAGCTCACGGCGGTTGAGAACCGTAAAAATAATGGTTTTGTCGGAATTGTTGTACATGCCCTTGCCGGGGATGTAAGTTCCGCCGCGGTTCAGGTCGTTGATGATCTTGTCGCGGATCTTGTCAAACTCCTTCGAAATGATGAACAGGGTTTTGTCGTAGCTTACCCCCTGCATGGTGATGTCGATTACCTTGCCGGTAATAAAAATTACAATCCATGAATAAAGGGGAATCTTCCAGTCCCCGAAAACAATAAGTCCGAACAGTACAATGACCGAATCCACGTAAATCATAAGCTGACCCAGCGGCAATCGGGTGTATTTGGCAATGATCATGGCAACAATGTCGGAACCGCCGGAAGTAGCCTTCGACTTGAAGATAAGTCCAAGCCCGAAACCGATCAGCACACCTCCGAATACGCAGGCCATCAGCACATCACCGGCAAGACCGAGGGGATCGTTTTCACCTACCAGCATGGTAAGCAAATCCATAAAAACGGATGTAAGTACAAAACCTACCACGGTTTTAACCCCGAAGCGGGGCCCAAGCACCCGGATGCCGATGATCGTAAGAGGAATGTTGAGTACAAGACCGAACAAACCAACCGGAATACCCGTTGGCCAAAACGAAAAAAGCCCTTTTGTAAGGTGATGCACCACGATTCCGATTCCGTATACACCCCCCGGAACGATGTTGTACGGATTTACAAAAAAGACAAAACCGGCCGCCAGAATAAACGATCCTACGACGATCAGCGCGTATGCAATGAACCATTTTTTCGAGAAAAGCTTCTCGTTTTGTACAAATGCCATGTTAAAATGTTGTTAATCAGTGTAATGATGTTTCAGCAATTCAGGCTGCAAATCTATGCAGAAAATTTTGAATAATCAGTGGTACCTATAAAGCAGTTATTGAAAGCCTCTGCATGGCATTTTCACACTTTTTTCTGAACGACTGAATTTTATTGTCAGAAAATATTACTTTTGTTCCTTTCAGTGATAAATAAACATTCAGGTTTATACTAAACCGGTAGTCCGGAAGTTATTGGTAGAATGGTTCCCCCTCCGGGTGAATTTCAGGGATTAAAAAAAGCAGAAAAGAGAGCCTGTTACCGATGCAGGCACTGATGTTTAAACTGATGGACGATATGTTTGCCTGAGTTACATGCCTGCTCCGCCGCTGCTGTCAGCCGCCGGATTATAGTGCAGAGCAGGGAACCCGGCATAAATAATCTGAATAAAAGCCATAAAATCCCGGAATGACTGGATTTATGAACAGAAATCAACGAAGCAGGGTAAAATGCATGGTTCGGATTGCCGTACTTGCACTCGTAGTATTATTTACGGCCGCCGGCAGGGTATATGCCCAGCAGGAGCCCCAGTTTACCTTTAATATGTTCAACCATATGGCTGTCAACCCCGGCTATGCCGGATTGCGCGATGCAATAACCGTAACGGGTATAATGCGGCAGCAGTGGATTGGCATCGAAGACGACGACGGAAACAAGGTTTCGCCCGAGAGTGTGGTGGTTTCAGGAGATGCCCCCATACGACTGCTGAGAGGTGGTGTTTCCGCAGCCGTTATGCAGGACAAAATAGGCTATTTCAAAGATATTTACGTTCGCCTGGGCTATGCATACAACCTGTCTGTCGGCAATGGTGAGATGGGCATTGGTTTTAACGTTGGCTTCCTTAACAAGTCGCTCGACGTGGGCAAGCTCAAACCGGTTGACGATGATCCGATACTGAAGGGAGGGGAGGAGAGTACAATGTTTACCGACCTGGCCTTTGGCGCATTTTATCAGCAACCGGGCGGACTCTATCTCGGATTGTCGGCCACACAGCTGCTCGAGGGATCGAGAGAGCTGGGATCCGGCGGACTCGATTTCCAGCTGCGCCGCCACTATTATGGTGCTGCCGGATACGAGATCACCTGGATCCGGAACCCGGCCTATGTGCTTATCCCCGGCGTTTTTGTGAAATTCGACGGTACAACGGCTCAGGTCGATCTGAATGCACGCGTGCAGTACAACGAAAAATTCTGGGGCGGACTCACCTACCGCTTTCAGGAAACTGCAGCGGTAATGGTGGGTATGAGTATCAAGGACATAAGCTTTGGTTATGCTTACGATATCCCGCTTTCACGGATAGGCGGAGCAGGTAGTCATGAAATTATGCTGCGCTACAGTTTTATGCTTGAGCTGGAAAAGGCAAAGCGAAGTTTCAGGAATACACGCTTCCTTTAACCAAAAAAACTTGTTTTGAATAATTATATTGCTATTTTTGTCGGTCTAAAAAAACGGAAAAACGGATAATATTTCAATCTCCAAACCGTTATTTGCATTAAAATCAGGTAGAAACATGAAAAGACTCTTCAACTACATCCTCGCTGCCCTTATCCTGAGCAGCTGCAGCAACTCAGGTAACGGGGAACTGATAGGTGTAAAAAAGCGTGAGAAATTTTATCAGCCCGATCCATTCGGAATGGCTTACATTCCAATGGGCAGCTTTACCATGGGCGTAGGCGATCAGGATGTGCCGTATGCACATATCAACGATCCCCGGACCGTCTCGGTAAGCGCCTTTTATATGGACGAAACTGAAATCACCAACAACGAATACAGGCAGTTTGTATACTGGGTAAGAGACTCTATTGCCCGTCGCAAACTGGGAGAGGTAAAACCCGAAGTTTACCTGATCGAAGAGAATAAAAAGACCGGTGAAACATACGATCCTGCCTTCCTCAACTGGAAATCCGATATCAAATGGAACGGTGAGGAAGAGCGTGAAGCCCTGGAAGATATGTTTCTGCCTGAACACGAACGCTACTTCCGCCGTAAGGAAATAGATACCCGGAAACTCTTCTATGAGTACTACTGGGTTGATTATAAGGCTGCTGCCGGTAAGGATTATTCCGCCGGTGACCCGGTAAATGCCGGTCTCGCCAACCGCCCGCAGGGACTTAAAGACCGCTCTCTGTACGTGCGCAAAGAGATTATCAATGTTTATCCCGATACCCTCGCCTGGATCCACGACTTTGCCTATGCATACAACGATCCCATGACCGAGCGCTATTTCTGGCATCCGGCTTACGACAACTATCCTGTTGTTGGCGTGAACTGGAAACAGGCAAAAGCATTCGGCATCTGGAGAACAGAATTGCTCAGAGCATACCTGCAGAGCAAAGGCAATGCCGTTGTAAATGAATTCAGGCTCCCGACCGAAGCCGAATGGGAATGGGCTGCCCGCGGCGGCAACTCCTTCAGCGCCTACCCCTGGGGAGGCCCCTATACCCGCAACGAAAAAGGATGCTTCCTGGCTAACTTTAAACCTCTGCGCGGAAACTACGTCGACGACGGCGGACTTACCCCCGTTATCGTAGCCCACTATCCGGCTAACGACTTCGGCCTGTACGATATGGCCGGTAATGTAGCTGAGTGGACCAACGACGCTTTCGACGAAAGTGCCTACAACTTCACCTGGGATATGAATCCTGCCTACAACTACAACGCTAAGGACAGCGATCCTCCCGCGCTCAAACGTAAAGTTGTCAGGGGCGGATCCTGGAAGGATATCGCTTACTACCTGCAGGTTAACTCCCGCTCCTATGAGTTCCAGGATACTGCCAAGAGCTACATCGGCTTCCGCTGCGTACAGAACTTCATGGGACGCCAAAAAGACGATAACCCCGCACGTGCTTCCAAAATCTATAACTAATCCACCGGAAACACAGATTCGTAAGAAACGTTAAACAATTGAGAATAAACACTAATCACACAACAAATTAACACTTTACTACCATGGGATTGAATAATTTAGTCAGAGGGAAAGGATTCAGAAACTTCATGGCCAAGCTTTACGGATGGGGAGCTTCAGTTGTTATTCTGGGAGCCTTGTTCAAAATCAATCACTATCCCTTCGCCAATGAAATGCTTATCGTTGGTCTGGGTACCGAAGCATTGATTTTCTTCTTCTCCGCATTTGAGCCGCCTCACGTAGAGCCAGACTGGAGTCTTGTATACCCCGAACTCGCCGGCATGTATCATGGTTCAGGTACCGGAAGCGCTGCCTCCAAAGGCAAAACTCCTACCCAGGAACTCGATAACATGCTCGAAAAAGCAAAAATCGGCCCCGAGCTTATTCAAAGTCTGGGCAACGGATTACGCAGCCTGAGCGATAACGCTTCCCGTATGGCTGACCTCTCCTCTGCAGCCGTTGCTACCAACGACTATTCAAAAAACCTGAGCAATGCTGCCAAATCGGTGAACGAACTCTCCCTTTCCGTTGCAAAAGCCAGCGAATCAACCAACCAGTTGTCAAGTACATACCAGCAAACCGCTCAAACTCTTGCCAAATCGGTTGAAAAATTCGATTTCTCCGGCCTCGACAACAGAACCTACAGCGAACAGCTGCAGAAAATCGGAAGTAATCTTGCCGCCCTTAATGCCGTGTATGAACTTCAGCTGAAGAACTCAAACACCCACCTCGAGGACACCAATAAACTGCATGCAAGCATCAACCAGTACCTCTCAAACATCACCGGTTCCAGCGATGAAATGACCAAATACAGACAAGAGCTCGACGCCCTCACCAAAAAGGTGGCAGCCCTTAATAATGTATACGGCAATATGCTGGCTGCGATGAATGTCAGGTAATAAAGGCATTCAGCATTAAACAGATTTTCGAACAATACTAGATAAATTTTAATATGGCTGGATACAAGGAGACACCGCGACAAAAAATGATCGCGATGATGTACCTGGTGTTGACTGCACTGCTTGCCCTTAATGTATCTGTTGAGATTATCCAGGCTTTCGTCTCGGTAAACAACAGTATGGAAAATACCAACGAAAACCTCAAACTTAAGGTGGACGAAACCTATGCACGGTTTCAGCAACAATACCTGATGAATGAGGCTAAAGTTGGCCCTTTCTGGGATAAAGCCCAGGAGGTTAAGAAACTGTCGGATGAACTGATCTCTGCAATTGATGAGATTAAGTATGATGTGATTTCCAGATCAGAGAAAATCAGCGTGGAAGAGGCAAAAATCACCCCCCTGTCCGAAATTCAGAGCAGGGATAAGTATGACGTCTCAACCAACTATTTCTTCGGTGGATCACAGGACGGTTCAAAGGGAAAAGCCGGTGAACTCAGGATCAAAATTGAAAAGTTTAAAAGCGATATCCTTAACCTTCTCGATGAGAAGAACCGCAATAGCATCAAGTTGGGTATGGATACCGAAGGCCCGTATAAAGATGCCAACGGCAAAAAGCAAAACTGGGAACAGCATAATTTCTATCACGTGATTCTTGCTGCTAACGTTACCTTCCTCAACAAACTGATTGCTGACGTGCGTAACGTGGAAAGCGATGTTGTATCGCTGCTCCTGGGATCAATCTCGGCCGAGGACTATAAGTTCGATATGGTTATGCCTAAGGTTATCCCTAACTCCAAACTGGTGTTCCAGGGCGATACGTATGAAGCGGAAATTATGGTTGCGGCCCTAGATTCAAAACAAAATCCCGAGGTAGTTATCGGAGGCAGGCAGATTCCCGCTGAAGGTGGTATTGCCAAATATACGGCAACCGCCGGAGCAACCGGACTGCAAACCTACCGCGGTACCATCCGGGTTGCAGGTCCCGACGGCGAAATGAAGGAGTATCCTTTCGAAAGCGAGTACTTCGTTATGACCCCCTCGCTAACCGTAGCCCCTATCAAGATGAACGTGCTGTACGCAAATGTGGATAACCCCATTTCCATCGCAGCATCCGGTATTCCCGAATCACAGATTCAACCTACCATCAGCAGCGGTACCCTCCGCCGCGAAGGCAAGGACTGGGTCGCCCGCGTACCCATGGGTACTAAAGCTACCATCTCGGTTGTTCACAACGACGGACGTACCTCACGCAAGATGGGCTCGGCTGAGTTCAGGGTAAAACGTGTACCCGATCCCAAAGCTTATATCGCCAATACCGATGGAGGCCCCGTTGCGAAAAATATGCTTCTGGCAGCCCGCGCGATTATCCCGCGTATGCCCGATGACTTCGACTTTGACCTTACATTCGAAATTCTTTCTTATACGTTTGTTGGTATCCGTGGCGGCGACATCGTTCAGTACAACGGAAACGGAAATATGCTTTCGCAGGATATGCAGAACTTCATTTCCAATGCCAAACGCGGCGAACGTATATGGCTCGAAAACATCATGGCTAAAGGTCCCGACGGAAACCGCCGTCTTGGTACCATCAGTCTGATCGTACAATAAAGATTCCCGGAATGGCGTTTATACCTGACCCTGTGGAACGGTATAAACGCCACTCCTAATACTGAAACCAAGCAGCGCGGATGCGCAAAACGGATTGACCGGACATGCAGCCGGCAAGCACAGGCAAGACCGGTGATTGACGGATACATGCAAAGATTCCGACCCGGAAGGGAACGGATTCCGGACGTTAAAATAAAAATTGATTACGGATGAAAAAACTGATTGCAAATTTCGTTCTGGCCCTGGCTCTTACAGGTATTGCATTGTCAGCCAATGCCCAGGTGCTCGACAGTCCTCCACGCGATGGCATCTACGATAAGAAAGTTACCATCGAGAAGAAGCCCATTACCTACCCCTGGGTACGTGAAGCCGATGTGGTATGGAGTAAGAGGATCTGGCGCGTTATCGACCTGCGCGAAAAGATGAACCAGGCATTCTACTACCCGGAAGTCCCCCATAACGACCTCCGCAGCCTCGTACAGGTTGTCCTCGATGCCCTGAAGGAAGGTACCATCACCGCCTACGATGCGTCCAGTACCACCGATGAGTTCCTGGTGCCGCTGACCTATCAGGAAATTATGAACCGGCTGGAACGTACCGACTCGGCAACCATGCAACGGCCTTACCCGCCCTACGACTGGTACGATACCGTTATCTCGGTGAAGTTTAACCCATCCGACGTGAAACGTTTCCGTATTAAGGAAGACTGGTTCTTCGACAAACAGCGCTCTGTTATGGAAGTCCGCATACTCGGCCTCTGCCCCGTACGCGATAACCTCGACGAAAAAGGACTCTTCAGGGGATACGACCCCCTCTTCTGGATCTACTTCCCGGAAGCACGTCCCGTTCTCGCAAAGGCTGAAGTGTTTAACCGCAACAACAGCGCCGCACGTAAAACCTACGACGATATCTTCTGGAAACGTATGTTTACCAGTTATATCTACAAGGAAGACAACGTGTACGACCGCAGGATCTCCGACTATGCCACCGGTATAGATGCCCTGATGGAAGCCGAACGCGTGAAAACAGACCTGTTTATGTTCGAACATAACCTTTGGGAATTCTAACCCCAGGTGTTAATAACATATCAAGCGCCCCGCCTTTTAACCGGCGGGGCGCTTGCATTTATGCCCTAAATCGTATCTTTGTGTATTGACAGCTTCCCGCTACATGACTCAGCACATCCTCGATACCCCGGTAGAATACCTTAAAGGCATAGGGCCCTCACGGGCCGAAATGCTCCGAAAGGAGATCGGCGTGCATACCTTCGGCGACCTTCTGCAGCATTATCCCTTCCGCTACATCGACCGAAGCAAGTTCTACTCCATCAGCGAAATCAACTCCGATGCCGCATGGGTGCAGCTGAAAGGAAAAATTACCTCCATGCAGACCATAGGCACCGGCCGGACCGCCCGCCTGGTGATGACCCTGCGTGACAATACCGGCGAAACCGAACTGGTGTTTTTTCAGGGACTGAAATGGATAGCCGATAAGGTGAAGACAGGATCAGAGTATATTGTGTTCGGAAAGCCAAACCTTTTTCAGGGCCGTTATAATTTTACCCACCCCGATATAGAACCGGCCGACGAGGAAGCCCAGATGCAGCAGGAACCCCTGCAGCCTTATTATAGTACCACTGAAAAACTGAAAAGCAGAGGGTTTACTCCCCGCAATTTCGTCCGTATCATGCGGACGCTGCTTGCGCAAACCTGGAAATCGATTCCCGAAACCCTCAGCCCTCACGTGCTGCGGATGGCTCAGCTGATGCCCAGAGCAGAAGCTTTCGTAAATGTGCACTTCCCCCGTGACCCCCACAGCCTGGCAAAAGCCCGGGAACGCATCAAGTTCGACGAACTCTTTTTTATCCAGCTACAGCTGCTGCGCCTTAAACACCTGCGCCTCGAAAAAGTACGCTCCCGCACCTTTGCACGCGTAGGCTCATACCTTAACGAATTCTACCACAGTTATCTTCCCTTTCCGCTGACGGGCGCACAAAAACGGGTAATGCACGAAATCCGGGCCGACCTCGGCGACGGCAAACAGATGAACCGTCTGCTGCAGGGCGATGTGGGAAGCGGGAAGACCCTGGTGGCCCTTATGAGCATGCTTATTGCCCTCGACAACGACTGCCAGTCCTGCCTGATGGCTCCTACCGAAATTCTGGCAGCTCAGCACTTTAAAACCATCACAAATCTCCTCGGCTCCATGCCGGTTCAGGTAGCTCTGCTCACAGGCTCCACCCGAAAAAAGGAACGTACCTCCATTCATGAGCGATTGATTTCGGGACAATTGCAAATTTTAATCGGTACCCACGCACTTATCGAAGATCAGGTGCAGTTTAAAAACCTGGGGCTTGTGGTAATTGATGAACAGCACCGCTTTGGCGTAGCCCAGCGTGCCCGGCTGTGGGAAAAAAGTACGGTGCCGCCACACGTGCTGGTGATGACGGCAACCCCAATCCCGCGTACCCTGGCAATGACGCTGTACGGCGACCTCGATGTATCGGTGATCGACGAACTGCCGCCGGGCCGTAAACCTGTGAAAACCTACCACTTTTATGAAAAGGACAGGTTTAAGGTTTTTCATTTTATGAAAGAGCAGATCGATAAGGGCAGGCAGGTGTATGTGGTATATCCCCTGATAAACGAATCAGATAAACTCGAACTGCAGGCCCTCAACGACGGCATTGATATCGTTATGCAGCACTTTCCATTGCCGCAATACCACATAAGCATCGTGCACGGACAGCTCAAGCCCGGCGAGAAGGAGAGCGAAATGAAGCGGTTTGTGGAGAAGAAAACACATATCATGGTTGCTACCACCGTAATTGAAGTAGGCGTGGATGTGCCCAATGCTTCGGTGATGGTGATAGAAAATGCAGAGCGGTTCGGGCTTTCACAGCTGCACCAGCTTCGCGGTCGCGTGGGGAGGGGTGCCGACCAGTCGCACTGTATCCTCATGAGCAGCTACAAACTCACCACCGACGGCCGTAAACGCCTCGAAACCATGGTACGCACCACCGACGGCTTCGAAATCGCCGAAGTCGACCTCCATCTGCGTGGCCCCGGCGATATCCAGGGTACGCAGCAAAGCGGACTGGTCGGACTGAAACTCGCCAATCTGATAAAAGACGAAAAACTCCTTCGCATGGCCCGCGAATTCGCCTTCCGCGTCCTCGACGAAGACCCCCGCCTCGAACACCCCGAAAACCAACCCATGCTGCAACACCTTCAAAGCAGCGAATTTGACTGGGGTAAAATCAGCTGACGGCTTCGAAATGTGAAAATTAAACGATTTGCGGAACAGCTTGTGAAAACGAAAAAGTCCGGCGAATAGAGGATCATGTTATGGGAATGATGATTTAATATCCTGATTATAAATTATATGCAGATGTTTAGGAAAGTAAACCTCAGACCCTGGAAGTTTAACAGCTCCAAAATGAAATACCCTCCCTACCCGTCACACAGACTCGCCTGAATCCGTAATCCATTCAAAATTCCTACCTTTGTCCCTTCAAAATTTTTCGCCTTATGAAGATTTCATACAACTGGCTCAGCGATTACCTAAAGACCAATCTCAGCATCGACGAACTCTCGCATTTGCTTACCGATATCGGACTGGAAGTGGAGGCTGTGGAGACGTTTGAGTCGCTGAAAGGCGGGCTTAAGGGAGTGGTTACAGGAGAAGTGATTACCTGCGAACGGCACCCCAATGCCGATAAGCTGAGTGTGACTACCGTGAACGTGGGCGGGGATCAGACCCTGCACATCGTTTGCGGAGCCCCCAACGTGGCTGCCGGACAAAAAGTAGTGGTGGCTACCGTTGGCACCATGATACATAAGGGCGATGAGTCGTTTGAAATAAAAAAGTCTAAAATACGGGGCGAAACATCCGAAGGGATGATATGTGCCGAAGATGAACTCGGACTGGGCAACTCCCACGAAGGCATTATGGTACTCCCCGCTGAAACCCCCGTGGGTATTCCGGCCGCAAGTTATTTCGGCGTAACTAACGATACCGTTTTTGAAATCGGACTTACCCCCAACCGTGCCGATGCAGCCTCCCATCTTGGCGTTGCCCGCGACCTGGCAGCAGCCCTCACGGCGCGCGGAGCCGGCAGCCATACGGTGAACCTTCCTTCGGTGGATGCCTTCGCCGTGGATGACCATACCCTGGATATTCCCGTGGAAGTGGAAGACCCCGGTGCCTGCATACGATACTCGGGAATTACTGTTTCGGGCGTTAAAGTAGGACCCTCGCCCGCATGGCTGGCCGACCGCCTGAAAGCCATCGGCATACGCCCGCTCAACAACGTGGTGGATATCACCAATTACATACTTTTTGAATACGGACAGCCCCTGCATGCATTTGATGCCCGCGCTATAACCGGCAATAGGGTGGTGGTGAAAACCATGCCCGAAGCAACGCCTTTCGTTACCCTCGACGGCGTGGAACGCAGACTGAATGCCGCAGACCTCATGATCTGCAATGCATCGGCTCCGATGTGCATCGCCGGTGTGTTCGGGGGACTCGACAGCGGAGTGAGCCCGGAAACGACTTCCGTTTTCATCGAAAGTGCCTGCTTCAACGCCGTTTCCGTAAGGAAAACGTCCAAACGCCATACCCTTAAAACCGATGCCTCCTTCCGGTTCGAACGCGGTACCGATCCCGAAATTACCGTCATCGCCCTGAAACGCGCCGCTCTGATGATCAAAGAGATTTGCGGTGGACGCATAAGCTCGGAGATTGCCGACGTGTACCCCAATCCCGTCGCCCATGCACGGGTGCAGCTATCGTACAGCTACCTGAACCGCTTCGTAGGACAGGAAATTCCACCCGCCGATATAAAAACCATACTTAACGGTCTTAAAATCGGTATCGTAGAAGAGACTTCCGAAGGACTGCTGCTCGATATTCCTCCCTTTAAGGTGGACGTTACCGGTGTGGCCGATGTTATAGAAGAGATTCTAAGAATTTACGGATACAATAAAATCGACGCAGGTACCAGTCTGAACTCCAGCCTGTCGTATACCCCGCGTCCCGACCGTGAGAAACTGCAGTCCGCAGCTTCGGCTTACCTCAGCAGCAATGGCTTCAACGAGATCATGACCAATTCGCTCAGCAGCTCTCTGTATTATGAAAGCGGCACCTGGTTCGATCCCGCAAAATGTGTGAAGATTCTCAACCCTCTGTCGCGCGAGCTGGATGTGATGCGCCAGACCCTGGTATTCAGCGGACTCGAGTCCGTCGCCTATAACCTGAACCGCCGGCAGCTAAACCTGAAGTTCTACGAGTTTGGTACCATTTACGAACTTACCGGTGCCAATACCCCGGCCGATATCGAACGCAACTACCGCGAGCAGAAAATCCTGGCCATGTTTATGACCGGTGAATCGGCACCAGAAAGCTGGTATGCCCCTTCATGCAAGACCGATTACTATCAGGTGCGTGCTTTCGCCGAAGGCGTTCTGCGTAAGGCCGGAACTGCCACCGCACGGCTGCGCCACGCCGAATCCCTGCCCTCTTTCTTCGCCGAAGGAGAAGTGTTTACTCATAACGAAAAACCTGTGATGTGTGCCGGAAGGCTCAGCGACAAGCTGCTGAAGCAGTTCGGTATCACACAGCCTGTATTTTATGCCGGCATCCACTGGGATAACCTGGTGCAGATGGTGCGCAAACATACCGTAAGCTACCGCGAAGTGCCCAAATTCCCCGAGGTGCGCCGCGATCTGGCCCTGGTACTCGATAAACAGGTGACCTATGCCTCCCTGGAAGCTATCGCCCTGAAGACCGGGAAACAGCTGCTCAAACGCATAAACCTGTTCGACGTTTACGAAGGCGACAAAATTGAGTCCGGTAAAAAGTCCTATGCCATTAGTTTCTTCCTTCAGGATGAGAACAAAACCCTCACCGACAAGGAAATTGACAAATTCATGGAGCGAATGGCCGACGCCCTCGAACGCGAAGCCGGAGCAAAGGTCCGCCGGTAGTACAATCCGTTGCTGCATCCGGTTTTCACCGGTGCCGCTTGTTCAACATCCGTTATCCCGCGCCAGGACGCAAAGACGCGAAGAACGCA
>DJVU01000001.1:24715-24909 GCA_002441345.1 Bacteroidales bacterium UBA6248
TACCTTGCAGGATTTGCTGTCTTACCTCTTATTTCTTACTTCTTACTTCCTACCTTAACCTTAACTTCAACCTCTTTTTGCATTGCGTTATCGGGAGGATGCTGGTTTCTTTTGGGCATTCGTTATCTCTCGCAAAGACGCAAAGGCGCAAAGAACGCAGGATGTTTTTTTTGGATTGCGTTAGCGGGAGGATG
>DJVU01000001.1:24990-25168 GCA_002441345.1 Bacteroidales bacterium UBA6248
CATCCAACAAATGCCCCTAAATCAGCAATCCGCAATCCGCAATCCCCAATCCACAATCTAAAATCCGCCTTCCCCTTGTCCCCCCGTCTCCTTGTCGCCTTGTCCGTTGCTATGAAAAGCGATGTTCCAATAAAATTCCTGCCTCAGCCTCAACCTTATCTTCCCCATCCAACAAATG
>DJVU01000019.1:0-577 GCA_002441345.1 Bacteroidales bacterium UBA6248
AGGGACGAGGGACGGGTGCTGCCGGTAGCATCGCTTTTCAAAGCAACAGACAAGGGGACAAGGGGAAGGCGGATTGCGGATTGTGGATTGCGGATTGCGGATTCAATTTCTAATTTCTAATTTTTAATTTCTAAAACATCCGTATATAATTTGTGATCAGGGCTTTGAATAAACCAACCCAAGTTTCCACCTGGCGAATTCCACTCCAACTACGTGAACGGAATTTTGCCAATGGCGTATTGCTCCAGCGAAAGCAGAGGACCGGCATCGTAAAAAAGGCGTTAAGAAACCCGGCAGCGAACAAATAAAGAAGAAGCGCACGCGATAGCGGCTGGCAGAGGACGGGTGATTTTTGTACATCGGTTTACAGCAGAGCTCTGCAGTAACAACCTTGATTCTTCCTGCCAAAATGCTCGCCGGGTTTTAGCCTTTTTTACGCAGCCGTGATTTTTTGGTACTTTTTTATCAAGAAAAAAGTACAAAAAGAAACCTATGAAAAGGAATGCAGAATTCGGAATTCGGATTGCTGAATTAGGAGCATTTGTTGGATTGGAAACACGGGCTTTTCCTATTGATC
>DJVU01000019.1:688-1577 GCA_002441345.1 Bacteroidales bacterium UBA6248
TCCGTATATAATTTGTGATCAGGGTTTTGAATAAACATTTCAAGGCTCCAATTTCTAATTTTTAAAACATGCTGCTATGCCTCTGACAAAAAAAAGAAGAGAATCTACATAGTAATAAAACCATCCTCATCTGAGACGAAATCCGCCCCTTTCTCCTTCAGGAGAAAAGACGGGGATGAGGCGAGGATGCTGCCGGATTCATCCGTTTTCAACGCAACCGGCATGATGAAAAGAAAACGATGAACCCGACCCCGTCAGGGGTCGAATCTTAATAGAAACGACAACACAACGATAATTCCGACCCCGTTAGGGGTCGCATCTTTATTGTTCTGAATGGATTAATCAATTTCAATCAATAATACCGTACGATATGTTTAGATCGGGCTGCACCAGGTAAAAATTGTTTTGATTTGAAATAGTATTTATTGGTAGAAACATACAGATACGACCCCTCTGGGGTCGGGAATTCGTTGTTGGACATGTTTTCTACAAAGATTCGACCCCTGACGGGGTCGTGCATCGGGGTAATGGGGAAATTGGCTTTTCATATTGATCAAGGGATAAGAGAGGCAAGAAAGGGACAAAAGATTTTGTTGCTGCCGGAATTTTCCGTTTTCAACGCATCCGGCATGATGAAAAGAAAACGATGAACCCGACCCCGTCAGGGGTCGAATCTTAATAGAAACGACAACACAACGATAATTCCAAAACATGCTGCCGCGCCTTTGGCAGAAAAAATAAGAAAATCTGCAAAGCTATATAACTCACTCATTGGTAACGAAATCAACCCCCTTCTCCTTCAGGAGAAGGGCTGGGGATGAGGCTACGGTGCTGCCGGGATTATCTGTTTTCAAAACATCCGACAAGGAGACCTGGAGACGGGGTGACA
>DJVU01000019.1:1585-22812 GCA_002441345.1 Bacteroidales bacterium UBA6248
TCCTACTTCCTACTTCCTACCTCCTACTTCTGCCACAACAATATATAAATCCCGGTCCGTACCTAAATCCCTCAACCTTATCCTCAACCTCAACCTTTCTGCAAGAGACAAGGGATTTCCGATTTCGTCCCGACACAGGAGGTGCCGGATTTTAAATTAAGAAAAAGGCTTCGCGCGGGTAAAAATCCAGAATCACTCAGACCCGTTGACGATACTCTGATGGAGAACAGTTGTAAGCTTTGCCAAACAGATCGTAAAAATGGGTACGGCTCGAAAATCCCGTCTGATCTATGATTTCACTTACCGTTAACTGGGTTGATAACAGCAGGGTTGCCGCTTTGCTCAGCCTACGCTGGTTGATCATACCGTGGGGGGTGGTGCCCAGTACCGATTTTGTTTTTTCGTACAGGGAGGACCTGCTGATAGCCATGCGATCGCACAGTTTATCCGCAGTAAGTGTTTCATCGTCAATATTCTCATCGATATACGACAGCATCTTCTGAAAAAATGGGTCGGGCAGCTCTTTGATCATCGCCTGACTGTCGTCGCTTCCGGCGAAACGATTCCGGATATTCTGCCGCACTTCAAGCAGTTTTTCAATCCTTACCCTCAGATGCCCGGGATGGAAAGGCTTGGGTATGTATGAGTCGGCGCCTGCTCTTAAGCCGGCAATGCGGTCCTCAATCTCGGCTTTAGCCGTTAAAAGGATCAGGGGCAGGTGACTGGTATCGAAATTATCACGCAAACTGCGGCACAATTCAATCCCGTCCATTTCAGGCATCATCACATCCGATACAATCAGGTCGGGCTTATGCGAAAGCACTTTCTGCCATGCTTCCTCCCCGTTGTCCGCAAACATAAGATTATACGATTCCTGAAGAAAATCCTTCAGCAATGCCAATATTTCCGGATCATCGTCAACCAGCAGCAGCAGCGAACGGTTCTCCGCCCTTAAATGGTGATCGGCTGGAGCAGAAGCACTTTCCGCATCTTCAATAAACCAGGCATCCCCTTCCGTACCGGCAGTTCCGGGCTGAAGAACATCGGTATTTACCTGAAATACCTCCGGAAAAGTGCAGATAAATGTACTTCCGGTTCCGGGCTGACTTTCGATGCGGATGCTTCCCTTCAGCAATTCGGTGAGTCCCTTGGTTACAGCCAGTCCGATACCGGTTGACCGGTAGCCCGGGAAACTGCCCCGCTTTTTGGCAGATGAAATCCCGAAAGGCTCAAAAACCCTGGGCAAAAGTTCTGGCTTTATGCCGATTCCTGTGTCCTGAACTTCTACAATAAGCCTGTCCGGCTGCCTTGATATCCGTATGTTTACCCTGCCCCCTTCCACATTGTACTTTATAGCATTGGAAACCAGGTTGGTAATGATCCTCTGGAATTTGTCGGCATCCGTCCTGAACGATAAGGGACTTTCACATCCTTCCACGGTACAGCGGATGTTGCGCTGCGTTGCAAGCAACTCAAGGTCGGATACCACCTCCCGGATCAGACTGCAGGGATCCGTCTCCTGAATGTTCAGAGGCTCCTTGCCCTTCTCCAGTTTGCGGAACTGCATGATCTCGAGTACCAGCTTCTGCAGTTTCAGGCTGTTGTTGTACACCTTGAGCAGACGGGGGTTTTCGGAAGTCAGCTTTTTGTCCTCGATTAATGCATGAATGTGTGAGCTTATCAGCGTAAGCGGAGTGCGGAACTCATGCGCAACATTGGTGAAAAATTCGATTTTGTAAGCCTGTAGTTCTTTTTCCTGACTGATCTTCATCTCCTGAAGGGCGGCCTCCTTGCGGCGGGCTTCGCGCCGGCGGTATGCATTGAAAATCAGAAACTGTACCAGAAAAAACAGCACAATATATCCGGCAATGGCCCAGCCGGTTCTCCAGAACGGGGGATGTACCGTAATCCGGATCTCCCTGACCACTTCCGACCATATCCCGTTCTCGTCGCTCACACGCAGCTGAAGCGTATAGCTCCCCGCTTCCAGGTTAGAAAATGCGAGCGGCTGCTCCGGAGGAATTACCTCCCATACATCATCGTAATTAAGCAGGCGGTACGAAATGCGGTGACGCTCACGGCCCCGGTATGCCAGGGGAGAAACAAGAAAAGAAAGCGAATTCTGGTTGTGCTTCAACTCCAGATCGTGCTGCAGGTTAATCCTTTTTGCCAGAACGCTTCCTTCTCCGGGACTCACCGGCACATTGCGTATCAGCAGCTGATTTACTGCAACCGGCGGGAAGTAGGATGAGAAGCGTATGGCATCCGTCTGCACAATATCAACCCCCATAGTGCCCCCTGCCAGCAAACGGCCGCTGCTTTTGTCGAAAAACGAAGCCCCGTCGCTGTATTCAAAATTGATCAGTCCGTCGTTTATGTTAAAACTCTGCACATTGCGGCGGGTGCTGTCAATCATCGATAAGCCCTGGTTGGTGGTAATCCACAGGCTGCCCGATAAATCCTGCCTGATGGTATGAATACTGGTATTCGGGAACCCGTCCTGCACATCCGCAGTGGCTGGCTTTACCGAATCGGCCGACACCGGTTCGAAGCTGAACAGCCCGCTGCTGCTGCCCGCCCATACCATTCCTTTACGATCGGTGAACAGGGAAAGGATATCGTCGTTGCGGATAAATGCGGGGTGTGTCTGGGCATTGTACTGAGCAATCACCCGCTGCGCAATGGTATTGTAACGGTAAACGCCAAACCCCCGGGTACCTATCCAGATAATGCCCGGCCTCTCTTCGGTAAGGGCATATACTATCTGCTTCTGCAGCCCGGGCGCCAGGTCCGGATCGAGCACAAGCTGCCTGCAGCTCTCCGGATCGCCGTTCTTTCCCGTTCTTACCCGGATAACGCCATATCCGCTGGTTCCCAGGTAAATACTGCCGTCGCTGTCTTCCATAATGCGGTAAACCGATGCAAACACCAGGGGCGATTCTTTGCCGAAGTCGCGCGGGAAGTTGCGGATGGTCCGGTAATCGGACGAGAGCAGGTCGATGCCGTTTCCGTCTGTGCCCACCCAAATGGAACCATCGGGCCGTTCATGAAACGAAAGCACAGAATTGTTGCTCAGCCCGTCTTTTGCCGAGATCTGCCGGATGCGTCTGCCTCCGGCGTCAAAAACATCGATTCCTCCGCCTTTGGTGCCCACCAGGATGTCGTTTTTCCGGGTTACCAGTATGCTACGCACAATGGGATAGGAAAGCTGTTCCGATGACAGTCGTGTAACCGGGAATTCGGTGAGCTTCATGGTAAATGCGCCATTCCCGTCGGTACCTGTCCACAGGATATCCGGATCGGTTTCGTAAATACACAGAATACGTGTGGCTATGGGAATGCCGGCATCCTGCCCGCCAACCTTTCCGGGTTCGGCAAAAGTGCGGGTTTTGATGGTATACCTGAAAATCCTTCCTTTTTCGGTTCCTGCCCATAATACGCCCGCCTGCCGTGAGGCTGAAAGACTGCTTATTACGTCATCGGGAAGACTCAGACGTTGTATTTCAAGTGTTTTCAGATCTGTAACAAGGGCAGGGCCTGAACGCTGGGTAACGAAAAGCAGCTGCCTTCCCCCGGCCTCCTGTATGGAGGAAGCGGTAAGTGCGCTGCCCAGGGGCAGGTTCAGAACCTTTACCAGACGATTGCCTTCAAGCCGGAGCAATTCCCCCTCCGCGGTGATACAGTACAAGGTGCTGCCTGCCAGATGAACACGCTTTACCCTCATCGCCGCTGCATCCAAAGGCATGGGAACAAACTGCTTCACGGCTTCGCTGAAACGGAATAGTCCCCGCCCGTAAACCGACGCCACCGCCTCATGGCCGTCAGCGAAAGCAAGAGAAATATCGTTTTCATAATTGATCTGCTCCGGTTCGTCGGTGAAAAAAGCCGAAAACCTTCCGGTTTCGTTGTCATACAAGGCAACCCCTTTGTTTGTCATCAGCCACAGCGGGCCTGAGGCTGAGGGAAAGATCTCCCGGATTACATGGTTGTGAATACTGCCCGGTCCGCTTCCGGGAAGAAAGGTTTCTATACCGTGGCCGTCGTAACGGTTCAGTCCGTTCCAGGTGCCAAGCCAGATATATCCTTCGGCATCCCGCGCGATGGCATTGACCGCCCCGTTGCTCAGCCCTTCGCGCCGCGATATGGTATGCACCGGGGTGCCGTTTCCGGAATAAAGATCCGGAATCAGAAAAAGGATAAATACCAACAGGAAAATCCGGGTACGCATAAAAAAGAGGTTACAAATGCCGGGCGGAAGTAAAAGTAGCACAAAATAGCAAACAACGCACACTGTAATGCAGGTAGAACAGGCAGGAAAAGGATTCAGGGCTCTGCAATGCAATGGAAAAACCAATCCGGATAAGAAACACTTTGCCGGAAGCGAGCCTGATCAGGGCTTAAAACCGTATGCTCCAGCCCGCATTGGGCATAAAGGGGAAAAATGACCTTTGCATCAGGGTTATGCGCTTGTACCGGGTGTTGTTGGGGCCAAAGTTTTCTATCTCTGTGAAATAGAATGCATTGGGGTTGCGCTGATTGTAAAGGTTGATTATTCCAAGCGTGAACGTGCGCAGGTATCTCTTTTTCTGTTTGTGAAAATTAAAACTGATATCGAGCCTGTGGTAAGGTTTGGTTTTAAATTCGTTGCGGTTTGAGTAGATGTACATCTCATTCATATGGGTATAGTCTCCTGCCTCAACCGGAACATAATACTTCGAAACCGGCAATGTAAGCCTGTATCCCGAATTAAACACCCAGGCGAGTGAAAGGTCAGCATCTTCATCAATTTTTAGCATCATGGCTATGTTAATACTATGCCGCACATCAAACTGATCAGGAAAAATCAAGCCATTGTTGATTTCATCAAATTTTCTCTCGCTTCGCGCCAGTGTATAGCTAATCCATCCTGTGGGATTTCCCTCATTCCTGGTGGCCATAAATTCAGCTCCATATGCCCAGCCTTTGCCGTTCCCGGCAAAAAGGGCTTCCCATTTTTCGCGCCCTTCCCATAACGATGCACCATCTTTGAGCATTGCCAGCCTGCTGAAATGCTTGTAATACAATTCACTGGTGTAAATTATACCATTGCCGTATCTGTATTCCAGTCCGGCCGAAAGTTGTTTCATAAGCGAAGGCGGTATCCTTTTGGTTGCCGGAAGCAGGTATTCTACCGGCATTCCAATGCTGTTGTTTCCGGTAATGTGCAAATTCTGGCTCATCTGATCAAACGATACAAAACTGCACAGCCTGTTATTGTGTTTAAAACCTGCTTTTATTCTGGGCTCGGGGACAACATACACGCAGTGATTAATGGCAAATACGTTAATTCTGCCGCCAAATTCCAGCGTGTGACCTGCAGGTCGGGTAATTTCACCGCCGGCATAAAGAATGCCTTCAAAAGCCTCCATCAGCATTTTGTGATTGTGACCGGATTGAAACTGCTGATTGCCATCTGAAACATCATAGGTGTAGTTGTTGGGCCTAAAGTACCTGTATGTGAGTTGTATACCTGAATAAATCCGGGTTTCAGGATTTATATAATACTCTGTTCCGGGTTTCAGACTGATTTCTCCGATGCCCGAAAGTAGTTGATTTTCAGTAGTATATTTATTATTCCCGTTGCTGGTTTCCGATTCCAGTTGGTTGTTGACTCTGTAGCGGGTAAAATGCAGGATGGTATTGCTGAAAAGCCGGCTGCTGAACAAATGGTTCCATCTTAAGGCCGCCATGGTATTGCCCCAGCGGTTAGTTTGCATGTAAAAATCTGTGCCGTCATCTGTTTTTTCCCTGAAACCTGCCAGGGTTTTGTCATCTCCATTGTAGAGACTGAAGTATACCCTGTTGTTGGTGTTGATTATGCGGCTGAGTTTAATATTCAGGTCGTAAAAATTATAACCTACCGTTGAGCCCGGGTTTGCACGTTGTGCCAATGGTTTGGCAATAAGGTCGAAATAAAAACGGCGGAAACTGATCAGGTATGAGCTTTCATTTTTCCGGATGGGGCCATTCAGTGAAAACCTTGCCGTAATAATCCCCAAACTCAGGTTTCCTGAAGTTTTGCTCAGATTTCCATCTGCCATGCTCACATCCAGCACCGATGACAACCGACCACCGAATCTTGCAGGGAATCCTCCTTTAATGAGTGTTGAACTTTTTATCGCGTCGGTATTAAAAGCAGAAATAAAACCGCCCAGGTGATTAATGTTGTAAAGCGGCACGTCATCAAGCATGATCAGGTTCTGATCGGGTGATCCACCGCGCACATGCAGGCCGGATGTGCCTTCGTGCCCCTGCTGTACACCGGGTGTAAGCTGGTAAACTTTTATCAGGTCAGTTTCACCCCCTAAAGCAGGAAGGGATTTAATTACCTGTGCAGTCAGCCGGTGCATACCCGGCGACGAAGTACCGCCTGAACTATTTCCTGATATAATTTCTACCGGCCTAAGCTCTAATCCGGCCTTTAATCGGATATTCACCAAAGTATCCTTCATCAGTTTATTCAACAGCAGGGTGTCGCTGAGGTACCCGACATAAGTTATTACAAGCACAACGGGTTCACCTTGCGGTAAGTCCGGGGTTATGCTGAAAAAGCCATAACCATTTGTGCTTGTGCCTTTGGCGGTATTGGCCAAGTAAATACCGGCATACAATAACCTTTCACCACTTTTGGAATCCGAAACAAAACCGCTGATGGTTTGCCCGGTAACTCCTTTTTGCATCAGCAATGCTATTATGAAAACAAGCAAAATGAGGTTATGGGAAACTGAATAACGGTTCTTCTTATCTGAAATCATATACAACAGTATCGCGGGTGGAAGAGAAAAGGGAGAATAAACCGGCACCATTTTCAATGTTGCCGTTAACAGAAAACGGCAAGGTCATTCCTGACCAGATGCCGCTCTCGTTGTACATGAATTTATAGAGCGATTTGTAGTAGTTGTAATGCTCGCGGGTAACGCTTCTGAGCTCCGAAACCACAATCACTTTTTGCAGAGTTTCAGTAATGAAGAAGAGAGAGTAGTACATCGGTATGCTTACCTGGGAGCCATTGAACATGGCATCGCTGAAAAGCATGGTGATGGGTTCGTATTGCATGATGTCCTCATTTACCATTATTGGGTCAAACGACCTGAAATAATGGTACCCAAAGCTGCTGGCTGAATCATCCTTAATCTGCGTGACAGTAAGAATAAATTCGTAAAAATTGGTTTCGCCGGAAGGGTCATCGAAACTCAGTTGAACCTTTGAATAATAAACATCCTCAATAAGCAGGGCAGAGGGTGTAATTTCAATGCTATGCGCAATGGTACTTTGGGGAATTACTGTTTGTGCATAGGCGTGCTTGCTATTTGTGCCGGTTACCCGCAGCGAAATGGTGTCGCCGGGATGAGTTGATAAACCTTCTGCAACAAATCTTTTTCCGTTATACCTGAGCGGGACTTGAGTTCTGTTATGAATCACAAAAGCTTCTGCTGTTGAATCGCAGCCTCTGTACCGGGTTGTGTCGTAAATATGCCGTGTACGGGCAATATATACCTGCAGGGTATCATTATACGATTGGCTGGCAAAGGCAACGGTAATTGTTTCCGCCCGGGGAATATCCATATCAACCGGCGTTTCACAAGCGGTAAATAAAAGAACAAACGCTGAAAGAAAAAACAAAACCGTTTTTTGCATAACTAAAGGTAAAAGCTCCCTGATTTTGCATACAGGGAGCTGATTATTTATTACTTAAAGTGAAAGTTAATCTTGTATGTAGGGACAAACTTTGTGCCTTCAAACTGCACATCCGGTGAATATTTTGCCATGAGATCAAGGCTAACCTTGTTCTTATACAGTTTAATGCCAATACCGGCAGAACCGTACCAGCTAAATTTATTATTACTCCAATCAGGCTCAGGCAATCCATCCTGATAATACTTCCCGAATTGATAGTATGTACAAGTCTCGACCAAAATACGCATTGGTCTGTCAGTAAGAAAAGCGTACCTTGCCAGAAGCCCGATATTGGTTCTGGAAGACTTATACCATCCATCATCATGCGAAGAATACATGCCGAAAACCTCAGTTCCTAAGGAAAGTTCCTTATAAACCTTTAGGCCATATCTGATAGCAAATACTTTACTGTTATACCTGAGGTAACTGATATCTGCAATTTCGTATAGATATGGGTTCAATTGCAGCCCAACAAACTGGTGTTTTTCAAAAGTTACTGAAGAAACCGGGTTTTGAGAACACAGCCCTATCGGCAATAATAAGGAAAGTGTGGTTAAAAATTTGAATTGCATTAAAAACCAGGAAGATTGCATAATGTGAAATTAATTTTTAGGGAACATTTCATTCTTTTCAATCTCGGCAACTTCACCATATCTTATTCCTTTGTGATGAATCTGACATGAACTATAACCGAAGTCCACATCGTGCGTTGTAAGCAAGATTGTTCTTATAAAATCTGCTGCATTCTCAACTTCATCATAATTGCTTGGAATTGTTATTCTTGGATAAGAAGCACCTTCCTGATAATAGCCCTGGTTATTAGCTTGAATTATTGTATGAATTTTGGCTTGTACCCAAGCTTCAGACCAATGTTGCTGTTGCGATGTTGTTCTACCTTCATAATAGTTCATACCATCAAAGTTATTAACATAAAGCCTTGCTACTATTCTTCTATCAGACCAACTTGGAAAATATACAGTCCTATAACTATACATTCCTTTTGTACTTGAAAGATTAGTAGATGTATACACAATATCTGAATCATTCAAGGCTAAAGTTGTATTCATAATAATATCTAACTTTTCGACATTTTTTGTTGAAAAATTAAATTCCTCTGTCAAACGGTAAATTGTTTCACCAATCTGAAAGACACCACCTTTATTTACCAGGTGGCTTAATAGCGAAGCCATCGGCTTTTCTCAAAAGACCGAATTATCATCTAGAATTATTCTTTTGAAACAGTCGGGATTTATTGCTCTGTATTCATCAAAGTTATCTGGTTCATTAATTCTCATTCCTTCGTAATAGACTTCCGAGAATGAAATGAAGCCAAACTTTCTGTTAAACTCGTAAATCAATTCGGGATTGATTTCGTTTTGTCTTATCCAATCCAGATGTTGATTAAAAGTTGCAGTATCTTTAAAAAACAGATACCCGTTTTTTAACTGAATCCCGGAGTTTATTGTTCCTAAGCCGGTTGTTTCGCTGTCTTTCTTACAGCCAGCAAGTGTAACTGTTAGCACAAATAGCGCAAAAAAAANNATAAGCCGGTTAAATTTAATGGGTTAATTGCGGTTTATGATTATTGAGATCATTCCAATACCATTATTGGGAGGCATAAAGTTTCACCGGCTATTTTTAACCTCCTTTCTGAATCCGGACTCAGTTTTTAAACTGGCTTATACCCGAAATGATTTTTGAGTTTTAATCAACTTTAGTATTATTTTCTCCTTCTTTATTTTTAAATCTTTTATCCCGGCACTTAAACTTTTCAATTATACGATATATCCCGACCTTTATCCTTAATGTCGCATCAAATTTATAACAAAATATTGTATATTACCAACAAAGGGGGCGGGGGTAAATCACGATATTTTTGTAATTCAGAATCATTCCAAATAAAAAAGTATCCGTAGTCATGTATTTTCAATTTTCCCGGACAGGTTAAGCATCCGGGTGTATTTGTCTGGTATAATCAATAGATTGCCCTTGCGGGATGAACTTCAATTTTATAAGGATATCCCGGAATAATCATTGACCAATGTCTGATCCGGATTCAGAGGAAAAGCAATTATCGGGTGATCGCCGTAATATGCACAAAACTGCATATCCCGGTGAACAAGCCTGTGGTTAAGGTGTTTATCAGTGAAAAAGTAAAAAGCATGAACTACCCCCAGAAAGTAACCATTGGTGATATCACTGTCCGCGACGGATTTCAGCACGAAGAAAAATTTATTCCCACCGAAGCCAAGCTGTGGGTAGCTGAACAGCTTATACTCAGCGGCTTTAAGCACATTGAACTCACCAACCTGGGCAATCCCAAAGGGATGCCGCAGTTCAGGGATGCAGATGCCCTGCTCAAAGGCATCCGTAAAAGCAAAGCGGTAGCCCAACTTATCGGCGGGGTAAGCATTACCGCGGTAACCATACGCGAAAAGGCCATAGAGCGCGCCATTGAAGCCCGCAAGGAGGGCTGGGGGCCCGACCGCATCCTGCTGATGGTATCGACCAGTGAATCGCACCACAGGAAAAATTCGGGCCTTTCGCTGGACGAATACTGGAAAATGGCGGAGAAGTACATCCCTCTGGCACACGATGCGGGCATCAAGGTAAATGGAACCGTCAGCACCATCTGGGGCTGCCCCATCGAAGGACCTACAAAAATGGAGAAAGCCATTGATTTCACCAAACGCTGGCTGGATATCGGAGCAAACGATGTGGAGCACGCCGATCACGACGGCTCTGCTTCGCCCGACCGGGTGTACCGTTATTTTTCGATGCTGCTCGACAGCATCCCGAATCCCGAAAAACACATTGTGCATCTGCACACCACCCGGGGATGGGGCCTTGCCAATGTGCTGGCAGCCTTGCAGGCGGGTATGACCAATTACGAATCCACCCTCGGGGGAATAGGCGGGCAGCCGGCCAACTTTGTGGACGGGGTACCCGTGGCCGGAACCGGCTCATACTATTATAAGGATCCGGGAATTACAGGGCTGGTCTGTACCGAAGATATGGTTGTGATGATGGATGAAATGGGCATTCAAACCAACCTCGACATCGACCGGATTCTTGAAACGGGAGCCATGACGGAACGCATCACAGGCCGCCGCCTGCGTTCGGAGTCCATTAAAAACGGCAGAATCCCCAAATCGCTGAGCGGAAAGGCCTGAGCACAACACAATGCCCTGCCGCTCAGGGCGACAGGGTGAAAATCGTTCATTCCTGTGGTTTCGGCTCAGAACGGTAAATCGTCATCCGGCTGCTGCACGGGAGGCGTTGCCTGTTGCGGAGCAGGAGGATTGTCCGGATAGGATCCGGAATCCGATTGCTGCCTTGATCCCAGCAGATTCAGTGTATCCCCCTCTATCTCTGTTATGTAACGCTTTTGTCCGTCTTTTTCGTAGGAACGGTTCCGGATACGGCCCTCGATATAAACCTGTGAACCTTTCCTCAGAAATTTCTCGGCAATCTCTGCCAGTCCGCGCCAGAGGATAATGTTGTGCCATTCCGTTTGTTCCATCTCCTGCCCGTCGCGGTTGCGGTAAGTCTCAGTGGTGGCCAGCGAAAATGATGCCTTCTTCACACCCTTGTCAAAATTCTGAATTTCAGGATCCCTGCCCAGATTACCAATCAGGATCGCCTTGTTGACACCTCTTGCCATATTGATTTTTTGTTTAGCCTGTTATAGTGACAAATATACTGCTTAACATAACGAAAAACAACAGCTGCGGATTAATACCGGGGAACCGGTTCAGTAATCAAGGCTTTGAAAAAAACGGTCGATCAGCCTTGAAACGGGCAGATCCTTCAGGCGGCCGGGGGGTATGAATTCATAATTACCGCCGGAATCCGGATGCCCGGTAAATGTGCCGCTTATCCGGAAAAAACGGGCATGTATTACCTGATGACTCAGAATATGTTTTGCATCGCTTACCTGCACAGCCTCGCACACATTGTCCGGATCAAGCAGCTTCCACAAAGCGCTGGCTTTAAGTTCGCCGGCATCGAGCAGGTGATCCGATTCCACAAGGGGCAATTCCCGGAGGTTTTGCCAGATATCCCTTCTTCTGCGCTGCTGCATCACGACCTCTCCCTGAGCCGTAATAGCAAAAATATAATTGAACCACCTGGCTTTCTTGAGTATTTCCGGACGTTTTGCCGGGAGCTCTTCCACTTTTCCGTTTAAAAAGGCAAAACATACGTCCGAAAAAATACAGTTCCGGCAGTCGGGCCTTCCCGGTTTGCAATACAGTGCGCCGAATTCCATAACTGCCTGATTGTATGTTCCTGGATCCTCCCGGTGGATATACTGAAGCGATTTTTCAGCAACGCGCTTAAACGAACGTGCCGAACCGCTCAGCTCCTCAATACCGAACAAGCGCGAAAACACCCGGATAACATTCCCGTCCACCACCGGAACCGCTTCTCCTCCGCTGATCGAGGCAACGGCTGCCGCCGTGTACTTCCCTGTTCCTTTCAGTTTAATAAGATTATCGTAGGTATCCGGGAATGCACCCTGGTATTCACTAACCACCATTTTTGCCGCAGCAAGCATATTCCTGGCCCTGCTGTAATATCCCAGCCCTTTCCACACGGCGAGCACATCCTGCTCGGAGGCAGAGGCAAGCGATTGCACATCCGGAAATTTACCGGTAAACCGCAAAAAATATCCAAGTCCCTGATCAACCTTCGTCTGCTGAAGAATCACCTCCGAAACCCAAATGGTATACGGATCGCGTGTGCGGCGCCAGGGAAGATCCCTTTGACTGGTATGATACCAGCGCATAATCCGGTCACCAAAATCATTCATATTCCCGAAAAACACTTAAATTGAGGCATTTGCCCCTAAAAAAAACGGATTATTTTCGTTTTGTTTCAAAAACCTGTATATTTGCACCCCGTTTAAAAAATTTATTCTCAAATCTTTAAAAACTCAATCAACATGACAAAGGCAGAAATTGTGGCTGAAATTGCTAGCAAAACCAATATTGAAAAGGTTGCAGTTCAACAGACTGTTGAGGCTTTCATGGAAGCCGTAAAAAACTCCCTTGCAAACGGCGAGAATGTTTACCTCAGGGGGTTTGGCAGCTTCACCACTAAAAAAAGGGCTGAAAAAACCGGTCGTAACATTTCCAAGAACACTACCATCATCATCCCTGCTCACAACATCCCAGCTTTTAAACCTGCCAAAACGTTCGTCAACGAAGTTAAAAACAAGGTTAAATAAGCAGTTGTTCATTCATTAAAAATACTTTACCATGCCAAGCGGAAAAAAAAGAAAAAGGCATAAAATGGCCACGCACAAACGGAAAAAACGTTTGCGCAAGAACAGGCATAAAAAGAAATAAGTTTTCTTGATTTGGGAAATAACCACCACATGCCGCCGGAAGTACGTTTTCAGGGCATGTGGTGGTTTTACTCCTCATGCTGTCAGTTAATCCTTTATATGACAGGTTCAGTTAAAGCATTTACTGTTACCGGCATTCTCTCTACATCTAAAAAATCAGGATTTTGAATAAGGAACTGATTATCGACGTCAGTCTTTCGGAAGTCAATATAGCCTTGCTGGAAGACAAAGATCTTGTCGAACTCAATAAAGAAAAAAGTAACAATAACTTTTCTGTAGGTGATATTTATCTGGGTCGGGTTAAGAAAATCATGCCCGGTCTGAATGCTGCTTTTGTTGATGTCGGATACGAAAAAGATGCTTTTTTGCATTACCTCGACCTCGGTCCGCAGGTGAATTCTCTCAACAAACTTCTTAAACTCCACCTTTCGGGAAAGCCCGATGCACCGTCCCTTACCGATTTTGAACCGGAACCGGATATTGAAAAAACCGGTAAAATTACTTCGGTACTTACACAGAACCAACCGGTTCTTATTCAGATTGCAAAAGAGCCGATCTCTACCAAAGGCCCCAGAGTTTCTTCCGAAATCTCCTTCGCCGGCAGGTATCTTGTTCTTGTTCCATTCTCTACAAGAGTATCTGTTTCCCAGAAAATTAAAAGCGTTGATGAACGTAACCGGCTGAAACGTCTCATCACCAGCATCAAGCCCAGAAATTTCGGAGTTATCATCCGTACGGTTGCCGAAAATAAAAAAGTAGCCGACCTCGATGCCGATCTCCGGAGCCTGATCGCCAAATGGGATGCCGTTATTGCAAAACTTCCGGGTGCCAAACCTCCCCAGCGTATACTGAGCGAAATTGACCGCACCACAGCTATCCTGCGCGACCTGCTGAACGAATCGTTCAACAACATTCACGTGAACGATGCTGGCATCTACGAGGAAATTAAAGCCTACATCAAAACCATTGCCCCCGATAAAGTCGACATCGTCAAACTTTACAAAGGCAAAACCACAATCTTCGAGAACTTCGGCGTCGATAAACAGATAAAAAATTCCTTTGGTAAAATAATTACCATTAAAAGCGGAGTCTATCTGATTATTGAACATACCGAAGCACTTCATGTGATCGATGTGAACAGCGGCCACCGTGTAAATTCGGAGATCTCGCAGGAGATGAATGCCCTGGCCGTTAACCTCGAAGCCGCAGCAGAAATCGCCCGCCAGCTCAGGCTGCGCGATATGGGCGGTATTATCGTGGTCGACTTTATCGATATGCATGAGGGGGCTAACCGCCGCAAACTTTACCAGAGGCTGAAAGAGGAAATGGCAAAAGACCATGCCAAACATACCATCCTCCCTCCCAGCAAATTCGGACTGGTTCAGATTACCCGCCAGCGCGTACGGCCCGAAATGAATGTGCAGATTCTTGAAAAATGCCCCGCCTGCGGAGGAACCGGAGAAATTAAACCCAGCATCATTCACATCGACCAGATAGAAAATAACATCCGCTATCTGATCCACGATCAGAATGAACCCTACATCAAAATAAACCTGCACCCGTTTATTTACTCATACCTCATCCACGGACTTCCGTCGATACGCCTGAAGTGGTTCCTGAAATTCAAACGCTGGATCAGACTCAGACCCATGCCTTCATACCACTTCCTTGAATACCACTTTTTTAACAGAAACGATGACGAAATTAAAATGTAAGCTGCTGCCCGCGGTATCCGCAAAGGCATTTTTCTATACATTTTCGTAGTATTTTTGTACCGGGCTTCCACCAAATCAAAGCCCGGATTTTTTTTACCCAGAACCCGTTATGGATACAGTTGTAAGCGGCATCAGACCTACAGGAAACCTTCACCTCGGAAATTACTTCGGAGCACTGAAGAATTTTATTAAAATGCAGAATGAAAATGACTGCTACTTTTTTATTGCCGATTATCATTCGCTCACCACACACCCCACCCCTGCCGATCTGCACGGAAATGTGAAAAGCGTTCTGGTCGACTACCTCGCTGCCGGCCTCGATCCCGAAAAAGCAACCCTTTACCTGCAAAGCGATCTGCCCGAAACCGCTGAACTGTACCTGTTCCTGAATATGAATGCCTATATGGGAGAGCTGGAAAGAGTGACCTCTTTCAAGGACAAGGCCCGCTCGCAACCCGACAACATCAATGCCGGTCTGCTGACCTATCCGACGCTGATGGCTGCCGATATCATTATTCATAAGGCTCACAAAGTGCCCGTGGGTAAAGACCAGGAACAGCACCTCGAAATGACCCGCACCTTTGCCAACCGCTTTAACCGCCTGTATAAGACGGATTATTTCCCTGAACCGGTTGCCTATAACTTCGGCGAACAGCTGATAAAAATTCCGGGACTCGATGGAAGCACAAAAATGGGAAAATCGGAAGGCGAAGGCAATGCCATCTTCCTGAAAGACGAACCGGCCGTTATCCGTAAAAAAATCATGAAAGCCGTTACCGACAGCGGCCCCACCGAACCCAACCAGCCCAAACCTCAGGCCATCGAAAACATCTTCGCCCTGATGAAAGCACTCTCAGCCCCCGAAACCCTCGCGCACTTCGAGGAAGCTTATAACGAGTGCCGAATCCGTTACGGCGATATGAAAAAACAACTGGCCGAAGATGCCATCGCCTTTACCGAACCTTTTCGCGAAAAAATGCGCGAACTGGAAGCCAATACCGAATACCTGCGCAGGGTGGTGAAACTGGGAAAAGACAAAGCCCGTGCCAGCGCCGGAAAAACCATAACGGAAGTAAGGGAAATCATAGGTTTTAAACCCTTCTGATCCTAAGCAGTAACCTACATCCAGCGCTTGTGCTTGAACAGAAATATCATGGAGCCCGCAAGCAATACCATGAATACCATCAGAACCCAGAACGAATTGGGATCATCCTGAAGAGGTAAACCCACATTCATACCATACAAACTGGCTATAAACGTCAGTGGCAGCAGAATCGACGAAATCAGGGTCAGTACCTTCATGATCTCGTTGGTGCGGTTTGTCTGAAGGGAATCAAAGGTTTTCGACAAGCCTTCCACCAGCTCCTGATAATCTTCCGTCATGTCCCACATCTTCTGGTAATAGTCCAGAATATTGCCCCAGTAATCTTCCATGTCCTCGGCATATCCGGCAATATCGCCCGATTCAAACTTATGAAACAACCGAAGCTGAGGCTTGAAGATGGTATTTACAAGTATTATGTTCTTCCTTGTCAGGGATATACGCTCAATGGTACGCTCCGCTTTCTTGCTGAAGAGATCGCGGTTGATGAGTTCAACCTCAATGCCCAGCTTGCTGAGCAGCGAAAGCGATTCAAGCATAAGGTGCTCCAGAATTTTGTACAGAAGCGCATCGCTGGTTGTCACATGCCGCACATGATACGTATCCTCCGGTTCCCTGCCGCTGTTGAATAAATTCTTTACCACCCAGTGCGATTTGCCGATCGTAATGATGTAATCCTTACCCCAGAAAATCTTTACCTCTTTTGTCTTCAAAAATCGGTTCCAGCGGTCGAAATAGGGAAAATGAAGGATAAGAAAATAATAGTCGTCGTATATGTCGATCTTGGGACGCTGATTGGTCCGGCTTCTGCAATCCTCAATATCCAGAGGGTGAAAATGAAAATTGTCTTTCAGAAACTGCAGGTCCTGCTCGGAAGGGTCAAGAATATGATGCCACCGGAGTGTGCCGATATCAATGGTTTCAATCACAGAATCCTCCCGCTTTAAATGTACCTGCCTTTCCGCATGAATTTCAGGTGGCACTAAATTACAAAATCAAAAGAACGCTGCGAAAAATAGTGGCAGATTTTGGTTTATGACTTGCTAATCCGCAATAATTCGTGCATTTTTGAACCCGGAGATCGCTGATTTGTTCTATAATTCCGGAAAGTAACAGTACAATGGAAAAACAAAAGAAAGAGGGAAGATACCAGAGACTCGTCACCCAGATTTCAGGATTGCTCGAAAAGAGTCCCGATCTGCAGTCGGCCATGGCTACCGTGGCATCGGTACTGCACCATAAAATGGATTACTTTTTCTGGTGCGGTTTCTACCGCCTGAGCGGCGACAGGCTTCTGGTAGGCCCCTACCAGGGTCCTCCGGCCTGTCAGGTGCTTGAAGGCCGCGGAGTATGCCTGGAAGCCGTAAGACAGCGCAAAACCCTTGTTGTTGCGGATGTGCACAGCTTTCCCGGACACATCGCCTGCGATGCACGTTCGAACAGCGAAATCGTTGTACCTTTATACGGACCCGGCGGTGACGTGGTAGCCGTACTTGATGTCGACAGCCGCGATTTCAATTCGTTCGACGATACCGATGCCCGGTATCTCGAAAGCATTGTACAACTGCTTCAGCGGTTTGTTTAAATCCGGAGGCTCCCAATGGTACGAAATGAATATTCTTATGTAAATTTACACGTGTAACCCAAAACCTGTTTGCTATGACGTTCGGAATCATCCTGGTAATCAATCCTAAAAATACCTCATCAAAAATAGCCGTTTACAAGGACCTCAACCTGTGTTTCCTGAAAACCATCCGCTATACCGAAGAACAAATCGAAGCCTGCGGCAGTATTCCGGGTCAGCTCGAAATGCGTAAAAATGCCATACTTAAAGAGCTCAGGGAGAACGATATCAATATCAATAAAATTAAAATAGTGGTTGCCCGCGGCGGACTCATCAAACCGGTTAAATCGGGGGTGTATGAGGTGAACGATAAAATGCGCGATGACCTGATAAACGGTGTTATGGGCATGCATGCCACCAACCTGGGAGGCATCATTGCAGCCGAGATCGCGGCCATGACCAACGCCAGAGCCATAATAGCCGATCCGGTGGTGGTAGACGAACTCGACGACGTGGCACGCATCTCGGGTCACCCGCTTTTCGAACGGAAATCCATCTTTCATGCCCTTAATCAGAAAGTGGTGGCCCGCAAATACGCCAAATCGGTAAACCGGAAATACGAAGATCTTCAACTCCTGGTCGTACATGCCGGAGGCGGCGGAATTTCAGTGGGAGCACACAAAAACGGAAAAGTCACGGATGTTAACCAGGCTTTCGACGGCGATGGTCCCTTTGCTCTGGAACGTGCCGGTACACTGCCCGCCGGCGATCTCGTGAACCTCTGCTTCTCGGGCAAGTATACCCGGGATGAAATCATGAAAATGATTACCGACAAGGGCGGATTGTACGCGTATCTGGGAACCACAAGCCTTAATACGGTGGAAAAACGTATCGCCGAAGGCGACGAAAAAGCCGCATTTATCGTTTATGCCATGGCATACCAGCTGGCCAAGGAAATCGGAGCCATGTGCACCGTACTCGACGGAAAACCCGACAGCATCATTCTTTCCGGAGAGCTTTTCAACAACCACGGCTTTACGCAAATGCTCACAAAAAAAGTGGAGAAAATTGCATCTATCGCCCTGTATCCCGATGAAAATGAAGTGGATGCTCTCGCAATGAATGCCATAGGCGTAATGAAAGGCGAAATCGAAGTGATGGAGTATAACTGATGGCCATCCTCAACGCATACACGAATGGAACAGCCGGACTTCGTAACCGCCTCCATATGAAAGAGGCCGGAATACCGCATGAAAAGCTCCGTTTAAACAATTTGGACGTCCGTTCAGCGGGTTATTGCGCATTCCAATGCAACGTTCGGACCAGCACGTGAAGATCCGGAAGCAGCAAACATTAAAGGACTTTTAACATTTAAACGTTTTACATTTGACCTTCTGCTTTCATTTTTATTAATTTTGCACCACTGAGCAACAGATCAGAATATTAAACACTTTCAGCATTGGAAGACCCTGATACCGACCCTTCTTTATACCTGCTGCAGACAATCTCCGGCATTTTTACCGGAAATTTTACCCCGGGAGTTTTTATCGGCCTTGCTGTTATCCTGCTGCTGCTGTTTTGTTCGGCTGCCATCAGCGGTTCCGAAATAGCATTCTTTTCGCTCAGCCCTTCACAACTCAACGATATACGCTCGGGTGCCACAAAAAAAGGCAGACTTATTCTTTCCCTTCTGGAAAAACCAAAGCGTTTGCTGGCTACAATTTTGATTGCCAATAATTTCGTGAATGTGGCAATCATCATTATTTCTTCCTACATCATAAGCAGGCTTTTCGATTTCAGTGTCTCTCCCGTTCTGGGCTTTATTGTTCAGGTTCTGGTCGTTACCGCCATGATCCTGATGTTTGGTGAAATCATGCCCAAAATCGTGGCAACGCAAAATCCTATACAGGTTGCCTCTGCCATGGCCGCACCCATGATCGTTATCCGGTCCCTGTTCCGGCCTCTCAGCGCACTGCTGGTAAAATCCACCAACCTTATCGATAAACGCATCGAACGCAAAGGCCACGAGATTACCATCGACGACCTCTCCGAAGCCCTCGACCTTACCTCAGGCGATAACGAAACCCCCGATGAGGACAAAAAAATACTGAAGGGAATTGTAAAATTCGGCGATATCGCCGTTAAGGAAATCATGCGCTCACGCGTGGATGTAACGGCCGTTGACGATAAAACCCCCTTCGGTCAGCTGCTCACCACAATCCTGGATTCGGGCTACTCACGAATGCCCGTCTTCCGCGAAAGCTTCGATAAAGTCACCGGAATCCTCTACATCAAAGACCTGCTTCCACACCTCAGTCAGGATGCCGGCTTCGAATGGCAGAAACTTCAGCGCCCTGCATTCTTTGTACCCGAAAACAAACGCATAAGCGACCTTCTGCACGAATTCCAGTCCCGCAAAATCCATATGGCCATCGTCGTGGATGAATACGGCGGCACTTCCGGACTCGTTACCCTGGAAGACGTGCTCGAAGAAATCGTGGGCGAAATCAACGATGAGTTCGACAGCGATACCGACGACATTCACTATTCGCGCATCGACGAAAATACCTACCTCTTTGAAGGGAAAACCCTTCTCAACGACTTCTGTAAACTCCTCGGCATAGAAGATAAAGTCTTCGCCGAAGCAAAAGGTGAATCCGATACCCTGGCAGGACTTATGCTTGAACTGGCCGGAAAAATACCCGGAGTAAACGAACCCTATCCCTTCGACCGCTTTATCTTTCAGGCTGATACCGTCGACAAAAGACGCATCAAAAAAGTTAAGGTCCGGATTGTTGAACCGGTTCAGGGAAATAAAACCAAAGATTGAATCATTATGCGGATAAAAACTGCCGGGATGCTCCTAATGATGAGCATCCTCCCGATATTCTTCATGAACTCCTGCAAAAACCCTCCGGTTCCCAAACCCAGAGGATATTTCCGTATCGACCTGCCGGAACGCCAGTACCGGCTGCTCGACAGCATCTTTCCCTATGTTTTCGAAGTCCCCGTTTATGCCAGAATTTCCCAGGACCCCGGTGCCGGTAACGAACCCTACCGCATCAACATCGACTACCCAGGATACCACGGAAGACTTCACCTGAGCTATAAAAAAGTAAATAACGACCTTTCCGTATTTACTGAGGATGCACACGAACTGGTGATGAAACACATCCCGAAAGCCAGTGCAATCGACGAAATCCGCATCGATAACGATGCCAGACGCGTGCACGGGCTTATCTACGACATCAAAGGCTCCGGAGCTGCATCCCCCTACCAGTTTTTTGTAACCGACAGCACCAGCCATTTCCTCAGGGGAGCTTTATATTTCAGCGTTCTGCCCAATAACGACTCCCTGGCTCCCGTAATCGCATTCGTAAAGGAAGACATTCAGCACATGCTCGAAACCCTGAGGTGGAAATAATACCGCCTCCACCCTGCGCCTTCCAATCCCTATCCATCCGAACCAAAGCCCGGTCTTTCAACCCCATTTCCCTTGTGGATGAATCTGCAAATCCTTCACCGGATAGGTATGTATTTTTATGCCTTTCCTGTACTTCTTAAACGCGTAAGTAATTCTATCGTATTGCAAAACAACTTGTTAATATAAGTACATCTTTCCGGCAAATCAAATATCCGTACAGGTGCCGGGAGGTTGTTTTTTTAGTACATTTGTTACTTATTAAAGATTTTTATGAAGAAGCAAAATCAAAGCCGTCGTGAGTTTTTGCGGATTGCCGCTCTTGGCACTGCCGCCATTGGACTGGGATCCACCGGAAA
>DJVU01000045.1 GCA_002441345.1 Bacteroidales bacterium UBA6248
CCCCCGAATTGTTCAATTTACTGCAAACGGGCAGCCCCGCAGTTGCGGGATGAATGTTTTCGGTAAGGTATTGCAGGTTCATTTGCAATAAATGGTTTAAATGATATTCAAAAGTAATTAAAATTTAATGATTTACGAATATTAATCCTGAATTAATGAAAAGGAAATACATTTTTTCTTTATTTTGTCCTGTTTTTGTATGTTAGGAGAGGTGATTACCTCACCACCGTCACCGCTCCCCTCTTCTTCGCAACCTTCCCCACCATATCCGAATAACTGATCACCCAACTATAAAATCCTGCCGGTGCATCCTTGCCATCCCAACCCTCTGCCGGGTTGGTTGTTTCGAAGATCAGTTGCCCCCAGCGGTTGTAGATTACCATGCTGAACATACGCACCCTTTCGTAATCAACAACCGGCCGGAAGGTATCGTTCAGTCCGTCGTTGTTGGGGGTGAAGGCATTGGGGACAAGAAAAGGTGATTCTGCTTCCGGCATTTTGAGGTAGGTGGAATCTGCTCCCGCGCATAGGTTGTGGGTAGTGAGCTGAAGGGTGTAGAGCCCTTCAGTGTTTACGGTGATTTCGGGCATGGTATCGCCGGTGCTCCAGAGGTAGGAGGCATAACCCGCAGGGCCGGCAAGCAGGTATTGGTTTTCAAACAAAATGGTATCCTGCAAAAACCAGTCGCGGGGGTTGGGCGTAACCTGCAGGGTGAGCAGGGTGGAATCGTTGCAGCCCAGGGCGTCGGAGACAATCAGTACGTAAGTGCCGGCATTGTCAGTCGTTGCATTGGTCACAGTAAGTCCGGCCTGCGCAGAGGTTTCGCCGGAAGGTGATTTCCACAGGTAAGCCAGTTCACCGGTACCGCCAGAAATTTCCGGAATATAAGTAAAACTGCTGCCTTCGCAGATTGCAGTTGCAGATGGTTCAGCAAGGCCGGGCGCTGATGTCACGACCATGTTTCCGTTGGTGTAATCCACCGGAATCGAAAGACCATTGTTATCGAGGAACAGGTTTACACCCGGTGCGGCATCCCATCTCAGTTCTGAGGCCCCTTCCGGACCGGCTTCGAAAACCAGGTCCAGTATTTTCGCATTGTCAGGGAGCGACACGACGCCGGAACCCGCCCATTCAACTATAATTTTTCCGGCTTCAGGAATCAGGTAAGGCTGCATACCGGCCTGAAGCTGACTGTGGACGTCCGTATATCCAAGACATTCCATGATGCCAGGATCGTAGTCAAGCGTAACTTTAAACGATCTGACACTGTTGAAATTGCTGACATACAGCGGGGAAGCCGCCATATTGCCCGAACAGGCCGATCCGTCACCAGCGATGGCATTCAGATAAACGATTTCAAGGGTGGTGATGGTGATGGAAATGTAGGTGCTGCATCCGTTTTCATCGGTTACTTCGCAAAGATAATCCCCGGCGGGGAGGTCGTCGAAATAGCCATCGTTGATTTGAGTAATACCGTTTACGGTATAGTAAATGGTGTCGCCAGCAGCGGATTGTGCTGTAAGGATAATTGTACCATCCGCCTGTCCGGCCGTTGCAGGGAGCATCAGATGGTCTGTGATCTCCGGCCCGTCAGGGCTTGTGACGATTACCGGTTGCCCGTAAACGCTGGTACATCCGGTTGAATCGGAGGCCCAGGCATAATATATCCCCGGGGCAAGGCCGGTAAACAGACCGTTGTGCCATTGCGTCAGCGTATCGCTTTCATGCCTGATGAAGTATTGAATCCTTGAACCCAGCCCGGATACGGCAATAACATATATTTCCGCATTGGCCTCATTGCATAGGGCGTTTGTATTTGTAACCGTGTCAATCAGGAGGTTTCCGACATCCCTGATTTCGAAATTGGTGGCAGGCATGTTGCATCCGTTCCCATCGGTGAAGGTAAGCTGATAAACCCCCACTCCCAGATTATAAAGATTGGGCGTATGGCCTGCAGGGCTGCCGGAAATGATTTCCGTCCAGTTATAGGTAAACGGTGGCTGCCCGTCGATGCCGAGTCCGGTAATGGCCCCCGTCTGTCCGCCACAGGTGGTAGGGCTTACAATTAGGTTGTCCGTAATAAGTTGTGCGGCAGGGTGATGCACTACCTGCACGGTATCGGTGAACGCGCAATCGCCCTGGTTGCGGACCTCAACCCAGTATTCGCCGGGGGTGTTCACGGTAATCTGGGGACTGGAAGATCCGTTGCTCCAGAGATAGGAAGCATATCCGGGTCCCGGTGTCAGTACAGCGCTTCCGCCTCCGCAGATTCGGATGGTATCGCCCAGTGAAAAAACAGGCAAACCGAAAATATGAACGCTTCTGGTGGAAGTATGCTGCGTGCCGTTAGGGAAAACCACGGAAACCGACACTTCGTATTCGCCGGGTGCAGTGTAGATGTGCCAGGGGTCGGCGTCAGTACTTGTGTTGGCTGCGCCGCTTGCCGGATCGCCGAAATTCCATAGCCAGGAAACGGGTGCCGGTGAGAATCTTGAATCAAACTTAATGGTATCCCCTTCACAGCTTCCTGTCCACTCGAATTCGGCCATAAATGAACCGATAAAAGTCGGGAGCCCCTCCCAGGGGTTGAAGGTTTCAACGACCATTAATTCAATATTGCATGCTTCGCCTTTTGCCGAAGGATTGTTGATGGCTGAAAGATATCCGTTGATACTGGTTCCGTTATCTTCGGACTGGGCAAAATATATTTTACCGTTATTTGCTAAAAGCAGGTTTCCGTAGCCAAAAAGAGATGAGTCTCTGACCATAACAACTTTTGCATCCATAAACTGGGTGAGGTCAGCTGCTTTACTCATTTCATACTGCGCGATCCATCTCTCATGCATTGAAACCGACGGCCGGTAGATGCCTTCACTCATGTACAGATAGTCGGAATTTGCCGA
>DJVU01000009.1 GCA_002441345.1 Bacteroidales bacterium UBA6248
TATGCATTTGGCTTACCAGTACTCCTGTAATTGAAAGCCAGCTGAGTGTTTATCCGAATCCTTCGAACAGTGTGGTTAACATTGAAGTAACGAACAACATCAGCCAGGTTGTTGTATACAACTACCTTGGTCAGGTTGTTTATGAAAACAATGTAAACGGCGCTCAGACCCTAACGCTGAACGTACGCAACTACGAAGCCGGTGCTTATCTGGTTAAATTTGTAACCAGGGAAGGCGAAAGCATCGCTAAGAAAGTTGTGGTTACCAAATAATCATTGAATTGATCTGAAGCACACCTTAATGTGCTGCTGAGAAGGGGGCTAACGGGCCCCCTTTTCTTTGTCTGATTGCAAAATACCTTCCTGATTCGTTTCCGGCAACCGTTCATTGGTGAAGGGCGGTATAACTGCCATTGCGGAGGTAAACTCTTATTAGGTCACATTGGCATATTTAGGTAAATTTGCACACCATTAATTTCACTGGAATGCTATCAGTTAATAACTTATCGGTTTACTTTACAGGGCGTTATCTATTTGATAGTGTTTCATTTCTGATTACCGAGAGGGATCGTGCCGGACTGGTAGGTAAGAACGGAGCCGGAAAAACTACGCTGCTCCGGATTATAACAGGGGAGCAGGAGCCCGAAGGGGGGAGCATTTCAAAACCCAATGGACTTGAGATTGGCTACCTTCCGCAGGAGATAGTTACTACGGGTCCGGGAACTGTTTTTGAGGAGGCGATACGAGCTTTTGCACCTGTACTGGCGCTAAAAACCGAAGCCGACAAGCTGAGTCTGGAGATATCCGAACGTACCGACTTTCATTCCGAAGCTTACCTTCAGCTTTTAAATCGCCACCACGAACTGGAAGAACGATTCCGGATGCTTGGCGGTAATGAGATGGAAGGCGAAACGGAGAAAATCCTTCTGGGTCTCGGATTCCGGACAACAGACTTCGCCCGTCTGTTATCGGAATTCAGCGGAGGGTGGCGTATGCGCGTTGAACTCGCAAAACTGCTGTTGCGAAAGCCGGGGCTGCTATTGCTCGATGAGCCGACCAATCACCTTGATATTGAGTCGATACAATGGCTCGAAGAATATCTGAAATCGTTTCCGGGTGCCGTTATGGTTGTATCGCACGATCGCGCCTTTCTGGATAATGTAACCAACCGTACCATCGAAATTTCAAATGGTCGTATTTACGACTTCCGTACCTCCTATACCGGATATGTGGAGCAGCGCGAAAGTATGCGCGAGCAACAGATGGCTGCATTTTCCAATCAGCAGCGGCAGCTTGCCGACATTGAACGTTTTATTGAACGGTTCAGGTATAAATCTACCAAAGCCCGTCAGGTTCAGTCGAAAATGAAGATGCTGGAGAAAATTGACAGGGTTGAAATAGATGAAATCGATAAAAGTACCATTCACTTCCGCTTTCCTCCGGCTCCGGCTTCGGGCAAAATAGTTGTTGAAGCTGAAAACCTTGCCAAATTTTACGGAGATTACCGGGTATTCAGTAATGTAAGTTTTGCCATAGAGCGCAACGATTTTGTTGCCTTCGTTGGCCGGAACGGTGAAGGAAAGACTACTTTGGCAAAAATTCTTGCTGAGAATCTTAGTCACGATGGAGTGTGCAGACTCGGACACAACGTTCGGCTTGGCTATTACGCACAGAATCAAGCCGACCTGCTTGATCCCGAAAAGACCGTTTTTGAAACCATCGACGAGGTTGCTGTGGGTGAAATCCGAACGAAAGTAAGAAATATACTCGGCAGCTTTCTGTTTTCGGGTGAAGATACAGAGAAAAAGGTGAAAGTGCTTTCAGGAGGTGAGAAGTCCAGACTGGCCCTCGCCCGTTTGCTTCTTTCTCCGGTAAATCTTTTGATTCTTGATGAGCCGACCAACCATCTGGATATGACTTCAAAGGATATACTCAAAAATGCTCTGCTCATGTTTGACGGCACCCTTGTGGTAGTTTCCCACGATCGGGATTTTTTACAGGGACTAACGAGTAAGATCTTTGAATTTCGCGACGGAATGGTGAAGCAGCACATAGGCGACATCTACGATTTTCTTGATAAGCGACGGATAGCCACCCTTGATGAACTGAGCAGTGCAGGGAGAAATGCCATTCAGGATGGTGCATCGCAGGCGGTTTCCGCCAACAAAGCTTCGTATGAGAAAAGGCGTATGCTCGAAAAGGAGATTCGCAAGCTTGGCTCAAAGATTGAAAAAGTTGAGGAGAATATCAATCGCCTGGAAGCACAAATTGCTGAAATTGACGGTATGCTTTCAAATCCGGATTTACACACCGATTCACTTTCCGATGGTTCCGTATTTGAAAAATATGAATCGCTGCGCAGCGAACTGACCTCAGAAATGGATAGCTGGGAGAAGCTTCATTCCGAACTCGAAGAATTAAAGGGAAAGGACAACTGATACCTCAGAATTTGCGGTCAAGCATTCCGGAAACAAGCTTCATCAGCGGTTCCAGCGCTTCCGGATTGATTCTGACCTTTTTCAGACTTTCCGTGCCCTTATTGTAATAGGAGGCAATTATGTCCCTTGTGCTTTCCCGGACTCCGTTCCGTACGAAAATATCGAGTACTCTGTTTACTTTTTCCGCGGGATCGGTAATACTGCCGGAATAGATTGCCTGAAGTTCACGCTTGTCGGAAACCGATGCATTTTCAAGTGCTCTCAGGTATAAATAGGTTTTTTTGTTTACCACGATATCGCCCCCGGTTTTCTTACCAAAGGTGCGTTCATCGCCGAAAGCATCCAGGTAATCATCCTGAAGCTGAAATGCTATACCAATGTTCTCTCCGAACACGTAAATGTGATCGGCTTCCTCTTTGGAAGCACCTCCGATAAGTGCCCCGATCTTCAGACTGGCAGCAAGCAGTACAGCTGTTTTCAGACGAATCATCGTAATATACTCTGCAAGACTGACGGATTCAGTGGTTTCGAAGTCGATGTCGTATTGCTGTCCTTCGCATACTTCAATGGCAGTACGTGTAAAAACATTCATGAGTCCCGGAAGCAGTTCGGGGGCAGAAGCTGAAAGCTGTCCGTATGCTATAGCAAACATTGTATCCCCGGAGAGGATAGCCGTATTTATGTTCCATTTCTTGTATACCGTTTCAGCGCCTCTTCGCAGTGGTGCCTGATCGATTATATCGTCGTGCAGCAGTGTAAAGTTGTGAAAGATCTCTATAGCCGTTGCAGCCGGCAGAGCACGTTCCGGATTGCCTCCGAACATCTGTGCGGCAACAAGCGTCAGCAGGGGTCGTAAACGCTTGCCACCCTGATTCATGGTATAGCTTATCGGTTCATACAAACCGGAGGGTTCTTTGTAAACCGGAAGTGTAGCAATGGCATTGGAAACCATCTGCTGCAGCTGCTCTACTGTATAACTTTGCATGGTGTTGTATATAATGTTCAGGGTATATGCATCAGGTAGTCACCATAGCCACTCTTCAGCAGGGGCTGGGCCAGGTTGTGCAGCTGTTCCCGGTTGATAAAGCCCATTCTATAGGCAATCTCTTCGATACATCCGATTTTCAGACCCTGACGGTTTTCAATTACTTCAACAAATTGCGAAGCCTGGAGCAGCGAGCTGAACGTTCCGGTATCAAGCCAGGCCGTACCCCGGCTCATGGTTTTCACTTTTAACTGTCCTCTTTCAAGGTACCAGCGGTTTACATCTGTAATTTCATACTCACCCCGGGCACTTGGCTGAATGTTGCGGGCAACCTCCACCACGCTGTTATCGTAAAAATAGAGGCCGGGAACGGCATAATTGCTTTTGGGTTGTTTTGGTTTTTCTTCTATCGAGATAGCCTTGCCGGCAGAGTCAAATTCTACAACTCCATACCGTTCAGGATCGGCAACGTGATAGGCGAAAACAATGCCTCCATCGGGCTTTCTGCATTCGGCAAGCAATGATTGAAGGCCCGAACTGTAAAAGATATTATCGCCCAGAATTAAAGCAGCATCTTCTTTACCGATAAAAGGAGCACCTATAACGAATGCCTGCGCCAGGCCGTTGGGTACATGCTGCACGGCATAGCTGAAACGGCATCCCAGCGATTTCCCGTCACCGAGAAGCTTCTCAAAATTTGGGAGATCGTACGGAGTGGAAATAATGAGGATTTCATTAATGCCTGCCATCATCAGTACCGAGAGTGGATAATATATCATCGGCTTATCGTAAACCGGCATAAGCTGCTTGCTTACAGCCAGTGTAAGAGGGTGCAAACGGGTGCCGGATCCGCCGGCTAGTATGATTCCTTTCATACTGTTTTACGTTTTATATCTATGTATTAATGTAATGCAGCTGTCTTTCCAAATCCTGGTATCGAAGATCTGTACTATTTGCAGATTTCCGTCCTATATTTTCAGTTCCGGTTTTTCATCCTTTTTGCTTTCAGCCTGTTCGTCGCCATTAAACTCACTTTCCTCATTCTCCTCGAATATCTCGATCAGTGGCTCCTCGAATTTTGGTGTGGTTATCCATTTGTCAAGCGAAAGCAGGAGCGAAGGAAGTAGCATCAGATTTGAAAACAGGGCAACGATCAGGGTAAACGAAATCAGAAACCCAACCGATTGGGTGCCGCCAAACGATGAGAGAGTAAATATTCCAAAACCCAGAAACAGAACAATGGATGAATAGATCATACTGAAACCGGTTTCCCTGAGTGCAGAAAAGACAGAAATACGGATATCCCAGTTGTTATGCTTCAGCGCCAGGCGGTATCTCGACAGGAAATGTATGGCATTATCGACCGATATTCCCAGGGCAATGCTGAAGATCAGAATGGTAGATGGTTTTATCGGTATGTTGAAATAACCCATCAGCGCAGCTGTCATTATTTGAGGAAGCAGATTCGGCACCATTGAAACAGCTACCATCTTAAACGATGAGAACATCAGACCCATCAGAATGCTGATCAGTATGACCGCCATGATAAGACTGGTCATCAGGTTATTAACAAGGTATGTTGTCCCTTTTAAAAATACCAGGCTTGTGCCGGTTAGTTCAACCGAATACTTGCCGGGATCGAAAATGGAATCTATATCCGGTTTCAATTCATCCTTAATACGCTGGATGTCGTGGGTTCCAATATTCGCCATCTGCACGCTGATGCGTGTTCGGCTCAGAGTGGTATCCACAAAGGAATTGAGAATGGTGCGCTTTCCGGACTGCATTGAAGGCAGATACTGCATGATAAAATTGCGCTCCTGGCTGTTGGGTATTCCATACATTTCAGGATCCCCATTGTAGAATGCCTGTTTTGAATACTTTACCAGCTCAGCCACCGAGAGTGGTTTCGAGAATTCGGGATACCGGGCAAGAGTGTCCTGCAATTCGCTTATCTTCTGAATCGTCGACATCTGCATAACGCCTCTCGGCTTGCGCGTGTCGATAGTAATCTCAAACGGCAGGATTCCTTTAAATTCCTTTTCGAAAAACAGAAGATCCTGATACATCGGGTGACGATGCGGTACATCATCCACAACATTGCCGGTGGTCTTCAGCAAATTGATGCCGACAAGCCCGAAACCAAGTATAACGATTGCTGAAATATAAATGGCCTTGCGGTGATTTTCAACAAGCCCGGCTACTTTGTCGATCAGGCCGGTGGTGAACTTGTTGTCGAGATGTTTTATATGCCTTAACTGCGGAGGATCGAGATAGCTGTAGAGGATGGGGATCAGGAAAATGGAAAGTATGAACACAACCATGATGTTTATGGCTGCTACAATCCCGAATTCGACCAGCAGGCTGTTGCCAGTGATGATGAAAGAGGCAAAACCGGTTGCTGTGGTAAGGTTGGTAAGAAATGTCGCGTTACCGGTACGCACCACCACCCTTGAAAGAGCTTTAACCTTGTTGCCATGCTCCCTGAATTCGTGATGGTACTTGTTGAGAAGAAATATGCAGTTTTCAACGCCTATTATAATCAGCAGGGGAGGAATGATGCCCGTAAGGATGGTAATTTCATATCCAAGCAGCCCTATGATTCCCATAGCCCAGATTACGCTTATGGTAACGATCATAAGCGGGAACAATACTGCTTTGAACGACCGGAAGAAGATAAACAGTACGATGGATGCAATCAGCAGTGACAGCAGGGTAAACATCAGCAGTTCCTGCTGGACCATTTTCATGGTTTTGGTACGAATGTAAGGCATCCCTGAAAAGTGAACCTCCACGTTGTGCTTCCCGCTGAATTTTTCAACTTCATTTTCAATATCCCTTACAAGGCTGATACGGCTTTTGTTATTTACTTTTTCCTTGTCAAGTGTGAGCATCATAAGGGTGGCGTTGCTCTCTTTATTCAGAACAAGTCCGTCGTAGAAGGGAAGATCGAAAATTATTTTTTTTATGCTGTCAAGCTCTGCCTGGGTTAGCGGCTTTTGTCGGATTACCGGTTTAAAGTCGAATTTCCTGGAACTTTCGTTTTTTTCGAGCGTATAAAGTTTGGCGATCGAAAGCACTTCCTCCACGCCGTCCACATTCCGCAGGTTTTCAGTAAGGTCGTACCAGTCGTTAAACTCATCAAGGTTAAATAACGATTCGTCTTTCACACCGATAAAAAGCACAGACCCATCCTGACCAAACGTCTCCCGGAAATCGCTGTAAACGATCATGGCTGTATCGGTAGAAGGCAGCATTTGCGCCATTTCGTAAGAAAGGTGCACGTCAAGAGCTTTATATCCCATGAAGGCAGTGATCAGTATTATGGCGATCAGGTTGCCAAGACGGTTACGCAGAATGAATCGGACAAGGTATTTCCACATGCGGTATTAATTCAACGGTGGCTTCGTTACTTTTGCAATCATCACACATGCAGCGGATGATTGATTATTTGCGGCCAAAAGTACGATATTCCCCGGATTCTTTGTTGTTTATTGGTAAAAATCGAATGGTTAATTTAATGGATATTTGCAGTATATTACCTGATGTTCAGCGAATTGGATTCCTGCTGATGGTCTGTCCCGGTTTCCGGAACAAATAATTGTCTGCCGAACCACTCTTTTTTTACAGCTGCAGTTCGCCGGTTCAGTTCAGACTGTACCTTTGCATACAAGGATTTCTCTTATGGAAAAGCGTGTTTTATTTTTAGATACGGCTCACCCTTTCCTTGCGGAAGAGCTTGAAAAAATGGGATTTGAATGTACACATTACCACGGTAACGACCGGCAGGCCATTCTTTCGGTAATTGGTGATTTCGACGGAATCGTTATCCGGAGCAAGATCAAACTCGACCGTCAGGTTCTGCAGGAAGCACACAGGCTGAAGTTTATCGGCAGGGTAGGGGCCGGCATGGAAAATATAGATGTTCCCTATGCCGTATCCAGGGGGATACGATGCCTTAATGCTCCTGAAGGCAACCGGGATGCCGTAGGCGAACATGCCATAGGTATGTTGCTGGCACTCAATAACTACCTTTGCAGGGCCAACCTCCAGGTCCGCAACGGGATATGGATACGCGAAGGAAACAGAGGTTCCGAAATACAGGGAAAGACAATTGGAATTATTGGCTACGGAAATATGGGCAGCGCGTTTGCCGAAAAGCTCAGAGGGTTCGGAGTGCGGATAATAGCCTACGATAAATACCTATCGGGATTTGGAAATCAGTTTGTACATGAAGTGCAAATGGAAGCCATCTTCCGGGAAACCGATATCCTCAGCCTTCATGTGCCGCTGACTGAAGAAACGCATCACCTGGTTGACAAAACCTACCTGAAATCGTTTGAAAAACAAATCATACTAATCAACACAGCAAGGGGTCAATGCGTGAAGACCGCCGATCTGCTGGATGCCATTGATGCCGGAGCCGTGGCCGGAGCCGCCCTTGATGTGCTTGAATACGAGAATATGTCCTTCGAGAATCTGAATGCGGAAGATCTGCCTCCCGATTTTAAACGGCTGATTGAATGCGAAAAGATCCTGCTTTCGCCGCATATAGCCGGGTGGACTCATGAGTCGAACCGCAAAATGGCTGTCACCCTCGTTCAAAAAATTGCGGATCATTACGGGAAACAGTTCCGGTAAGATAATCCTGCCCGGCAGAAATACAATTAATATCTTGTTTCCCGGATGATTGTTTCAGTATTCCATCCCGGCAAGGCGATAACCCTTCACTGCACAACAGAAGCTGGTGACGTGCAGATGGTTCCATCATACAGTCAGTGTAAGGCGCAAAGCAATTCCTTAAAATCCGGAAATTCAGTGGGATTTTGAGACTTCAAAAAGTGCTATCTTTGCAAAAATTTTTTGTATGTATCAGGATCTCAGCGAACAGGAAGCAATACGAAGAGAATCACTTAAGGAACTCCAGAATCTTGGAATCAATCCATACCCCGCCGAAGCCTTTGATGTAACGATTTCTACTGCCGATATTCACCAAAATTTCCCTGACAACCATTCATTGTATCAGGATATCAGCATAGCAGGACGGATCATGACCCGCAGAATTATGGGAGCGGCTTCATTCGTCGACCTGCAGGACGCTTCCGGCAGGATACAGTTATACATAAAACGCGATGAAATTTGTCCCGGAGAGGATAAAACGTTGTATAACACCGTGTTTAAACGCCTGCTCGACATAGGCGATATCATTGGTGTTACCGGTTTTGTGTTTATAACGCAGATGGGAGAAATTTCCATTCATGTTAAATCACTCAAACTCCTGAGTAAATCGCTGCGGGTTTTACCCGTTGTTAAGGAAAAAGATGATCAGGTTTTTGATGCGTTCAGCGATCCGGAAGCCCGATATCGCCAGCGATACGTAGACCTGATCGTAAATCCGGAGGTGCGCGATATTTTTGTCAGGCGCAGTCAGATCATAAATACCATGCGGTCGTTCTTCAACCAGCGCGGTTACCTGGAAGTGGAAACACCCATACTTCAACCCATTCCCGGAGGAGCGGCAGCACGTCCGTTTATCACGCACCACAACGCGCTCGATATGCCTCTGTATCTGCGTATAGCAAATGAGCTGTACCTTAAAAAGCTTATTGTCGGGGGATTCGACGGTGTGTACGAATTTGCAAAAGACTTCCGCAACGAAGGTATGGATCGCACCCATAACCCGGAGTTTACCGTACTGGAAATTTACGTTGCATACAAGGATTACCTCTGGATGATGGATTTCACCGAGGAAATGCTGGTTACCGTTGCTCAGACTCTGCACGGTAAATCCGAAGTTGTTCTGGGCGACCGAATCATCAACTTTGGCCGTCCTTTCAGGCGACTGACCATGACGGATGCCATAAAGGAATATGCCGGAATTGATATTTCCGGAAAAACGGAAGACGAACTGAGGAATATATGCAGGGACCTGGGCATTGAAACCACCGGAGCCATGGGTAAAGGCAAGCTTATCGATGCGATTTTCGGAGAGAAGTGCGAGGAGCATCTGATTCAGCCGACGTTTATCATGGATTATCCCATCGAAATGTCGCCCCTTTGCAAGCGCCACCGCACCAATCCCGAGCTTACCGAGCGTTTTGAGTTGTTTGTGAATGGCAAGGAGCTTTGCAATGCCTATTCCGAACTTAACGACCCCATCGACCAGCTGGGCCGTTTTCAGGATCAACTCAGGCTTTCGCAGAAAGGCGACGACGAAGCTATGTTTATCGATATGGACTTTGTGCGGGCACTCGAATACGGAATGCCCACCTGCTCGGGTATGGGAATTGGTATCGACAGACTCACCATGTTTCTTACCAACCAGCCTTCTATACAGGATGTTCTGTTCTTCCCGCAGATGCGACCCGAAAAGCCTGCCACGCCTGCCGGCGATTCCGATCAGGCCTTCATGGATGCTGGAGTTCCCGAAGCATGGGTTCCTGTTCTTCGCAAATACGGATTTAAAACCCTGGCAGGTCTCAGGGAGGCGAATCCAAACAAGCTGCTGAACGATCTGGGCGGGCTGCGAAAGAAAATGAAGCTTGATATACCTGCCCTCAAACTTGAGGAAATCAAGGCCTGGATGGGTGAATAACCCGATAATACGGCACCTTTTACACATGTAAATTCTGTATCTAAAGAACACACTGCAATGAATGCACTTGACCAATTGAAGCAATTTACACGTGTTGTTGCCGATACGGGCGATTTTGAATCAATCGAAGCTTACCGCCCCGTTGATGCAACCACAAATCCGTCCCTTATTTATGCTTCAGCCAGAGAAGAGAAATACCGCCATCTTGCGGCAAAGGCAGCCGAAGAGGCTAAAGCGCTGAGTTCAGATCCCGCGGAGCGTATGTCGCTTTGTCTCGACCGGGTAGCAGTGAATTTTGGACTGGAAATTCTGAAAATCGTCCCCGGAAGGGTAAGTACCGAGGTTGATGCCCGCCTCTCGTTCGATGTGGCAGGTACCATCGCCAAAGCCCGTACGCTTATTCGCCTGTACGAAGCTGCAGGAATCGGCAGGGAACGAATTCTTATTAAAGTTGCTGCTACATGGGAAGGAATACGTGCTGCAGAAGTGCTTGAAAAAGAAGGCATTCACTGTAATCTCACATTGCTGTTTTCTAAAATACAGGCCATTGCCTGTGCTGAAGCCGGCGTTACGCTGATTTCACCGTTTGTCGGACGTATCCTTGACTGGTACAAAAAAGAAAAGGGTTTCAATTCGCCCGTGCCGGCTGAAGATCCGGGAGTGGTTTCCGTTACCGGGATTTTCAACTATTACAAGAAATTCGGTTACACTACCGAGGTTATGGGTGCAAGCTTCAGAAATAAGGATGAGATTATTGCCCTTGCGGGATGTGATCTCCTGACGGTTGCCCCATCGCTGCTGAAAGAACTGGAGTTGTCGGATGAAACGGTTGTTCGTATGCTTGATCCGGGAAAGGCGGCAGACATGGATATTATTAAAATTCATGCAGATGAAGCTTCTTTCCGCTGGCTGATGAATGAAGATGCCATGGCGACCGACAAACTTGCCGATGGTATCCGACGATTTACAGCTGACCTTCTGAAATTGGAGGACTTCCTGAAAACCACATTTTCGTTATAGATTAATACAATCCCGCGACAACCGGATTCGATACGCTGAAGCCGGATTAGCCGGTGAATATATGAATTTTACACTTTTCAAATTCTTACTATGAGCCTTGTTGTTGTTGGCACCGTTGCCTTTGATTCCATTGAAACCCCCTTCGGAAAAGCCGATAAAATTTTAGGAGGGGCAGCAACCTATATTGGTCTTGCTGCCGGAAAGCTTAATGTAGATGCAAAAATCGTTTCGGTTATTGGCGGAGATTTTCCTGCGGAATACATAAGTCTGTTGAATAAGAACGGAGTTGACACCTCCGGAATAAAAGTAGTTAACGATGGAAAGACATTTTACTGGTCGGGGCGTTACCACAACGATATGAACTCACGCGATACGCTGGTTACTGAATTGAATGTTCTGGCCGATTTTAATCCGGAGTTGCCCGAATCGTACAAGAACTGTGATTTTCTGATGCTGGGGAATCTCACCCCTGCCATCCAGCGGCACGTAATCCGGCAATTTCCCGTTAGACCCAGGCTTATCGTGATGGATACCATGAATTTCTGGATGAATACCGCCTGGGACGATTTACTGGAAGTAATCTCCATGGTGGATGTGTTAACTATCAACGATGAGGAAGCCCGCCAGCTTTCGGGAGAATATTCCCTTGTCAGGGCAGCCCGCAAAATCATACAAATGGGTCCCCGGTTCCTCGTTATCAAGAAAGGCGAACACGGAGCATTGCTTTTTAATAAAGACAACGTCTTTTTCGCGCCCGCCCTGCCGCTGGAAGAGGTGTTTGATCCCACCGGAGCCGGCGATACCTTTGCCGGCGGTTTTATCGGATATCTTGCCCGCTCTGGCGATGTAACATTTGATAATATGAAGCGTGCTATTATCTTTGGTTCGGCCATGGCCTCATTTACCGTTGAGAAGTTTGGAACCGTTGGCCTTCAGGATCTTGACATGAAGGAACTGAACGAACGGATACGACAGTTTTCCGATATGGTTCAGTTCGACATCAGCCTCGACTGATAAGCCCGGCTTTCTCTGAATTACTTAGGGTATTCGGGGTCTGACCGCATGTTTTTTGGTGCTAAAATCAGCTCCCGGGATGCTGTTTTTTTCTCGCCCATTTTTTATATTACAGATTTTTATAACTTTGTCGCCTTTCCAGAATTGATTAATCATCATAACTTGCTAAAAACATGAAGGTTTACAAAACAAACGAATTACGAAATATTGTCCTCATCGGGGGCGCTAAAACGGGTAAAACCACGCTGTCGGAATCCATTTTGTTTGAGTGTGGCGTCATCAACAGGCGCGGTTCAATCGAAGATAAAAATACCGTATCGGATTACAGGGAAATTGAGCTTGAGCGCCAGAATTCCGTATCCGGAACCGTTCTTTATGCCGAATTCAAAGGGCATAAAATTAACCTGATCGATACCCCGGGTTTTGATGATTTCGTTGGAGAAGTGGTAGCCGGACTGAATGTGACGGAAGCAGCTTTTATGATGATTAACGGCCAGAATGGTGTTGAAGTAGGAACAGAAGTACAGTGGCGTCAGGCTAAAGCAGCTAATGCTCCCGTTGTTTTCCTTATCAATCATCTCGAGCACGAGAAATCAAGTTACGAAGAAAGCCTGCGTCAGCTGAAAACCCAGTTCGGCGCAAGCGTTGTTCCTGTGCAGTATCCTGTTAATGAAGGTCATAGCTTTGATTCTATCGTTGATGTTCTGCAGCAGAAAATGCTGAAGTATCCTTCCGGCGGAGGTAAAGCAGAGGTTCTCGATATCCCTGCCGATCAGAAAGATAAGGCCGAAGAAATGCTCAACAGCCTGATCGAATCGGCTGCTGAGAACGATGAATCACTTATGGAATCGTTCTTCGAAAACGGAACCCTTACCCCAGAGGAACTGCAAAAGGGACTCAAACTTGGTATCGTTAAAAGAGGACTCTTCCCGGTATTGTGTGTTGGAGCAAAGCCAAATTTTGGTATCGACGGAATGCTTGATTTCGTGATCAATTATATCCCCGCCCCCAACGAAGTGGATGGCCGAAGCACTAAGGACGGAAAAGAGTTGAAATGCAATGCTGCAGAACCTGCTTCCGCACTTATTTTCAAGACTTCCATCGAGGAACACCTCGGAGAAATTTCATTCTTTAAAGTCTATGCCGGTGAAATTACCGAAGCTTTGGACATGGTAAACGGTGTGAACTCTTCCAAAGAGCGCATTTCTCAGCTGTTTGCCGTTGCCGGGAAAAAACGCGAAAAACTTGAGAAAGTTGTTGCCGGTGATATCGCAGCTACCATTAAACTGAAGAATGCCCGCACAAATCAAACGCTTAACAGTGTAAAGAACAGCGGCGACGTAATTGTGCCCATCGAATTCCCGGCTCCGAAAATTACCATGGCTGTTAGAGCAAAAAATACTTCGGACGATGAAAAACTGGGCGCTGCCCTTACCGAACTCCAGAAGGTAGATCCCACCATCTCGGTTGAGTATTCCAAGGAATTGAAACAGATCATTATGCGTGGCCAGGGTGAACTTCACCTCAACATCGCAAAATGGCACCTCGAAAACATCGAAAAGATTCCCATCGAGTATTACGCTCCTAAAATTCCGTACCGTGAAACCATCACCAAGCCTGCAAAGGCTATGTACCGTCATAAAAAACAATCGGGTGGATCCGGACAGTTCGGTGAAGTTCACATGCTCATCCAGCCCTGGTCGGAAGGTATGACCCCGCAGTCGGAATTCCCCATTCGCGGAACCGAAGAACACAACCTTTCATGGGGCGGTAAACTGGTTTTCAACAACTGCATTGTAGGTGGTTCTATTGATGCCAGGTTTATGCCGGCCATTCTCAAGGGTATCATGGAGAAGATAGAAGAAGGTCCGCTCACCGGATCCTATGCTCGCGATATCGTTGTGAATATTTACGATGGCAAAATGCACCCGGTTGACTCCAACGAACTCGCTTTTAAACTTGCCGGTCGTACTGCTTTCAAGGAAGCATTTAAAAATGCAGGCCCCAAGATCCTCGAACCGATTTACGATGTTGAAGTTATGGTTCCCGGCGACCGCATGGGCGATATCATGACCGACCTCCAGGGCCGCCGCGCCATCATCATGGGTATGGACAGCGAAGGTAATTACCAGATCGTAAGGGCTAAAGTTCCTCTTGCAGAAATGAACCGCTATTCAACCGCTCTCAGCTCACTTACCAGTGGAAGCGGTACCTACTCTCTTAAGTTTGCCGAGTATGCAATGGTTCCCGGAGATGTTCAGACCGCTCTGCTCAAAGCTTACGAAGAACAGGAGAAAGAAGAAGAATAGTCTTTCATTCCCTCAAAACCTTAAAACCCGGATGCTTTCCGGGTTTTTTTTGTGACCCGCCCGCCGGAATATAATTTTCCCCGGCTGTATCATTCATTGCAGTCAAATAATTATCTTTGTCTGTGTCCTGTTCGTGTACCAAATACACTAACCGGCTTGTTCAATTTCAGACACCATACAAATTATTAGTCATGAAGAAAGTGATTTTCGCCATTCTGCCGTTCTTTATTGCCCTGTCCGTTGTGCAGGCTCAGTCTGGTAAAGCCGTGCCCGGGAAGGTCAGTATATATACCACAGCCATGGATACCGATTTGCGCCTTACCAATATGGGCAGCGCAGGGTTTGTAGATTTCGGACAGCCGCTCGAAACCCAGGTTTGTGTTTTTGTGGATCCGGGGAAAACGTTCCAGACGTTTCTCGGAATAGGCGGAGCCATTACCGATGCAAGTGCTGAAACCTTTTACAAACTTCCCGAAAGCAGGCAGAAAGAGATACTGAGCGCCTATTTCAGCCGCGATAAGGGAATCGGATATTCACTTATCCGTACCAACATCCACAGCTGCGACTTCTCCAGCTACAGTTACACTTACGTTCAGGATAACGACAGGGATCTGAAGAGTTTTTCCATCGAGCCCGATAAAAAGTACCGTATCCCGATGATTAAAGCCGCCATGCAGGAAGCTGGCGGTGATGTTACCTTTTATGCCAGTCCCTGGAGCCCTCCGGCATGGATGAAGGATAACAACAACATGCTTCGCGGCGGAAAGCTGAAAAAAGAGTTCTATCAGAGCTGGGCCGATTATTTTGTGAAGTTTATCCGGAGCTACGAACAGGAAGGTATTCCGGTATGGGGCATCACCATACAGAATGAACCCATGGCCACGCAAACCTGGGAAAGCTGCATTTTTACCGCGGAAGAGGAACGCGATTTTCTGAAATACCATCTGGGGCCAACCATGCATAAAGCCGGACTCGGCGATAAGAATATAGTTATGTGGGATCACAACCGCGACCTGGTTTACCAAAGGGCTGTTACATACTTCAGCGATCCCGACGTGGATAAATATGCCTGGGGTATTGGTTTTCACTGGTATGAGGACTGGAGTGGCGGGGTTCCGGTTTTCGAGAACATCCGGAGGGTTCAGGAAGCGTTTCCCGACAAGCATCTGCTGTTTACCGAAGGTTGCGCCGAAAGCTTTGACGCCACCCGTTATGAAGCCTGGGTGCTGGGCGAAGAATACGGACGCTCAATGATTCACGATTTCAACAACGGAGCCGTGGGATGGACCGACTGGAACATTCTGCTCGATGAAACGGGAGGCCCCAATCATGTCGGAAATTTCTGCTTTGCCCCGGTTCATGGTATTACCGGTACCGGCGAAGTAATCTACACGAATTCTTATTATTACATCGGCCACTTTTCGAAATTTATCCATCCCGGAGCCAAACGCATCATTGCCTCTCCCAGCAGAAGCCAGCTCATCAGTACAGCGTTCAGGAATCCCGACGGCTCTATAATTGTTGTTGTAATGAATGAAACCGAAAAACCAGCCGATTATTATCTCTGGATTGAAGGCAAAGCTGCACCATTAACCAGCCTTCCCAGGTCGATTATGACTCTGGTATTCTGATTTCAGTAACTTATTTCACAGAACTAATACCGGCCGTGTTATAGAATGAATAATGCATCCGGTATTTTGTTAATGCTTTTGTCGAATTATCAGCCGGATGGCATCTCATTGAGCATTGGATAATCGATGTAACCTTTCGGCCCGCGGGTATAAAACGTATCCTTGTCGGGCTCATTCAGGGGCGCATTAAGCGCAATTCGTACCGGTAAATCGGGGTTGGAAATAAAAAGGCGCCCGAAAGCCACCAGATCAGCATGTCCTGCTTCAATAGCCTCCCTTGCCGTTTCGGGTGTGTAGTTGCCCGCCGTTATGAGCGTTCCGGAGTAGAGACTGCGGAAATGTCTGGCAACATGCTGAATCATATGCGGATGCCCGTCGAGCGAAAGCATAGGCTCAACCAGATGAAGATATGCCAGATTCCGTTTATCCAGCGCAGAAATCAGGTAGCCGAACAATCCTGCCGGATCGGGATCATTCATACCATAGCGGATGTTTGAGGGTGAAAGTCTGATGCCGGTCCGTTCACTGCCGATTTCGGCGCATACTGCTTCGGTCACTTCCAGGGTGAACCGGCAACGGTTTTCGATGCTGCCTCCGTAGCGGTCGGTTCTGGTATTTGATGAAGAATGCATAAACTGGTCAAGCAGGTAGGAATTGGCGGCATGAATTTCCACCCCGTCGAATCCGGCAAGCATGGCATTGCGGGCGGCTTTGCGGTAATCATCAACAATGCCGGGAATTTCGTCAAGTTCAAGCGGACGGGCAACTTCCATTGGTTTCTTCCCTTGCGGAGTGGTGATGTAATCGCCTCCCGACAAGGCTGAAGCCGATACCGGCAAGGCATTGTCCGGCTGTAACAATGAATGCGAAACGCGACCCACATGCCATAACTGCAGAAAGATAAGTCCGTCTTTTTCGTGCACGGCGGCGGTTACTTTTTTCCAGCCTTCGACCTGTTCGTTTGTATGAATTCCGGGGGTATTCATATATCCGATACCCTGCGCAGAAATCTGACTGGCTTCTGCTATTATCAGACCTGCGCCGGCACGCTGGGCATAATACATGGCATTCATCTCAACGGGCACATGGCCCTCTCCTGCACGCCGGCGGGTCAGGGGGGCCATCACAATACGGTTTTTAAGAGCAAGTGCTCCGGACTTGTATCTGTTGAGCAAGGGGTTGTTCATCATTGTCAGGTTTTTCAATAGAAAAGTCCGGCGTATAAAGTCGCCGGACCAGGTTAAGTAATTTCAGTTACACTGTCTTTTTGTAAACGATTGCCACAACGGTACGGTCGTCGCCTCCCATATTGATGGTCAAGCCGTAAGGCCTGTCTGCCGGGATGCGGATCTGGGCATCGCCGGCTTTACCTGTAAACTGTTCCCATATGGTAACAGCCTGGTGAACGCCGGTGGCTCCGGTAGGATGCCCCCAGCCAATCAGTCCTCCCGTGGTGTTAAACGGAATTTTTCCGTCGCGGGCAGTATGTCCTTCAAGCACAAAATCGGCTCCTTTTCCCTGTGGAGCAAGTCCGATAGCCTCAACCCCCAGGATTCCGGCAATGGTAAAGCAGTCGTGCGTTTCAACGGTCGCCAGGTCACTGGCGGTTATCCCTGCCGATTCCAGGGCAATTTTTACGGCATGCGCAACGGTATCCAGGCGTGTTGGATCAGAAGGCAGTGCTGTCAGATCATCGGCAGCATGACCTATGCCAACCACTTCAACGGCGTCTTTCAATGCAAGTCCGCAACGGTTTAATCCTTCTTCCGTTACAATGGCGATGGCAGATGCCCCGTCGGACACCTTTGAGCAGTCGAATACATTTAAATGGTCGGTAAAACTTTTGGGATTGGGTTCTGTTAGCGCTATGGCTTCCAGATCAGCGGTTTTATTTTCAAATTCCTGTGCGGTAGGGCAGAGGCGGGCATTTTCAACGGCATTGCGGTACCAGCGGGCAAAAGCCTTACGGGATTTCTCCCTGCCGTATTTCTCAAAATAAACGCCGGCACGGTCGCTGAACTGTCCGGGGAAAAAATAGGCATGTCCTTCCTTTCTGCGCTGAAACCATCCGGCACCGGCAAGTATGTCGGCCCCGTATATTGCTTTCACTGTATTCTGAACTTCCACACCCAGGGCAAGAACAACCTCTGCCGATCCGGCGAGAGCCGACTTTATACCAGTTACCAGTGCCAGTCCTCCGGAAGCACAGGCTCCTTCAACACGGGTAGCGGGTTTCAGCCTGAGCGACGGGTCAATCATTCCCAGAAATGCACCGAGATGCGCCTGTTTGTTGAATCGCGAAGCCATGAAATTCCCGACAACGCCCTCATCAACGTGTTCGCCGCCGCCAATCTGTCGCAGTGTACCCTGGCCAGCTTCACTAATATAATGTTCAAGGCCTGGCCGCTCTTTTCTGGGATTAAATTCTTTGCGTCCGGTTCCCATCGAAATGGTATTGTAACCGGCAATCATAAATATCTTCTTACTGGGTTTCATCCGTTTATCGTTTAACTATACAACAAAATCATTGACAGGCCCGTAGGCATGAAAAAATCCGGTCAGCAAAACCGTATTTACATCTTCGGCCTTTACTGCCACTCCGTCGCTTACAAGCTTCATCCCTATTTCGCGGGAACGACGGGCATATTGAACTGCCATTACGGCACCTTTAGCCTGCAAGGCTTTCAGGTCGCTGAATGCTTTCGCGGCAAGCACCTCTTTATCCGGGGCTTTAACAAGATTCTTCCATGAGAGGACCGATTCGGGCAATGAACCCAGCCAGGTGTCAACGGAATGTGCAAAATCCGGGACCGGTATGTAGTCTCCCTTTTCGGGACTGTAAACCGCGACGGGTTTGCCTTTTTCGTATTTCAGGAAGCCATCTTTCTGACTGCCATCGGCATACTGGCCTCCCTTCACGCCGAGTTCAAACAATTGGTCGAGTAGGGGGCTGTGGAGGTTTTCATCCGCCATGTAGGGATTCATAACGTTCATAATAAACCGGACAACATCCACACCCACATAATCGATAAGCTGAAAAATTCCCATTGGCCGCATCAGGAAATCCTGGCTGATCCTGTTGATAGTATAAATTGCTTCGTGCAGCGGCATTTCCCTGGTCAGTGCTGTTGCCTGGTCAATGCCGTAAAGTGCATCGCGCATAAAGTGTCCGTTGCCGATGAATCCGGCAATATCGTTGGAGGGAACGACGACTTTTCGCATGTTTTTGGCGAGCTGAAGGGCAAATTCTTTCATCCCGCTGCTGTTGGAATCTATGGTGATCAGTTCCACCAGTTTCTGTACAGCGGGCGGATTGTAAAAATGGAAACCAAGGATACGTCCTTCAAGACCAGCCTCTTTATCAAGTCCGCCAATGGGCACCGAAGAGGTGTTGGTGAAAAACCAGGGTTTGTTCGGATTATTTTCATTGATCTGCCTGAAAAGTCTGACTTTAAGCCCTGCGTTTTCGCTGACGGCCTCAAAAATCAATGTACTGTCGTAGGTTGCTTCAATACGGGTTCCGGGTCTTATAATGCCCATAACATCCTCAATATAAGCTCCGATGATGTCGCTGTTTTCGATCAGGTCCTTCCTCCCGGCATAGAGTTTTCGCAATTGAACTGTTTTTTTTTCAGCGGCTTTCAGCACCTGTGTCCGGATGTATTTCATCAGCCCGGGAAGTGCGGAAGAGGTCACATCCACGGCGTTTACCACGAAATGTTTATCCTTGTTTTCAGGTTTCAGCATCTGGTCTGCCACTTCGAGCGCCGACAGCAGCAGTATACCGCTGCCCATTTTTCCTGCAGCTCCAAGAACGCTTACGTTCGATAGTCTTTCAGAATATTCCATGTGTTATTGTATTCAGGTTTTCAGATTTTTTACTGATTTATTAACCCTCTGATTTAAAGAGGTAACCGAAGTGCTGGCGTTTGATTGCCGGCAATTACCAGTTGGGCTTTCTTTTTTCCAGAAAGGCGGTCATACCTTCTTTGCCTTCATTTCCGAAGGGATCTCCAAAATGATTTTGTTCCAGTTTTTCGCCGTCGGGATAATTCATTCCGAGGCCTTTACGTGTTACTTCCTTTACCAGTTTAACAGCCAGGGGCCCTTTTGATGCGATAAGGGAAGCTATTATTCTGGCTTCGGCAATCAGCTCTTCGGGTTGTGTGACTTTTTGCACAAGCCGCATACGCAAGGCGGTTTCTGCATCTATGATCTCACCGGTTGTAAGAAGATACAGGGCATCGGCAAGATTGGTGAGCCTGGGGAGCCGCTGTGTACCGGCATAACCAGGTATTAGTCCCAGATTGACTTCCGGCTGTCCGAAACGGGCGTTAGCCGATGCTATACGAAAATCGCATGCCATGGCAAGTTCCATTCCGCCTCCAAGTGCAAAACCATTGATTGCTGCTATTACCGGGAATGGCAAATCTCCCAGGCGGTTGAAAATCCTTTGACCTGTGGCTGAAAATATTCTGGCTTCACCGGGTAATTTATTCACCATTTCCGCAATATCTGCACCGGCAACAAAGGCTTTCCCTTCTCCGGTAATGATAAGAGCCCTTATATCCGGATTGGTTAAAAGGGAGGATATGAAATGGTCCATCTCTTCGAAGAACCTGGTGTTTAGAGCATTAAGTGCTGAAGGACGGCTGATGGTCAGCAACATAATTGTTCCTTCTGCCGAAGGTCTAAGGATCGTATATTCCATTGTTTCAGAATGCTGTCGTTTAAGTCAATTAACAAGTTCAGCTCTGAAAGGTTCGGGACGGGGCATTGTTAGTGCGTGAAATATGCACTTCAGGATATCCGGAAATGAAAGAGGCCGCCTTTTTGACGGGCGGCCTTTTCTTTGGAATGAAATCCTGATTAACGTTTGATAAGTTTCTGAATCTGGCGTGAACCGTCTTCACCTGTAAAGGCTACGAAGTACATACCGGTTGTTAATCCTGAAGTGCTTATGGTGGTTCTGCCATTGCCGTTAAGCTGGTAAGTACCAACAAGCTGTCCAAGCATGGATGTGATGCTTACCTCTTTTACCCTGGCTGAAGTGCTGATGACAAGTTCATCATTTACGGGGTTGGGGTACATTTTTATCTGACCTGCGAGCGGGTTTTGCGGAATGCTGAGCAATCCGTCCACGCCCCATTTGTAGGTAACGTTTCTGGTACCGGAATACTGAAGCGTGCGGTCTCCGCCCGGAGCGGGATCCCCGTTGCCCCAGCCTGCGCCTTTAAAGAATTTAAAGGCATAGAGTCCGTCGGGCAGGTACATTGTAATCGTATAGATGCCATCGCCGTCGGGGTCAGTCATCTCGTTGTTGGGGTTGGTGCCAGGCTCATTCCATGTGCCGTAATCTCCGCCAAATGCACCGGCGATAAACATAGGTATACCGGTCATGTCACCAGTGCCGGTCATATCAACATTGATCGTGAGTGAAGGTGGCTGGAACGGATTGGGGTCGTTGCTGAGGATAATATCGTCGAAATAGATGTCAATATCCTCGGTCAGTGTAAGGGGATCTTCGAAGTCAGGCATGAAAACAATGGTTGGATAAGTGCCTGTTTTATCCGAAAAGTCAAATACATAGTCAGCCCATGCATTGGTTTCCGTTTGAGGGTTGGTTGATGCAACTTCCATTGTTCCGGCAGCTCCGGCTTCTATTTTGAATTTTATCGGGCTGACGCGTGGTTTCCACGCCTTTACGTGCATATACTTATATTCAGTAACATCAATCTGGGTTCCTGAGTAAAAACCTCCCCAGGGAACACCGTCTTTATCACGGTGGAACTTAATTACGAAGTCGCTGAGGTTAACTCCGGATTTGTCGGGGTTCGGAACCATCTCAAAATAGCTGAGGTCTTCTGGTCCGCCGGTCATTATGTTCAGAGGAATATGCTCAAAATCTTCCATTACCTGAACGGGGGCACTTCCGGGTGTGGGATCGTTGTTTACATAGAGGTCGTCAAAGTAGATATCAATATCACCGACAAGTGTAAGCGGATCCTCAAAGTCAGGAATCAGAACTATTTTTACATATTCCCCGCTAACCACACTCATGTCAAACACAAACTCTTCCCATTGCCCTGTCAGGGTTTGCGGATTCATCGGGTTGACATCTCCTGAGTTCAGATCAGAGCGCTCATATTTGAAAACAATCGGACTGATTCTTGGTTTCCAGATTTTGATGTGCACGTACTTGTTGGCAGTGACATCAACCGGTGTGCTGAGCGTAGCATACCAGCCTGCCCAGGGTTGCCCGTCGCCACCCCGAACCATCTTACCAACATAGTAGCTGGTATTAATTCCGGTTTGGTCGGGATTTGCAACCACAGTAACCGAACCATTGGCTCCTGCGTCAAATGCATTCATCTTCAAACTTTCAAAGTTCTCAATGACCTGAGCCATCGAGAATCCTGCGAAGGTGAACAGTAAAACAAATAAAAGCGTAAATTTTCTCATGGTCGTTTGGTTTTAGTTAATACTATTTTCTCTCACAAATATAATTTATTTTATGCTTGTTCGCTACCTGAAAAATAAGAAAAACCCCGATTCTTTTTGCTAAAAAGTGTTAAAAGTACACTACTAATTGATTTTGTGCTATTTGCTCATTTTCATATGCTTATCGATCGTGCAGATTCAGGTGCTTTAGCACATGCCCGATTAATGAACCAATCTGGAGAAGACAGTACAGCATTACCCGTTTTTGCGTTATCCGAGATGCCGCATCTCAGGATTGACGCGCACCTGGCTGCAATTGTGTGTCAGTACAATAATTGGATTTTTTTTTCGATTGCGCTGGTTTTACACTTTTATTATTTCGGCATATTATTGAAAATCAACGCTCTGTAAAGTATATTTGATTCTGATAAATTACTAATGGAAAAATCCAAGCCCGGGTTTATGGTTGAATAATGGCAATAGGGCCAATCATGCGTCAGATCAGGGAGTCAGAAGGTGCCATGGTATTATCAATAACATATATTTTGCATAGGTACTGTAATTTTAATTAAACTTGTTTTAGTAAATCTCTTAACTTTGGCCTTCTCAGTTTTTTGCACGCACACCAAGTTATTATCGCATCCGATTAACCCGTGACCATAAAGATCAGGCATTCAATTTTTCCCGGGATTACTTTTCTCCTTTTTTGGGGGATTTTTTTTGGTGCTGCAGATTGCAGGGCTCAGGCTGAAACTTCTGTCCGTCCGGGGATCGAACTGGAATTGGGGAACAAGTATTACGATGCCGTGGATTTTCTCGTCCGCAGTCCGTGGATGTACGATACCCTCTACAGTCAGAATATCCGGCCTGATATTGCTTTTGCCGTCATTGTTCCAGGTCTGATCCGCTATTCAGCACTTCGCGATCTCGTTGAAACCGGTGCCATGCGTACTATGTATATACAATCCGGACGTAAGTATTCACATTATTCGGTCGGAAGGTTTCAGATGAAACCTTCGTTTGCCGAGCTGGTTGAAAGGAATTATGTCCGGTTAAAACTGGGGAAGGAGAAGTTTCTTATTTCGAATACAACCAAAGCCAGAAGCGAACGGGCCAGAAGGCTGGAGTCGGATGAGTGGCAGGTGCGCTACCTTGCGATGTTTTTCAAAATTATGGATAAACGTTATGCCCATATTAAATGGAAAAACGATGAGGATAAAGCCCGTTTTTATGCTACTGCTTTTGATGTGGGTTTTAACCGCGATGAACGAACCATACGACGTATGATGACCACCTCGCGAACCCCTGTGAAACGTTACGGAAAGAAAAAGAAAGAAAAGCCTGCAGTAAGGGCAGGCGATATCGCCGAATGGTTCATGATAAACGACGGGCACCGCTTTCGTCCCGATTTTACCCCCGGAAAAGATGAATAAAACCCCTGATTATCAAAGCGATTCAATCAGGGGTTTTATCTTATTCGTGTTTTTCTTCCGGCTAAGCTGTACCGTTCGCTTCTAATTTGCCTGTATGCATCTGCCAGACATGCGAACGTGAGCTCTTAACAAGTACCGGTTTCGCAATCCGGTTATCCGGCAATGATCTTTATTAAGCCATTTCGATGGCAATGAAATCAGTAACCGGGGTTTTGCGTCAGATTTCCTTCCGAAAGGTCGATGAGCTCCTGGGGTACCGGAAATATTTCGTGTTTGCCGGTAACAAACCCATTAGCTGCAAGCACGCCCGCTGCTTTTCCGGTACGTACAAGGTCGAAGAACCGGTCGCCTTCCATTGCAAGCTCCAGCCGGCGTTCGTTTAATACATCTTCCAGTGTTGGGGAGTTGATATCGGAAAGGTTTACCCTTCGCCTGACTTCATTCAGAGGTCCGGCTGCTCCCGAAGCATTTCCCTGACGGATTCTTGCTTCTGCCTGAATGAGAAGGATCTCCGAATACCTCAGAACCCTGATGTTTTGTCCTGAACCGAAAGGTCCTTCAACCTGAAGGCCTGGAGGGTAATAAGCTTTACCGTTGTACCGGGGCGTACCTGTTAAACCATCCAGCGAATTAACCCCGGCAATTACATCGCCTTCGGGCGTTACATCTCCTTTAAACAGTATCGTTGCTGCTTTCCTGATGGGGTCATTTGCTGCATCGAATGCTGCAGCCAGGTCATCGGTCGGAATGTTGAACCCCCAGCCCCATTGTCCGCGAACCGATTGTACTTCGGAATGCTGGGAAAAAGAAACATCCCAGTTGCCATCGATCTGCTGAGCCTGAATTTCGAAGATCGATTCCTTTCCGTTTTCCTTAGATACCCTGAATACTTCCCAAAAGCTATCCTCAAGCCCGTAATTCCCGGAGGTAATAACCTCTGTTGCCATTCGTTCAGCATCACCATAGCGTTCCATATACAAATATACCTTTGCCAGCAAGCCCTTTGCGGAGCCCGCAGTTGCCCTGCCTTTATTGCTTGCATCGTAAGTTGCAGGCAGTACGGCCATTGCATCCAGCAAATCGGTTTCGATATATTCATATACTTTAGCTTTGGGAGTACGCGAATTAATCTCGGGGCCTGCGGGTACAGCCATGGGCGTTGGTACATCGCCGAACGCACGTACCAGATCGAAATACAGCAGAGCCCTCAGGAATTTTGCCTCTCCGATAAGCCGGGATTTCAAATTTTCATTCATGGCTATTCCGGGGATGTTTGTAATGGCCTGGTTGGCCATGTTAATACCCCGGTAACGTCCGGCCCAGTAGTCTTTTAACACAAACTGGTTGGGCGTAAAGGTGAATTTGTCGTAATCGTTGATGAAGGAAGCATCCCCTACAGCACTGCCTTTAACCGCGTTGTCGGAAGTAATCTCCTGCATGATTATAAATGCAAACGAAACCATTTCCCATGTGCGCATATGGGCGTATATGGAGTTAACCGACTGCTCGGCATGTTCCTGAGTTTCGAAGAATCCTTCCGCCGGAATTTTGTTTTCCGGTTCAAAATCAAGATAATCCTGGCACGAGCTAAAGGATATAAATACGATGGCCAAAACGGCATAAATTATTTTTTTTGCTTTCATGATTTCCTGATTTTTGGGTTAAAAGTTAACATTTACACCAAAATTGTAGGTTGCAGACATGGGATAAACATTCAGGTCAATACCCTGTGATGTGGGAGACGAACTTGAAATTTCGGGACTGAATCCGTTGTATTTGAAAAATGTAAACGGATTGGAGGTATTGACGTAGAATCGAACACCTCTGATACCTAATGTGTTTAAGGCCTTTTCAGGAAGCGAATATCCCAGCTGAATGTTTCTGATTCTGAAGAATGCGCCCGTCTCTATGTACCAGCTGTTCGGAATCATATTGTCGCCTGTAAGGTCGGCGGAAGGATAATCATTTGAAGTGCCTTCTCCATGCCAGCGATTTTCATAAAAATCCAGGTCGTAATTTTCGTTGCCGAGACGCTGTGCCCTTTTGGCATTGTATATCTTGTTACCACCCTGAGCATAAAGGTCGAAGCTGAAATCAAAGCCTTTGTATTCAAAGGTTGCATTGAAGCCGATCAGATAAGTAGGGAGAGCACTTCCCATGAAAACCCTGTCTTTTGCATCTATGAGGCCGTTCTTGTCCACGTCTTCGTAAATGAAATCCCCGGGTTTTGCGTTCGGCTGAATCATAACGGTTTCGTTAGTTTCCGGATCGGTCCAGGTGTAGGTGTCAATTTGCTCCTGATTCTGGAAAATACCCAGCACATTCCTTCCGTAATAAGATCCTATTGGTTCTCCAACGATGGTATATGTGGAAAAGAATCCTCCGACGGGCAGGTTGCCTCCGAAAAGTCCCAGTGTTCCTTCGAGAAGTTCCTTAACTTCATTTTTATTGTATGTGAAGTTGGTGCTGAATGCATAGTTCAGGTCTCCTTCTTTATCTGTCCATCCCAGCGTAAGCTCAACGCCTGAATTCAGGAAGTTGCCGTTATTCTGAAGGTAGCTTCCCGATGTTCCGGCCGTGGCCGACAGGGTGGTAGGGAAGATGCCGTCGATCGTAAGCCTGTGATAGTAATCAAGTTCAAACGACAACCTGTTATCTGCAGCAAGTCCTTCAAAGGCCACATCAACTTCTCTTACCTTTTCCCATTTAAGCAGGGGAGGTACGGCTGTGGTAATATTTGCGCCTTCTGCGATAACAACGTTTCCGCCCTCTCCGAAGGCAGTGGACAACTGTCCTCCCTTCGCAATGGTCAGGGTGTAAATATTCGAAGGGATTCGGTTATTGCCTGTAAGTCCCCAGCTGGCTCTGAATTTCAGAAAATCGAAGATGTTTTGTGTCTGCATGAAGTCTTCGTTCGAAATAACCCAGCCCAGTCCGGCCGACGGGAATATGTCCCAGCGCTGATCGCTGGGGAAAACAGAACTTCCGTCGTAACGCAGTGTTCCCGTAAACAAATACTTATCCAGATAATTATAGGTTGCTCTTCCAAAATAGGAGAGGGAGGTGATTTTATCACCTCCGTCGGAAGCATTGGATGTGGTCTGGTCACCAAGGCCAATGTAAAGGGAGTGGTCTCCATAGTCATTTACGTAATTCCGGCTTCCGAAAATGCTGAGTATCCTGTATTCCTGGGCTGAAACACCGGCCATGGCCGTGATTTTGTGTTTACCAAAAGTATTGTCATACGTGAGTGTATTATCCCAGAATCCATCGGTTGTGTGTGCCATAGACCGGCTGAGAGTCCTGCTGGTGGTGTCGAACTGGGTTTCCGAAACATAGAAATAGGGGATGTAACTGCGGTTTTGGTTGCTCCCGTAATCCATGCCATACGACGATTTTAGCTTGAAATTCTTAGCTATCTTCAGCTCGGCGAAAGCATTGCCAAGAAAACGGATCCCTTTTGAACGGCTGTTGTGATAGTAGAGCTGTGCTGCGGGATTGGCATAATTTCCCAGTACGCCATCACCCATCGGATTGAAGGTGGAATCGTTAATCCTGGCGGTAAAGACTGGCGGTGCGACGTAGGAATTGTAGAAAACGCCCGGTACATCCCTGAATTTATAGGTAGAGAGGTTAGCTGAATATCCGACTTTCAGGTTTTTAAGAACTTCCGATTCAAGCGATGATCGTATGTTGAGACGGTCGTAGTCGTGTCCTTTTACAAGTCCTTCCTGCATAAACCAGGATGCTCCGAAGGTATACATGCTGCTTGCCGATCCGCCCATCACACTTACATCATGACTTTGGGTCATGGCTTTTTCGCGAAGTACCTCATCGTACCAGTCGATCTGATCCGGAAAATCTTCCGGGTTAAAGGGAACAAAAGTGCTGCCGGAAGCTTCCGCCAGATACTGGTTTTTTTCGTTTATGAGGTCGATATACTGCCTTCCTTTGGTGAGTTCGAATTTGTTAACCACTTTCTGGAAACCGGTATAGCCGGAATAGGAAATTCTGGCTTCACGGCTCTGACTTCGTTTTGTGGTCACGATAATCACCCCGTTGGCTGCCCTTACTCCGTATATTGCCGAGGAAGAGGCATCTTTCAGGAAGGTTATATTCTCGATGTCGTTGGTTCCCAGGTAGCTGATGTCGTTGGTCAGAATTCCGTCAACAACATAAAGCGGGGCTGAACTTGCAGATACAGTTCCCAGTCCCCGGATTCGGATGTCCGGAGCACTTCCGGGAGATCCGCTGTTGGTGACCTGAACACCTGCAACCTTACCTTGCAGCGCCTGTGCCGGATTTGCAACGGCCTGGTATGCAAGGTCCTTAGCTTTTACCGTTGTAATGGAGCCGGTCAGGTCCAGACGTTTGGCCGAGCCGTAGCCGACAACAACCACTTCATCGAGCATACTGGCAGAGGGATTCAGTTCTACATTAAGGGTTGTGCGGCCTTGCAACCCGAGCTCACGGGATTCCATTCCCACGAAACTGAATACAAGGGTAGCTGCCGCAGGAACCTCCAGGCTGTACTTCCCGTCAAGGTCGGTGGCAGTACCGCTGGTGGTGCCTTTTACAACTACAGTAACCCCGGGCAGGGTTTCACCGGTAGCAGAGTTCGTAACCTGCCCCGTTACCCTGACCTGCTGCGCCTGAGCCACAGGTATAATCCCGGTGGCAAGCAGAAGGATGAAAAGTAATTTTACCTTTTTCATATAATTCAGCGTTGGTTGATTGATAGGTTTTTTTATTTTGAAATTCAGACAGTTTCAATTTACCTGAGCGTTTGCTGATGCCGGTTTGCTGACGGCTTTATCGTTTCAGTAGTTTTCCCGTAAAAGTAACACCACTTCCCGACAGAGTCAGTATGTATAATCCGGCAGGCAGGGTTGCGGTATTCAGCTCCAGTATCAGTTTTCCGGCAACGGCTCCGGCCGTTACCCGGATACTTTGTATCGTACGTCCCATCGGGTCGCGGATGCTGATATCTCCATTAAAGGTTCCCCGGAATTCCGCCGATATCGTGCTTGCTTCTCCGGCCGGATTGGGGTGTATGGTCAGTTGCCCCATAGGGATATTCTGTGTGCTGAAGCCGTTTGGATCGGGCGCAAAACCGGCCGCGGCCAGCATGGGCTCAATTTCGGGATTTGCCATAAAGTTGTCCCAGAGCAAACTACTGCGGTAGTTTTCTATCATCCCGATGATGGGACCCTGGTCAATGGCCAGATAGGAAGTTGCCCACCAGTTTCTTGACTGGTTGAAAGCATCGAAAAATCCCATGTATCCCCATGTTCTGGCTCCGAGTTCCCGGTAGATATACTTCATCGCACTCAGCGATTGCACCGGCGTATATGGCATGGATGAGATTGCTGCGGTTGGCGAGATGGTTCCGTTATCTCTGCCTGTCACGGGTTCATGTGCCAGGTAACCGTCGGGATCGTCGCTGGCAGTAAGGCCCCAGCAGTCGGGCCCGTAGCCCGCATGTCCGAGCGGATTCTGAATACAGTATGCTCTGTTGATTAGGGTATGATTGCGGTTCAGGTTAAAGTAGTTTGTGTACGGATCCCTTAAATTAGACGGGTTGAAGCCTAAAAAGGAATAGTGGGCGAAGAAAAGCGGACCGCCTTTGTCCCAGCCAACATCCAGAGTGTATCCATAAAAAGATCTGCCGTTAACATAATACGGCATGCCAGCCCAGCCTCCGCTCCAGTAGGAAGCTGGTACCGGGTGTGTGGGTGAGGCCATGGCCAGAAGGTAAACTACGGCAGCCTCGTTCCATCCCCGGATTTGCATGTTCATCTGCCATCCGTGGTTTGGCGACCAGTGCCAGTAGAGTACACCGGAGTTGTTCCGGCTGTACCAGTCCCATTCCACACTCTCCCATAAGATTGTGATTCTTTCGGCTATCTGAATTTCTTCATCATGAGCCTGGTTAAAATACTGACGGGCCGTGAGTAATCCCTGCACCAGAAATGCGGTTTCCACCAGGTCTCCTCCGTTGTCGAATTCGCTGAAAGGAATCACATCCCCGGTATTTCCGTTGAGCCAGTGCGGCCAAACCCCGTGAAAACGGTCGGCCTGTTCGAGGAAGGTGAGGATTTTCAGCATTCGTTCACGCCCCTGCTCCCGGCTGATAAATCCTCGTTCGATGCCCGTCAGGATTGCCATGATGCCGAAGCCTGAACCACCGGTGGTGACAACATTATCGGATGTGTTGCGTTCACGTGCCATACCGGAGGCAGGATGGGCAAAATCCCAGAAATACCGGAAGGTGTATTCCTGAACCATATCGAGTAGTTCGTCGTCGCTGAACACACGCGTAGTGGCGGTTGCAGTTTCTGAGGGTGCCGATGGTTCATAGGAGGCATTCAGCGCCTGTACACGGTAAAGGGCAGTAACTGCAGTACCGGCATTACGAAGCCAGTCTATGTGATGCGTAACCGTTTTTCCGGTAACAAATACAGTTGTCCAGCTTGTTCCTGCATTCAGCGATCGCTGTACTTCATAGCCTGTGATGTAGGTTTCCGGATTTGGATTCCAGACAAGTTCGGCATGACTGTCGTAACCCCTGGCAGTGAGGCCTGTTGGCGGTGAAGCGGGAGCCGATGTACCGGTTCCCGTAATTACGCGCATGTCGTCGATCAGAAGGGTATGTTGCACTCCGTCTGATAATCCCTGCGCAAAACCAACGGTTTTTATCCTGGAAAAATCGACGGGATCGCCGTAATCCAGGAAAAGGGACATGGGGATTGAAATACGTTTCCAAACACCGGGAGACAGGGCAGGGCTCCAGGTTGCAAAGCTGTGCTTATAAGTTTTAACGTTATTAACGTCTTCCAGAAATATCCGCGGAAGCGCATTACTGCCAATCCCGGCATCTGAACGAAGCCAAAAGATGAGCGAATCGGTTTGTGTAAGGTTATGATCCATCCAGTTCAAACCGGCGGCGATCGCTACCCAGTCACCTCCGGTTACCGACCGCCATTTCAGTCTCAGGCTGTTTGTTCCCTGAATCGGCAAAATAAGGCTTTCAACCGGAAACCGCCGCAGCTCGTTTCCACTTCTCTCCAGCTCGCTGGGAGCGGTAAGCTCCATCCAGCTGTATTCATACTGATCGGGCGATGGACTGTCCTGAAAATACAGGAAGGTTTGTCCGTTCACCGTGCAGGAGGCCAGTACGACTAGTAGCAGCAGTATTGCTTTCCGGTTGAAGAACCTCTTCATAGCGTGTGTTTTAGGCCAGCTTTCGGATATGTGCTCCTTTCAAAGCATAGAATAAGATGTAAATGTAACATATGGCCGGAACCAGGAATGCCCAGGTGTAACCGGCGTTGTCGGCTATGCTTCCCATGATGGGAGGAATAATTGCACCTCCGAATATCATCGTGTTAATGACTCCGGATGCAGTGCTCAGCTCACCCGAGTCGAGATCCTTGACAGCCAGGGCAAAAATGTTCGGGAACATAATCGAGTTGAACAGGCCGATGGATATAACAGTCCAGAGAGCGATATGGCCGGTGCTGAACGTTGTAATCAGGTCAAGACTTGCGGCTACCAGTGCGAAGATGGCAAGAGTGCGGGCTGCATTACCGGTTCCGATCTGCATTATCAGGAAATTCAGGGTAGCAACAATCAGGAAAATGACGCCTATGTTCCAGTTCCACGAGGTTACAAAAGCTCCGGATACCAGTGCCAGCAGCAGGACAGGCAAGCCGTAGGTAATTTTCTTAGAAAGACGGATACCAGAGAACATAAAGGAGCCGAAGAATCGTCCGACCATGGCTCCTCCCCAGTATATGGCTGCATACGTTGAGGCTTCCTCACCGGTCATACCGAGACTTCTCTTTAAGTAGTTCACGATCAGACCTGCGTTTCCTACTTCAGCACCAACGTACATGAATATTGCAAGTGCTCCCAGCAAAACGTGTGGGTATTGCAGAATGCTTTTCTTTTCTTTCTTTTCGGTTGAGATAACCGGAAGTTTTATTGACATCAGAATAAGTGCTACCAGGATAACACCTATACCCATAAAAATAAACGGCATGGGAACTCTGTCGGCAGCTTGTCTGGCATAATCGGCGCTTTCGGGAGTAAGACCCCTGAAGATGGCAACCGAAATCAGCCAGGGAGCAATCATGGTGGCTATTGAATTCAGTGCTTGGGTCAGGTTAAGCCTGCTGGATGCCGATTTTTCCGGTCCGATGGCTGTAACGTAGGGATTGGCAGCTACCTGAAGAAATACAACGCCCGTAGCCAGAACAAACGTTCCCAGGAGGTAGATTGGAAACGATGGGATCCTGGAAGCCGGGATGTAGATGAAACTACCCAGCGCCATCAGAATGAGTCCCGCTATAACAGTGGATTTGTACCCGATACGGTCGATAAGTTTTCCTGTAGGTATTGACATAATTGGATAAGCAATAAAGAATGCAGAGGCAAGTAATTGGGCTCCAAATTCTGAAAGGCCGAAAATTTCTTTAATTGGTGCAGATAGGGTAACAATGAATGTAGTGGCAAATCCAAAAATGAAAAAAATGGAGCCAAATGCCGACATTCCTACTTTGTAACTGCTGTCCTGTTTGCTCATTTGTTTGGGTTTTAGGTGTGGGATTTTGTGATTTCTTTTCAAATTGATTCTGGTATCAGTCAGCCGTAGGCTGGGTGTAATAAAATTACATCAAAATTTAAATGATTTAACCCGGATTTTGCTTAAAACCATGTTTCCTCTTCATATACCTGCCATGTCTCTCTCTGTTTTCTGTTTTCTGATTGCAGAAAATCCTTTTAATCAGGGGACTATTGCTTTGTGTAGTATATACACTAACTGATTGTAAAAATAGCGAAGTCAAATTGATTTTCAAATTATCTCAGTATTATTCGAAAAAGGGGCATGGTTTGCGGTTCTGTGACCCGTTGGAAAGTGAATCGGCGGGGGCTGCAGGGGAAACATAAAAAAAACCGGATGCTGATTCCCAGCATCCGGTTCGATAAGAATTGCCTGCGACTTATTTGTCGAGTTTATTTGAAGAAGTTGCTGCCCATTCATTTACACCGCCTTCGTAAAGTTTCACATTGGGGTATCCGAGAATGGATTTCAGTACGAAATATCCTTTTGCTGCTCTGACACCGGTAGGGCAGGTAAGGATAATGGTTTTGTCCTTTGTTGCACCGGCTGCGGCGAAGATCTTCTCCAGCTCGGCTTTCGGTTTGTAAAGGCTGTTTGCAGCGTTCAGGGTAGTGTGATCAACGTTTACCGATCCGGGAATACGGCCTTTATTGTTGGCGGGATCTTTACCGCTGAACTCATTATTTTCGCGAAGGTCGATCAGAATCACTTTGGCATTGCCGGAAGCAGCCTGTACATCTTTCATCGAAGCAAATACTGCATTGTTGGCTTTGGGGGTAAATGTTGCAGCTTTTACCGTTGAAGGATTTTTGGTAACCGGTTTACGTCCGGCTTTCCATGCAACGAGACCACCATCCAGGATTTTTACATCAGGGGCACCCAGGTATTTCAGAACCCAGTACAATCTGGCTGCGTATTTTCCGGAGCCCTCGTCATAAACAACGATGGTTTTCTTTTCACTTACACCTTTTGATCCAAAGATTTTTGCAAGTTCCTGATCCGAATGAAGCAATCCTTCAACTCCGCCTGATTTCTCAAGGCTTTTGTATGAAACGTTTACTGCGTCGTTGATGTGAACTTTTGCATATTCTGTTTCTTTTTCAGCAGAAACCACAACATAGTTTGCATCCCTGAGTTTTGAGCTCAGCTCGGCCACCGTAATCAGATCCTGAGCCATTCCTGTAAGACCCAGTGTAATAAGTGCGATGGTTGTTAAAATAATTTTCTTCATTTTAAGCAGAATTTAAATTAAAATTTGACTTGTACCTGCACGACGAATTCGTCATTCCTGATTTCTGACGGGCTTTCGGCACGGTAAACGTAATTAAGCTGCAGGCGTGTCCAGTCGTTAAAGAAGTAATTGAGGCCGAAAGTCATGTTGTTTTCCTTGTAACCCGAAGCATTGCCTGAGTCAAAGAAATCGATCATAAAGACAGGTTCTACATTCCATTTGGTCATATAGGCCATGGTAACGTATCCGCCACTTCTTTCTTCTCCAAGCTCGATGAGGTTGCCGCTGCATCCGCCGCCAAGGTCGCGGTTGTAGTCGCCTTCATCCATGATATACTCGCCAAGGAGTGTGAATCCGCGGTATTTCAGCTTAAGCTCACCACCAATTGTGGTGCGTGAATCCTTGTCATTAAGGTAGGAGGGGTAGCCATAACGGAAGCTTCCGCCGAAATACAGGAAATCCCAGGGGTGAAGTACAACGCGCCCTACAATGTCTTTTTTCCTGTTGTTGTCGAACTTTAACAGACCACCGCCATTCATCAGTCCAAGCTGGTACGATACAAAGGTGGTATCGTTGCCTCCGAGAAGCATTACGCCCATATCTCTGAATGGTGCAACCATCTGAAGGGTGGCAGTGCTGCGATAAACGGTCATAAGTCCGTTGCACGCAGTATTTGTTTCAAGTCCGAAAGGAGTCTTAAATGAGCCTAGCGACAGTTTTGCCATGCTGAAGCGATCGTACGTTATAAAGGCGTCGAGCAGGTAAGGATTAGCTGAAATAAACGGACTCAGTTCCGCAACTACATAATAAGAGAAATCGTAAGGGATCTTACCCATGGCACCGATGCGGGCACGTTCGAATGTAAAGCTGTTTTTCGCAGGCTCTGTGAAGTGGTGCTCATACTGCGACTGGAGGAAACCGAACATTTTAAGTCCTTCGTCGCTGGGAGCACCGCCGCATCCCTGGGCTGATGCCCTTGGGAATGCAAATACTGCTGCTAAAGCAAGTGTCAGAATGGCTCTTTTCATGGTCGTATGGATTAATTACCGGTTACGATAGGGAGATTTTTTGACATACTGGCTTTCCACTGGTTCGGAGAGGTTCCCCATGCGGTTGATGTATTGTGGAATTTGTTCATACCCCACATAATACTCTTTGCATTGTATCCGATTACCCTCAGGTAAGCTGTAATAGCAGCAGAGGTCTGACCTGTGTAGCAATAGGTCAGAATTTCTTTTGACGGATCGAGGTAATTTACCTGTCCTTCACCTACAAGAAGAGGATTGATACGGAAAGCACCGGCAACATGGCCAAAACCTGCGTAATCGGTTTCCGAGAAGTAATTGTTGATAAAGTAATTACCCGGATTTGCAAGTACATCGGCAGGCTGAACCGATTTAAATCCTTCTTCCAGAACAGCAGCAATGCGTGCCTTCAGGATGTTGGCGGGAATGGTATCGGCGCTGCTGAATTTGGGACTTTCGTAGGTCAGGTTGGTGGGTGCAGCAGCAGTATTCCAGTTGGCATGGTCTACGGCTATATTGCCAAGGTTTGAGGTCCAGATGTCGAGGCTTGAATTCCATCCGCTCATGCCCCATTTAAGAGCCTGTGCATCGGCATATCCCGAAAGGCGAAGAATTGCTACGGCATGCGTTGCGGTTTGGCCCGATTTACATACAACTAATATTGGTTTATCTGCTTTTGCTGCTTCCACAAGGATGTCTTTCAGATCAACCCTGTGTGCATTGACGATGTGACCGGCAGCAAATTCATCGGCAGTACGAACATCAATAACGTATTTCCCGCTGACGTCACCATCGGCAGGAGCACTGAAAACAAATCCTCCGATAATGGTATTGATATCCATGTTGTTTTCAACAAGATATTTTGTTAGTGCCTTCTGTGCATCAAAAGTGTTTTCATCGTCTTTTTTGCAGCTTGTAAGTACGAAAGCCGGAACAAAGGCCAGGATCAGGAAAAGTCTGATGAGTTTTTTCATTTTTGTTGGTTTTTTTTGTTTGTGTTTTCTTTTTTGTTTCAGTCGGTTTATGATTGCATCGGCTTAACAGCCTCCGCCGGATTTGGGTGCTTCATGCCCGCCGCCGTTCATTTTTTCAAGATTTTTTTCATAGATGTCAGGAAAAGTGAGCTCCCACTTTTTATAACCATCTTTCAGAGCATAAATATTTGAATATCCCAGCATCTGCAATGTTTTTGCAGCAAGAATTCCGCGCTTCCCTTTCTGGTCATAAACAATAATCTTTTCTTCCGGCAACGGCATGTAAAGTCCGACGTTATCCCAGAATGCGGAGTCGGCAATATTGAATTCCAGACTTCCCCTGGGAATGTTGATTGAGCCGGGAATGAAGCCGGGATAGTGCTCTTCCGGTTGTCTTACATCAATAAGAGTATAAATTTCTTCCCCGTTCATCAGAGCTTCCAGTTCTTCGGAAGTGATAAGTTTTACTTCCTGCAGGGCTTTCTCAACCATTTCATCGGCGGAAGCAAACTTCTCCTGCTTGCTGCATGCCGCCATAGTGAACAGGACTGTAAATGCTAAGACTATTTTTTTCATGGTTACGTGTTTATGCGGTTTGATTTTCAGTTTTGTGTTCTTCGGCAGGTTCTTCTTCATAGCCGGTAATCATGGCTTTCAAGTTGGTATTGATACGGTGACCGGTTGTTATCATATACATATGTACTATCACAAAGGCCACCATTATAAATGCACCTAACGTATGCAGTACCGCCGCGATCCATAGTCCGCCGGCATCAATCGGATTCTGTGGATAGTGATAAAACATGTACAGTACTCCTGTAAGTGTCTGAACCGGAAAAATCATGATCAGCAGTCCCAGGTATGTAATCCGCTGTACGGGGTTGAGTTTGTTGCCGAATGACTTTTTGGTAGGATGCGGTTCTCCCCTGAAGATGCCTGATGTATAAAATTTCAGCTGTTCGCTGAACTTTTCACGGGTGGGAACGAAGTTCTTATACTGACCGGTGACAATAAGCCAGAATATGGTCATTATTCCAAGCAATATAAAAGTGATGGCCGAAGCATTGTGAAGCCTGACGGCAGCTTCAAAGCCAAAGATTGTGTAGTTTCCGTGAATTTCAAATCCGGTGATGGTAAGCAGAATTACCAATGCCATCTGAGTCCAGTGCCAGAACCGCTCAAACCGGGAGTATAATTTAATTTTTTCCATTTCTTGTTTTTTTTAACTCAGTGTTTACGGGCAAATATCCTCATCAAAGCATGGGTAATAACTCCGATAAGCGACAGGATTATTATGGCAAACCCTGTGTAATCCACCCCTTTGGCATAGTCACGGCCAGGGAGGTAGAATCCTGCCAGGTTAGCCAGCCGGCCTTCGTTGCTGCGAGTGTGGCAATCGGCACATTTCAGTGTGTGCTCTTTGGGCGATACCTGGTGGTTGAGAGGCCAGTACATTTCGGTGGATACGAAGTCGAAATTCCCGCTGTAATACCTTCCGGCACTCTCCATTCCCAGCTGTATGGCAGTATCCCACCGGAGATCTTCCCAAAAGGCGCCTTCCCCTTTCTTTTCGGCAAATACCTTGACATTTGCAATTTCACGGGTCTCTGTATCGTATGCCTGCTTCCCGCGATGTACTTTTACAGGCCAGATTTTTGAATCCGGATCCCTGTATTCTCCCATCAGAGTGTTGATCTGAACAGGGATTTCCGAAATTGTGTCACCATAAAGGTAATGATCGGCCGTGCCGTTGAACCAGAAGTATTCGGGTTTAACATCTTTATCCCATACAAACCGGCCTTTGATTGAAAGATAACTGTATTTATGGTCAACATCGTATTCGGTGATCGGATTGCCGTTTTCGTCCCTGCGTCCGGCAGCCGACCAGTCCCAGTACATTACGGTCGGATTTACCTTGGCATATACAGGAATATGACAGGTTTGGCAGGCAACCTTGTGGTTGTGCATGTCGATCACTTTATCGTTGTGGGGTTTGCTGGTATGACAGGTTTCGCAGTAAGCTCTGTTTGTGTTTTCCGATGAAACGCTGTATGCCCTTCCGGTGATGTTGTGGCGCTCGGTCAGGTGACAGTCGTTGCACGACATGTCCTGCCCGGCCTTTGCCATGTGCACGTCAACATACCGGTCGCAGTTAAGCATGGCCTCTTCCAGATCGCCGTGCTTAACGTTATTGCCTCCTCCGCCGTGAAAGTGACAGAAACCGCAGTTTTCTTTCAGTGGTTTGCCTACGTTGGCAGCAATAAAGTTGTAATCGGGAACAGGAAATTCTGCTGAAGCATTTTCTGCTGTCGATGGCATACCGGCTCCTCCCTTACGTTTTTTGTATGTATCGGTATTGTCGTGGCATACAAGGCAGTCGAGATTGGTGGGATCGTTAAAATCAAAGGTGTCGTCGTTCCATCCGTAACCGATGTGACAGCGCATGCACGATCCGTTATTGCCCTGGGCCGATGCACAATAATTATTGATCAGATTTTTTTTACCTATACTCACTGTGCCGCGATCGTTGGGCAGATTCGACTCGCGTTCCCATTTCCAGTGTGCCGACGACATCAGTTCATCATCGCGTTTGTTGTGGCATGACAGACATGCGGCTGTGAGATCCTGGGGGCGCTCAAAATTCTGCTGCAGAATTTCAAATTCAGAATGGTCAACCTTTTTGTCCATGTCAGCCCTGTTCTGATAGCTGATTTCGTCGGGTGTCCCCCTGCGGTTTCCAAAGTGTACCGTGGCAAACACTACCAGAGCCGGAAGTACCAGCACGACTAAAAATGAAGTAAGCTTTTGCAGTAAGGTATTCATAGTTGTGTTGTTAATTCATTAACAATGCGAAAATACGTTGAACATGGAAGCATGTTCAACTTTTATCGGCCAAGCTGATCATGGTTTTTGGATTTGTTCGTCACAAGAATCCTTGATGCAGATCAAGTTTTTTTTTGTTTCTTTGCATGTAATGCAGTTACGTATTTAGAAACATCATTTTAAATGACTGAAGAACAAGCATCTGCTCAGCATAGTTGTGCCATTGGCAACAATCTGATTTCCTGTATGGAAATACTTACACCCGACGAATCGAGCCTGCTGGAGTCGAAAATGGTGGAAGTAAACTACCGTAAAGGAGAGATTATTTGTAAACAGGGAGCCCCTGCAACACAGATTATGTTTGTCAGGGAAGGGCTGGTTAAAATCTATATGGAAAGCAACAGCGGGGAGAATCTTGTGCTTCACATCATGCCGGAAATGAATATCATCGGCTTGTCCACACTTTTTGAAGGAAACAATGTTTACCAGTTTTCAGCACAGGCATACATAGATACACGGATTCAGGTAGTTGACATGCAAACCTTCAGGCAACTGATTCGCACCAATCCTGAGTTTTCCCTGAAAATTATAGCCTTGCTGGCAGAGTACAATACAATCATCAGCGGCCGTTTTTTCTGCCTTACGCAAAAACAAACATACGGACGCCTGGCCGATGTATTGCTTTGCCTTGCCAATCGCATCTATAAGCAGCGGAAGTTTCCACTTAGTCTTTCAAGAAAGGAACTTGCCGAAATCGCAGGTATGTCGGTTGAAAGCGTTGCCAGAATTCTGACGCGCTTCAGGGAAGAGAATCTGATAGAAATGGAGTGCAAACACCTGCACATTGTGGATTACGACAGGTTGTTCGATATCAGCTTAAAGGGCTGATCTGGTTCTATTCATCCCTTAACGCGAAGTTGATTACAGCAAAGGTGCCGATACCTGCCTTAGCTCATCCATGGTTTTGGTTTTCGTGATTTTTCCCACAGGATAACGCAGAAAATGGCTGTCCCAGTAAGGCGTTTGACTGTAGAACCAGTTCAGGATATTCCATTGGTTGCCGGAAAATACCGGGTCATTTTTCTTCCGGTTTTCAAATTCCTTCCTGATTTCCGGATTTTTCTCCAGCATCTCCCGGGCCATCGTTTCCATAACGTAGGTTTCACTGTATTCCTTTTGTTCAAAAACAGCATTAAAGAAACCCCATTCCACAAATGAGCCCGGTGCCGCAGGTTCCAGAATTGCTGCAATTACCTTTGCTGTGCGCTGGTCGGTTTTTATAATATAAGATCCGGCAGGAAAGTTACGTGTTTCAGTTACAGGATCAAAGCCGGTGTTTACCATATGCCTGCCTTCATTGGGTGTTTTTCTGAACTCATAATCCCTGAATCGATAGGAATCAACGGTGATCTCACGGTCAGTTGTTAATATTTCCATTTTTATTCCGTGCAGACTCATTCGCTCAGCAATATCACTCCATTCGGCTGGCAGGATATACGCTTCAGGAAGCCTTATTTCAGCTGCAGGTTCCGTTTTGTTAAAGAAAGGCAGTTTCATGGTTAATGGCTTTGTATTGTCATACACAAACCAGTCCCCTCCCGTCAGATCGCTCTTTAATACCTTATAGTCAAAACCTTTAAATTCGACCATTAAACTGTCGTCCTGCTTTGTTCTCCAGTTTACTGCATAGTCCTGTTTTCTGAAGGCCGGTGACGCTGTGGATTGGTCAGCCATCTGAATTATCGTTTTCAGGTTATCCGCCTGGTGGTTTACTATAAACAGGGTATGAATCAGCATCTGTATGGTGGCATCAACACGGGTTTTATAGTCCTTCAGCATGTGGGTCTCAATAAGCAGGGCAGGCCGGTTTTGCAAGGCTGCATAGCCCTGTGAGATCATGGGTGGTGCGGCGCCGGTTCTCAGTCCGCTGCGGGGGTCATGCCAGTTACGGAACTGCACGTATGGGAAAATCGGGAATCCGCTTTTTTCCATGGCAGACTTAACCCTGGGCTCGTAGATATTCTGAAGCCAGCGGGTAATTCCGCTGTCAAGGGTCCCGAATACTTCAATATCATACGTAAGGGCGTACTGAAAGTCGGCCCCGTCGGTTGTGTGTATATCGACGAAAAAATCCGGAAGCCATTCGGAATACATTTTAAGCCAGTGCTGCATTTCCACGGCATCGGCTTTCAAAAAGTCGCGGTTCAGATTTAGGTTTCTGGCATTGGTTCTCCAGCCCATCTCATCCGGGCCGTTCTGATTGATGCGGTTATGCGGTCCGAAGCGCTCATGTCCGTCAACATTCACAATTGGAATAAAAAGTACGGAAGCTTTCTCCAGAAGATCACGGTGTTTTTTGTGAATAAGCATGTCTCTGAGTAATACCAGCCCTGCATCTTTACCATCCGGTTCACCGGGATGTATACCGGCCTGGATCAGCACCACAACCCTGCCTTTCGCCCGTATGGCATCAGGGGTGGTTAATCCGTCACGGTCAATAATCATCATTGGAATTTCTCTGCCCTGGTGACTGATACCAATATTTATTATTGAAGCAAGCGGAGATGCTGCTGCCAAACGTTCACAAAAGTCAGTGGTTTCTTTGTATCCCGGCGTTTTACGATATGCGGAAGCTTCGTAATATGTGGTCCAGTCCTGCGCCTGCAGACCGGTTGTCAGAAAAATCAGAAAAAGGAAAATATGCCGTTTCATGCTCAGTAAGTTTATAATAGCGGCAAAAATAAAAATTTTGAAAGCAGCTTTTTTAATACCGGTAAGCTCGCTGTAAATAATTGTACCTGTTCTTTTTGGTTAAATGTGTCACCGATTACCGGCTGATGCGGTCGCCTTGCCGTTGAAAACTCTGTGTCGCTGAAAAACTGAAGGATAGAATGCTGTTCCCGGGAATAGGGGAATAAAAAAATGTTAAAATTCGTTAAAGCCAGCAAGTATCTTCCGATTCAGGTGTCGAATGGCAAACACCGGCTGAACTGATTTGTTGAATACGATTCCGGAAATAGAGTAATTTTGCAACCCTAATTTTTTCTTTTATGAATTCCTGTTACAGACTGCTTGGTTTATTACTGTTTGCTCTGATTGTTTTCCAGCCTGCTCAATCGTTTTCTCAGGGTCCGGGCCGCGGTCAGGGTATGTCCGGTGAATCCGTCCGCCCGGCTATAGGTGTGCTTAGGGGCAAACTGCTTGATGAAAGATCCGGTTTGCCGATAGAATACGGTACCATCGCCATCCTTAAAGCCAGGGATACCTCAATGGCCGGAGGCACCATTTCCGATTCTAAGGGTAACTTCCGCATTGATAAAATTGAGGTCGGAAAGTACATTGTCAGAATTCAGTTTATGGGCTTCGAGACAAAAGAACTGGCCAATATTATGATAAAACCGACGGATTCTGATGTTAATCTTGGAACAATCAAACTTACACAGACAGCTTCCAGTCTGCAGGGAGTTGAAATTACTGCGGATCGGGAGATGCTTGTAACGAACCTCGATAAAAAGGTTATTAACGTCGATAAAAATATTGCTTCCATTGGCGGATCTGCAGTGGATGTTATGGAGAATGTCCCATCGGTAACGGTTGATGCAGATGGTAACGTAAGTCTCAGGGGAAACAGCAATGTCACAATTCTTGTTGATGGCAAACCCACCGGACTTTCGGAAATAAGCAGCGGGGATCTCCTGCAGCAGATACCTGCATCCTCTATCGAGAGTATTGAGGTTATTACGAATCCTTCAGTCCGCTACGATCCGGAAGGTACTTCCGGCATTATTAATATTGTATTGAAAAAGCGCAGCCTACAGGGATTGAACGGGATGGCATCCTTTACTGCAGGGACGGGAGACCGTTACAATACATCCGTTAATCTGAATTACAGAAAAAACAGAATCAACCTTTTTGCCGGTTACGATAACCGTATCGGGCGCTTCAACTCCACCGGCCTGTCGGAACGTAACACGGTTGATAATGAGATTAAAAGTATGCTTCTGCAGAATCAGAATATGCGTAACAACCGCAACATGCATAATCTGAACACAGGGCTGGATTTTATGCTTGATAATTACAATACGCTGAGCTTTTCGTTCCAGATGAGGGATATGTCGTTTACCAACAAAGGCAACAACCGGTCCTATTCGTTTATTACAACCGGGGAAGAACAGGTACCGGATACGGTCAGAAATTTTAACCGGTACAGCGAAAGTTCACGTGAGATAGATTCATACAATTATACGCTGTCTTATAAACGCACCTTTTCCACTAAAGGCAAAGAACTTACGGCTGATTTTATGGTTGTTGACAATGCCATGACCGGCTTACAGGATATTATTCAAAATGAGTATTCAGGTGGGGCTGTTACGGGTGATGCAGCCTTGCAGCTCTCAACATCGCAGAACACAAACACGATGTATACTGCACAGTTAAATTTTATAACGCCGGTTGGCAACGGGGGGCGACTCGAAACTGGATTTAAGAGCACCATAAAGGATATTACCATGCGGAACAACCTTTCCGATTATAGTTATCTGTTAAAGGAATGGGTTGAAAACGAAAGTGCTGTTAATAATTTTGATTATTTTGAACAGATTCATGCTGTGTACGGCATTTATTCAGCAACCTTTGACAAGTTAAAATATCAGGCAGGACTGAGGATTGAACAATTGATCTCAGAGTCAGAAATAATCAACGAGAACGACCGGTTTAGTTATTCATACCCCAGTCTTTTTCCCTCTGTGCACCTCGTTTATGAACTCTCCGGAACACAGCAGCTGGCACTTTCCTACAGCAGAAGAGTCAGGCGTCCGCATAACCGACATTTGAATCCTTATGTGGATTATTCCGACTCACTTAATATCAGGTATGGTAATCCGCGACTTAAGCCGGAGTTTATCAATTCGTATGAATTGGGCTGGTCTAACTACTGGGGTAAAAATTCGCTGAATGCATCCTTGTTTTACAGGCAAACCGTTGGGGTTATCACCAATATTACACAGCTGGAGGGCAATGGTGTTACTTCCACTACATATGAGAATCTCAAGAATGAACGTTCATACGGGCTTGAACTGATCGGCAACCGTGAGTTTACCAAATGGATGAAGACAAATCTTAATGTTTCATTCTTCAAAAGCGAGTACGATGGCAGTGAGGAGTTCGGAATTGACCGTGCGGAGAGTTTTCAGTGGATGGCTAAGCTGAATATGAATTTTGCCCTGAGAAAGGATCTGAATCTGAGCTTTGCCGGGAACTACAACTCACCCCGTACCATGGCTCAGGGCAAGATGGAAGCCATGTATTTTGCCGATATGGCTCTCAGGTATGATTTTCTGAAAAACAATGCATCTGTCAGCCTCAGAGTCAGCGATATCTTTGATGCAAGGCGTTTTAATGGTGAAACCTGGGGGCCTGGTTTTGTAATTACATCGGAACGTAAGATGGAGTCAAGAGTCGTATATCTTGGTTTTACATACAGGCTCAATAATTACAACCGCCAAAGAGATCGCGACCGTAACAATCAGAACGGGGATGAAATGGAAATGGAAGATTTCTAGGGAATTCTTCACCATATCTGATTAATCTGTAACCCAAAGTTCTGCCGAAAGCGATACGATGTAGAAAAGGCTGGTCCGAAATACCTGAATATTTTAACTGTTGCAGAAATCCGGTTCTGCGATTTTATTCTATCGAATGGCGGGTGGTTAAGGACGTGGAATCTGATACCTTCGTTTTTTTTCAGGCCAATTTGTTAACTTTGATGAATTAACTGCCGGATAATGCAAGTATTCTTAAGGAGTATCGCAATATTTCTTTTTATGATACTGATACAGGTGTTTCCAGTATACGGACAACATCCTGTTTTCAGGCATTTTACGGTTGATGATGGATTGCCAAGCACCGAGATTTTTCATGTTTATCAGGACTCGAAAGGTTATATCTGGCTTGCTACCAATATGGGAGTTAGCCGGTATGACGGGTTGGAATTCAGGAATTTTTCCATTCAGGAGGGGCTTCCCGAGAATACGGTCTTCGAAATCTATGAAGATTATGATGGAAGAATCTGGTTTATCGGATTCCCGTTTCAGCTGGCATACTTTAAAAATGGGAAAATAATTCAGTATGATTATAATATAAAATTAAGTGAATCAATTAGTAAGCATGCTATACCGATCAAATATTCATTCCGGGTTGATACGGATAATACAGTTCATGCAGGCCTGCTATTTGAAGGTCTGATAAGTATTGATGCGAAGGGAGAAATTAGCAGATATGGAGATCTAAATCCGCCTGAACACTATACAGACCTTCTTGTGTGCGATGATCGGGTGTTAGTATCTCAGGGTGATACAACCCAGGTATATCATCTTCGTTTGAATTCTGAGAAAGGGATTTTTTCTTTTAGACTTAGACCGGATCAAACTAAATTTTTTGACAGGCAGTTAATTGCTATAAAGTATTTAAATGATTTTATTATATATTCACAAAATAATAGTTTGGCTATTTTTGAATATACAAAATTAATTCAACAGATTTATATAGATTCCAGAATTTTAGGTATTAATGTTGATAGAATTGGGAATTTGTGGGTTGGTACAGAGAAGAATGGCGTAAAATGTTACCCTGACAGTGATCTCTCTTCTAAAACAGACATCCATTATCTAAAAGGATTATCCGTTTCTTCCGTTTTGCAGGATTCTGAATATGGAATGTGGTTTTCCACTCTTGATAACGGCCTCTTCTACCTTCCATCCAATGGATTTATAGGATTTACTACGGATGATGGCTTGTCCAATAATAAAGTTAATAGCGTATTATTTAATTCAGGCAAAGTATATATTGGTACGAACGATAATGTAATTAATATATTGACAGATGATAAGTTATATACCAAAGAATTGTCTTATAATAAAAAAAATAGGATACTTACATTAGCACCTGGGTTAAACAAAAGCATTTGGATTGGAACAAATGAATACTTGTATCTTATGGACAGTACAGGTGCTTTAAAAAAGTATATTAATAAAATCAGAGAAGATCTTAATGTTCAAAAGTATTTAATGGAAGCCGATGTTTTCAGTATTTTCTGTATGTGTGCGGCAAAGGATAGTAGTTTGTGGCTTGGCGGCGGGATTGGATTGTCGAAATTTAAAAATGGGAAAACATTGTATAATTCGTTATATAATGACTCATTAGGATTCAGGGCAACAGCTATTTATGAAAAGGCCAATGGCGATGTTTTAATAGGAACCAATACCGGTGTATTTGTTAAAACGGATAATGGAATTCAGGCATTTGATCCGGGTAATCAATTACTGAACAGTCGTATTACGGATATCGTTCAATACAACGATAAACTTACCATTATTGCTACCAAAGGAGCTGGCGTATTTCTATACGGCTCCGGATCCGCCATTCAGGTTTCCAGGTTAAACGGACTTTCAAGCAATTCCGTTACCGCCTTGCATATAACCGGCAACCTGCTTTGGATTGCAACAAATTATGGTCTGAATATGTTAGACCTAGATGCCTTGATTGCCGGGCAGATAGATATTAATGTCTATAAAAAGGATCATGGACTGATTTCGAATGAAATCACCGATATCACAGGAGACCTGGAGAGAATGTACATTGCCACGAGCAGCGGCATGACCATTTTCGATAGAAAAAATCACCAGCCTTACAATACCCCGCCCCCCGTTTATATAACAGATTTGCAGATTATGAAAAAGGATACGACATTGATCTCGGGGTATTCCTTACCATACAATCAGAATATCATTACCCTTAAATTTCATGGTATTTCCTATCGTGATGCCGGTCAACTAATATATCAATACAGGCTTAAGGGATTGAATGAGAGCTGGTCACAGACAACCAATACGGAAGTGGAATATGCTTTTCTTCCGCCCGGAAAGTATATTTTTGAAGTTGTTGCCACAAGTACCAGCGGCATGCAAAGCATTCATCCGGCTGTTTTTTCGTTCGAAATCCGACAGCCGGTCTGGAGGCGGTGGTGGTTTATTGCCCTCCTGCTGATTTTTGGGATCCTGTTGTTCTATCTTTTTTATAATAACCGGATACGGTTGCTGCGAAAAGAGAATAATCTCAAAAATGATATTAACTGGTACAGGCAGCAAGCCCTTTCAAAGCAAATGGATCCCCATTTTGTTTTTAATACGCTGAACAGCATACAGTCGTATATTATTAAAAATGATCGTCTGTCTTCAACACAATATCTGTCGAAGTTCGCAAAGCTGATGCGTCTGATCCTGAATAATTCTCAAAAACAGGCCGTTCCTCTGCGCGATGAACTGGATGCACTCAGCCTCTACCTTGAACTTGAATCGCTTCGTTTTAATGAACGGTTTGAATATGCAATAATTGTTGATCCTGATGTCGACAAGGATGCTTGCTACATACCTGCATTCCTGATTCAACCTCTTGTCGAAAATGCCATCTGGCATGGGATTATGGGACTCAGCATCGCCGGCCGCATTGAAATAAGAATTTCTAAAGTCGCAGAAGGGAATCACCTGATATGCATGGTGCAGGACAATGGAATCGGTCGTAAAAAGTCGGAAGAGAACAAGCCGGTAAGCCCCGAATCCCGGAAATCCATCGGAATATCGTTAATTACGTCCCGATTGAATCTGCTCAATAATTATTATGGTGTGGATATGAAACTGGTTTACACCGATCTGTACGATGAGCAAGGTAGAGCTGCAGGGACCCGCGTGGTTATTAACCTGCCCCTGATCTCCTGATTCTAAATATTCAGCTTTTCTCCTTCCGATTTGGCAATTACCAATGCTGCACAGGTGTCACCATATACATTTACTGCAGTCCTGAACATATCCAGGATACGGTCTACCGCCAGTATCAGTCCTATCCCTTCCAGGGGAAGTCCGACAGCATTCAGCACTATAGTCATCATTACAAGGCCTGCCATCGGAATGCCCGCAGAACCTATGGCCGCCAGTAATGCTGTAATTACTATAATTAACTGCTGGCCAAAATTCAGGTCAATTCCGTATGCCTGAGCGATAAACATCACCGCAATGCATTCGTATAATGCTGTCCCGTTCATGTTGATGGTAGCCCCAAGGGGAAGTGTAAAACTCGAGATCTTGGATGATACCCCGTCTTTACTCTCAACAGCTTCCATTGTAAGCGGAAGCGTTGCACTGGAAGATGATGTTGAAAATGCCGTCAGAAGCGGAACCGACATGTTCCGGAAATGCTTGAACGGATTTATCCGCGTTGTAACCCATACGATAACGTGAAGGGTTATAAATGCATGAATGATTAGTGCGGAAAGCACCGTAAGCATATACAATCCCATGCTCGATCCCAGCTGCATGATGGCAGACCGATCGCCTGCATATTTCGAAATAACCGATGCAATGATCGCAAAAACCCCGTAAGGCGTCAGCCTGATCACGGCCATGGTTACTTTCATCATAACGCCGAACACAGCGTCGAAAAAACGGTGTATTATCTGCTGACTGGAAGTTGAGGTGATATTGGTAAAAAATCCAAAAACCATGGAAAAGAAAATAACCGGAAGGATTTCTCCTTGAGCAAGGGAACGAAAAACGTTATCAGGAACGGCATTCAGCAGGAGTAGGCCGAGCGATTGATCCGCTGCCGGCAGGTAATCAACGGTTTCAGCCAATGCCAGATCGGCTCCGGTTCCGGGTCTGATCAGATTTACCAACAGAAGCCCGAGGGCAATGGCAAAAAAACTTGTGGAAAAGTAAAATCCTATGGTCTTTAGCCCAAGTCTGCCAAGACTCTCCGGAGTCCCAATGCCGGCAATTCCCGTGATAATTGAACTCATTATCAACGGTATAATGACCATTTTAAGCAACCTGAGGAATAAATCTCCAGCCCATGCAACCCAGGGCGTTAATTCCGGAAAGTAAACGCCAAAAAGAGTTCCTCCAGCCAGGGCAATCAGAATCTGCCAGTGTAGCGAAGGTGCTTTTATCTTCATGTATTGTCTGTTTTTATGAGCACTGGATGATGGCTTCAGCTTTTCTTTTGCAAACATACATAACCCCGGGGTTTTTTGTACCTTGTGACAGAAAGTTGTTTCTTTTTCAAGTCGTTTGCTGAAAACGGGGGATGGGCGTATGGTACCGGACTTGCATTTTCTTTCGGAATTATGTAGGTTTGAATTCTTCAAATTTATCCAATGGCCAAAGGCTTTTTACTCTTAGTCACAGTATTGTTGCTGCAAGCGAACGCGAGGGCTCAGTTTCCCAATATCCTAATCGGAACGCAGCGAACACCTAACGAACCATCCATTTGTATTGATCCCCGTAATCCCCAAAGTATGGTGGTTGGTGTAAACATTGATACGTATTATACTTCTTTCGACGAAGGCCACACCTGGAATGAAGCCCGGTTGTTTTCGAATGCATACGGTGTGTGGGGTGATCCGTGCATCGTGGTGGATACAATGGGCTATTTCTATTTCTTTCACCTGTCGAATCCTCCCGGCCCCGCCTGGATTGATCAGATCGTTTGTCAGAGATCCGAAGATTATGGTATATCCTGGACCGACGGAACCGGAATCGGACTCGACGGCACCAAAGCCCAGGATAAGGAGTGGGCAGTAGTAAATCCCTTCAATAATCACATCTATGTTACCTGGACTCAATTCGATGCATACGGCAGTGCGGATCCCGCCGACAGCACAATTATACGCTTTTCCAAATCCGTAGATCAGGGGCTTACCTTTAGTGAACCGGTCCGGATAAATAAAGTAGCCGGCGATTGTATCGATAGCGATAATACGGTCGAAGGTGCCGTTCCTGCTGTCGGCCCCGAAGGTCAGATATATGTTTCGTGGTCGGGTCCTGAAGGAATCGTTTTTGACCGGTCATTCGACGAAGGAGAAACATGGCTCGACGACGATATCTTTGTAACGGATCAGCCGGGCGGATGGGACTTCTCAATTCCGGGAATATTCCGGGCAAACGGGATGCCTGTAACCTGCTGCGATCTGAGCAACGGCCCCAATCGCGGAACCATTTACATCAACTGGAGCGATCAGCGCAACGGAACCGATGATACCGATGTATGGCTCGTGAAATCAACGGACCTTGGTTCAACCTGGAGCCAGCCCGTAAGGGTTAACGACGATAAACCCGGCAAACATCAGTTTTTTACCTGGATGACTGTGGATCAGTCGGATGGAAGACTATGGTTTGTTTTTTACGATCGGCGTGAACAGGAAGATGCCGGTACAGATGTTTATGTGGCATATTCGGTCGATGGAGGTGAAACGTTTGTCAATTTAAAGGTTAGTGAAGAGCCCTTTGTGCCGACTTCCAATATCTTCTTCGGCGATTATACCAGTATAGCCGCAGTAGATGGAATTGTAAGACCGGTCTGGACCCGCCTGCATGAAAATCAGTTGTCAATGTGGACAGCCATTATGAATGATGTAATACCAGCTGTAAAAGAACCGGATCCCGATGCCCCTGTGGCCGGTCTGAAGGCTGTCCCTAATCCTTTTAATGAGGCTGCAGCCATATCTTTCCGGCTTCGCGACGACAACTTCGTGAGCCTTGATCTGTATGATCTTATGGGACGGAAACTGGCTTCGCTGATCGATCATCAATTTTTACCGGCTGGCAAATACGTTGAATATCTTAATCTTCAATCGCATGGAATTCCAGCCGGAGTGTATATGCTCAGGCTGATAAGCCCTGCCGGACAATCGTCGTATAAAATCGTTTTTTCCGGATGATGCGGAAAGAGAGTACCGCAATGAATGCAATGATTTTGTATTTTCGCAGGCTGACACGTCCTCTGTCATTTCAAATATTGCTTGTGAATGGAAGATAACCTGAGGAAAATCCTCTCAGATGCCCGTGAATTGTCGATAAAATTCGGCATCGGGAATATTAATATCGATTTCATTGCCAATAAGCTGGAAATTTCCAAAAGCCAGCTGGAATCATATTTTACAGGCGATGAAGACCTGATTGACCGAATACTGGAATCGGAGCGGAATTCTTTTAAGGCAATTTTTGATGAAAATAATTTTGAGGATGTCAATGCCATTGAAATTCTCATGATTGTCAGTCAGGCTCTTAACAGCCGTTTTTTTGATCTTACCCCCTCAGTCACCAACGATCTGAAACAGCTCTATCCCGAACTATACCAGCATCATCTCGAACAGCGGGTTGAATTCATCTTTGAAAAGATGAAAGTTAATATCGAAAAGGGAATTCGTCAGGAAGTATACCGTGAAGACCTTAGTATTGAGTTGATGGCCAGACTTTACATCAGCCGTCTTTACGACCTTCATAATCCCGATTTCTTTCCTCCCGACAGGTTCTCCTTTAAAGTTCTCTACGAAGTAATGATTGATAGCTTTATTCGTGGAATTGCAAACGAAGAAGGACTGAGTCAATACAAAAAGCTGAGAAAAGTATATAAAATGTGCTAACCCCCTGATATCCGGGAGCCCGGCGCCTGAACATTTTTTTAGCGCATTTTGTTATTCCTGCCACATCAAAGCTGAAGCAGTTGTCTGATTTCTGGAAAGACCTTACCCGTCCCTTTTTCTTACTGGCCCCAATGGAAGACGTTACCGATACTGTTTTCAGGGAGCTTGTTATGTCGGTGTCGTCGGGAAGTCACCTTAGGGTGCTTTTTACTGAGTTTACCTCTGTCGATGGTATTTGTCACCCCAAAGGCCGCGATGCCGTTATTCACAGACTCATGGTAAATGCCTCTGAACGTAAAATCCTAAGTGAACTTAACGCCAGACTCGTTGTGCAGATTTGGGGAAATGATCCTGAAAAATTCTTTGAAGCCAGCCGTTTTATTAAAGATAATTTTTGGTTTGATGGGATTGATATCAATATGGGCTGCCCGGCAGAAAAAATCGTGAAGCAGGGCTCCTGTTCGGCTCTTATCGGACAGCACACCCGCGTAAGTGAGATCATTCAGGCTGTGCGTGAAAGCTCAGGAATGCCTGTAAGTGTGAAGACACGGACCGGACTCAGAGAACATGCCACCGAATCGTGGATAAGCCATTTGTTGCAATGTAAGCTTTCTGCAATCACGCTTCATGCAAGAACACAACGTATGATGTCGCTTAAACCGGCCGAATGGGACCAGATTGCTCTTGCCGTAAAATTGCGTAATTCAATAGCTCCGGAAGTAAAGCTGATTGGGAATGGCGATGTTGCTGATACACAGCATGGCCTGAAATTGATCGAAAGCACCGGCGCCGACGGAGCAATGATTGGCCGGGGAATATTTTCAGATCCCTGGTTTTTTAATAGCACCAGTCACGAACGCAATATGCAGGAAAAACTTCATCTTCTCCGGAAACATATCATCCTTTTCAGCGGGACCTGGCCGGAAGGACGAAATTTCAATATCCTGAAGCGCTTTTTTAAAATTTATGTTCATGGTTTCGACGGAGCAGCAGCCTTAAGGGCTCAGCTGATGGAAACAAGCCGGCCTGAAACCGCCATTCAGATTATTGATGAATACCTCTAGCATTCCCGGGTAGTATTACTCATACTTAATAGAATTTACCGGATTGGCCGACGCTGCTTTAATGGCATGAAAGCTGACCGATCCCAAAGTAACAAGCAGTGAGATGGCTCCGGCCAGCAGAAAAGTAGCAATACCGGGATTTATATGGTAAGCAAAATTGTCGAGCCACCTGTCGAGAAAGTACCAGGAAACCGGGGTTGCAATTACAAAAGCCACAGCCATTAACAGAAGCGACTCTTTGTACAGCATCCGGAGGACTGTAGCAACCGAGGCTCCCAGAACCTTGCGTATTCCGATCTCCTTTGACCGCTGAGAAGCTGTAAATGAGGAAAGCCCGACAAGTCCGAGTAAAGCAATGAAAATTGAAAGCACTGAAAAAACCATAAAGACTTTCCCTACCCGTTTTTCAGCAGTGTATAGTTCGTCGTAGCTTTCATCAAGAAAGAAATAATCGAACGGTCGATTGGTTCCCGATATTTCCCATTTATTTCTGATGAAGTCAATGGCTCCCGTTTTAAATCCGGGCTTTATTCGCACCGAAAGAAGGTTCATCGGGAATTCAGGGATAAAGAGAATAACTGGCTCTACCTTATTGTGTAGCGATTTGAAATTAAAATCCTTAACTACTCCGATTACTTTCATCATCCGCCCTCCGCTTCCGTCGAGTTCAAAGTTGTAGTGTATCTTCTTACCCAGTGCATCTTTTCCCCATCCCAATGATTGAGCACAGGTTTCGTTAATGATAACTGCTTCAAGCCGGTCGGTTCCCATGTCCTTGCTGAAACTTCTTCCTTCAATGAATTCCAGTCCAAGTAATTCAGGGTACTCATAATTGCATGGAATCAGATTTAACGCGTATTCCTGCATCTTGTCTTCTTTTTCCACGCGCATGACCTGAATCCCGTTTCTGCCCCCGGGGATGCCGGCCGAAAGTCCTGCATTGATAACGCCCGGGTATTGAAGCAATTCATTTCTGAACGATTCCATTCTGTTAAGAAATGCCGTGTCCTGGACTTCAATTACCATTAGATTCTCCTTTTCAAATCCAAGGCTTGCCGTTCTCATGAAGTGAATCTGGGAGTATATTACCAGAGTCCCGGTTATCATCGAAACAGAGATAATCAGCTGAATGGTAACCAAACCCTTTCGCATCCACGAACCCTTACTGCCTGCATGAACCCGCCCTTTCAGAACTGTGGCCGGCTGAAAGGATGAAAGAAATAAAGCAGGATAAGTTCCCGACAGAAGGCCGGTAAAAAGGGCAATGAGAAACATGCCTGTAAACAGGGTTAAGCTCCCGATAATACTGAATGACAGCTGCTTACCCGAAATATCGTTAAACACCGGAAGCAATAATTGCATCAGCGCCAGCGAAATAAAAAATGAAATGAATGCCAGTATCAGGCTTTCACTTATAAACTGTCGCGCAAGCTGGCCGCGGTTTGCTCCGACTACTTTGCGCAATCCCACTTCCCTGGCTCTGGCTGATGCCCTGGCTGTAGCCAGATTCATGTAGTTGATCGACGCCAGCACCAGAATCATTACCCCGATGATCCCCAGTACATAAACATATATAAGATTCCCAACTGGCAGATCACCGGCAAGTCTGGATGTGTGATGGACGTTGTCGATACGGGTTGCCATCAGTGCGAAACTTCCGTTGATCTGATCTCCGATTTCACGCATGTACTTTTCGTACACGGCAGGAAATTTTGATAAAAGAGCGTTTATATCCGAGCCTTCATTGAGCAGAATGTAAGAGTAAACGCCCACATTCCAGAACATTCCGGGCTCCATACTTCTGAATCGCTCTTCTCCTACAAGACCGGCAAGCGTTTCCATTGAAAGAAGGATGTCGAATTTCAGATGGGTGTTATCGGGCAGGTCACGAAAAACCCCGCTCACTTTATAATTTCGTCCGCTGCCTGTAGTTACCGTCTTTCCATACGCATGATCAGAGCCAAAGTACTTCCTGGCTGTGGTTTCACTCATTATCAGTGTGAAAGGCTCTGTTAACGCATGGTCCGGGTTTCCTTCCGAAAAGCTGAGCGAAAACATACCCGGAGCGGTGGAGTCGGCAAAATAGTTCTGACGTTCAATAAATTCCTTGTCGTCGTATCTTAAAATGAGATTATCGTTTGGTGCAAATCTGCAAAACATTTGAACATCCGGAAATTCCAGCTTCAGGGCTGGTGCCATCGCTACAGAACTTACGGCAAACCGATCGTGCTTATTATTGATTGAAAAATCGCCTTCCAGCCTGTAAATTCGTTTGTAATCGTCATAATGCCTGTCATAACCCAGCTCATCGTTAATGTATAGCAGAATGAAAAAAGCTGCCGTGATGCCCAGCGAAAGTCCCAGAATGTTGATTAAGGTGTAACCCTTGTTGCGAGAAAAGTTCCGGAATGCACTTTGTATGTAATTGCTGACCATAGTTGTAGGTATTGTTTTCAAAAAATTCCGGGAACGGGTTGATTTCCGGAATTTTCCACACCGTTGACTGACATGTACCCGTGCCAGTATTTTCCATTAATCATGCCATTGTGTTTAATAAGCTGATTAACAATGTAATGAAAATATTTATAAGCTTCTGACCGTACATTTTTGTTCGATAATTGATGGTCTGGTGTTCGCGGCCGGACACTTTGCCTGAAATTGTGTCATACATTTATGAAATGCATGATTTTTGTCGTTACACATGTCTTGTCGCATTATAGGATGAGTGAACCGGTATTTCAGACCCCGACGGAAAAGTTCAGCAAAAGAGGTATTGTTTAACCGGAAATTTCACCCTTGCATTGCAGACGCTTCGGGTTTGTCGTCTTAATAATTTAAAAAAAGCCATCTGAAGGATTGCCGTCTGTAATGTTCGGAATCATCAGCAATTAGAAAAAAATCAAGGAAGTATGAATTACAGGGAGACAGAGGAGTGGTATGCCAGAATTTGCAATCTGTTGGAGCAGCAAAGGGTTGCGGATGCTCTTGATAAAATTGCTCAGGTTGCTGAGCTTAAGGGTAACACCGCCAGCTTTGCACGAGTAGATGAGCTTCGGTTTACATATGGAAACATGCTGAGCTATACGATTAAAGGTGTTGAGGATACACAGCGTGAGCAAATATACCATCATTTGCTTGTTTCAATATATGAACTGGCCGATTCCATGAAAATGGATTTGCTTGCCCGAAGCGGCATGATGCTTTCGGCTCTGAAAAAAGAGCTCGACAAAGAGATGCGGATGGCAAATCAGGGGCTTGGAGAAAGCCTGGTAAGCTTGTCGTTCGATCATGAGCTGGATGAAATGCTGCGCAGTACCATACTTTTCGATGATGAAACGGAGAGTGAAATTGCGGTTAATCACAGGAAAGCTATTTTCAGAACATTCCGGCTTCTATGGCTTACCGATAAACTAAGTGAGGACGATGCCACCCGTGTTGCAGGTATCTTTCGAAGCACTTCCATTCCCTGGTACGAAAAATCCATGATGGTAAGTGCACTTACCCTGGGTATTTTAAGAGTTTTTGACGTCCGCAAACTGGAACTCCTTATCGAGCTTTACGATCATCCGGATCCGCAGATTTCACAACGCGCGCTTGTCGGTATGCTGATAGCTTTTAACTTTTTCGGTAAGCGCATCGTACTTTATCCCTCGGTAATGGAACCGCTGATGCTGCTAAAGAATAGCGAAAAGTTCGCAGCAGAAGCAGAATCGGTAATTATACAGTTTATCCGGTCGAAAGACACGGAAAAGATAACCCGTAAGTTCAGGGAAGAGATTGTGCCGGATGTAATTAAATTTAACCAGGATCTGAATGAGAAACTTGATCTGGAGAAACTGATGACTCCTGAGGAGTTTCTTGACAAAAATCCCGATTGGGAGAAGTACTTTGATAACCAGCCAGGCCTGGTCAGAAAACTGGAGGAGCTGACCAATATGCAGCTGGAAGGATCGGATGTATTTCTTGGCGCTTTTTCCATGCTTAAAAATTTCAGCTTCTTCAGCGATCTTCCAAATTGGTTTTTGCCTTTTTATAAAGATCACTATGTGGTTGTAAAAGCATTAAAGGATGAAACTGAATCGATGCGCAAAACCATAGGGGAGGGCATTGAGCGTTCGGTATATATGTGTAATTCCGATAAGTTCTCATTTATCCTGAATCTCCCGCTTATGCCGGGGCCTCAAAAGAATATGATTCATCAGATGTTTGAAGCGGAAGCCGGGCAGCTGGAGGAACTTACAGATGAAGAATTAAGTAATCCGGGCCTTCGCAATAAACGGATCGTCATTCAGTACATACAGGATCTGTATCGTTTTTTCAGGTTACATCCGCTCAGAGCCGAATTTACGGATGTCATTGCCTTTTCTGGTGAGGCCCATATGTCGCAACCGTTTTCGTCTCTGGTCGAAGATACTTCTCACCTCAAAACCATTGCATCGTTTTTCTTTGATCACGATCACTTTGATGATGCTCTCAGAATTTTCAGCCTGCTTGAGAAAAAAGGTGAAAGTTATGCCGAGCTCTTCGAAAAATCAGGATACTGTTATCAGCAAAAAGGAGAGTATTTGCATGCGATTACATACTATCGCAAGGCCGATCTTTTTGATACCAACCGAAACTGGCTTTTGAGCAAAATTGCACAGTGCTACCTTAAAATGGGTGATACCCCGCATGCTCTCGAAACATACCTGGAGCTGGATGCAGTTGAGCCTTCCGGACTCAAGACGGCTGCAGCAATTGGAACCTGTTATCTTAATCTGAATGAACCGGAAAAGGCTCTTGATTATTTCTACCGAATTGAATTTGCAGAACCCGGTTCGCTCAATGCCATGCGACCCGTTGCATGGTGCCTTCTGATAACCGGAAAAACGGAGGCTGCGGTACCTTATTATAATCAGTTGCTTTCCGGGAATCCGAATGCCTTTGACTTTATGAATGCCGGTCATCTGGCACTTTGTATTGGAGATAAGCTTCAGGCAACAGAACATTATATTAACAGCATAAGGCTGAGAGGAGGCGACCTGAAATCTTTCCTCAACAGCTTTGCTGCCGACCGGCGCTATCTTACCTCAAACGGGGTGGATGTAAATGAGCTGCCGTTTATACTCGACTGGGTAAGATTACGGTTCAGGGAAGAACAGGAAAAATAGCTTATACCGTTTAGCTTAAAAAACAGCCTCCCCGGTCCGGAGAGGCTGTACGTAAATAAAATTTACCGGGATTGCTGATAATTACGCCTCTATGGCTGCAACTCCAGGCAAAACCTTGCCTTCAATAAATTCAAGCATAGCACCTCCTCCTGTCGAAACATAGCTTACCTGGTCGGCAAGTTTGAATTTGTTTACGGCTGCAACGGAGTCGCCGCCGCCTACGAGGGAGAATGCTCCTTTTTGTGTCGCTTTGGCAATGGATTTAGCAATCTGAACCGTTCCTTCGGCAAAGGAAGGCATTTCAAAAACGCCCATGGGTCCATTCCAGAGAATGGTTTGTGACTCCTGGAGGATTTTATCAAAAAGAGCTACCGATTCGGGTCCGATATCCAGTCCCATCCAGCCGCTGGGAACTTCGCCCGCTTTTACCAGTTTGGTTTCGGCATCGTTGGCGAATCCGGCAGCAGCAATGGTGTCAACCGGAAGTATAATTTTAACGCCATGCATACGGGCACCCTCAAGTGTGTTGAGTGCCAGCTGAAGCAGATCGTCTTCAACCAGTGAATTTCCCACCTTGCCGCCCTGAGCTTTGATGAAGGTAAACATCATTCCGCCACCAATAATTAAATTGTCTACCTTGTCGAGCAAGTGATTAATAATCTGAATCTTGCCAGATACTTTTGCTCCTCCAAGAACAGCAGTAAATGGTTTTTTCCCTTCACGCAGAACTTTGTTCAGGCTGCCGACTTCTGCATTCATAAGGTATCCGAACATTTTATCGGAAGAGAAGTGGGCAGCAACCAGAGCCGTGGAGGCATGCGCCCGGTGCGCAGTCCCGAAAGCATCGTTGATGTAGCAGTCTCCGTAAGTGGAAAGCTGACGGGTAAATTCTTTCTGTTTCTCTTTAACTGCAGTCTTTGCCGCTTTCTTTTCCTCTTCGGTTGCTGTTTCCGGAAGACGGGGCTTGCCTTCTTCTTCCTCGTAGTACCTAAGATTTTCGAGCAGCAGGACTTCTCCGGGTTTGAGGGTTGCGCTCAGCGTTTTTGCAGATTCTCCCATGCAATCGTCAGCAAATTTCACTTCCCTGTCAAGTACATGGCTCAGATACGGGACAATATGTTTAAGGGACAATTTATTTTCAAAGTTCTTTTTTGGTCTTCCCAGATGCGACATCAGAATTACGGACCCTCCGCCTGCAAGCACTTTGCGGATTGTCGGGAGAGCTGCATCGATACGGGTTGTGTCTGTAATCTTCAGCTCATCATCCAGGGGAACATTAAAATCGACACGGATAAGCGCCCGTTTTTCTTTAAAATCGTATGAATCAATGTGGTTCATTGTGGTTCAGATTTATTTTACATTCATGCAAAGGTAGGTAATTTCATGTTTTTTTTTACGTTAACAGATAGGATTTATAAGGTGATAAGGCCTGCATTTATTTGAAATCAGAAATAAGAAACCATCGTCAGAGAGTTTTACATTCCGACGATGGTTCAGTCCTAATTCTACTAACTAATTCTACTAACTAATTCAACTAAAAAAACTACTGTAATGCCAATTCACTCCATTTTTATTAAGATGCAGCTACTACTTATCCCTGAGAACTGAGTCTGTAAATACTATTATCGATTTTCTCAAGGATAAACTCATACACGAACATGCGCTCAGACCCGTTTACTGACTTTTCATTGTGTGTAATCTTTTCAAAATTGAAACCGAGGATAACCAACGTTTCGTGATAAACTGTATTAAGGCCTTTGCTGAACAGTTTTTCAAGAATTCTTCGGTTTTTGTGAAAAGGTTTTTCAACCGCCCGGATGCCCGAGTACTTTTCTTTGTTGATTCCGTTGTGGTGGTTGTTTCTGCAATTGTAACTGCAGAATTTCTTGTCTGAACGACCTGCAATGATTGCAGTGTTACACTTTACGCAAAAGTGATTCATGATAAGTAATTTTAAGTTAGGTTAGTACTATGATAGTTGCCCCGCCAATAAATGTCTATTACGTGGGATTTGATTCAACAAAAATAAAACGGGAAAAATCATTATGCAATAGTCGGACAGAAAAAAAATCAAAAAAAATAGTACTTTTTGTTATGATGTTGATAATCAACAATAAAAAAATAATAATAAATGAATAATAAGCATTTAAAAAGTAAAATAGTTAACCATGCAACCGAAAAATGTTTTTCATCAGTCGTTTTTACGTCCAAAAATCAGGGTTTGGTACTGGATTTTTATCTTAAAAAAGACAGGTTTTGTTTGTCGTAATGCTTTGCCTTAAAAAATTGCCATAATCCCGGGCAGTTAACGTAAACAAATATTACACGTTTAAGAAATTTCTAAAATTCAAGTAAAGGTGATATATATTATTGAAAATCAGGATGTATCTGATTCAAGCTAATTAATTTAATAAATTAAGCAATTATAAATATTTATAACTTGACATTCGGGTTTTTAGTGTTATATATTTGTCTTTCGTTCAGCCGGTATAGTCAGGTTGGAATTGGGAAAGTCAGTTTGTTGTTGAACCCGCCGAAAGGCAAAATACGTATTAAAATGAAGCAATTAAGTAACCGGGTACATTTAATCGGTTCACTCGGTGCCGATCCTGAAGTTAAAGAATTTGAAAATGGAAGTTTAATGGCGCGCTTATCGCTTGTAACAAACGAGTTAAATTGTGAGCGAGATGGTTGCAGAGTAATTCGTAATCGCTGGCACACCCTGATTGTATGGGGAAAGCTGGCGGAGATCTGCTCCAGGTATCTGTACAAGGGCCGTGAAATCGCAATTGAAGGCCGTATTGTATACCGCTCTCTCACAAACGATGAAGGTTCAAGTAAGATTGTTACAGAAATCACAGTTAATGATTTGTTTATGATTAGCGGACGCAAGGCTGGTTAAAACCTGATACTAATCTATACTTTAATTTACCAAACCATCTTCTTTATGATTACATTAACTAACCATGTACAGTTGATCGGACGTCTGGGAGCCGATCCTGAAATGAAAACGATGAAAAACGACCGAAAGCTGGCCCGAATCCGTCTGGCAACGAGCGAAGAGTATGTCAATAAAACCGGAGAAAGAATCCGTGAAGTGCAATGGCATAACCTTATCCTGTGGGACAACCTGGCCGAGAAATGCATGAAAGGCCTTTCCCGGGGTCATGAAATAGCTGTTGCGGGGAAACTGGGGTACAGGGCTTTTCTCGATGGTACGAATGGCAGGAAATACTTTGCGGAAATATCGGTTACGGATCTTAAAATTATTTCCGAAATAGAACCTAAATAAGTTGAATGTGAACTTTTTAAACTAATCCACCTTGTTAAACTAAACTCAAAAACCATGAACTCTCTCAAAAATCGCGTACAACTGATTGGCCACCTGGGCGCTGACCCTGAAGTCAGAGCTTTTGACAATGGTAAAAAATTTGCCCGATTGTCGCTTGCTACAAACGATGAATATACGGATAAGGAAGGTCAAAAAATTAAACAAACCCAGTGGCATCAGCTGGTAGTGTACGGGAAACTGGCAGATACCTGTCAGAAATATCTCATAAAAGGTAAAGAAATCGCCGTTGAAGGCAAACTCACCTACCGCTCCTGGAATGATAAAGAGGGTAAAACACATAATTTAACGGAAGTAATCGTAAATGAACTTCTTATGATGGGGCCTAAAGAAAAGAAAGTACTAGCTGAATAGTCTTATTGAGGACGGGGGTTCCCTGCAAATTCGCGCTTTCAGCGTGGTCCCCCGTTTCTTTCCATTTCCTTTCTGAATCATATCAATCCCGGTTTCATAATGTAATTTCCCTTCAACAGCATTTTTCTGTGTATTCCGGCGGATTGCGGTTATTATTCCCTTGTATTATAACAGAAAATCAAATTCCTTATCCACTTTACTTTATCATAAAAGACTAAACGGAAAACAGCATTTTATCTTAATTCTATTCTGTCTTAGCTCCTGTTCCTCGAGAGTATCTCAGGCTATTTGTTAATAATTCGGCATCCCGGACGGGAATTGGCTATAATCGAAAGAATGATTTCACGTAATTGTTGATAAAATTTTTAAATTATTCTAAATCAACAATCTATGTAAGTTTTCTCCTGTTATTTATTTGTCTTCAAACTCGGAAGATCGGCCAATGTTAATGTTTAACTTTACTTTTGAAGCCGATCCGTGTCGTTTGGCATTTTTTTTAGCGTCAGCGTTTTAATCATTCCGATTCCGGATTGAGTTTAATCAGGCCTGCTAAAAACGGATCATCGAATAGGTTTTTCGCCTTTCAGCCTGTGCGATTCGCGGTTACGTTCAAATAACCGGATCTTAACGGGTTCAGGATTTGAAAAGTCCTTTATTAGTGGTTGTAAACTTCGCACTATGGCTAAAAAAAAACTCAGGAATCCGGATTCTGAACCGGAAATGTCGAAAACCAGGAAAAGCAGCACTAAAGCTTTGGCGGCTAAAGAGATAAAGCCGTTCAGGATGACAAATAAGCCAAAGAAAGCTATAAATCACAAACCCTCGGATATCCTCGCCATTTCGGTTCAGGATGCTCTTTCCGGAAATAAAGGAAGGGCTGTAAGCAATGACGATGTGGACTTCCGGAAAGTGGAAGAGGAGCCTTTTGAACGAACAGCGATAAAGCCGGCCGACGTAAAACCTGTTTCTTTGCCGGCTACAAAGGAACCTTCCAAAAAACCGGTTAAGAAAACAGTTTCGCGTACCGGGGTTAAAACCAGAGACAAGGGCAGAAAAATTTTCGTCCTGGATACATCTGTAATCCTTTACAATCACGATTCCATCAACAACTTTGAGGACAACGATGTGGCAATTCCTATCACTGTTCTTGAGGAACTTGATAATTTTAAAAAGGGTAACGATACCATTAATTTTGAAGCCCGGGAGTTTATTCGGATCATCGATACCCTTTCCGATCATGCCACGCTTACCGAATGGATTCCTCTGGTAAAGTCGAAAGGCGGACTTTTTAAAGTAGTGATGAATGAAAAAAGCGGGCTGGATGCACGGAAAATCTTTGATGATAATAAGCCTGACCACCGTATTCTGAATGCTGCTCTCGGACTGGTTGAAGAGTATCCCGACCGGAAAGTGGTGCTGGTAAGCAAGGATATTAACCTGCGGCTGAAGGCAAAATCGCTGAACATCCCGGCTGAAGATTTTCTGACCGGGAAAGTTAAAGATGTGGAAGGACTGTATACCGGCATCTCAACCATCAATAACCTGAGCAGCCGGATCATCGATAAGCTTTATCAGAACGGCTATTGCCTTCCCCGTGACATTGGTGTAAAATCACCGGTTCCAAATCATTACTTTATTCTCAGAAACACAACAACTTCTGCCCTGGCATTTTATAATGCTATGACAAAACGTGTTGAACGGATTGAAAAAAGGCAGGCATTCAGAATTACTCCCAGAAATGCCGAACAGGTTTTTGCCATGCATGCCATCCTGAATCCGGAAGTAAAACTGGTAACATTACAGGGTGTGGCCGGAACCGGAAAAACGTTGCTGGCACTGGCAGCTGCACTCGAACAGAAGCGGAATTTTAAACAGGTATTCCTCGCCCGGCCAATAGTGCCGCTCAGCAACAAGGATATAGGTTATCTTCCGGGAGATATTAAGTCGAAGATCAACCCCTATATGGAACCGCTTTACGATAACCTGAAGTTTATTCAAAGTCAGTACGGGGAAAAGGATAAAGAATTCAAAAGCATTACAGAATCGCTTGAAAATGAAAAGCTTGTCATTCAGCCCCTGGCCTATATTCGCGGACGAAGCATATCAAACGTTTGCTTTATTATAGATGAAGCCCAGAACCTGACCCCGCATGAAGTGAAGACCATTATAACCCGTGCGGGACAGGGAACGAAAATTATTTTTACCGGCGACATCTATCAAATTGATACGCCTTACCTTGACGCACAAAGTAACGGGCTTTCGTATCTGATCGACAAGGTAAAGCACCATTCGATTTACGCCCATGTCAGGCTTGAGAAAGGAGAACGTTCGGAACTGGCAAACCTGGCAAACGACCTGTTGTAGACTGCTGTATGCTGTCAGAAAGGAAAACGGATTTTAATGATCTGAGAACTGCCTTTTGGCTAATTGCTTAAATTTAGTCGTCAATAGTTTCGCAATGAATGCAAAAGACAAAAGCAGGCAGGAATACACGGCAAGAATTAACAGGGTAATTGACTATATTGAAGAGCATTTAAATGAAGCCATTACACTCGATAAAATTGCTCAGATTGCCTGTTTCTCCCCATTTCATTTTCATCGTATATTCTCAGCCTTAACGAAAGAAACAATAAATGCCTTTGTTCAGCGAATACGAATTGAAAAAGCAGCCCAACAGCTTAGAAATGACAGAAATGTTTCGATAAGTGAAATAGCTTTTTATTATGGGTTTGGCAGTGCGGCCCATTTCAGCCGGACATTCCGCAAGTACTTCGGTATGACAGCTAAAGAATTCAGAGAAACCGAAAAGGCGATCTTTGCAAAAGACGGATTGTATTTTAGCAAGAACGGTCAACTAACCCGCAAGATAAATCAAATAAGTCCGGATATTAAGGAACAACTTTGCAGTGAAAATTGTATTCAATTTAATCACTCAAATTTTGTTATTATGGACACAAAGGTTGAAATTAAAGAGATGCCTGAACTAAATGTCGTTTACTGCCGACACACAGGTCAGTTTAATCAGATTGGAAAAGCTTATGAAAAGCTTATGAAATGGGCTGGCCCGCGGGGTTTGTTAAAATTTCCGGAAACTAAAACGATAACTGTTTATCACGACGATCCTACAATTACCGCGATAGAACAAGTCCGGCAAAGCGCATGCATTACAATTGATGCCGATGTGAAAGTGGATAGCGAGATTGGCAAAATGAAACTCGGAAGCGGCAAATATGCTGTCGGTCATTTTGAAATTGACGAGAAGGGATTTGAAAAAGCCTGGAATACTATGTGTTTATGGTTTACAGAAAGCGGATATCAGCCGCGTGATGGACATCCGTATGAATTATATTACAATTCGCCGGAGGAAGACGCACAGCACAGATTTGTTCTGGATATTTGTATACCGGTGAAAACGCTATAGATTTTCATTCGGGTATCAATTCGGGCAATGGAGCGACAGAAATTTACATATCGCTCCATTGCTATTTGATAAACAGCGCATTAGTCATGGTGAAAAGAAACACCGCCGGTAAGCGGTGTTAAAAAACTGCTTTAGCACTGTCTGAAGTCCGGGTAGCGGGTGGCATTTTCAGTAACGGGAAATATTTTCGCCGTAAGAAATCTGTTGTTTCTGTAACACTCTCCCTATTTGTTACTTCGTTTCGTAAACCACGGTGATTACTGTATGTCCGACGGCTTTTAGGGTCGCTGCGGAGATGATATCCAAATCATCGTTAACCGTATGCCATTGATCGAAGAAACCTTTTGGCCTGTCGGGATTGTAGTCTATGATATCAATGGTTGGAATTCCGATAATCTCGTTGATATAGAGATGGTCATCGGTCAGGCCACCGGTTTTCCTGTTCAGAAAAATATGCTGATAACCAAGCCTGTGAGCAGTATTCCACACCTTTCTCATGATATCGGGAGCATAATACATTGAAGTTCCCTCCATGGTAAATGTGGGCTCGGCGGCTCCCACCATGTCGAGAAGTATGCCAAAGCGTGCTGTATAGCCCGGAACGTGCGGATTACGAGCCCAGTATTGCGATCCCAGAGCCCAGGAGTCGTTGTTCGTTCTCTGTACATCCTCGTGGTCTCCGTAGTCTTCGGCGTCAAAAAGGATGATATCTGCCCCGATCCCGGGATTATGAAGACTCATTTGCCTAGCAATTTCGAGAAGCACACCTACGCCGCTAGCACCGTCGTTAGCGCCTGGAACCGGTTTGCGCCGGTTTGCCGGATCCGGATCGTGGTCGGCCCAGGGACGGGAGTCCCAGTGTGCACACAGCAGAATTCTGGAGCGGTTTTCAGGATTAAACGAAGCAATGATGTTTCTGGCATCAAGCGATGTACCATCGGAGGCACGCAATCGGGCCTTCTGGACAATAATGTCAGGGGTAAATCTCTTTAAAGTAGCCTCAAGCCAGAGGGCACATTCTTTATGAGCTGCTGAATTTGGCACCCGTGGCCCGAAAGCAAGCTGCGAGGCAACATAGTGATAGGCTGAGTCAGCATTAAAGGCAGGAACGAAAACTTGTGCTTTTGGAGTTTCCGGGACTGTTTTTTTGCCGTTGCCTGCGCATGAGGCCATAATTATTGTTAAGGTTATGAGAAAGAAAAAAGGGTTTCGAACACGCATCATGGTTACGTTTGTAAGATCAGAATAAATTGGAAGACATACCGAACTTCCCGCTAAAAACCGATTCCTTTGCTTTGCGGCGTTCTCTTTGACTAATCTCCATAGGCTTCAGGTTCGGATGCAGGGTGTCGGGTTTCCCAAGGTAGCCGACTGCAACCAGTGTTACCACTTTGTATCCATCGGGCACATCGAAATTGTCTCTGATTTCAGCTGCATCAAAGCCACCCATTTGATGAACATAAAGTCCTTCCTCCATGGCTTGAATCGTTAAATGAGCAATCGACTGCCCCAAATCATAAAGAGCAGTCGGATTGGGTTCACCCTTAGGGCCTGATTCTTTTGCAATTGCAACAAATAGAAGTGGCGCTTGTGTTGCCCATAACTTATTAAAATCTACCATACTGGAGACTATCTGATCGTATGTTTCGTCTCCTTTCAGACCGGTAATGAAATACCAGGGTTGTGCATTAAAACCCGAAGGTGCCCAGCGGGCTGCCTCAAAAATACTTCTGATTTTTGCGGGTTCAATAAACCGGTTGTCGAATGCTCTTGGCGACCAGCGTTCTTTCAGATGGGGCAGGAGCGGATAATCGTTGCTTGCGCTTTTTATACTCATTTGTGTTACTTTGATTGACTAACAAAAAACTGGTGTCAAGGTTTGTACGTCTTATTTCAGAATGTTAAGGTAAATATTGTGCCTGATTCCGGGGATGATTTTACCGAAATGGCACCTTTGTGAAGGTGCATAATCTGCCGCGAAAGACTGAGTCCGATGCCGGAGCCTTCTTTTTTTGAAGTAAAAAAGGGCATAAAAATCTTATCAAGAATATCGGGTTTTATTCCGCAGCCGTTATCGGCAAACTCTATGCTAACCCTTCCGTTGCTATTGATTGCGGCAGTTACGGAAATTTTAGGATTTTCTCTTTCCTTTACAGCATCTATTGCATTCAGCATTAGGTTAATAAATACCTGGTCAATCAGGTCAGGATCGGCGGTAACCATTAGCTCGTTGGGGAAAATCCTCGGGGTGCATTCGATCTGGAAGTGATCCATTTTAGGTTTGAGCAGGGAATGTGCCCGATCAAACATTTCCTTTACAGCAAAATATCTGAAGTTTGGCCGGGGAATCCGGGTCAGGTTGCGGTAGGTTTCTACAAAATTCAGCAGCCCCTGGCTTCTGTTGCTTATGGTTTTGAGTGCCTGACTGATGTTTTCGGCATCCTCGTCATCAAGATGGTTGAGCGATACATTCTCGCCGGCTTCACTTATCAGCATCTCTTTTACCGTATTGGCAAGGGATGTGATGGGTGTGATGGAGTTCATGATTTCATGGGTTAGCACCCTGATCAGATTCTGCCAGGATTCAATTTCTTTTTCTTCCAGTTCGGTACTGATATTCTGTAGCGATACAAGCAGGAATTCTTCGCCGCGCATCCTGAATTCAGTGGCATAAACCGATAGCTGCAACAGTTCGTCATCAACCACAAGTTTCAGGAGTCGGCGGTCGCCGGCCTTCAGGGAAAGCAATGCCGGGGGCAGGGTATCGCTGACACGTGAAAGGTCGCGGATGTCTTTCAGATTGGTAAGTTTCAGCAGACGCTTAACGGCGTTGTTGAAAATGTCGACCTTCCCGTCTTTGCGGAAAGCAATGATGCCTATGCTTACATGCTGAACAACGGTAAGCAGGTAATTGTAGTGTTCTTCTTTTTCGGCTCTGTTTTTCCGGAACTGAGCGATCACTTCATTAAAGGCACGGTTTAGGCCTTCAAAGCTGCGTCCCAGGTTTTTGTCATGAAAAGTCGTGCTGAAATCCGAATGCCTGATGCTTTCCAGGAATTGGGTGAGTTTTCGGTTTGTTCGTTCGATGTAGTGGATGAGTGAACCAATCTGAAGAATTGCAATCAGACCGGTTATCGAAGCAGCAACTTCCTGGTTCTCACGGGTAATAAGCAGAACCAGGATAAGCAGGTTAGCCGTGATCAGCAGAACACGGGTAATGATGTAAAGCCTGAACTTCCTAAAGCCCATGTTTTTCAATTCTTCTGTACAGCGAAGCGCGCGTTAGCCCCAGTTCCCTGGCAGCTTTGCTGATGTTGCCGCCGTGTTTATCAATTACCTTACGTATTAATAGCTTTTCCCTTTCTTCAAGATTGGTAATTTCGTCCTGCTGATCCGGCGAGTTGTCGTCAATTTGCGAAAGAAAAAAGTCCTGAGGTTGCAGGATATTGCTTTCGCTCAGAATAACGGCCCGTTCAACAGCATGCTGGAGCTCCCGGATATTTCCGGGCCAGGTATGCTTCTCAAGCCGCCGGATAGTAGCCGGATTAATGCGCTTGAGCGGCATCTTGTACTTTTTGCAGTAAATGACAAGGAAGTGTTCCACCAGCGCTTGTATGTCCTCTGCCCGTTCCCTTAATGGCGGAAGCATAATTTCGACCGTGTTGATGCGGTAGAGTAGATCCTGTCTGAATTTATTTTCATTAACCATCTGATAAAGAGGCATATTGGTAGCGCAAATTACGCGTACATCAACCGGAATTTCCCGGTTGGTTCCCAAACGCACTACTTTCCGGTTCTGAATTACACTGAGCAGTTTCGATTGCAGACTGAAGGAGAGGTTTCCGATTTCATCGAGGAAAATGGTACCCTTGTTTGCGGCTTCAAATCGTCCGGCGCGGTCTTCCTTGGCATCGGTAAAAGCACCTTTTTTGAATCCGAATAATTCACTTTCAAACAATGTTTCGCTTATGGCTCCAAGGTCTACGCTGATAAAGATTTCGTCGTGCCGGGCAGAAGCTTTGTGGATTGCCCTGGCAATAAGCTCTTTCCCGGTTCCATTTTCACCTAATATTAAGACATTGGCCTCGGTTCGTGCAACTTTCTCAACCGTTGCCATAACTTTTTGCATGGCTGAAGACTGGCCAATCAGATTTCCGTAAGCGAGATCCTGATTCGCTATCAGTACTTTTTGTTTACTCTTTAAATCTTCAATTTCTTCTTTGTTCTGACGTGTCTTGAGGTTGGCAGTAAGAGTTGCCAGCAATTTCTGATTGTCCCAGGGTTTCAGAATAAAGTTGGTTGCTCCTTCCTTGATTCCCTGAACGGCAAGTTCTATATCGCCGTACCCCGTAATGAAAATCACAACGGCCAGGGGGTCAATTTCAATGATTTTATTCAGCCAGTGAAATCCTTCCTTGCCACTTGTAGCATCCCGGCTAAAGTTCATGTCGAGCAAAATGATGTCGTAGCTCTCATTTTTCAGAATGGATGGGATGTTCCCGGGATTCCGTTCGGTGTGAACAATTGTTACATGCTGCTTAAGAAATAACTTAGCCGCAAGTAATACATCCTGGTCGTCATCAACAATAAGAATTTTTGCTTCAATCTTGCTCATAGATTTATTCTTGGTTTTGAGGCTGTTCTCTTTTCAGCCTCCCGATTTATCTGTTACGTGCCGGTTCAGTACACTTCCGGGCTTGATTTTGCCGGGTATTAAAGCCGGAATAGAGGTTACGGATGCATAAACTACTGCAGGAGTGTGTAACGGTGCCCGGTTTACCGATGGGCTAAATTAATAAATGTTCGGAAATGGACATGTATTAGAACGGCATTGGACAGAAATAAATTGTTAAAAATGATTAAAAATGTTTAAGTGGTTATGAATCATTAAGATATAAATAGTGGCATAAATTTGGCAACACCGTATCAAATGGAAAATAATGGTATGGACAGGATAATTGAAAAAAAGAGGTGGACGTCCAGAAAGATAATGCTGCTGGCTACTTCAGCGGTCATTCTTGGTTTATTAGCCTGGATGCTGATATTCAGGGATAAAGGAAGCCGTTTGTATGTTAATCCTGATCAATTGAGTATTGCTGTTGTAGAGAAGGGTAAATTTCAGGAGTTCATCCCGGTCGATGGGGTGGTGTTTCCGAGGAATACGGTTTTCATTGATGCCGTTCAGGGGGGTATTGTGGAAGCCATTTACGTGGAAGACGGGGCAATTCTCAAAAAGGGAGACCCTATTCTGAAGCTGTCAAACGCTAACATGGAACTCAGTTACATGGATCAGGAAACAAGGATGTATGATGCTATTAACAATTTGGCCAACACCCGGATAAGTATTGAACAGTTAAAATATACCCGTCAGAAGGAGATCGCCCAGCTTACGTACGATATCGACAGATTAAAAACAGATTTCAACCGAAAAGAGCAGTTTCATAAAGAAAAGCTGATATCTGACAAGGAATTTGAGGATGCCCGCCGTGATTATATCTATTCGCTCAGGCAGCTTGAAATCAGCCTTAATCTCCGGAAACTGGATTCCATATCCGGAGTATCGCAATCCCGGCAGATTGCCTCCTCAATGGAACGAATGTACAACAACCTGGCGCTTCTGAAAAGGAACATGGATAACATGACTGTAAAAGCTCCGGTTGACGGCAAACTGTCGTCATTCCTGGTAGAAATAGGTCAAACCAAAGTTGCCGGTGAACATTTGGGTCAGATTGATATGAATGATGGGATCAAGCTCAGGGCAAATATTGATGAACGGTACATCTCCCGGGTTTTTACCGCACAGGAAGCCGATTGCGAGATTGGTGGCAAAACGTTTGATCTTGAGATATCAAAAATATACACCAATGTAAGTGCCGGAACATTCCAGGTCGACCTTCTATTTACCGGAGAAGAGCCGCTGAACGTAAAGCGCGGACAAACCCTTCAGGTTAAGCTTAAGTTTTCTGGTTCTGCCGATGCACTGATTGTCCGGAGAGGAGGTTTCTTTCAGGAAACCGGCGGTAACTGGATATACGTAGTGGATCCGGATGAAAAATTTGCCGTGAAACGAAACATAAGCCTCGGACGTCAGAATTCCTTGCATTACGAAGTGCTGTCAGGCCTGGAAGAGGGCGAGAAAGTAATCGTTTCCTCCTACAGCAGCTTTAACTCCAGAGATAAACTTGTTTTCAGAAAGTAACTAAAACGGTTTCAGTTGCGTCAAATAATCCCGGTCGCCGGATTGGCCCTTTCGTAAAAATTTAAACCGGTTGTTTTAATATCTTAAAATATAAGTCCAATGCTGAAAATCGTAAACCTCTCCAAAATCTTCCGTACAGATGAAGTTGAAACAACGGCCCTGAACAAGGTTTCGTTTGAGATAAACAAGGGCGAATTTGTTGCAATAATGGGTCCTTCGGGATGCGGCAAATCCACATTGCTCAACATACTGGGTTTGCTTGACAACCCTACCGGCGGCGAGTATTTCTTTCTGGGCAAGGAAGTTTCGAAACTTGCCGAGAAGCAGAGAGCCAGTACCAGAAAGCACAACATTGGCTTTGTATTTCAAAACTTCAACCTGATCGATGAGCTGAATGTATATGAAAACGTTGAATTGCCGCTGATCTACCTTGGACTAACCCAGTCGGAACGCAGACGCAGAGTTGAAGCAGCTCTGGAGCAGATGCAAATTATGCACAGACGGAAGCATTTTCCGCTTCAGCTGTCGGGCGGGCAGCAGCAGAGGGTGGCTGTAGCCCGTGCCGTGGTTGCAAATCCACACCTTATTCTGGCCGATGAGCCGACCGGAAATCTTGATTCCGTGCACGGAGAAGAGGTAATGAACCTACTGGCATCCTTAAATCAGCAGGGAACAACGATTATTATGGTTACCCATTCGCAGCGGGATGCCGGATATGCACAGCGGCTTATCCGCCTGTTCGACGGACAGATCATCAATGAGAACATCCTGAACAGTGTAAGGGAAGCTGGTCAGGTCTGACCAGGATAAATATTCACCTCCCGGCGTAAGCCTGTTCCATTAATTCTGTTCACCAGGCCTTCCTGTTTACCTTTTCGCCAGTCCCTTCCGGGATGAAATATCCACTATACCCGGATTTCTTATTTGGGATTTCCGCTGCGCTCTCCGTATATTCCGTGTTGCTTATTTTCGGTTTTGTATCCTGTCTTTCCAGCTAATTTCCGGTTGTAATTCTTCGTTTTAATCCTATTGAATACTGTTTTCTGTAATGTCCGGATACAATTTCTGCCTTACTGTATTATTAAAACAACGTACTCTCAGTGCTGTTAAGGCTGTGTACGGATTTGTATTGAAAGACAAATGCATATATAGTTACATTTTGAACATCCTGCGGTTATGGCCTGGATGCCATGAGTGAAATTCGGCATCCTATCGTATCCGGATGCCGTTTAATTCTGAAAAATTGACAATCCGGGAAGAATAAAATCGAAATAATAGATTGATCTGACCGGGCTAAATGAAGGAAAATAGCCCTCTTGTAGGAATATGTATTATGCTTAAATATTGATAATCAGTAATAAAGATCTATTTTGAAAAATTATAACCGATAATTCATCCGATCCGGATTGACAGAAATCAGCTAATCCGGCCCGGTTAAATTTATTTTAATACTGATATCTGATTGTATGTGAATTGTATTATTTTTGTTGTCCTTTTTAATCCAATTAAGCCGGTTCGTGATGAAAAACAAGTACATTGATCTTATTGAGCAAACGTTTGACTTCCCTCAGGAGGAGTTTAAAGTGGAAGACAGTGAGTTGTGTTTTCATAATATTCCGTTGATGGACATCATCAAACAGTACGGTACTCCGTTGAAGATAACCTACCTGCCCAAGATCACACAGCAGATACAAAAGGCAAAGAAGCTCTTTAATGTTGCTATTGCCCGCAGCGATTACCAGGGTGATTATCATTATTGTTACTGTACGAAGAGTTCTCATTTCTCATTCATTCTTGAGGAAGTACTCAAGAACGATGTTCATCTTGAAACTTCCTCGGCCTTTGATATTTTCCTGCTTGAAACACTGCATGAACAAGGTTTGATTGATAAGGAAACGTACGTAATCTGCAATGGATTTAAACGTCCGCAGTACATCGAGAACATTGCAAATCTGATTAACGACGGCTTTGAGAATACCATCCCCATTCTGGACAACAAGTTTGAGCTGGATCAGCTCGACAAAAACATCACACGCAAGTGTAAGATCGGAATGCGCATTGCTGCGGAAGAAGAACCTAAGTTTGAGTTTTATACCTCAAGGCTTGGCATCCGCTATAACGACATCATACCTTATTATGAGGAGAAGATAAAGAACAACCCGAAGTTTCAGCTGAAAATGCTTCATTTCTTTATCAACACAGGCATTAAGGATTCGGCCTATTACTGGAACGAGCTTTCCAAATGCGTGAATCTGTATTGTCAGCTTAAGAGCATTTGTCCGGAGCTTGATTCGCTTAATATCGGCGGCGGATTTCCTATTAAGAATTCGCTTTCGTTTGACTACGACTATGAATACATGGCTGAGGAGATCGTTGCGCAGATTAAAATGATCTGTGAGCGCAACAATACCCCTGAGCCGCATATATTCACGGAGTTTGGGAGCTATACAGTTGGTGAAAGCGGTGCCGTTCTGTATTCAATAATAGACCAGAAACAGCAGAACGACCGTGAGCTCTGGAATATGATTGATTCTTCATTTATGACTACATTGCCGGATACATGGGCTTTAAACCAGCGTTTCATATTGCTGGGAATTAACAAGTGGGATTCGGAGTATGAGCGGGTATTTCTTGGTGGACTCACATGCGACAGTGAGGATTATTACAATGCGGAAGCACATGCAAATGCGATCTTCTTGCCAAAGCTCGACAATGAGGAGCCGTTATACATCGGATTATTTCATACAGGTGCCTATCAGGAGTCAATTGGCGGATACGGCGGAATACAGCACTGCCTGATACCGGCGCCCAAGCATATCATCATCGATCTTGATGAGGAAGGCGAATACACCACCAAGTTGTTTGCCAAGGAGCAGTCGCATAAATCCATGCTTCGTATTCTTGGTTATTGATTTATAAGCAAAGGTTGTTAACTTTGCGGGGCCGGAGTTCCGGTCCTTTTCTTTTTTTTGTCATGGGAACCGGGTTTCCGGAAATTCAGGACTGATTAATCCATAACTCTGATTAAACCATGAAACAGAAGCAATTTGGCGGTCTGTCCGACCAGTTTTCCAGTATTGAGAATTCCAGGTTTGTAATTCTGCCTGTTCCATTCGAAGGTTCGCATACCCTTTTCAAAGGTTCGGAAAAAGGGCCTGAAGCCATAATCGAAGCCTCAGCTGCACTCGATTTGTACGATATTCATACCGATTGCGATGTCTCGGAAGCAGGCATTCACACTTCGGAAGCAATCAGAGAGAGGTCGGCCGATAAGATGATCAGGCAAGTATATGCCCGCACCACACAGCTGCTCAAAAAAAAGAAGTTTCCGGTGATACTGGGCGGAGAGACTACTGTTGCAATCGGAGCGTTCAAAGCTTTTGCCGATTATTTTAAAGATATAGATTTATCTATTGTTCATTTTGATGCTCATGGTGCCAGACGCACGGAGGTAAAAGGCAATAACACCGCACATCACCACTGCGTTGTTACCCATGCGGAAGCCGTTGCTCCTGTAGTTCAGGCCGGAGTGCGAAGCATGAGCAGCCAGGAACTGGAAACTGCAGAACCGGGCAGGATTTTCTATGCCAGCGTACTCCTGGATCCGGGAAACAAAGCCTGGATGTATGATTTTCTGAATAAACTTAGCCGTAATGTATTCATATCCATCGATCTCGATGTTTTTGATCCATCCCTTTTCCCGGCTGTTGCTTCACCGGAGCCGGGCGGATTATTCTGGTCGGAGATGAATACTCTTCTGACGGCTATTGGTGAGAAATCGAAATTAACAGGAGCCTGCGTTGCCGGACTAACTCCCATCAAATACAATAAGGCACCCAACTTCGTAGCTGCCCGTCTCATCCACAAACTAATAACGCTGAAACACATCAACAGCCACAAGTAATATCAGCAGCGAATCGTCTTAAACATGCACAGTCCGGATTTTGCATCCGGAAAGAGCATCATTTTACTCTTCCGGTGACCGCCGCAACGTATACAAAAATCCGCCTCCATTATTTTGATAAACCGGAGGCAGTTTCTATTATCCTTTCTTTTGCGGACCGAAAGATCAAATTCGGGTTTGGGAATACTGCAAATGCCTTATAGCCAAAAATGTACATTCATAAGCATTGTATTCAACGCAAGTAATGTGCATGCTTATTTATTTTTCTTGGTTTTACCGGAAACATGAATTAATTTTACAATACCTTAGTGTAATAATTACACCTAATAATTAGTTTATTTAATTCGCTGATAAAGAGCGCCTTAAAAAAGAACCAGAGTTCAATTGGAGCTTATTTTCCGGGTTTTGGCGTAAAATATCAGATTAACTTAAGTAAATAGGTGAATTCAACTGTTTATTAACCGCCGGCGGTGTCATCCTCTGTTACTATGGCGTTTCTTCCGGATGCCTGCCGGGATCTTTTCTGAGGATAAAAGAACAAATAACCAACAAACCAACACAGATGAAGCGTTTATTCAGATTCCAGTGGGCCTTGGTGCTGCTGTTTGCAGCCGTCCAGTTTTCGGCCTGCACAAAGGAAAAAGAGGATGATGTGATAGCCGGTTTTTCCTACACGATTGATGAGGAGGATTTCCGTAAAGTTTATTTTACGAGTTATGCTAATTCGATAAAAGGCAATCCGGAGATCTTATGGGATTTCGGTGACGGCAACACTGCTGCTGCGGAGTCCAGTCCTGTACACATCTACACTCAGGAGGGTAAGTATACCATTACCCTTACAGCCACGGCTTCCAACGGAGCGAAGGATGTATATACACAGGAAGTTGTAATTGCAGATCCGGACGTTGAGCTGGCCAAATTGGTCGGTGCAACGGAGAAAACATGGAAGCTGCTGCGTGACGTCAGTACCGGCAGATATCCGCTGGAAGTGGGCCCTGCCAGTTTCAGTACAATCTGGTGGGCTATGGGACGTAATAACGACGAGCTGGCAAACCGCCCCTGTATGCTGAACGATGAATGGATCTTCAGGCGCGGCGGTGAGATGGAATTTGACGCCAAAGGCGACTACTGGGCCGAAGGAGGCATCTATTTTCCGTCCAATACCTGTGCGTCAACCGATCAGATGGTGGGATTGAGCGGACAGGATCTTACGGCATGGGGAAGCGGAATTCACCGTTATGAACTTACGTCGGGCGATGAACCAACCCTGAAGGTGATTGGTCTGGGTGCCTACATCGGGCTTTCAAAAGTTGCTACCAATGCCGAAGTTCTGGTTCCTCAGGAGTCTGTAACCTATAAAATCATCAAACTGACCGACGGACCCGTTGACACTCTTGTTCTGCAAACCTCCTATATGACGGGTGGAACGGCGCCCCAGCCTGCCTACTGGCGTTTTGTGCTGGTACATTACGATAATCCTGCCGATGAGCCGCCCATCCCGGGACCTGCTCCCTCAGCAGAATTTTCGTTTACCTCAAGCGGCCGTACCATTACCATTACAAATACATCTGAACTGGCTGACTCGTACCTGTGGGAATTCGGGGACGGACAGACTTCAACCGAAAAAGACCCGGTTTATACCTATGCTACCGACGGAGCTTTCAATATTAAACTTACTGCTACCAATGCAAACGGTTTCAGTACGGCACTGAAGTTTCATTTTATTTCTCAGGGAAATATTTCTGCTGCCAGCATCCTGGGAGTATCCTGGAAATTAAGGGTTGATGAGAAATCCATCTTCGTAGGTCCCGCAATGGGAAGCGACGGCTGGTGGAGCGCACCTCTGAGTGCACTCAACGGCAGTTCTTCCGGACCGGACGACTGGTCATGCATAACGAACGATGAGTTTATTTTTGGTGCTGCAGGGGTCTATGAATACAAGACCAATGGTGATGCTCGTAACGACGGCTATTTCGGAGGTGAAAACGGATGCATCTCCGACGATGAAATAGCTGCCAGCGGAAACGGAGCAGCTTTTGGAAGCGGGATTCACACATGGGAATTCATCCCGGCAACGGGTAACGAAAGAGCGAAAATTATCCTGACCAACGGGCCGGAAAGAGCTGCATTCATAGGATTTTACAAAGGGTATTACGGTGGTGAAAACATAAATGCTTCCGATCCTCCAAACGGTGGGAATGCAACAAACACCTATGAAGTAATGGGCTATGCAAATACCGGGGCAAAAGAGTACCTGTTTGTGACCGTTGATGTTTCAGCTGCGCACAACGGAAGCTCCTCCTGGTCGGTCATACTCGAACGGTAAATAATGTAAAGCCGGAAAAAGACGGAATAATCACATTAATGAAGTCAAACGAAAAGGTTATGAACAAGATACTTCTTATATTATCGTTTACCCTGGCTTCGGTGTTTGCATTTTCGCAAACCCGGCCGTTAACAGGGAAGGTTACCGATGCCGGCGGACAGGGACTGCCGGGTGTTACCGTTCTGATAAAGGGGACGGCTACAGGTACTACCACTAATATTGACGGGATTTACAACCTGAATGTTGAGAATGGTAAAACCCTTGTTTTCAGTTTTATGGGATTTGTAACCCAGGAGGTATTGTTTGCCGGTCAGGGTGAAATTAACATAACGCTTGCCGAAGACAGAAAGCTCCTTGACGAAGTGGTGGTAGTAGGATACGGAGTTCAGCGCAAAAAGGATATTACCACTGCCGTTGCGGTGGTGGATGACAAGGCGCTGAAAGACAGGCCCATTGTTACCGTTGCCCAGGCTCTTCAGGGAAAAGCTGCCGGTGTGCAGGTCACCCAGCCTTCCGGTAAACCCGGCAGCGGAATGGCAGTGCGTGTGCGCGGAGCCACTTCGGTACTGGCAGGCAATGAGCCGGCTTATATTGTTGACGGAATTTTTACAACGGATATCAACGGACTGAATCCCAACGACATTGAGTCGATGACCATTCTGAAAGATGCCTCTGCGGCAGCTATTTATGGTTCAGCTGCAGCCAACGGCGTTGTGCTGATTACTACCAAAAGGGGAAGTGCCGACAAACCGGTGATTTCGTTTAACACCTATTTCGGGATCTCAAAACTCCGGAAATCCATCGATGTGCTCAACACCAGGCAATACCGCGACCTAATGAACGAGATCGGGGTGCCTTACGATCCGTCGTGGAATCAGTTTAACGACTGGACCGATGAGACGTTCGGAACGGGATATCAGCAGTCGTACCAGGCTTCTTTCTCGGGAGGAAACGACAAAAGCCGCTATTTTGTGTCGGGAGGGTATCTTACCGAACAGGGGATGGTAAAACCGGCACGCTTTGACCGCTATACTTTCCGTATGAACCTCGACAACGATATCAGATCCTGGTTTAAACTCAAGACCAGTCTGTCGGCATGGACGATTGACTCGAAGGATACACCGGATAATGCCAGTTCGGGCAGGGGCGGGGTGATTATGAGTGCCCTGAATACACCCCCTTTCCTGAATGTTTACAAGCAGGACGGCAGTGGCATGTTCGATCCGAATCCCTTCCAGCCATCCTGGGAGAATCCCGTGGCATATATGCAGGGGCCTGACCAGCTGAGCCGCGACAATAAGGTACTGGGTACGGTGGAAGCCGAAATCAGTCTGGCCAAAGGCCTTAAATTCCGTTCAAGCGCAGGTGCCGACATCACCAGCCACCGCTGGGATTATTACCTGGATCCGCTGCGCACCAACTACGGAAGGCAGAACAACGGCATCGGCAGATCCGACAACTCAAACCATATGGTGGTTCAAATAGAGAACTTTTTTGACTATACCGTGAAGACCGGTGAGCATACTTTCTCAGCCCTTGCCGGAAATACGCTCCGCAAATACGAAGGCCGGGGAACCTACATTGAGGGGAAAGATTTCCCGGAAGACACCAAGGTAAAAGACCTCTGGGCTGCCAATCAGATTAGCACCGGCGGTACCTGGCATAATGCAAATTCAAAGGTTTCGTTCTTTGGAAGGCTGAATTACGATTTTGGAGGCAAATATTACGCTAACTTCTCGTTTCGGCGCGACGGAAGTTCCAAACTGGTGAACAAATGGAGGACCATGCCGGGTGTTTCAGCAGGTTACCGGCTCTCTTCCGCACCCTTTATGCAGAAATTTACCTTTATAGATGACCTTAAAATCCGCGGGGGATACGGGGTTACCGGAAATGTGGAAGGATTGAACGATTATGCTGCTTATGCCCTGTGGTCATATTATCGCCGCGATCCGCAGGATCCGCTGGCAGGCCCCGGTATCTACCAGTCGAGCTACGGAAATCCCGACCTGAAGTGGGAAACAACCCGTCAGACAAACCTCGGACTTGACCTTACCATGTTTGAAGGAAGGGTGTTGTTTACGTTTGATGCCTATTATAAGCAGACCGCGGATGTGCTGCTGAATGTGCAGCTCACCAGCTCGCTTCCGGTTTCTTCCATTCTGACCAATGCCGGTGAAATTGAAAACAAGGGTCTGGAATTCAGCCTGAATACTGTAAATATTGATAACCGCGCGTTGACCTGGAATACCGAATTTAACCTTTCATTCAATAAAAATGAGGTTACCGGATTAGAATACACTCCGGTATACTATTTTGGAAGTATTTACAGTAACAACGAGCATGCTTCAAGGGTGAAAGTGGGAGATCCCCTTGGAACATTTTACGGTTATATTTCAGAAGGGGTGAATCCGGAGACAGGCAAAATTATGTATAAGGATGTGAACAACAACGGGATCGATGATCCGGGCGACCGTACCGTAATAGGATATGGCATGCCTAAGTTAACATTCGGGTTAACAAATAATCTGGTTTACAAGGATTTCAGTCTGAATCTCTTCTTCCAGGGCTCTTACGGGAATGACATTTTCAATGCTACCCGCATCGATCTCGAGGGGATGTTCGACAGCAAAAACCAGTCGGTTGCTGTGCTCGACCGCTGGACGCCGGAGAACCCCAATACCGATATCCCCAGGGCAGTAGGAGGCGGAAATGTGGATAATGTGCGGAACTCTACCCGATTTATTGAGGATGGTTCCTATCTCCGGCTGAAATCGGCTACCCTGTCTTACACGGTACTGAAAAACAATGCAAAAATCAATTTTGTGCGAAATCTGGCAGTTTATGTTACAGCTCAGAACCTGTTGACCTTCACCAGCTATTCTGGATTTGATCCGGAGGTGAGTGCTTACGGAAACAATGCCGTGGAAGTGGGAATTGATTATGGAACCTATCCGCAGTCGCGTTCGTTTGTCTTTGGCGTTAATGTTGAATTTTAATACACCGAGCTATGAAAAACATAATTAAATACAGCCTGTTTCTGTCTGTTGTCCTGACTTTGGCGTCCTGCGAAAAGTTCCTGGATATATCGCCTACAGGCAATTCCATTTTTATTGAAGAGCGGGGCGACACCATCTTCAAGACCGCCAATGAAGCGGAAGCTGCGCTTAGTGCCGTTTACGGTGACTTTCAGAATGAATACTGGCAGCTCGACTGGCTGGTGAACGGCGATGCCCAATCGGACGACGCTTATGCCGGAGCAGATAACCCCTCTAATTTCCAGATTGATGATTACCGGATTGTGGCCACTAATTCTAATGTAAGCCGCGACTGGGCTTATTTGTATCAAACCATCGGGAAGGCCAATCTGCTCATCAACAATGTTGAAGCAACGCCCGATCCCTCTTTCAGCGAACAGCGCAAAAAGGAGATAAAGGGTGAAGCATCTTTTGTCAGGGCGGTGATGTACTTTGAAGCCGTTCAGCTTTGGGGCGATGTTCCGCTGCAATTGAAAGAGGTTACCAGTGTGAGTGCCGCAGACCTGGATGAAATTTATCCCCAGCTCTATCCCGAGCGCAAACCCATGGCCGAAGTATATGAACAGATTATTACTGACCTGGAGTATGCCCTGGCCAATGTTAAAACAACCCAGCCGCACAAGGGCTTCGCGACTAAAGGCGCGGCCAATGCTTACCTGGCGAAAGTTTACGCCACCATTGAACCGAAAGATTACAACAAAGTAGTGGAATATTGCGATGCGGTGATTTCCGGAGGGTATTCCCTGTTGCCCGAATTTGAAATGCTCTGGAATAATGAGAATGAAAACTCCTCAGAATCCATCTTCGAGGTGAATTATGCCGGTACTGCCAGCGATGCCAACTGGGGCGCCAGCATGTTCAGGGGCACCGACTGGAAAAAGTTCAATGTTCCTTCAAACGACCTGGTAAAGGCGTTTAACGATGAAGGCGATATAATCCGCAAAAATGCTTCTATCTCTTTTGAGAATGTTACAGGAAAGTGGTCGGATGCCAACTGGCCGGCCAATAATTATCCCTTCATGAATAAGTACCGGATAATTACCTGGCCAAGTCCGCAGAATTACATTCTTGTTCGACTGGCCGATATTCTGCTGCTGAAAGCCGAAGCTCTGAATGAACTGGGTGATGTGAACGGAGCTGCTCAGCTTGTAAATCAGATCCGAAGTCGTGTTAATCTCCCGGATACTCCGGCATCAACGCAGGAAGCCATGAGGCTGGCTATTGAAAAAGAACGCCGGCTGGAACTGGCCTTTGAAGGCAAGCGCTGGTTTGACCTGAAGCGTACTGGCAGAGCCATTGAAGTGATTAACAACGCAGTAGGTCCCGACGGGAATAAGTTCGGATACAATCTGACGCAAAACGGTCTGTTATGGCCCATCCCGCAATCGGAGCTGGATAAAAATGAACTGCTGACGCAGAATCCTGGCTATTGAAAAGCATCAGGATAATGGTCAGATCCTTATAAGCATGAAACAAACCGGGGTGCATTCCTTACCGGATGTACCCCGGTTTTCGGTTGCATTAATGTTAACGCAATAATTGATTAAACGATAATTTCCTGTTTTACAGTTACCTGATTTTACTGAGATGAAAGTTAAAAGTAAAAATACGTCTGTCCTTCTTATTCCCCTGTTTTTATTTTCGACAGGTCTGACTGCCTGCAGCAAGAACGATAAACCCAAACCCGGGGAACCCGTTCAGGGAAATAGTGTGAAGTCGTGGATAACTACCGGCGACCAAACGAAATTGCTTGCAGAAAACAGTGAAACACTGTTTTTGGACAACATTCCGGCCGGGATGGCCGTTTTGCGTCTGGATACGGCATTCACGATGCAGGAAGTGGAGGGTTACGGCGCAGCACTCACAGGATCTTCTGCATGGCTGATCAACCGCAAACTGACGCCACAGACAAGACAGGCTCTGTTGAATGAACTGTTTGACCCTGAAGCCGGGATTGGTATTTCATACCTCCGGTTGACTATGGGCGCTTCCGATTTTTCGCTTTCCGACTTCACCTACAACGATTTGCCTGCTGGTCAGACGGATTTCGGGCTGGAACAGTTCTCGCTTTCACAAGACAGAGAGGATGTGATTCCGGTGATGAAAGAGATTCTTCAAATAGCTCCGGATCTCAAAATATTGGGCTCTCCATGGAGTCCGCCAGCATGGATGAAAACAAACGGCAAACTGGCAGGAGGCAGATTAAGAGCAGATTGTTATCCGGTGTATGCCGATTATTTTGTCCGGTATATCCGGGCAATGAAGGAAGAGGGCATAGCCATTGATGCGGTGACGGTACAGAATGAGCCCCTGCATTTTACTGCAAATTATCCTTGCATGCAGATGCAGGTCAATGAGCAGCTGCAGTTTATCAAAAGCAACCTCGGTCCGGTATTCGAAGCCGAAGGTATTACCGCAAAAATCATCACGTACGACCATAATTGGGACCGGCCCGATTACCCTATTACCATTCTGGATGATCCGGAAGCCAGGAAATATGTGGCCGGTTCGGCCTTTCACGCGTATGCCGGAGATGTTTCCGCCATGGGGACAGTACATCAGGTCCATCCCGACAAGGCACTTTATTTTACGGAAATATCGGGCGGAGCCTGGGCTACCGATTTTGCCGGCAACCTGATGTGGAATATGCGCAACATCTTTATAGGTACCGCCCGTAACTGGTCGAAAAATGCATTGCTGTGGAACCTTGCCCTGGATGAAAACTACGGGCCCCAAAACAACGGTTGCGGTAACTGCAGGGGCGTTATTACAATAAATTCGGTGACGGGAGAAATTACCCGGAATGAAGAATATTATGCTATTGCCCATTTTTCAAAATTTGTACGTCCTGGTGCGCAAAGGGTCAGCGGAAATCTGCCCCAGTCGGCCGGAGATGCCGGAGTAGTAGCGTTTCAAAACACCGATGGTTCAAAGGTGATGATAGCCGCCAATTACAGCAACGAAGCCGTGCGGTTTGCCGTTGAACAGGGGCAGCGGATTTTTACCGTGAATCTGCCGGCAAGGTCGGTAACCACCTATTTGTGGAAATAAATAACCCCGGAAACGCGTCCCGGGGTTATTCCAAATAAAATACCTGCGTTTGTCTGTTCCGGTCTGATCTACCAGCGAAGCAGCCAGGCGAAGATAAGGGGTGCAACGATGGTTGCATCGCTTTCGATGATGAATTTCGGGGTGTTGATGTCGAGTTTTCCCCAGGTGATTTTTTCGTTGGGAACCGCTCCGGAATAAGATCCGTAGGAAGTGGTGGAGTCGCTGATCTGGCAGAAGTACGACCAGAAGGGAACGTCGTGCCATCCGAGATCCTGGTACATCATGGGGACTACGCAAATGGGGAAATCGCCGGCAATACCGCCGCCGATCTGGAAGAATCCCACCCCTTTGCCTGAGGAGTTTTTCCGGTACCATTCCGAGAGGTACATCATGTATTCGATGCCCGACTTCATGGTGGAGGGATTCAGTTCACCTTTGATGCAGTAGGAAGCAAAGATATTTCCCATGGTGCTGTCTTCCCAGCCGGGAACGATAATCGGAAGATTTTTTTCAGCAGCAGCCAGCATCCATGAATGTCTGGGATCAATTTCATAATCCTTTTCCATTGCCTTGCTGAGCAGCAGTTTGTACATGTATTCATGCGGGAACCAGCGCTCACCGTTTGCCTGAGCATCTTTCCATATTTTTTCGATGTGATGCTGAATCCGGCGGAAGGCTTCTTCTTCAGGGATACATGTATCGGTTACGCGGTTCATGCCCTGTTCCAGCAGCTCGTATTCCTGCTGAGGGGTGAGGTCGCGGTAGTGTGGCACCCGTTTGTAATGGCTGTGGGCAACCAGGTTCATAATATCCTCTTCCAGGTTGGCACCGGTGCAGCTGATAATCTGTACTTTATCCTGACGGATCATCTCGGCAAGAGAAATGCCCAGTTCGGCAGTGCTCATGGCTCCGGCCAGGGTAATCATCATTTTACCGCCTTCAGCCAGATGTTTTTCGTACGATTTTGCGGCATCCACCACGCTAGCGGCGTTAAAATGCCTGTAGTGATGCTCGATGAATTGTGAAACAGGTCCTCTGCTCATGATAAAAAATGTTTTTTGCAAAGATAGGAAAAATGGGGAGGGGCATATAACCGGTGTCCGTCATTCTTTGCCTGAGGAAACCAGCCAAAACCTGTTGATCTGGTATTAAAAATGAGGAAATATAAATTTTGAGACCTTATACAGCTCCTCTTCTGAAGGTATCGCCCTGTGCCAGGTCTCCGGTTTCCCAGCCTTTGCGGAACCATGTCATTCGTTGCTGTGACGTTCCGTGGGTAAAATCGTCGGGGACTACCCGGCCCTGCGATTTCATCTGGATGTTATCGTCTCCAACGGCAGCTGCTGCACGCAATGCTTCCTCCAGATCACCTGTTTCGAGAATATCCATCATGCGGTCAGCATGATGTGCCCAGAGTCCGGCAAGAAAATCGGCCTGAAGTTCAAGCTTAACGGTAAGTGCGTTGGCATCCCTTTCCGACATGCGTGAGCGCTGTTGCTGCACCTGTTCGAGAATCCCAAGCTGGTTCTGCACGTGATGCCCTACTTCGTGCGCGATAACATAGGCAATGGCAAAATCGCCCTGAGCACCGAAACGGTTCTTTAATACATCGCAGAAACTCAGGTCGATGTAAATTTTTTCATCGCCCGAACAGTAAAATGGTCCGCTCGCTGCACTGGCATATCCGCAGGCAGACTGCACCTGATCGCGGAATAAAACCAGTTTGGGCTCACGATACGTTTTTCCGGATTGTGCGAACATCATCTTCCATACCTCTTCGGTGTCGGCCAGAACTACCGAAACAAATTGTGCCATCTGATCTTCTTCGGCAGTGGTCTCAACCGTTTCCTGGGTTTGCATGTTCTGCAGCCCGCTGAGCATCTGACCCGGATCTCCGCCCAGAAACCAGACAATCAGAGCAATCACAATGGTACCCACACCACCGCCAACTGCCATTTGTCCGCCCGAGATCTTCCGGCGGTCTTCTACATTTGAACTTGTTCTTCTGCCCTGCCAGCGCATAATTTTCGAATTTGCGGTTTACACTAACCAGTTCTGCTGCTGAGTCGATTGCATCCATAAAATTTTGGCCGGATACAGACATCCTGACAAACTACAATCAGCCTGAAGCAGATCCAGGTATTAATTTAATTATATTTCTGAAAATCAATAAAATATGAGTGCTAACTCAGAGAGTTTCTTATTCACTAAAGATAAGTTATTTGCGTTTAATCCGTGCGATGCAATTTTGAAAAGTGATAAATAAAAGATATCAGAAATGGCAGGATTCCCTTACTTCAAACGTGTGCGTGATGAAATCAGAGAGCAATTCTGCTGCTTTTTGCGATATGGATGCATATGTGCCGGAGATTCGGAGAAGCAGGACTATGAATCCGGAAACGGAGAGCAGAAGACCTGAGAAGTTGCATACGGAGATTGTTTTTTTAGGATTCGCGTTTGTGATTTGCGATGAAAACGTGTAGGTTTGGAAGGAATTTCAACGACACCATCTCTTGGCTGAAAAGGACTATATAACCCTGTTTGCAGAAATACTTCTGCCCCTTCCCGTTAAGGGATATTTCACCTATCGCATCCCACAGGAACTTAAGGGGGAGGTGGAAGCGGGCAAGCGCGTTGTGGTTCAGTTCGGACAGAAGAAATTTTATACGGGCCTTGTCAGAAGGATTCACGAAAATCCGCCAAAGGTACTATCGCTTAAGTATGTGCTGGCGGTACTGGATCCTTTTCCGGTGGTGAATGAAAACCAGTTTCTGCTGTGGGAGTGGATGGCAGGATACTACATGTGTACCGTGGGCGAGGTGATGAACGTTGCCCTGCCTTCGGCGTACAAACTGGCAAGCGAAACACGTGTGCTGCTCGATCCTTCGTATGTGCACGACAGCGAAGTGCTCAGCGATCGTGAATTTCAGGTGGTTGAAGCACTGGACATACAGGCCGTTTTATCCTTAACCGATATCAGCCGCATTGTTGGAATTGCCAAAGTGGTACCTCTGGTAAAAACGATGATTGAAAAAGGTATTATTCGTGTTGAGGAAGAGATAACCGAGCGTTATAAACCCAAAACAGAAATGTACGTGCGTTTGGCGGAAGCTTATACGGATGAGGTCCGGCTGAACCAGCGCATGGATGAACTAAGCAAAAGGGCTTTCAAACAGCTTCAGACATTATTGGCTTATCTCAGCCTTTCGCGGTGTTTTTCGGGCACTCCGAAGGAGGTGTCGCGGCCTGAATTGCTCTCCACGCAAGGCATAACCGCTGCCCAGCTGGATGCGCTCGTTAAAAAGGGAATACTGGAGCTGTATTCGCGCGAGGTAAGCAGGCTGCTGCACGATGAAGCCATTGAAGCAGCTTCGGACATCCTTCTCACCGATTCTCAGTCTCAAGCCCTGAATCAGCTTAAAGAGAAAATTGACGGCAACGGCATTGTTCTGCTGAAAGGAGTAACCTCGAGCGGTAAAACGGAGATTTATATCAAATTGATTGCGGAAACAATTGCATCCGGCAGACAGGTTCTGTACCTGTTGCCTGAAATAGCGCTAACTACTCAGATTATCAGGCGGCTTCAGCGGTATTTTGGCAGTAATGTGGGGGTATACCATTCGAAATACAATGAATTTGAACGCATAGAGATATGGAATAAAGCCAATATTCCCCTGGCGGGAAGCCTTGATCATCAGCCCTATCGGATAATTCTGGGTGCACGTTCGGCTTTGTTTCTGCCATTCCATAATCCGGGTCTTATTATCGTGGATGAGGAGCACGATAATTCGTACAAGCAGGCCGATCCGGCGCCGCGTTACAATGCCCGTGACGCTGCCACAATGATGGGTATGCTGCATAAATGCCCCGTTTTGCTCGGATCGGCAACCCCCTCTTTAGAGAGTTATTATAATGCCGCCAGCGGCAAATATGGCCTGGTTGAGCTCGGCGAACGGTATGGCAATATTGAAATGCCTGAAATCCGGATTGTAAACATACGGGAAGAAGCCCGCATGAAACGAATGAAGTCGCACTTCTCCCCCCAACTGCTGCAGGCAGTTAAAGAATCGCTGGATGCAGGCACACAGGTAATATTGTTTCAGAATCGCCGCGGTTTTTCGCTGCGGCTGGAATGCGATACATGCCACCAAAGCCCGGGATGCATAAACTGCGATGTTACCCTGACCTATCACAAGCATATTAACATGCTTAAATGCCATTATTGCGGGTATAGCATCCCGGTTCCTTCCACCTGCCCCGAATGCCAGAGTCCGGCTCTGGTAATGAGAGGCTTCGGAACAGAAAAAGTTGAAGAAGAACTTGCTATACTGTTCCCTGAAGCGATAATTGCACGAATGGACCTGGATACAACACGTACGAAAAATGCCTATCAGCGGATTATCGGAGATTTTGAAACCGGCAAAACCGACATACTGGTGGGCACTCAGATGGTAACCAAGGGCCTCGACTTTGATAATGTAAGTCTGGTTGGTGTGCTGAATGCCGACGGCATGATGAGTTATCCCGATTTCAGATCCATAGAGCGCAGCTATCAGCTTATGGCTCAGGTAAGTGGCAGGGCAGGACGAAAGAATAAGCGCGGAACGGTAATCATTCAAACCGGAAATCCGGAACATCCGTTGCTGAAATGGGTTGTTAACGATGACTACAATTCCATGTTTCAGCAACAGTTGTCGGACAGGTACCGTTACCAGTATCCTCCGTATAACCGTTTGGTTGAGATTAGTTTACGGCATCGTGATCAGGAAGTACTGAATAACGGTGCTGCCGTGCTTGCCGGAATGCTTAAACCTGTGTTCGGAAAACAGTTGCTGGGCCCGGAATATCCCATCGTATCGCGGATCCGGAATTTATTTATCAAGAATATTATTTTGAAAATCGGCAAGGGACAGCATGGGAAACAGCAGAAACTGGAACTAAAGAACCTGCTTGCGAAATTCGGTGAATTGCAGGGATACAAAAGCATCAGGGTAACGGTGGATGTTGACCCGGTTTAAGATGTCACGGTTGCATACCTTGCGGGGATATTGTAATGTGCTGCGATAAATCGTTGTATCTTCTGTCCGCCTTTTATTGTAAATTTGCGATCAAAGTTCAATCCGTTGCGGTTGAAAGCTATATATCTCATCGCCCGGTTCTTGCAGGGGCGATTTCATGAAAAACTGATCCGATGGAAGAAACAGAAAATATATCACCTGAAAAAAATCACTTTATCACACGCGGCTGCTGCCACCAGCCGAGCCTGATTCATAAAAACGACAACCTGTACCGGAACGGATTCTGTAAACTGGATGTTTTCGACTGGCTTGATTTTGTGCCCCTTCCGGAAGGAAATAAACCGTTCGACTGCATTGAGGTGCGGTTTAAGAACAATCGCAAGGACTTTTTCCGGATTGCCTGTGAAACCGATCTTCACACCGGAGATATAGTAGCTGTGGAAGCCAATCCCGGGCACGACATTGGGATTGTAACACTTACCGGGGAAATCGTCAGGCTTCAGATGAAGAAGCGGTCGGTGGATCCGGAAAAAGATGAGATCCGGAAAGTATACCGTAAGGCACGCCTCAGCGATATTGAAAAATGGATTACGGCAGTGGAGAAGGAAGACCGGACGATGTTCCGGACCCGCGAAATCGCTTCGGGACTGAATCTGAAGATGAAGATCAACGATGTGGAGTATCAGGGAGACGATACAAAAGCCATTTTCTACTATACGGCCGATGAGCGTGTCGACTTCAGGGAGCTGATCAAAATTCTGGCCGATGAGTTTAAGGTCAGGATAGAGATGCGGCAGATCGGAGCCCGTCAGGAGGCTGCCCGGCTCGGCGGCATAGGAACCTGTGGCAGAGAGCTTTGCTGCTCTACATGGCTAAACAGCTTCCATACCGTGAGTACCAATGCTGCAAGGATTCAGCAGCTTTCGCTGAATCCCCAGAAACTGGCCGGACAATGCGGCAAGCTTAAATGCTGCCTTAATTATGAATTTTCGGGTTATGCCGAAGCACTGAAGAATTTTCCGCCCGACGATACCATTCTGAATACGCGCAAAGGCGATGCCTTTGCCCAGAAAATAGACGTCTTTGCCGGAGTAATGTGGTATGCCTATAAATCGGATCCCAACAACCTGATGGCGATACCGGTGGAACAGGTCAGGGAAATTATAGCCATGAACGGTAAGGGTACGCCTGTCGAAAAACTGGAGAATTATGCCAGGAAGGTGGAGAAAAAGATTGATTTTGAAAACGTTGTCGGACAGGAGGACCTGCGTAGATTTGATAAGTAATGTTCGGTTCGGGATACCGTAAGCCGTTTATTCAGTGCCGGAAGTCCGGATATTTTCGTTTGAAATGCCGGGAATCAGATACTCTTTTTTCAGGCAATTATAATGCAGGAGTGCTGGGATGCGTTAACATAATGCCGGTATGCTCCGGCGGAGACCCGCAGATAAAAAACAGCTGTGTTTTGTGGGATTTTTTTTGACAATAGTTTTTTGATGATGAATAGTATGGTTGTAATCCGAAATCTGCTTTCCGCAGTGTTTGCGATTTTTTTTCTTGCTTCCTGCGACAGCAGCAAGTACTTCGACGAGAATCTGAGTCTCCCCGGCGATGCATGGCCTATGGATGAAGCTCTGACCTTCAATGTAAATATCGACGATACGGTGAGCACCTACCGCTTTTTCATCAATGTCAGAAACAGCACATCCTACAAATACAACAACATTTACTTTTTCCTTACCACCACCTATCCGGGCGGAGGGATGTCGCGCGATACCATTGAATGCATGCTGGCTGCACGCGACGGTTCCTGGCTGGGAAGGGGAAGCGGGAAGTATCGCGATAGCCGCATTCCCATTCGTACACAGATTCGCTTTCCCCGAAAGGGCGAATATGTCTTGCGCCTGAATCAGGCAATGCGTGAAGAAATTTTACCCGGGATTTCGGAAGCAGGTATCAGGCTTGAAAAGGAATAAATTCCGGAGTATGTATCGGATGCTCATGCTATTGAGGAGATAGAAATACAGAACGAATTATTTTTTGCAATGACTAAGAAACAAAAGAGCGAAACGGCAGGAACCGGTTTATGGATTGCCAGATTCTGGAAAGCTTACTGGATTGTATTCGGATTTGTGGTATTGCTGTTTACCGTCATTTCGCTGGGATGGCTGGGTTTTATGCCTTCTTTCGAAGAGCTTGAAAATCCAAAGAGTAATCTGGCTTCCGAGATCATTTCGGCAGACCAGGAACTGCTTGGTAAATACTACATCGAGAACCGCTCAAACATTAACTATTCCGAACTTTCACCAAACCTGGTACATGCAATTATTGCCACGGAGGATGCCCGGTTTGAAAAACACTCGGGTGTTGATGTGAAAGCGCTTTTCAGGGTAACGTTCGGACTGCTTACAGGTACAAATAAGGGGGGCGGGAGTACGCTTAGTCAGCAACTGGCAAAGAACCTGTTTCCCCGAAAAGCCAACCGCAATTTTTTTGAAACGGTTTTTATCAAGCTCAAGGAGTGGGTTACAGCCATAAAACTGGAGCGAAATTATACCAAAGAGGAAATTATTGCCATGTATTTTAATACCGTTGACTTCGGTGCCAATTCGTTTGGTGTGAAGTCGGCGGCAAAAACGTTCTTCAATAAGGAGCCGCTGGAGCTTACCATCGAGGAATCGGCTATGCTGGTCGGTATGCTTAAGGCCCCCACTTTTTACAGCCCTGTTCGTAATCCCGAAAGGGCAATCAAACGCAGGGAAGTAGTTCTGCACCAGATGGAGAAGTACGATTACATCAGCGGGCAGGCTTACGACTCAATACGACAGATACCGCTTGATATGTCGAGATACCGTCAGCAGGATCATACTTCCGGTACTGGTACATATTTCAGAGAATACCTTCGAATGGCAATGTCGGCAAAAAAGCCAAACCGTAAGAACTACATCGACAAGCAAATGTATGCCGAGGATTCCATGCAGTGGGCTATGAACCCGATCTACGGCTGGATCGAAAAAAATCTCAAACCCGACGGCTCAAAATATAACTTGTATAAAGACGGGCTTCGCATCTACACAACCATTAATTCGCGCATGCAGCGGTATGCCGAGGAAGCGGTGGCCGAACACATGGGCAACGATATACAACCTGCATTTTTTAAACACTGGAAGGGCAGGGAAGAGGCACCGTTCGACTTTCCAAGGAGTCAGGTTAAAGATGAAGCCCATAAGCTTATGGTAGCTTCGATGAAACGCTCGGACAGATACCGCCGCATGAAAGCTGCCGATATGCCCGAGGATTCAATACAACTGGCGTTCCATACGAAAGTTCCGATGAAGGTCTTCACCTATAAAGGGGAGCGCGATACCATTATGACTCCTTGGGATTCAATTCGTTATTGTAAGTTTTTCCTTCAGGCCGGACTTATGTCGGTGGAGCCTCAGACCGGATTTGTGCGCGCTTATGTGGGAGGTATTAACTACAGTCACTTCCAGTACGATCACGTTAAGATGGCCAAGCGTCAGGTCGGCTCCACATTTAAGCCTTTCGTGTATACGCTTGCCATGCAGGAGGGCGATTTTTCGCCCTGTACCAAGGTGGCCAATATACAGTACAGCATCGATCTGCCCGAGGGCGGAAAATGGGAACCGAGAAATGCCAATGATTTTAAGAAAGGTGAAATGGTGACGCTCAAGGAAGCCCTGGCTAACTCCATCAACTGGATTTCAGCGTTTCTCATCAAGCGGTATTCGCCCATGGCAGTAATTAAAATTGCCCGGAAAATGGGAGTGGTCAGTCCGATAGATCCAGTACCATCCATTTCGCTGGGGACCCCCGACCTTACACTCTACGAAATGGTAGGAGCCATGAACACCTATGCGGCAAAGGGTGTTTATATCGAACCTTTGTTTGTTACCAGAATAGAAGATAAAAACGGGAATGTGCTTGCACGTTTCATTCCCCGGCAGGAAGAGGCAATGAGCGAGGAAACCGCTTTCCTGATGCTTGAACTGATGAAGGGTGTAGTGGAAAGCGGTACCGGCGTGCGCTTGCGTTACAAATACGGGCTCACAAACACTATCGCCGGAAAAACCGGAACAACGCAGAATAATTCCGACGGCTGGTTTATGGGGCTTACACCCGATCTGGTTACGGGCGTATGGGTAGGTGGTGAGGACAGGAGTGTACGCTTCAGAACCATAACACTTGGTCAGGGTGCCAATATGGCGCTGCCTATCTGGGCACTGTATATGAAACGGATTTATGCCGATCCAGCGCTCAGCGTATCACAGGGCGATTTTGAGCGGCCGGCTACCCCGCTCTCAGTAGAGATAGATTGCAGAAAATACGAAGAGTCGCAGAAAAAAGATATGAACCGGTTTAATCCGGGCGATTTTTAATCAAACCTGATTATTATGTGGCAAAGAATTTCGGGACTGTTCAGGCAAAAGGGGTTGGAATCATCCCGTTATTCACTTTCTTTTATTGTATTTCTTGTTCTTTCGGCAGCAATAATTGCGGTTAACCTGAGAATCCGTGAGTACGAAAAACCTTTCCGGGTTATACAGGATGATGTAAATCAGTATTATATCTACCTGCCGGCAGCATTCGTTTATCAGGATCCCTTATTCAGTTTCTACGACTCTCCGGGATATGACAGATCCCGGGTATACCTGGCAAGAAGCCCTGAAACCGGAAACCGAATCCCCAAGATGTCGATGGGGATGGCAATCGTTTACAGCCCCTTTTTCCTGGCAGCACATTACGGTTATGTCTCATGGGCTGCACCGGAAACCGATTTTTACGGTCTCCCATACCGGTTTGCCCTTACAGCAGGATCGATGATATATTTTATTATCGGACTGTGGCTTCTGCGCAGAATATTGCTGCGTTACTTCAGCGATTTGGTTACCGCCATCACAATTTTCGTGGTTGGCGCAGGAACGAATATTCTCTGGTACGTAACGCATGAGCCGGCTATGCCGCACGTTTTTGATTTTACACTCGTACTTGCTCTTACTGAACTTACATACCGCTGGGTGAACAAACCAGGTTATCTGAAAGCGATATCCATAGGCATTGTACTTGGACTACTGATACTTATACGGCCGAATAACATCGTATTCGGTGTTATTGTTCTTCTGATGCCCGGCGATTTCCGTTTCACGTTCCGGTCGCGAATGCGACTATTTCTTACTAACTACAGGCAAACAATGCTTATAGTTGCAGGCGTTCTTCTGGTTTGGCTTCCGCAACTGCTTTTCTGGAAGTATGCAGGCGGCAGCTGGTTTTATTATTCCTACGGGAAAGAGGGGTTCTTCTTTGAGAATCCTCAGGTTATCAGCAGCTGGTTCAGCTGGAGGAAAGGATGGCTTTTGTATACTCCTCTGATGGCACTAACACTTCCCGGACTTTACTTTTTGTATAAACGCAAGCTGGGCTTGTTCCTGCCTCTTCTGGTAATTCTTGTACTTTTTACCTGGATCAATTCTTCCTGGTGGTGCTGGTGGTTTGGCGGAAGCTTCGGGAACAGGTCGTATATTGATGCGTACGGACTTTTCGCCCTGGCTGTTGCCGCAACGGTTGAGGCCGTTCTGAAGTCGCGCAAACCGTTGTTGCGGGGAGTGTTTCTGTCCGTCGCAGGATTGCTTGTGATGCTGAATCTGTTTCAGCACTGGCAATACCGCCATGGATAT
>DJVU01000046.1:0-32800 GCA_002441345.1 Bacteroidales bacterium UBA6248
GCACTGGCAATACCGCCATGGATATTTACATTATGCCTCGATGACACGGGAAGCTTATTTCAGGGGGTTCCTTAAAACCAGGCTAACACAGGAATATGCCGACGCATTGGTGTGGCCCGATCATAAGGCAGGAATGAATGGAGTGTATTATCCTTTCTGGGAAATCAGCGAAGGCGACAAAAGGGCTAAAAGAGCGCGTATTAACAAGAATGCCTCACAGCTGATTGATGTACTGAAATCAAAAGCCCTGTCAGATACCGTTTTACTGAACCGGATTTTTACAAACGGTTCGTATGCGGATGTAGATTCAACCCGGGTGCTGGAAGAATGGGCAGTGAAGGAGTATACCCGTATGTTGAAATAAATCGGATCTCGAAACAACTATTTTTTTATTTTAGCCTCTCATCGGCATAAAATTCCTTACTGGGATCACTGAAAAGGAGTACGGCATGAGATTTCTATTAAATTTAAAATTAAAGTATTCCCATTTTGCAATAGTTCTGGCCGCCCTCGCCATAGTGTTACACGATATTGAACGCAGCGATTATAAGGATGATCTTCGCATCATTGAATCGGATGTGATTCATTATTATGCGTTCCTGCCTGCTCTCCTGGTATACAACGATCTGTCGCTTGGCTTTATTGATACAAAACCGGATTATTTTACCCATAAATTCTGGCCCGTTCATACTCCCGAAGGCTACAGGGTAATAATGACAACCATGGGCATGTCGCTGATGTATGCCCCTTTTGTAATTCCGGTTCACTATTTTCTGGAATTTACCGGACAGCCGGCTACCGGATTTTCAGCACCTTACAAGGTTGCACTCTTGTTTGCATCCCTGTTTTATACCATAACGGGCCTGATTCTTTTGCGCAAAATGCTCCTTAGACGCTTTCCTGATTTAGCTGTTGCACTGGTGTTATTTTCAACAGTACTTGCTACCAATCTCATTTTTTACGCAACGCGGCAGGCTGCCTTTACCCATGCATTTAGTTTCTTTCTGCTTATCGTACTGGCATGGGCATCCGAACGGTATTATTCCTCGCCTTCTGTCAGACGCGCTGCCCTCGTTGGGTTTATTGCTGCCCTGATAACCCTTGTTCGTCCAACCAATGCCCTGCTGTTAATACTTTTCCCTCTGTGGGGGATCGACTCCCCGAAGAGCCTCAGAGAAAGGCTGCAACTGTTTCTGAAGAATTACAGTCACCTGCTTGTGCTGATCGCTGTTGCGGTGTTCTGCTGGGGTCCGCAGCTGGTTTACTGGAAACAGTACAGCGGACAGTGGTTTTTTAACGGGTATGCGGATAAAGGCATGTTTTTCTTTGACAATCCGCAAATAATCAATGTATTATTCAGCTACAGAAAAGGTTGGCTACTCTATACTCCGGTAATGATACTGGCTTTGAGTGGTTTTTTCTGGCTGTGGAAATCAAATCGAGACCTTTTCTGGCCTTTACTGATAGTATTTCTTCTTCATTTATATTTAGTATCCTCCTGGTGGCTCTGGTGGTTTGGCGGAAGCTTCGGGCACCGGGCCTTTGTTGATATATACGGTCTTCTTGCTTTCCCGCTTGCCGCATTTTTTTCGCAACTGATCAGCAGGCGAAGGATATTCCTTAAAGTTGCAGCTCTGTTAATCGCCTTGCTGTTAGCAGTACATAATATTTTCCAGATGTATCAGTTTCATAACGGAGCCATTCATTACGTTGCCAATACCAAAGAATCCTATTGGGATTCCTTTCTCCGTTTAAAGCCATCTCCGCATTATTATCATTTGCTTGTAAATCCCGATTACGAAGCCGCAAGGGAGGGCATTTATCCAAAACCGGTAGTTACATATCAAAAGCCGAAAGGTAAGTGAGCTGATTCTATCGTTTTTTGGATAAAAATTCACTCTGATAATCCCGAAGCGAATTTCACCTTAGCTGATTTCCGGTACAATTTATTCCTCAGCCCCGGTAATTCCCTGTTTGTGAGAATGTCTTTACTGCAATGAAATCCTGACTACAGCAGCCGGCCTATATTAGTCACAAATATTTTATCTATTTCAACTTAATATATTACTTTAGCCGAATTGCAGAAGATTTGAATTCGAACGAGTATCCCGGTCATTAATTGTTATGATATGTAAAATTGGCTTTCAGGCTTTAATCTCTGCCAAAAAAAAGGAATTTTCCGGCCCCAGACCGGAAGTTTGTTTTTTAAATATTATGAAGTTCCTGACAGCCAGAAGCAGACATTCCTGAACCTCATAAAACCTTATTGAAAACCTGTTAACATGAAAAAAAGAGAGATTCGGTCAAATCCCCATATTGAAAAAAGAGTTTTTTTTCTTGTTGCGATAATATATCTGATTCCGGTCAGTATGTTTAAGTACGTGGGATCTCTCGATGGGCCCCAGCATCTGCTTACTTCCAATATCATTGCCGGTCTTTTATCCGGTTCCGGTTTCTACGGGCAGTTTTTTCAGTTCAATCCTCCGGTAATCGGTAACAGCCTTGGAAATTATATTTTAGGGGTACTTAATCTGGTTTTACCGGCCTGGATGGCAGAGAAAGTTTTGCTGATTTCCTATCTCATGGCATTTTTTTATGGCTTCAGGTATCTGGTTGTTTCCATAAAAGGGAAGGCGGATTATAAATTGCTGGTTATTTTTCCTTTTGCTTTTCATACGTTATTTCTGCTTGGGTATTACAACTACTCCATTGCCATTGCGCTTATGTTTTTCTCACTGGGCTACCTGATCCGGAAAGACCGGAACCGGAAGCCGGCCACGTTTATTATCCTGACTCTTCTGTTTACGCTCACGTATTACGCTCATGTTGTTGTTTTTGGAATTTTACTCCTGCTTTCGGCAGCGTACCTGTCGTTTAATTTTATTTGCGAACGGATCGACGGGAATAAAAGAGCGTATGTTAAATTCCTGAAGAGAATCATGTATTATACATTTGTTGTATTGCCGGGTATAGTTCTTGCCTGGTTTTATTACAGCATGATGCCCGAAACTGCCCGGTCGCCAATATCTGTTGATGGCTTTAACCGTTTACAATACCTGTTTGATTTTGACTTGCTTGTAGTTTTTTTTAAGGAAACCGGGAATCATTTTTCAAGGGTTATAATGATTTCACTGTTAGTTGCTGTCATTCTGATTTTGATTACCAGAAAGAAAAAACCCGAAAATCCCGAGATGCCTGAAGGTTTTGTAAAAGGCCGGTTTGATTTCTGGCTGTTTGCGTCGGTTTTGCTTTTTGCTGCATTCTTTATCGTACCTAACCACATGAGTCTGCCGGTTCGTATGGCGATTCCCGCGGTTCTCCTGCTGATTGTCTGGATCGTGATTCAGGATACCCGTGTGATGCTTACCGTGGGTTTGGTTGTGCTGATCAACCTGATGAGTGCCGGGCTGCGCTATCACCAGATCCGTGAACACCATCACCTGGATGAAATGATACGGGAAATAGTTGCCATGGAAGATCATATCCCCGATAATACACTGGTTTATACGATGAATTATTCCGATAACTGGGTGATGTATCATTTCGAGAACTATCTGGGAACTGAAAAGAGGCTGGTTGACCTGAACAGCCCTTCAGTAAACGAAGTTTTTGCCGTGAACTGGAAATCCTCGGAACGTCCGTTTCTGTTTTTGGGAGCCAGAAATTCAACAATCGTTTCAATGGTGAGTAATAAATCTTCTTTTTATCCGGTTATGGTAACAGAATATGTAATGATTCTTGATTACGACAGATTTAAGAATACCGGTGACAGCGATCCTCTGGCAGGGATGATACGCCGCGATTTTCAGGAAATACGAGTGTCGCCGAACCGTAAAGTCGGATTGCTGAAATTCAACCGCTGGCCGGAAGTCAACCAAAATAAGCAGTTCATTCTGGAGAATGAGATGGCAAAAGCCGGAATTGAAAAGAAAGCCCGTGAGTCTGGAATTCCTTTCGGGGATGCACTCCTCAAAGATGCACTCTGGCTTTACGATACATCGGATCGTTAGCGAACATGTATTTTTTCTGCCGATGCTATTTAAACTGTCAATACCTTATTCATGTTGATGCAACTTCCTTACATTTGCGTCCGGAAAGTCCAGTGTTGACATTCATTAAAACATGAACGATGGTCTTCAGCAGTAGCCTGTTCCTACTTTATTTCCTCCCGGTTTTTCTTCTGTTCTATTACTTTGCAGATGTAAAGTACAAGAATTTCGTTGCCCTTGCGGCAAGTGTATTCTTCTACGCCTGGGGAGCTCCTGCCTTTATCTTTATTGTTGTAGCATCCATAATAGCCGATTTTTATGCGGTTAAGGTGATGCACACATCGAAAGGCAGGACAAAAAAGTTGTGGGTTGCATTCTCCATTGCATTGAATATCGGGCTTTTACTGTATTTTAAATACGCCAATTTTTTCGTTGACAACGTCAACCTGCTGATCGAAAGTATGGGTGGAAAGGCGGTGGAATGGACCCGTATAGCCCTGCCAATCGGCATTTCTTTCTTCAGCTTTCAGAAGATGACCTATGCGGTGGACGTGTATCGGAAAGTGCACGTCCCTCTGAAGCGGATCAGCGATTTTGCCCTGTATATTCTGATGTTTCCCCAGCTTATCGCGGGTCCTATCGTTCGCTTCAACGAAATTGCCGATCAGCTGGTCGACCGTCGCGCCAACGACAACGTCGATAACCGGATTACGGGTTTCTTCCGCTTTGCTCTCGGACTTGGAAAGAAGGTTCTTATTGCCAATGTGCTGGGCGAATATGCCGATTCTGTTTTTGCCATGGATCCCGCCGGAATGAGCACGGCAACCGCCTGGATGGGTGTGATCGCGTATGCTTTTCAGATTTATTACGATTTTGCCGGGTATTCCGATATGGCCATAGGGCTGGGGCGTATGATCGGTTTCGACTTCCCCGAGAATTTCAATAATCCCTATATCTCCCAGAATATTACCGAATTCTGGAGACGCTGGCATATGACACTCGGCCGCTGGATGCGCGATTATCTGTACATCCCGCTCGGAGGCAACAGAGTATCAATCTACCGCCTCTATTTTAACCTTTGGCTTGTTTTTCTGATCTCGGGTTTCTGGCATGGCGCTGCCTGGAATTTTGTGGTCTGGGGCGCATTTCACGGGCTTTTCCTGATCTTCGACCGGCTGTTTCTGCTCAAATTCTACAAATTCATCGGGAAATATCCATCCATCCTTCTCACTTTTATTATTACACTCGTTGGATGGGTGCTCTTCCGGGCCGACAGCCTGGGATATGCGGTTGCCTTTACCGGAAAGATGTTCAGCTTCGATGCCGGAACCATGTTCTTCGTCAGCCGTAAAGTATGGATGATCCTGGCCACAGGTGCTTTCTTCGGTTTCTGGGGAGCATTCGGAAGTATCGAACAGTGGCAGGTTAAGCTCTTTTCCAAAAAGAAATCATTCAAAACCATGCTGGTGATGGCGTTTGCATCCATAATTCTTTTTGTCATCAGCCTTGCTGCCATTACCTCATCCGGTTTTAATCCCTTTATATACTTCAGGTTCTGAAATGGTGAAGCTGAAACATATTCTTTTCGGCCTGCTGATGATAATGACCGGGCTCCCGCTGCTTCAGCGGACCGTTCCGGTTTTTACGGTGAAACCGCTCAAAGGCGCTTTTGAAGTACCTGCAAAACCCTCTGCCAGCTGGGAATCGGTTCTTGACGGAACGTTTCAGGATGCCTACAACAACTATTTCGAACACACAATAGGATTCAGGCCTCTGCTCGTGCGCATCAACAACCAGATTGCCTATTCGTTTTTCGATACGGCTCAGGCTGCTGGTGTGGTGATCGGCAAACAGGGATACCTTTTCGAAATCAACTACATCAAGGCTTTTCGTGGCTGGGACTTCGCCGGCGAAGAAACCATTCGGGAAATGGCCCGCAAGTCAGCTTTCGTAAATGATAAACTGCAGGCCGCCGGCAAAACGCTCCTGTTTGTTCTTGCTCCCGGAAAGGCGTCTTTCTTCCCTGAGCATATTCCTTCGAAATATTACGAACAAACCGAGGGGGAAAATACAAACTACCGGGTGATTAAAACGGAATTTGAGAAACTTGACCTGCCCCTGCTCGATTTTAACAGCTGGTTTGTTGCGATGAAAGATACCGTAACCTACCCGTTGTATCCGCAGTGCGGCATCCACTGGAGCGCATACGGCGTCGGGCTTGCACTCGATTCAATCATCAACCGCCTGGAGCAGGAAAGAAACATTGATATGGTCGATTTCTGGTGGGATGGGTTTGACCTTCCCGATACCCTCCGGAATCCGGATTACGATATCGCCGAAGGGATGAACCTCCTGTTCAGAATACCGCATTACCCCATGGCCTACCCGAAATTCCGCTTCAGTTCCGAGGAGGGTAAGGTGAAGCCGGACGCCATCGTTGTTGCCGACAGCTATCACTGGAATTTGTATGGCACCGGTCTCTCAAGCCGCATCTTCGGAGATGATAATTTCTGGTATTATAACCAGCAGGTTCATAATCCCCGCTGGCCGGGTCCGAAACGGGTACAGGATCTTAACCTGAGTGCCGAACTGGGGAAAGCCGATGTTATAATTATCATGGCGACCGAAGCAAATCTGTTCCGGTATACCTTTGGCTTTATCGATAATGTTTACGAGCTGCTCTCAGGCAACGGAAACCTGCAATCATCCGAAGCCCTCAGGGAGAAAGAAGCAGCCATTGCTGAAATCATAAAAAGCATGGACTCAAGCCCGGATTACCGGAAGTTCATTCAGGAGAAGGCAGCCAGCCGTGGCATCCCGTATGAAGAAATGCTGAAACTGGATGCGGAATGGTTGTGGAATGAGAAGCAGAAGAAAGAGAAGTAGCACCTGAAATCCCTTTCCGGAAAGCAATTTCATCTAATTTTATAATTTCGCACCTCATAGTCCTTCCTTTGCAGGATGCTTGGTAAAATTCCATTTATGAACTATTCCACGCCAACCTTCGTGGCTGATGAGCTGAAAGCCAGGAATAACATCCGGCGGATGGCAGAAAAGGCCAAAGCTAACGGATTGCTTTTCCGTCCGCATTTCAAAACCCATCAATCCGTTGAGGCAGGGGAGTGGTTCCGCAGCGAAGGGGTCACGGCAATCACCGTTTCTTCGGCGGAGATGGCACAACGCTTTGCCGGTGCCGGATGGAACGATATTACCATCGCCTTCCCGCATAATCTGCACGAATCGGAAGCCGTGGCTGCCCTGGCAGAAAAGATTACGATTAATCTGCTCTTCGACAATCCCGAACAAGCTGCCGCTGTCGCAGCCGCCCTGCGCAGCAAAGCAGGTTTTTTCATAAAAGCAGATACCGGATATCACCGTGCCGGCATTCTTCCGGGTGACGATGCATCGATTAATGCGATTCTTGGTGCCGCAAAAGGAAGCCGGCTCCGTTTTAAAGGATTTCTGACCCATGCCGGACATACCTACCGTGCCGGAGATCCGGAACAGGTACTCGCGATTCACCGGAAGAGTACGCAGGCTCTTGCTCTAATGAAAGCCGGCTGTCTCGATGCCTTTCCTGAAATTATCGCCTCTGCCGGAGATACCCCTTCCTGCAGCATTGCTTCTGAGTTTCAGGGTGTGGATGAAATACGGCCTGGAAATTTTGTCTATTACGATCTGATGCAATGGATGCTTGGAAGCTGTACTTTTCATCAGATTGCAGCAGCGGTTATATGCCCTGTTATATCGGTTTATCCGGATCGTAACGAGGCCCTGATACTGGGAGGTGCCGTCCATCTGTCGAAAGAGTCGCTGCAGATTCATGGCGGAGAAACCGTTTATGGCCTTGCGGTTCCCTTCGCCAACGGGAAATGGGAGGATGTGCAGGGAGACGATTATCTTACCGCGCTTTCTCAGGAGCATGGTATTCTGCAAACAAACAGCCCCTGGGCCAAAAATCTGAAACCGGGCGATCATCTTGCCCTTATTCCGGTTCATTCATGCCTTGCTGCAGATTTGCTTGTCGCGAAAAACAAATTTGCTGTCGTCCGATGACCCCGGTGTTCTCATCCGGACTATCGTCTGATTCTGATTTTCAGTGTATTTTCAACGGGCTCTTCCGAGAACAGGACCAGATATCCGCCACCACCGGCTCCGCAAAGTTTGTATCCAAGGACATTTGCAGGGATGGAAGCAATGGCTTCTTCCACAACTTCGTTCACCATGTTGGGAAACATGGCAATCTGAGCTTTAAACGATGCCGTCATTGCTTTTCCGAACGCTCTGGCATCCATACCCGTCACTGCATCGCGCAGCTGGTCAGCGGCCTCCGATAATGCTTTTGCCTTCGGAGCCGAAATATTGGTATTTTGGGTTGCATGATAACCGCTCTGCCTCGGATGCAGTGCCAGAAGCGATATTCTGCCCTCCAGCCAGTTCAGGATTTCGTTGTCGTTGTGCGCTTCGATGCGCGAAGGCCAGTAGCTTCCCCGGTCGTACCACAGGTAGTTGAGTCCGGGCATCACTATTCCGAGCGAATCCTGCGATCCGCTGATGTATGCGGATCCGGGCGGATTTTCGTATGCAAACAGAATCTTTGCCAGCTTCTCGCGATCGCCTTCCGGGATGTCGGTCTGCCATAGCTCTATGGCCTTGCGGCGGGTGCTTGTCGACATGCCGCTGCGATCGTTGAAGTCGTAATCGGGTTCTATCGAAATAGTGATCACGGCTCCCGGATAGTGTTCCGAAACATAGGGCTGGTCGAGCCAACCGCCGGCAAGGTCGATCCGGTAGGGGATCCGGCATTCGTTGCGCAGCGCGGTGGTACTCCGGGCAGGCAGATTGCCGTGTGGTATTCGCCTGCTGATACGATACTCCACGCCAAGCTCCCGGCAAAGCCTGGCTTTTTCGGGTGTATGACCGTCTTCGTTTACAAACAGAATGTCGGGCTTCAGACGCTCCATATCCTCCCTGAAGTCAAGCAAACCCGAGCCTGAATTAATCCAGGCCTCTTTCACCGATTTCAGCGCCTGAACCATATACAGCCGCTCCCGCTCCGAATTTACCGTCTTCCGCCCTTTGAGATCGTAAACGGTCTTGTCGGAACCAAGTCCCACGTAAAGATCACCATGCGCTGCCGCCTCCTCAAAAAAGGCAACATGACCCGAATGCAGCATGTCGTAACATCCCGAAACAAAAACTTTCTTTCTATCCATCGGCAAATTCTGATTGAGCCGTTTATGCATTCATTTCCCGGCTTTTACCCCGGGTGGAATTACCCTCCGGCAAATTTATACAATTTATCCTCGGCGCTAATTTCATTTCAGAATGTTTTCCCTTGCGTGGATGGAAGCTTATCGTGATTTACGGGTATTTTTCATTGTCATTTTTGATGCTAATCCATACTTTTGATCTTTGTATCGATTTTACAATTCAACAGTAAAGCATATGCGCCGTTTTGCACAGGTAATCCGCGTTAAGCCGGAAAAGCTTGACTACTATCTTCAGCTTCACCGGAATCCGTGGCCGGGAGTGCTTGATACGATCAGGGAGTGCAACATCCGGAACTATTCTATTTACCTTCTTGATAATTCCATGCTTTTTGCATATTTCGAGTACATTGGAGTTGATTTTGAAGCCGATATGCAAAAGATGGCCGCCGATCCCGAAACCCTCCGCTGGTGGAAGGAGACCGACCCCTGCCAGGAATCGCTCGGACTCAAAGCAGGGGAGTGGTGGCATACCATGGAAGAGGTATTCCATACCGATTGAGAGTACCGTAGTCTCCGGATGGACATAGCAGGAAACTGCACGAATTGCATGAAACTGGTTGTAATGGATTCAGAAAGTATACAGGGGTGAAACAGGCTCGTCTTATACGGGCGACTTCCTTACAAAACGGCTGAATGCGAGAACAACCAGGAAACATACAAGCGGGATTACAAATCCGGCAGCCATATTGGTTTCTCCCAGGAGACCCATAAGGTAGGGGGCAACGGCTCCTCCTACAATAGCCATAATCAGCAGCGACGATCCCTGTTTGGTGTGAACGCCCAACCCGCTTATCGACAGCGCGAAGATGGTCGGGAACATAATGGATTCGAACAGATATGTCATAAAAAGGGCAATCATCGAAACGGTCGGAATGGCTGCAATTACTACCGTCATGCATAGTGCGGCTCCTGCAGCAGCAATCCCGAGCAGGCGGGCAGGATTAATGTATCCCATCAGCCAGCTTCCGAGAAACCGGCCGCTCATAAACAAGCCCATTCCCCCGAACGACAGGATGAGGGATGCCGTGCGCGGTCGGATGCCGGGATTGATTTCGGTGACGTAATTGATGAAGAAGCTGTTGATGCCCGTTTGTGCACCCACATAAAAGAACTGGGCTATGACTCCGAAAACGAAAATACGGTTCATCCACATAGAAGCGGGACTTTTATTACTTCCGGCTTGTACTTCGGCGCGGATTTCGGGAAGTCTGACCTTCATAAAAACCATGGCAACCATCAATACTGCTATCCCGATAAGGGTATATGGAAATGCAGCACTCCCATGCGAACCGTCGGCCTGAAAAATAAGAAGTCCTCCGACAAGCGGCCCGAAAATCCATCCCAGACCGTTGAACGATTGTGCGAGGTTAAGCCGCCGTGCCGCGCCTTCTTTATCGCCAAGTTCTGTAACATAAGGGTTAGCGGCTGTTTCCAGGAAAGTGAGCCCGCAGCCTATCACAAACAGGGAAAAGAGAAAAAACGGGAACGACATTATTTTTTCAGCTGGTATAAACAGCAGTGCTCCAATGCCGTAGAGCAGCAATCCGAAAACAACGCCCTTGCGGTATCCGAAGCGCTTGATAAAAAATCCGGCAGGCAGTGCCATCAGAAAGTAACCGCCATATACAACGGCCTGTATCAGTGCGGAATTTGCCTTGGTAATATCCAGCACTTCCTGAAAATGCTTGTTCAGCACATCGAGGATACTGTGCGCAAAGCCCCACAGAAAAAAGAGGGAGGTAAGCAGAACCAGGGGGATGAAATACTTGTTTCGCGTCATTGCAGGCAGATTTGGGTCAGAGCATTATCCATGCTCAGATTAGGGGATCAAACCTACACGAATTAATGACAAATCGCAACAGCCATAAAAAAAATATGGAGGTCTCCGCGTTCCGGATAAGCAGGATTTCATTTCTCAGTACGCCCGCTCGTTCCGGCCCTCGATGTAGTTGATAAACGAACGGTTTACTACCTTGTTGCCACCGGGCGTTGGGTAGTTGCCGGTAAAATACCAGTCGCCCGTATGGTTCGGAATGGCTTCGTGCAGGTCTTCAATAGTCTGGAAGACTACCTGTACTTCTGCCCTGCAATTGGGAGGGGTAACAAGCTGCGAAATTTTATCGGAAATCTGCTGAGCGCTGAACGGGCGGTATATCTCTTTCACAAAATTAACGACCTGTTCTTTTGGCAGATGTTCCTGCTCCTTGCATTTCAGGTAGACTTCGTTGATGATTCCGCTTATCTTGTTTTCCTTCAGAAGCTCAATGGCAGCGTTAAAAGCGATAAAGTCCCCCAGTTTTGTCATATCGATGCCGTAGCAGTCCGGATACCGGATCTGTGGTGCAGAGGATGCAATTACAATCTTTTTTGGTCCTAGCCGGTCAAGAATGCGGATGATGCTTTTTTTAAGCGTTGTTCCCCTGACAATAGAGTCGTCGATTACAACAAGGGTGTCGGTGCCGGGATTAACGATTCCGTAGGTAACATCGTACACGTGGGCGACAAGGTCGTCGCGGGCATTGTCCTGGGTGATAAAGGTGCGCAGTTTGATGTCTTTAACGGCCACTTTCTCAACCCTGGCTTTCAAAGAAAGGATCTCATCAAGCCGTGCGGGGGTTATCTCAGTGCCTTCCTTCAGGATAAGATCTTTTTTGATGCTGTTGCAAAACAGATCCAGTTTTTCAACCATGCCGTAAAAGGCATCGGCTGCGGTATTCGGGATATAGGAAAATACGGTGTTCTTCAGGTCGTGATTAACGGATCTCAGTATGGCCGGGGTTAACACACTCCCCAGACGTTTGCGTTCCTGGTAGATGTCGGTGTCGGTACCGCGGCTGAAATAAATGCGCTCGAAGGAGCATGCTTTTTTCTCGAGGGGTTCAAGGATGGGAGTAACGCTTATCGTTCCGTCACCTTCAACAATCAGAGCTTCACCGGGTTGCAGTTCTTTCACGCGATGGTGCGGAAGATTGAGCGCCGTTTGTATTACCGGACGCTCGGAGGCCGCTACAACAATTTCATCGTCAATGTAGTAAAATGCCGGTCGTATACCCGAGGGGTCGCGCATCACAAAAGCGTCTCCGTGCCCCAGCAAACCTGCAATGGCATAACCTCCGTCCCAGCTGCCCGATGATCGCCTCAGGATTTCGGAAACGTCAAGTTCTTTTGCAATTTTTGATGTAATGTCTTTCTTCGAATAACCTTCCGCTTTGTATTTGGCATACAAGCGCTCGTTTTCTTCATCAAGAAAATGTCCTATTTTTTCAAGAATGGTGATGGTGTCGGAAGTCTCAACAGGATACTGTCCAAGGTCGAGCAGCTTATCGAACAGTTCATCCACGTTGGTCATATTAAAATTGCCTGCAAGCACAAGGTTGCGCGTCATCCAGTTATTGGCCCTGATAACAGGATGCAGGTTCTGTATGTTGTTCTTTCCAAAGGTGCCGTATCTAAGGTGTCCAAGGTACAGCTCTGCTGCAAAACCAGTATTGTATTTGAGCCATTGCACATCTTTAAGCCTTTCGGGACGAGCATCGGCAGCAAGATTAATTTCTTCGTAAGCAGCACGGAAAACGTCGGCAATCGGGGTGTTTGAATTGGAACGGTGGCGGTTGATGTATTTACTGCCGGGTTTGGGATCGAGCCGTATGCATGCGATGCCGGCTCCGTCCTGACCGCGGTTGTGCTGCTTTTCCATCAGCAGGTGCAGCTTGTTAAGCCCCCAGGTAGATGTGCCGTAACGGTTAAGATAATATTCAAGCGGCTTTAACAGCCTTACCATGGCTATCCCGCATTCGTGCTTGATCGGCTCACTCATTCGGTTCAGATTTGTGTTATGCTTATATTTGCGGTGAGGTTCCGGCTTTGGGCCCCCGTCCGGACCCGTGCAAAATTAAACAAATTACGCCCCGGTAATAACACTTCAGAAATGATTGAACGGATGCCATTGTTTTCCTTATGCTTCCTTTCTCCCCTTAGCCGCATTTTGCCGGGCTTTTTATCCCGATACTCCGCTTTTATATGGAACAATGTACCATTGCCAACGTAAGAGAAGCCGGCCGTGAAGATATTCTCTTTATAGCCGCTTGCCAGATGAAAATGGCTCTTGAAACCGAAAATATCACGCTCAATCACGATACCCTGCTGCGGGGCGTTACTATGGTGTTTGACGATCCTTCAAGAGGCTTTTACCTTATTGCGGAAGATAGGGAGACCCCGGCAGGATGCCTTATGGTAACGCCCGAATGGAGCGACTGGAGGGGTTCATGGGTGTGGTGGCTGCAATCCGTTTATGTGCTGCCCGAAATGCGCAGGGCCGGAGTCTTCGGAGCTATGTATGCAGCGGTTAAGCAGAAAGCGACAGATCGTACCGATGTGGCAGGCATCCGGCTTTATGTGGATAAAACCAACCTGAAAGCCCGCGAAGTATACCGGAAAGCAGGGATGAACGGCGATCACTACATCACCTACGAATGGATGATACGCCCGCCCGGCTGATTCGCGAAATATGTGCCTTCACCTCATCCTCCGCTCATCCGTGAGCATTCATTGTTCGGCATGCCCTGTTTCTGATATTCCGATATGCAGAAACATTTTATACGTTTTTCCCGGATGGCATGAAAATTGTCATCCCACCATCCTGCAGGCTGCCTGCGGAATGCATGTAATTTTGTGTAGGATTTTTAACGAAGTGTTCCGATATTGGCATCAGAAAATCAACGGCAACCCGCAATCGGCCCAATGGCTTTACGGCACGGAAGCCGGTTTGTTTTTGAATTCATAATCAATTAATTAATGAACACATGAAAGCAATTACTTCCCTTCTTATTTTAATTATTTCCGTGACTCAGCTGTCTGCGCAGCGGCCTTACCGGTGTGAAATTCCTATGCCGGAGCCGGTATTCAGGCAAAAACAACGATCGGTAGCAATGCAACCCACTGAGGAACTTAAGCTTAAGGCCGCATTAACCGTTGCCGGCAATAACTGTTTTTCGGCTCAGCAGGTCAAAGCTATAGCCTCTCAATTTATCGACGATTACAGCCGGCTCCGTTTTGCACAGGCCGCATGGCCTAATACCGTTGATAAGGAAAATTTCTATTTCGTATACGATGAGTTTGCCTACTTCTCCACCGTTTTCATGCTGCACGACTATATCGTGTCGCAGGAGAGCCGCCCCGTGGATTACATCCCTCCCTATGAGCCGCCTTTGAGCCTCAACTGGCCAGCCTTTCAGTATCCCGACTGGAACCAGTACCGGGGCGTTTCAAACTGTCGCTTCCCCATGAACAGCGACGAATTTGTAAGGCTTGCCGTTCAGGTCAGGGATAATCCCGCCGAAGCACACCGCGTGATCCTGCTTCGTCAGATTGTTGAAAATAACTGCATTGCCGTTGAACAGGCGATGAAACTTGCTTCACTGCTGCAATCGGAAAATAACCGCCTCAACTTTTTCAGACAAGCCATTCCTTCCATCTATGATGTGGATAATCTGCCGCTGGGTGCTCAGCTGTTTTCTCACGTCCCGAACAGAAATGCCTACAACGAACTGATCCGGCAACCGGTGCCGGTACCCCAGCCACTGGGCCCGCCGTGCTACGTTTCTCCTGAGGAATTCACCCAGATTCTCACATCCATTAAGAAGGAAAGCTTTAACAATACCAGAGTAACTCTTACACGACAGATTCTACGCAGCAAACAGTGCTTTACAACCATGCAGATAAAAGAGATCGTGAAACTCTTCTCGTTCGACGATGCACGCCTCGATATAGCAATGTTTGCCTGGGAGTTTACAACCGATAAGGATAATTATTATCTCGTTGCCGAGGAGTTCTCCTTCAGCAGTACCAAAGAAAAGCTGATGAAGTTTCTGGAAACAAAATAGACCGCAGACTTTTTTCCTGTCATATGCAGGACTATTTTATAGACTGAAGTTCATTAAATAAAATCTCCGGGGGAGCAATTATGGATACAAACCAGAAAGTGTTATTCGTTAACACAAGCGACGGTTTCTACCGTACACGCAAATACAAGGTCGGAGATTTCTTCGGTCCGGTAGACCTGGGCTTGCATCTGTCGGGCCGGTATAAAAGTCTGAACATCGGCAACGGCCTGCTCTCCGGATCTATATTCCCGGGGTCTAACCGGCTGATCTTTACCGGATTCTCTCCCTGCTGGGGTGGATTTTACATCTCGTCGATGGGCGGAGCCGGACTGATTTTCGGCAATCTCGGTATTAATATGCTGAGCCTTGTAGGGAAAGCACCGGTACCGTCGGTGCTGTACCTTAACAGGGAACACGGGGAGGAGATTCAGGTGGAGGTGGCTCCGGTTGATGTCAGCACTGTCTGGGCCCAGGGCCGGACAGGTGTATATTCCCTCATGGATTATGTCTTTGAAAAGTATCGCTCACGCTTTGAAAACGAGCCCCGGATCCTGGCGACCGGACCAGCTTCCATGTATACCGATTTCGGTGGAATCGTCTCTGTTCCGGTGCGGCGCGGTGCACTTTCCCGGGTCGACACCTGGGCGGGCAGGGGAGGCTTTGGCTCCGCTCTTTTACGTGAGCACGGTATTGCTGCCGTGATTTACGGCGGAACACATATCGACGAGGACTTCCGCGACCGAAAAGTAGCCGATGAGTGGTTCCAGGAACGGTATGCCATGAAGCTTGCCGCCAAGGATATGGAGACAACCAAAAAATACCGGTTCGACCCGAATCTGGATACCGGCGGAACATTTGGCGTAAACTTTGCCACTATGGATTCACGACTGCTGGCATTTAACTACCGGTCTGTGGAATGGCCTTCCGCGAAACGCAGAGAGATTCACGGTAATTTTATCGCCTCGCATTACCTGAAGCAGTTCAACGAAGAAACCATAAAAACCAAACAGCAGTTTACCTGCGGCGAACCCTGTGCAGCCGTTTGCAAGAAAATGCGCGACGAATACAAGAAGGACTATGAGCCGTACCAGACCATGGGTCCGCTCAGCGGGATATTCGACCAGCGCGCTGCCGAAAAATTAAACCATCATGCCGATGCGTATGGCTTTGATGCCATATCGGCCGGAGGCGTTGTTTCCTGGCTTATGGACTGCCTCGACAGAGGATTGTTAAGCCCGGATGAGCTGGGTGTTGCAGGAATGCCCCGCTTCTCTCCGGATAATTTTGATGTGGTTAACGATTCCATGCACAATGCCGGTCTTGGTTGTGCAATTCTCGACAGCATCATCCGGGGCAGTATCGATCTTTCGGAAGGTGCACGCAAGTATGCCCGCCGGCTTTCGCGCGAAAAAGGTGAAAACCTGCTTAACTATTTCGTGTATTCCGCCTATGCCCGCAATGGATGGATGGTTCCAAACCAGTACTGGACACCCGGCGCCCTTTCGCCCATGGCCATCATGGGTAAATACTATATGTACTACGGCGATGAATTTGTCCCTCCCCGCGAGCTTGGAAGAGTAAATGCATCGCGTATGATTGCCGAACTGATGATCGATAATATGGGCATATGCCGTTTCCATCGTCTCTGGGCTGAAGAAATGATCCCGGAAATCGTGGAGTCGCTTTTCGGACAGGGTGAGGCATTTAAGGAAGCAATAAAGCATACCGCCAGCCGAATCAACGGCCGCAACAGCTCCGTCCTGTGGGAGTCGGAGGCCAATACCCGCTTCATACAGAGCTTTCTAAACCGTAAAAAAGAAGATGGACTCAACAGCCCGGAATTCATCAAATGGTTACATGCCTTTGAATCCGATCCCCGCGAGGCCTCCCTCGAATTCTGGTACGAAATACACAAGGGAGTGCAGGAGTCGCTGAGGGAATTTAAATAACCTTCCACGGAAGGAAATAAGTTCTGCATGTGAAGGTTTTCGATTTTCTCCATCTCCAGAATCCTCTATTAATAAATGAGATACAAAGACTTTTCAAAAAATTTGAAAACCAAATTGACCTCAATCTGTTAATTTTGGCACTTATAGCCTTTGTTTCATGAAGTCATACCAGTTTCTCCTCTTTTTCAGCATTGTTTTTATCGTTTATGCTGCCGTTAACTCCTATATTTTTATCCGTGGCCTTCAGGCCATTCCGGCTGGTCATGCGTTTCGCGTGTGGTTTAAGTGGGGGTTCTGGATTCTCGCACTTTCTTACATAGCCGGTCGCTTTCTGGAAAAAGTATGGCTTTCCGGCTTCAGCGATGTTGTTACCTGGACTGGTGCCCTTTGGCTTGGTATAATGCTGTACGGCTTTCTGGCGGTTTTACTGATCGATGTGTTCAGGGGAGCAGATGCCCTTGCCGGTTTCCTTCCGGGATGGGTGTATGCTCCGGAATTCCGCTTCAAATTGTTCGTATGGGTATCGGCTGCTTTGATACTGATTGTTGCTGCCGGACATATTAATGCCCGTTTCCCGGCTACAAAAACCCTGGAGATTGAGATTGACAAACCTGCAGGTCGCTTCAGCGAATTGAAAATCGCCATGGCTTCCGACGTGCATATGGGTACACTGGTAGGTCCCAGAAGGACAGGCAGGCTCGTGCAGATCATCAACAGTATGAATCCGGATATTATCCTGTTTGCAGGTGATGTTGTGGACGAGGATCTGGCTCCGGTAATACGTGAGAATCTGGGCGATGCCCTGGCGCAGCTCAACGCTCCGCTGGGTGTTTACGGTATTACAGGAAATCATGAGTACATTGGCGGAGCCGAAAAGGCGGTTGCATACCTTGAAGATCATGGAGTTAAAATACTCCGCGACAGCGTGGTGGATGTGGAAGGAGCCTTTTATATTGCCGGGCGTGAAGACCGCGACAAGGGCCGCTTCAGCGGAAAATCCCGTAAGGGAGTTGATGAACTGCTGGCGAATTCGGATAAGAGCCGTCCGGTAATCCTGCTCGATCATCAGCCGTGGAATCTTCAAGTGGCTGCTAAAGCAGGTGCCGATCTGCAACTTTCTGGACATACGCATCACGGACAGCTCTGGCCGCTCAATTACGTTACAAAGGCCATTTACGAAGTAAGCAGAGGTTATAAAAAGATTGATAATACCCACTTCTATGTTTCTTCCGGCTATGGAAGCTGGGGCCCGCCGGTACGCACCGGCCATCGTCCGGAAGTGGTTCAGATTATAGTAAAATTCAAAAAAGCCTCCGGGGAATAACATCCCCGCAAGGGCGGTAAATTAAAGGCTTTACTTACACTGGGCATTCGTGTGCCTGCTGCAGGCATTCCGTCTTAATTGCTTATTTTTGCCTTCAAAGCAAGTGTTATGAGCAAAGCCCGGCAGTTTCCGCATACATTCGTAATCATCTTTTATCTTATTCTCTTTTCCGCTTTCCTTACCTGGGTAATTCCGGGTGGTCGCTACGAACGCACTACAATTGAAGTAAATGGCACGCCAAGGGAGGTTATAGCATCCGACTCGTTCAGCTATACCGGAAACAACCCGCAGTCGTGGCAGGTATTCTCTGCCTTCTTCGACGGATTTGTGGATAAGGCCGATATCATCGTTTTTATCCTGATGATAGGCGGAGCATTCTGGATTATGAACCACAGCAAAGCCATTGATGTTGGAATTCTGTCCTTCCTGAAACGAGCCCGCAAGCTCGAGCGCCACCGGTTTATCCGGCGTCTGGGAATGGACAATCTCATTGTTTCTCTGGTTGTTCTGCTGTTCAGCATATTCGGAGCCACCTTTGGGATGAGCGAAGAGTCCATAGCCTTTGTAATCATTTTTGTTCCCCTTGCCATCAAAATGGGGTACGATTCCATAACCGGCGTTTATATGTGTTACGTGGCCGCAGCCCTCGGATTCGCCGGAGCGCTGCTCAATCCGTTTACCATAGGTATCGCACAGGGTTTGTCGCACCTGCCGCTGTTTTCAGGAATAGAATACCGCTTTTTCTGCTGGATCGTCATTAATATCTTCGGCATTGGCTATATCATCTGGTATATGCGGCGGATACGGAAAAATCCGCGGCGCTCGCCGGTATACGAAGAGGATGAATACTGGAGATCAAGGCAGGATGAAACCGTAATTGCAGACAATGCCGTTTCGTCGCGCCCTGCCTGGTTTACATGGGTTTTTATCACAGCAGTGTTTGTTTATGCCGCGTTTGCGATGCCTTTTACACGGCTTACCATCGGCAACGCATCCGTTACCTGGCCTGTTTTTCCGGTCCTGGCTTCGGGTTTTGCCCTTTCCGGGTACGTTTCGCTGCGCAAATCGGCACGCTTTCTCGTGCTTACCATGCTCGCCTTTACAATATTGATGCTGATCGTGGGAGTAATGGGGTATGGATGGTACGTTATGGAAATTGCTACGCTGTTTATGGCTCTCGGCATTTTTTCTGGCATTGCCATGGATTACAGCCCGAATACCATTACCAGACTGTTTATCGAAGGGGTTAAGGATATCAGCAGCGCCGCCCTGGTGGTAGGACTGGCCGGCGGAATTATTATCGTTCTGCAGAACGGGGAAATTATCGATACCCTTCTTCATAAAATCTCCGGCGCCATGGCCGATATGGGGAAGATTGCCACCGTGGGCACCATGTACGTCATGCAAACGGCCATCAATGTTTTCATACCATCGGGTTCAGCCAAGGCTGCTCTCACCATGCCGATCATGTCGCAGTTTTCCGATCTTATCGGGCTGTCGCGCCAGGCTACCGTTATGGCTTTTCAGTTCGGAGACGGTTTTACCAATATGATAACCCCTACCTCCGGCGTTCTGATCGGAGCCCTGGGGATTGCACGCATCCCTTTCAGCAAATGGGTGAAATGGGTAACCCCGCTTATGATTATCCTGGTGATACTGGGATTCCTGTTGCTGATCCCAACCGTAACAATGCAGCTCAATGGCTTCTGATCCGGATAATACAATCAAAGCATACTACCCCTGTCCGCTTGGTACGCTTGAGATATTTTTATCGGAAGGCTTCCTGACCCGGATCAATTTCATCGATAAACCCTCCGGTTTAATCATCCCGCCTGAAACAGAGGAAGCCATTTATCAGCTTGATGCATATTTTAAAGGCAGTCTGAAGGAGTTCAATCTGAAAATCAAACCATCCGGCACAACATTCCAGCTTGCCGTGTGGGAGATGCTCCGTGGAATACCTTACGGGAATGCAATTACCTACGGGGAACTGTCGCACAGGCTGGGTCTGAGAAACGGAGCACGGGCGGTTGGACTGGCAAACGGCGCCAATCCGATTCCCCTGGTGATACCATGCCATCGTGTAATCGGAACCGGCGGAAAACTTACCGGGTACAGGGGCGGACTGTGGCGCAAGAAATGGCTTTTGCAGATGGAAATGCCGGAAAGCCCCGGACCGTTGTTCGGTCAGCCGGGTGATGAATAAGGATATACATTATATTTACATACTCTTTCAGACTGAATTATAAAAACCAATTACGTATGAAAAAGAAATTATGGGTTACGCTGATTGTAATTCTGCTGGCCTTGCCTGCAATCCTGGTACTTTTACTGGCAAGGGCCGGATTCTTCTCCAATGCCGAAGTTTCAGAAACCGAAATGGGTCCGCTGGTAGTCGTTTATGAAGATCATAAGGGACCATACAAAGGCACGGCAAAGGTTATGGACAGGATTTATTACAGCCTGCTGGAAGATGGAATTGAAACGTTCCGGGGTATTGGAATATACTACGATAAGCCCGGCGAAACAGCAGAGGAAGACCTTCGAAGCAAGGCCGGCTGCGTTGTGGAATCTTCCGATACCACGGCACTGGCCGCCCTTAAGCCCGGATATCAGATAATGACATTGCCGCGAACACGTTACGTAACAGCCTCTATCCCTTTTCGCGGACCCCTCTCGGTATTTGCCGGTATCGTTAAGGTTTATCCTGCCATCGGACGCTATATGGAAGAGCAGGGATACCCTCCGGTTCCTGCCATAGAAATCTACGACCACAACGAACGCATCGTCTACCTGTTCGAAATACGTGAAGAATAAGGGTTATCCCGGCCAGCATAAATTGCTCTTAAATCCGGATGCTATCGCTTTTGCTGTCGGTTTTCCGCTTCTATTGTGCTGAATTTAAACCCCTTGCTAATAAAATGATCTAGAAATCGGGGCAGGGCAAACAGCATATTGGGAGACGCTTTTATGCTGTCGTGAAAAACGATGATGCTCCCGCTTCTGGTTGATGCTATGCTGTTCGTCAGGACTTGCTCCGGACTCAGCTCACGGTTGTAGTCGCCTGTCAGCACCGACCACATCACAATTTTGTATTCAAACTGCAGGTGCTTAACAACCGATGGCCTGATCCGGCCGTAAGGTGGCCGGAAAAGACGGCTTTCGACCATGCTTCTGCACTGGGCTATGTCGCTCAGGTATTCTGCAGCCGGGGTTTTCCATCCGTTCAGGTGGTGGAAGGTGTGGTTTCCGGTGGCATGACCTGCTTTCCGGATGGCTTCATAAACATCCGGATGCTTTCGAACATTATCTCCCACGCAGAAAAAAGTGGCTTTAACGCTGTAGTTTTCCAGTATGTCAAGTACCTCCGGCGTAACTTCCGGTACCGGGCCGTCGTCGAAGGTCAGAAACAGCTCATCCGGCCTTCCCGGAATGTTCCAGGTGAGCCTCTTTCGGGTGAGACTGCGTATCAGAGCCGGTGTAGAAGTGTAATGCACCTGTTTGATTTGTTGCGTAAAAGTTAATTCCGGGAATTCTGTAAACTGCGAAAGTAACAAACATCGAAGGATCCTGCAAAGGATCTTTTATTCTGGTATTAATCTGCCTGTACGCATACAACCCGCAACCCAGGAAAGTGCTGATAGCCTGCATTTACTTATGCCGCTATCGTGCTCATTTGCTTGCAGGAACAATCGGCAGGATGTCCCAGGCCCGGCATTGCAGCACTCGGAATAAGCGCTTTATTTCGTACTTTTGCATACTGGGAGTAAACTGCCCGGAACCACATTGAAACAAAGAAGTAGTTATAAATAAACAGCAGAGAAATGAAGAAACTGGTATTGCTTCGCCACGGCGAAAGTGTCTGGAACAAGGAAAACCGTTTTACCGGATGGACCGATGTGGATTTGTCCGAACGCGGAATCAATGAAGCCCGTGAAGCCGGGAAGGTGCTGAGGGAGAACGGATTTGTGTTCGATCTGGCATACACCTCTTACCTGAAACGTGCGATCAAGACCCTGAACCTCGCTCTGGAAGAGATGGATCAGCTCTGGATTCCGGTGGAAAAAAGCTGGAGGCTTAACGAGAAACACTACGGCAACCTTCAGGGACTTAACAAAGCAGAGATGGCTGCAAAATTCGGCGATGAGCAGGTGCTGATCTGGCGCCGGAGCTACGATGTGCCTCCCATGCCGGTTGATGACAACGATGAGCGTAATCCGCGCCTCGATCCCCGCTACCACGGCGTTGATCCCGAACTGATTCCGCTTACCGAATCGCTGAAAGAGACCGTTGAGCGCATGATTCCCTACTGGGAAGGTGATATCAGGGAGGCGTTGAAGAAAAACAGTCAGGTACTGGTGGCCGCTCACGGCAACAGCCTCAGGGCTGTAATCAAATACCTGAAAAACATCAGCGACAAAGACATCGTAAGCCTCAACCTGCCTACGGGAATTCCTTACGTATTTGAGTTTGACGATGACCTGAACCTGCTGAAAGACTATTTTCTCGGAGATGAGGAAACCATCAAAAAACTGATGGAAGAAGTGGCCAATCAGGGAAAAGCCAGGAAATAGTTCATGCAGAAAAAGTGGGTTATCCCGGATATTCACGGTTGCCTGCGCAGCCTTAAGGCCCTCGTGGAAGATTTGGTTGTCCCGGCAGCGGGCGACCAGATTTTCTTTCTGGGCGATTACGTCGACCGGGGTCCCGATTCCAAAGGGGTTATCGATTATGTGATTGAACTTCAGCAAAACGGACTTGACGTTAAAACCCTCAAAGGGAATCATGAGGATTTTTTTCTGAAGGCATGGGATGAGGACAGACGTGGTGAAAAGATTCTGTTTTTCAAAAAAACAAACAGAAGCAAGGCTCAATGGCTGATTCACGGCGGCAAAGAAACACTCGAAAGTTTCGGTACCAGTGATTTGCCGGCAATCCCCAGGCAGTATATCGACTGGATGCGACAGCTTGAGATGTATATAGAAACGGATAATTTTCTGCTGGTTCATGCCGGTCTCAATTTTGAAATTGAGGATCCCTTTGCTGATTCATTCGCCATGCTGTGGGCGAAAGATTATAAAATCATCCCTTCCAAAATTGGAAATCGAAGGCTGATCCACGGTCACGTTCCCGTAAGCCTCGATTTTATCGATATCACGATCAACAATTTATTGAATCCATACATCGATCTCGACAACGGCTGCTACATGGCCGGCCGGCCGGGCTACGGGAACCTGCTGGCACTTGAGCTGGGCAGCATGACACTGAAGGTGCAGCCAAACATCGATATGGATTAGACGTGTTTCTGACGAAATTTTGCAAAAAAAGGGAAGGCAAATAAACGACTGCCTTCCCTTTTCTCTTTCCGGTTCTTATGGTGTTAAAATCTGCAGGTTACCTGCGTTTGTGCTTCCAGTGGCCGGCGGCTTTGGGTTTCCCCTTCCCGGGATGTCCCATTGCCGGACCTTTATGCGGCTTACCGTAGGCCATCACATGCTTTTTGTGATGCTTCCACGGATCTTTACCGTGATAATCGATTCTGACCCGCTCAAGCCTGCGCAGATCCCAGCCGGAATAATACGCCGGTAATCTGTTGCCGATTGTCCACACTCCGTGGCTGATGTAGATGTACTCAGCCGTGGGTGCATAATAATAAACGCCGATGGCGGGATAATAATATACTGCGGAGATACGAACATTTTGTACTCCGGAATGGGCCTGTGCCGCTGAAAACAGTGTAATTCCCAATATCAGCGAAAGCGCTGCAATTAATTTTTTCGTTTTCATCGCTTCGTTTTTTTGGTTAGGAGCTGATACTAATTCAAACCCTGTGCCAGTTTGCCATACAGTCATATTGATCCGAAGGTTTACTTCAGAACCAGGGTACTATTGGGAAGGATTTCGGACGAAACAATATGCAGCAGACCCCGGTGGTGTGTTTCCCGGTTAGCCACACTGCAGGTCTTATGTTTATGACCTGCTCTTATTATCTTTCAGAATCAGCCGGAGCGAAGTGTCTTTTGTGATATAAGCCCAGGCCCAGTTGATAAATATTAAAAGTTTGTTTTTTACGCTCAGAATCAGCATAAGATGCAAAAACATCCATATCAGCCATCCAAAAAAACCTTTGATCTTAAGAAAAGGGAAATCAACAATAGCCTTATTTCTTCCGATAGTAGCCATCGTACCCATATCTTTGTATTCGTATTCAACCAATCTTTTGTTTCGTTGCATATTCTTTAGATTCCTTGCCAGGTTTTTAGCCTGATTAATAGCAACATTTGCAAGTTGCGGATGGGCTCTTGAATATTTCGGGGTTTCCATCCAGGCTATATCGCCAATTGCAAAAACATCCTCCATTCCTGAAACTCTGTTGATTCTGTCAACCCGGATACGTTTGTCAGGGGTCATGGAATTTACAGGAATTCCGGTTATTTCATTTGCAGTTACTCCGGCGGCCCATATTACCGATTTTGTTTTGATTATTTCGCCATTGACAAGTTCCAGAACTTCTCCATTATAATCTTTTACAATTTTCTCAAGCCGGATGTCAACTCCCATTTTCTGAAGATATTCCCTCGATGTTCTCCTGGCCGGATCGCTCATGCTGTTGAGCGTATTTTTACTGCCTTCTATTAAGATTATATTGAGTTTCGAAAAATCTATCCGGTGAAAATCTCTGGGAAGTATGGTTTTCTTAATTTCCGAAAAGGCTCCTGCCAATTCAACTCCTGTCGGACCGCCTCCGACAATCACAATGTTAAAAAGGCCTTGTTTATCTTCTTCTCTGGCAGACAAGATATTTTCAAAGTTCAATAAAATGTGATTTCTGATATTTATGGCATCATACGTTGATTTTAAACTTAGCACCTGTTTACTTAGATTCTCATTTCCGAAAAAGTTTGTTTTACATCCTATGGCCAGAACCAGATAATCGTAATCGAATGTTCCTATCGTTGTGCTTATGGTTTTGTTTGAATTATCGACACCGGTAACTTCTGCCAATCGAATCTGCACGTTATTCTTATTTCTGAATACATGGCGTAACGGAAAGGAGATACTTGAAGGTTCAATTTGCGATGTGGCTACCTGATAAAACAATGGCTGGAACTGATGGTGGTTAATTTTATCAATCAAAAGAATATCAAAGAGTTTATCTTCCAGTTTTTGTACTAATGTAATTCCTGCAAAACCTCCTCCGACTACGATTACCTTTTTCTTTTTCATCACATACGTTTTTTCCGGCAATTTTAAGCATGCCTGTATACGATAAATTTAACAGGTGTGGCGCTATTCTGTTCGCCAGAATAACGCATACGTAAAAATCTCCTGAAAAGGAGGATCTTAAAAAGTGTGTGATGAAAAGGCAGGTTGTTTTCTGCTACTTCTGTCTGTAAATAAAACCGGCTTTGAACCAAATGCCCTCTATGCCAAAGTCGTTTTTCGCGGTTTTCAGGTAGTCAAAGGCCTCTTCGAAACGCATTTTTTGTCCATCGTAACCGAATCCCAGGGCTCGGAGCATATCGGGCTCGTGCCTGGTGCTTGTAACATGGAATGCTGTTTTCTTTGTGAGTCCGTCGCCCGAATTGAAAATCGTTTCAATAATTCGTCCGAAACGAACTTCGAGGCGGGCGGCCATGTCGTTGTTGCCGGTCATTCGGTAGGCATAAATCAGCGGATCGAGCATCCGGAGCTCAAACGGTTGTTCGCTGAGAAGCCTTGTTCCCAGTTTTATGATGTTTGCGTAATCGGTTTTATTCAGACCTTCTTTTTTCATTATCCGCGTGATGCTGTCGGCCAGGGGGTGTTGGACGTCCGGATTAAATCCGGGTTGAAGCGCTGCACCGTAATATAAATGATGGTAATCGCTGACGGTGAGGGTGGTGTCGTTGGCCGACAATCGTCTGCTGAGTTCGCTGTAGGCGGAAGGAGATCCGGTCCGGGAAATTACTTTACTTATTTTCTTGTAGTCGGGAGGCGAGAATTTTCTGTTCTGGGCCGTAACGCCCGAAATCAGCAGCAGGGTAAGAAAGAGACAGGCGATCTTTTTCATCGTACTCGGTTTTTGGGTGCATTAATGCCGGGGTTCATTCCCAGGCTTCTTCTTCCCCGAATTTGGGGTCTTCTTCAATCAGGCTGATCCATGTGTAGATAACGGAATCGAGCGTGTCGGGATCCGGATCGGCATCGTCGCTGAAATTTGGCAAAGCCTTTACCAGTTTTTTGATTGTGGAATGACTGACGTTCACGGGATCTTCTCCGGGCTGATTATGAAACAGCAATATGGCTATTGTCCCGTAATTATTCCAGTTGAGGGGAACCATTCCGGCCAGCTTTAATTCGGTGCCTGCCATGAAATTAGGAACCTCATCTTCTTCCACTTCCAGGCCGGCATCTTTCAATGCTTCTCTCAGCATATTGGCATTCAAGGGAATGTCGGGATAGGGAGAAGGGAACAAATAGACGTACTTTTTGAAAATAGTCCTGGCTATTAAATGAATATGACTTTCCCCCTGCGACATTGTACCGTTCGCTTTATCCTTTCATGCCTGCATTCGCTTCCGGTGCTTACCGGAATCTTAACATACTCCTGCGGAATACTTCCGGCAAAATTATTCAAATTTTCTCAGTGGGAAACTAAAATTTGTTTCGCGATTCACTCCGTCTCCGGTTTAAATCAATCGTTTACTTTGAATCTGGCAGCCATCTGGAAAAATTTCTGCAGACACTGCATGGTCAGACGTGAATCTTCCAGTGCATTATGGGTGTCTCCTTCGCGTTCGAACCCGAACCAGGCCGAAATAGCTTTCAGGCTGAGTGAACGTGGAACCGTTTTTCCGTTGGCTTCCAGAATCCGGAAGGTATAGAAGGCAATAGTGTGGAGGTCGATCAGCTTGTTGCTGAATGGCCAGTCAAGATTTTCACCGCTGTAGGCAAATTTCAGAAAGTTCACGTCAAATATGACGCTCTGCCCGCAAATAACCACATCCCTCAGATCCCCGCTCTGCCGCTTCAGCAGTTTGCGGATCCATTGTTCAAAATCCTCCAGAACTTCGTAGATCATTGGAGCTTCCTGCAACTCTTCGAGCGAAAGCCCGTGAATCTTTTCTGCGGAAGCAGTAAAAGCTTCTTCATTCTCGGGATAAACGTTGCTCAGGTAAGTGCCAAGCTCAACCCAGTTGTCGTTCAGCAATACCGCCCCAACCTGGATAATCTCGTGGTACCCGGGTTCCGGGCCGCTCATTTCAAGGTCAAAAACTAAAAAAGGCATACCGGATGAATGTAAGGGAAACAATGATATCATTATGCCTGAGGCATAATGGTATGCAAATATCACCAATTATGTGATATAATTACCGGATTATCTGACCTGCTTGCCGATATACCTTGAATTCATAATCCGAAGTGCTCCCATATAATCCATTTTGAATTCTATCAGATCTCCGGTTTTGTAGTTTTTTTCGTTTTCTCCCAGGTCTATTACAATCATATCGCTGCTGCTGCCGGCTACTTTTATCTGAGGGTCAGCTGGGGTAAGGTGATTGCTTTCCACATCCAGCAAGCCGATGTCGAGGATTGCCCGGCAGGCGGTTTTGCCCGACGATTCCGAGTCGAAGCTGAAGCTGTGGCCCTCAACGTTGGTGCCGATTTCACCCATGGGAACCACCGGCTTTTCTATAAGTTCAATTATCTCGGCATATAATCGCAGTACGTCATTGTGCATTCCTTCGATAACGGTGTCGTGATAAACATCCGTTCCAAGAAACAGGGTTTCTCCCACCCTGAAATGGTTGATGCCTTTTGGCAGCATCTTTTCGAATATCAGGGGAATGGAAACTGAGGATCCGCCTGAAACATAGGGGATTTTTCGGTTAAACTTTGCCTCAATCAGCTGCTTATACAGGCTCAGCTGTATCAGCTTGTCGTGGTTTGGCAGTACTCCGTAAAGGCAGCTCAGATTTGTGCCCACACCTACCACATTAATGTTCGGAAGCCTGAAAACCTTCTCGTAAAATTCGATCAGATCGTCGCGCATCACGCCTTCGCGCAGCTCACCCATCTCCACCATTATAATCACCTGATGAATTTTCCCCTGCTTCTCTGCTTCCGTGGATAGTGCCTGAATGGTGCTTAGCTCGGTATTGAAGCTGATGTCAGCATAACGCACAATCTCCGGGATCGAGCGCAGGGGAGGCGGCTTGATGTAAATGGTTTCAATGCCGGGAGACATCTTTTTGATGGCTCTGAGGTTGGATACACGGGAATCACACAGCTGTTTGATTCCCAGATTTATTACTTCCTGCAGGAAAAGCCTGTTCCCGCATAAGAGCTTGGAAACGACAGCCCATTGTATGCCTTCACTGCTAAAAAGATTGTTAAGATACTCGTAGTTTTCCTTTAACTTTTGCTGTTCCAGCGTAATATAGGCCATCAGACGGTTTCTTTTTTAAGTCGCATCTCAAGGTATTTATTATCAAATCCAAGCTTTTGGTATAAATGCCGTGCCGGATTGTCGGGTTCCACATGCAGGGCAATATCGCCATGGGCCAGACTAATGGCCTCTTTCATCAGACTCTTTCCCACTCCTTTGCCCCGGTAATCGCGGTGCGTGGCTATGTATACAAGTATGTTCTCAGGGATGTAACCTTCCATTCCCGTTTGATTTACAACTACGGCTCCAATGATGCGGCCGCTGTCCTTTGCCACAAGTGTAAATCCGCCAAACGAAGCCCTGTCTTTAACTGAAAAGTCAATGGCCTTCATAATGTCTTCTTTCCTGTCACCAAACTGATCGAGGTGCTCGTGCAGAAATTCGGCTACCGAGTTCTTGTCGTTTATCCCTGGTTTTAATACTGCATTGAATACACTTAACTGATAATTCATATTAGATTTTGTTTTGTTCGGTTCGCAAGATACGGCTTTTTTGCAGGACAGCCAAATAAATATTTATTAAAAATGATTACGAATATAATATATTATTCATTGTAGTTAGATAAATATATAGGTAATAAACTGTTAATCAGTGCTATATGGTTATAATAATTTATGGGCTCGTTTAAAATTATCAGAGCGGTTTGGTTTAGGTTTTCTTTTATTAAACGTAAGGTCGCTTATTTCCATTTTATTATCTTTAGAGGGTGTAATGCATTATCCGGAAAATCTGTTGATATGAAGAAGAAAAACCTGCTGCACGATCCGTCCATCCTGGCAAAGCCCGGGAAAAAAATTAAAGTGTCGGACTTCGATCCGGCCTACAAGGGAATCCTGAACGGCAAGGATGAGGGGGTTAAACTACTCGAGGAGAATGTGAATGAACTTATTGAGCTTCAGGATAAACTGTATGCCCACAACCGCTTTGCGGTACTTCTGATTTTTCAGGCGATGGATGCTGCAGGCAAGGATGGTACCATCAAGCATGTGATGTCGGGACTCAACCCCCAGGGTTGCGAAGTATACAGCTTCAAAACCCCTTCGGCTACCGAACTTGACCACGATTACATCTGGCGAACATACAAATGCCTGCCCGAGCGCGGAAGATTCGGGATTTTTAACCGTTCCTACTACGAAGAGGTGCTGGTTGTGAAAGTGCATCCCGAATTCCTGATGGCCCAGAATCTTCCGGGAATAAAAAGTGTGGATGCGGTAGATAAATCGTTCTGGGAAAACCGGTACCGGCAGATTAATGATCTCGAAAAACATCTGACCGAAAACGGAACCATCATCCTGAAGTTCTTTCTGAATGTTTCGAAAAAAGAACAGAAAGAACGCTTTCTGGAACGCATAGAAGATCCCTCTAAGAACTGGAAATTCTCATCCAACGATGTGAAGGAACGCGCCTACTGGGAAGATTATATGAATGCCTACAGCGATATGCTGACCGCTACTTCAACCGGATATGCCCCCTGGTTCGTGATTCCGGCCGACCGGAAATGGTTTATGCGCTATGCTGTCAGCAACATCATCATCAACCGGCTGAAAGAGCTGAAAGTGGATTACCCCGTGCTTCCCGAAGCCGAGAAAGCCAAGCTGAAGGATGCCAGGAAAATGCTGCTTGAGGAGGACGACGGAAACAAATAATCCGCAACGAACCCATTACTCTATAACCAGCTCATCGATGAATAACCAGGCTGGCTGATTGGCGCCGCGATGCCAGTCGGGACATGTTTTATGACCTGTGGCGGTGAATTTGAGATATCGTGTCGCGGTTTCTGCAAAGGAGAAGCTGAAGTGCACCGGTTTTTGCCCGAAACTTCTTTCCGGCTCAGGAATCTTTTCCGAATGCAAAGTTCTGAAGACTGCCCCGTCATCCGAAGCTTCTATCCTCACTTCCAAGGGTAAAAAGACCCAGCTTACCAGGTCAAGAAAGAAATTGCCTTCTGCCTTCCGTACCGTTTCTATCTGCCCGAAATCAATCAGCACTTCCATGTCATGCCCCTGATACCCCAGCCAGTTAAGCCGGAAATGCTGCCCTCCGAACAGCCCGTCGGTAAGCGCCCCGGTGCCACCGGCATCGTAAAGCGGTGAATAAGGCGTGAGTGCCGTAATTTGTTTTCCCGATGCCTTGTTCGGCTTAACCGCCATTGCAGCCACATTCAATACATGCGCTTTGTATGCTTGCGGTGAATATGCGTTTTCGTCAATAGTCCGGATTCCGCTTGCTTCACAGTTCCGGACAAAGCTATCGAGGTAATCAATCATCTCTGGATTTACTACTCGTCTGCCGTCCTGTATCCGGTAAAACGAAATTCCCGGATTATTAGCGTTGAGAGCGATGTCGATTAAAGCAAAATCCACACTGCAACGCTGCCTTACAACCCGTTTCAGCCGAACGGAGTCGTCCTGAACCAGGGCTTCGGCACTGTCCATCATCGCACGGTAACGAATTAAAAGCTCAGGCTTCAGAAACCAGTCGGAATAAAGTGCAGGGTAGCCGTAGATGTCGAGAACGCGCGTGCCGGACAGCTTTTCCATTTCATGGTGAACCAGGGCAAAATAATTGAGCATTACATCGGCTGCCTTGCCATAAAAGGCATGAAAGAATTTTTCGCGAAAAGCAGGCTCATCCAGATCGGCATCCCAGAGCAGCCTTGCAATGAGCGACTGCTTGTATTCGCTGAAATCGGACCATGCGTTGCCGCTACCCTGCTGAAACATCATCGGCACACCCTGTTCGCGGAAAAAACGGATGTTGGGCTGAATCACCCCGAAATTCGGGAAAGGACAGGTAAACGTCCTGAACTGCACAACGTAATCCCACATGAAAATATTCCCCGTAAGGGCAGACCAGGCGTTCATGTCCTTCACAAAATCCAGGCTGCGCGGATCCGTTGCCAGCGGCTGGCTCCGGTTGCATTCTATGGAGCAGAACATGATGTTTACGTTGCTGTCGGGGACTATGGCAGCAGGAGCGGAGCGGGTAAACTGATACGCCAGGGTAGAAATTTGCTTGTCCGGAAAGTTTCGTGCTATCTGATTGGCCATATGCACGTAAGCTCCCGATATACTTCCATACCGATCGTACATATCCTGGCACTGGCTGCATTCACAGTAATTGATGCAGTCGTTCTGCGATACCGACCAGTAGGTGCAGTGCGGCTTTTTCTTCATTTCCGCGCCGAGGTTTTCCGTCAGTATGCGAATCACCTCAGGATTGCTAAGGCAAAGCTGTCCGTCACGTATCCGCTTACCGTTTACCAGGGAGTAATATTCCGGATGTTTACCGAAGTAGGTATCCGGAGGCATTAGTTTATGAAAGGTGTGCACAAACATTCCCCACCCGTCTCTGGGCTGTGTACGTGCCGGAAAGTAGTTCCCCGGTTCGGTATTGCCCGGAAAATGCGGATGGCGGAACTGAAAATCCGGTTGTGAAAACAGGGAAATATCGGGCAGGGTGAATTCCTGCCTTTGCGGGATATGAACTTCTCCGTTGCCAAACCAAATGAATCCTGCATACTCCTGAAGCATCGTGTATATTGCATACAGGTCGCCTGCAGGCCGTTTGCCGCCAAGAAAAAAATGCCCGCTTTCGCTGAAGATACAGAAACCATCCCCGTTCAGGGCTTCCAGCTTTGCAGATGCCTCTTTTTTCGAAAACCATTCTCTGCCGATAAAAATCGATTTAAATCGTTTAAGGGGCTTACCGGCAATTCTCACCTGTGCCCCGGTTAACCGAAACAGGTAGTCCTGCAGTTCTTCGGCAGCAAAACGGGTAAGCGAATCGGCTTCCTTATCCAGAATTATGGCATAGACCGGACGTCCCTGTCTGATTATTAGGTGGTTTTGCTGCTGAGTAAATGCGGAAACGCTGAGAATTAGCATACTGACAATTGCTAACGCAGTTTTCATACGACCGGCTGATTTCATTATTCAAAGATGCACAAAA
>DJVU01000046.1:32874-37778 GCA_002441345.1 Bacteroidales bacterium UBA6248
ATTGCAGCCTATAATGGTCGCAAAAGTCTGAAGCGTTATTTGCGTGCTTCGATCATAATATCAAGCATCTTGATGGCAGCGTCCGGAATTACAGTACCGGGTCCGAAGATAGCCATGGCGCCTGCTTTGTATAGGAAGTCATAATCCTGAGGCGGAATTACACCGCCTACGATTACCATGATGTCTTCCCGGCCAAGCTTTTTCAGCTCTTCGATTACCTGGGGTACCAGTGTTTTATGTCCGGCAGCAAGGCTGGAAACACCCAGCACGTGAACGTCGTTTTCCACAGCCTGGCGTGCGGCTTCTTCGGGAGTCTGGAACAAAGGTCCGATGTCGACATCAAATCCTATATCGGCATAGCCGGTTGCTACAACTTTGGCTCCACGGTCGTGCCCGTCCTGACCCATTTTTGCGATCATAATGCGGGGGCGGCGCCCTTCGAGTTCGGCAAACTGGTCGGCCATTTCACAGGCTTTCCTGAAGCTGCTGTCGTCGGCTGATTCGGAGGAGTAAACTCCTGAAATGGAACGTATCACGGCTTTGTATCTCCCATATACTTTTTCGAGGGCCATTGAAATTTCACCCAGCGATGCACGTTTGCGGGCAGCGTCGATGGAAAGGGCAAGCAGATTGCCTTTTCCGGATTCGGCTGCGTGCGTCAGTGCCTCCAGGGCGGCCTTCACCTCTTCGTTGTTGCGGTTGGCGCGGAGTTGTGCCAGCCTTTTCAGCTGAGCCTCGCGGACTGCTGTATTGTCAACCTCCAGGGTCTCGATGGGATCTTCCTTGTCGAGACGGTATTTATTAACACCCAGAATGGTGTCGCGACCCGAGTCGATACGTGCCTGTTTGCGGGCAGCAGCCTCTTCGATGCGCATCTTGGGAATTCCGGTTTCAATGGCTTTGGCCATACCGCCAAGCTGCTCCACTTCCTCGATCAGCTTCCAGGCTTTATGAGCCAGTTCATGCGTAAGGGATTCAACGTAGTACGAACCTCCCCATGGATCCACCACCTTATTGATGTTTGTCTCTTCCTGCAGGTAAATCTGGGTGTTGCGGGCAATGCGTGCCGAAAAATCGGTAGGCAGTGCAATGGCTTCATCCAGCGCATTGGTGTGCAGACTCTGGGTATGTCCCAGGGCTGCAGCCAGCGCCTCTACCGCCGTACGGGTTACGTTATTGAAGGGATCCTGCTCCGTGAGACTCCATCCTGAGGTCTGCGAGTGGGTACGCAAAGCCATCGACTTGGGATCTTTCGGATTGAACTGCTTTACAATCTTAGCCCAGAGCAGACGGGCAGCACGCATTTTGGCAATTTCCATAAAGTGGTTCATGCCGATGCCCCAGAAAAAAGAGAGGCGCGGTGCAAATGCATCCACCGGAATGCCGGCCTGAATGCCCGTGCGGAGATACTCGAGTCCGTCGGCCAGGGTATATGCCAGCTCGATGTCAGCTGTGGCACCGGCTTCCTGCATATGGTATCCGCTGATGGAGATGGAGTTAAACTTCTTCATATTCTGTGAAGTAAACTCAAAAATATCGGCAATGATCTTCATCGAGGGGATGGGCGGATAAATATAGGTATTGCGCACCATAAACTCCTTCAGGATGTCGTTCTGAATGGTACCGCTCAGCTTTTCCATCGGCACTCCCTGCTCTTCAGCGGCAACAATGTAGAATGCCATGATAGGCAATACCGCTCCGTTCATGGTCATCGATACCGACATTTTATCAAGTGGAATCTGGTCGAACAGTATCTTCATGTCGAGGATGCTGTCGATGGCTACTCCGGCTTTCCCCACATCGCCTACCACGCGCTCGTGGTCGGAGTCGTAGCCCCGGTGCGTTGCAAGGTCGAAGGCCACCGAGAGACCCATCTGTCCGGCTGCCAGATTGCGGCGGTAAAAAGCATTGGATTCCTCAGCAGTGGAGAAACCGGCATACTGACGGATGGTCCAGGGTTTCATCACATACATGGTGCTGTATGGACCGCGAAGAAACGGAGCGATGCCCGCGGCATAGTTCAGGTGCTCCATCTTTTCCAGGTCAGAAGCGGTAAAAACGGGTTTTACCGGGATTTGCTCCGTCGTAATCCAGTTGCATTCTTTGGGAAGTGCACCTTCATTACCGGCGGGAATCGACCTGAGGTTTACGTTTTTAAAATCGGGACGCATATTTTTTTTATTCAAAGATTCAACGTTATCTGTCTGTGTATTAAGAACTCAGTCGTTCTGACCAATTCTTAAAGCATTATCCCCAGTTTCTGCTGGAATGCATAAAGACACTCGAGCACATTGGTGCGAACGTGAATGAATTCATCCACACCGGCTTCTTTGAGCGTTTCCAGTATTTCTTTGGGGTATCCGGCAACCACTACCTGAATTTCTGGTTTGGCGGCTTTCAGTTTGCGGGCTGCTTCAGGTACAATTCCGGCATATTCTTCGTCGCTGCTGCAAAGAACAACGATATCCGCATCCGCATCAAGGGCTGCCTTAACTCCTTCATCAACACCGGCAAAGCCTGCATTATCGGTAATGGTATATCCGGCACAGCCGAAGAAGTTGGTGCTGAAGCCGGCCCTTGCCTTGCGCATGGCCAGGTTGCCGATGGTAAACAGAAATACGTGCGGGCGGTGACCCTCCTCAGCGGTGTATATTTCGGTGGCAAGCCTGAGATCTTCAAACGCATCGGCTCCACGGTAGGTTTCCATAACCCTGTAGACAGGAACCGGACCTGCTTCCGTTTCTTCCTCCTCTTCTGCAGACTGAATCTTGTCAAGCACTTTTTCGGAAAGGTTGGGATACTGATTGGTGCCAAGCAATACGGTTTTTCGTGAGGCGATGTCGGCATTGCGCTGACGGGCACTTTCGGCAACCGATGCCTGAACAAATCCGGCCTTGACGGCGGCAACCATACCACCCGTATCCTCAACTTTAAGGAAGAGCTCCCAGGCTGCTTCGGCTATAGACATTGTAAGCGATTCAATGTAGTAGGAGCCGGCTGAAGGGTCAACTACCTTATCGAGGTTCGACTCTTCTTTCAGCAAAATCTGCTGGTTGCGTGCCAGACGCATGGAGAAAGCATCGGGCTCCCTGAAATCGATGTCGAACGGCAGAACCGTAATCACATCGGCCCCGCCAATGGCTGCCGACATGGCTTCGGTGGTGGTGCGCAGAAGGTTAACGTGCGGATCGTAGATGGTTTTATTAAAGTTTGCCGTAATAACGTGGATGTGCATTTTTGCATCATCGGTGGAAGCCGGCTTGTATTGCTCTACGATGCGGGCCCAAAGCAGGCGGGCAGCACGCAGTTTGGCAATTTCCATAAAGTAGTTGCTGCCTGCTGCAAAATTGAATGCGATGGCAGAAGCTGCCTTGCCCGGTTCAATACCTGCGCCCGTCAGCAGCGCAAGATATTCGTTGCCCGAAGCAAGCGAGAAAGCGAGCTCCTGTACGAGAGTGGAACCGGCATTGTGGAAGAAATCTCCGTTTACGGTTATGATGCGGAATCCGGGAAGTAAATCGCCTGCTTTCCGCAGCAGTTCAGCAGCTTCACCAAGGTCTTTCTGTTCCGAAGTATGGAAGTTTCCTTTCTGAAGCAAATAGCTGACAGGGTCAAAATCAAACGATCCGGAAGCTGTAGCAGCCTTGCTTCCAAGTACGGCGGCAAGAGTTTCGGCAAAGGCCGGGTATGATTTTGAAGAATTAAAAAGGAGAAACGACTTTTCTGTGTCAATCCCTTCAAGCAATCGTGCGAGGGATTCCCGGTCCCCGGCTTTTTGAACGTTCAGCGATACAGCCCCGGCACCTTTTGCAAGTGCCTCTCTGGCCTGTGCATTGGCAACAGCAGTATCCGCGGTTTCAATGTCCTGGCAGATTTTCCAGTCGTTGCGCCCGGTATGGTTGCCCCTCAGAAAGGGGAACTGTCCGGGAAGGTTGTTTTGCAGTTCTTTGACGGCTTCCAGGTCTTCCGCCCTGTAGTAAGGCTTCACCCGTATGCCTTCAGGGGTTTTCCAGATCAGCTTCTTATCGTAATCGGCACCCTTCAGGTCCTGGATGATCTTCTCCTCCCATTCTCCGGTGGTTACCGGCGGGAATTCCTGAAAAAGCCTTTCGTCAGCGGATGTCTTAATATTATCCATGGCAGGTATTTTAATATATTCAGTAAAACCTTTAGTCAGTGCGATTGTTAAATGCCTGGCATTAAACGCTGCAAAGGTATGGGTTTTTTAATCCTGCCAAAGCCTCAGCGCATTTTTTCATCCATATGTCTGCAGGAATTTCAAAAACTCTGAAACATCTAAAAACCTTTATATGAAGATAGTTATAAGCGGTTCCACCGGATTGATCGGTAGAAAGCTTTCGGATGTCCTTGGCGGGATGGGGCATCGGGTTGTCGGACTGCGCCGCGGTGATTTTGAAGGAGACCCGGAACTGCTTAAAGAAAAGCTGAAATATGCCGGAGCAGTTATTAATCTGGCAGGCGCTCCCATCGCCGGCAGATGGTCGCGGAAGTATAAAAAAGAGATTATGGACAGCCGAACGGATGTAACCCGTAAACTGGTTGATGCCGTTACGTCGCCCCTGATGTTCATTTCTGCCTCTGCGGTTGGTATCTATCCCGACGGAAAAATTGCGGATGAGGAATGCAGCGAAACGGCAGGCAATTTCCTTTCGGAAGTATGCCTGCGCTGGGAAGCGGAGGCTGCGAAGCTGCATCCGGATTCCGCACTTGCCATTATGAGACTTGGTGTGGTACTCGATAAAAAGGGAGGTGCTCTTCCAAAAATGCTTCTGCCTTTCCGCCTGGGAGTGGGAGGTCCCATTGCTGGCGGCAGGCAGGGGTTTTCCTGGATCCATATCGATGACCTTATTAACGCCTTTGTTTTTGTACTGGAGCACCGCCTT
>DJVU01000069.1 GCA_002441345.1 Bacteroidales bacterium UBA6248
TTATCTGTATACCACATCAACAAGGTCAATAAGACAATCGTTGAAACAGCCAACAGCAATCAACAACAAAGACAGACAATTTTTGACAGACTGCGTAAAGTTTTATTCGGAAAGGATATTTCAATTAAGTACAATCAGCCATACAAAGTTGACCATAAAGAAAACGAGTTAAAAAATATAAAGGATAAAAAAATTGCAGACTTTCTTTGGTATGCTGACGACAGCGAAAAGGGGTTTATTTTGTTTGACAATGGCTATTTAATAACGGAGACGCCAGTTGCAAATCATGGAACCGGTCTTGCAGGACTTAATTTATACGGGAGCTTAAAAGACCTGACAGATGCTAAAGGTAACGACTATTACAGACTCACGGACAAGAAAGGCAGCCAAAACTGTACCTATATGTGATGCGGGAGTTCGGAGCAACTCTGGCGTGAATTACTAAAACGAAGAATCGGGAGAACTGAAATTTCACAGCATTGAAGCCATGTACGTTATATGCTGGAGTCGTTTCTGTTGTGCCCCGGCGCGAAACCATCTCCGGAAGGAATTCGTGAAGCCCGATATTTTACTCATGGCAACGTTAAAAATGAACACAGCGGGAAGTTTTCTGTTATATTTTCTTAACCTCCGGGTTAATTCATTTTCGCTGAACACATTCCGACTGGTTTCCCCTGAAAAATTTTGAATAAATTTGCCGATGGCGACCTGTGCGCATTGTTTCATGCGTGTGTATCGACGCGCGGGAGCTCGAAAATGCATTTCGGGGAATCATTCGATTGAGAATTCATTTATGATTTAACAGCTGGCCTTTATGACGACCAACTCAAAACCAACATTGTTTTCACGATTTCTTAATATTGTTGAAAAGGGAGGGAATGCCCTGCCCAATCCTGCCACTCTGTTCGCCCTGTTCGCAGTGGGTGTGCTTGTCTTATCCTGGATCGGTCAGATGTTTGGCTGGCAGGCTGTTCATCCGGCAACGGATGAGGTAATCAGGGTGCATAACCTGCTCTCGAACGAAGGATTCCGGCGTATTGTGCTCGAGATGGTGGACAACTACACAGGATTCGCACCTCTGGGCATAGTAATGGTTGCCCTTCTCGGAATTGGCATTGCCGAAAGCAGCGGACTGGTTGGTGCCGTTATCCGTTTGCTGGTGCTCAAGTCACCTGCCCGTCTGCTCACCTTTGTGCTGGTATTTTCCGGTATCCTCTCCAACATGGCCAGCGATTTGGGTTATGTACTTCTGATACCCATGGCCGGCATCATTTTCCACTCGGTAGGCAGGCATCCTGTGGCCGGGATGGCTGCGGCCTTCGCCGGAGTCTCGGGCGGTTTCAGCGCCAACCTGCTGATAGGCACAATCGACCCTCTGCTTGCCGGTCTCTCGACCGAAGCCGCACGTATCCTGGATCCGGACTATTACGTAATGCCCACGGCAAATTATTATTTTATGGTTGCTTCCACCTTCCTGATTTCCCTGCTGGGCACATGGGTTACCGAACGCATAGTGGAACCCCGCCTTGGAGCATATACGGGCGACGTAAAACCCGAACCCATGGAGAGGCTGAGTCCGGTAGAGCGCAAGGGTTTGAAATGGGTTACAATTACCTCCTTTGCGTGGATGGCTTTGCTGCTTGCCGGACTCATTCCCGATCAGGGATTCCTGCGGGGAACCGACAATACCATTTTGCATTCTCCTGTGATAAAGGGCTTTATTGCCTTCCTCTTTTTTATGGCAGCCAGTCTGGGTATCGTTTACGGAGCCGTTACCGGGAAGTTTAAAAACGATACCGATGTTGTCAGGGGGATGAGCGACAGCTTTAAGACGCTTTCGGCATTCCTGGTGCTGGTGTTTTTTGCCGCGCAGTTTGTGGCTTATTTCAAGTGGAGCAACCTTGGACTGGTGATTGCAGTGAAGGGGGCGGCTTTCTTACAGGCAGCCGATCTGGGACTGGTGCCGCTGGTTGTGTTGTTTATCCTGTTGTCGGGATTTATCAACCTGTTTATGGGCAGCGCATCGGCAAAGTGGGCAATCATGGGTCCTGTATTTATCCCTATGTTTATGCTTCTCGGCTACTCACCCGAGCTTTCACAGGCCATTTTCAGGGTTGGAGATTCGGTTACAAACATCATCTCACCTATGATGAGTTTCTTTGCCCTGATTATTATCTACTTCGAGAAATATCAAAAGAATGCCGGACTGGGAACACTGATTTCAACAATGTTGCCCTTTACGCTTATTTTCACCGTATTCTGGACGCTGTTGCTTATAGCCTGGGTACTGCTCGACCTGCCGCTCGGACCTGAGGCGCCTATTCATTACATCCGCTGAGGAATAATTGCTTCATCAATCAGGGCTTGCATTCCAACGGAGCAGTAATGCTGCATAAATAAAGGAGGCTGTCAAAGAATATTTTCTGAGACAGCCTCCCGTTTTTTATCGGCTACGTTTAGTTCACTACAATTTTACGGGTTTCGGTCCAGCCCGGACTTACTACCTTCAGGAAGTACATTCCTTTGCCCAGGTTGCTGATGTCGATGGTGGCATGCTGGCCATTCCAGCGCATCTGGCGTACAGGACGGCCGGTGTTGTCGAGGATTATCAGTTCCGACAGTGGCAGGGGAACAGGGGAGTTAAGAATTACTTCAAACACTCCGGCTGAGGGGTTGGGATAGATACTCAGTACCCGCGAAGCTGCCGTTATCAGGTTGTTGTCGACGGTGATGAAGGGGGAGTCGGAGAAGGCTACCAGATAGCAGGAAACATCCAGGACGGGGTTGAAGCCATCGTTGCAGTCGCTGCAGGTAACGCCCGTTACACAGTCGGGATGGTTGGGGTGGCAATAGTCTACGTACTGTTCGTAGAAGGTGTAGCGTAGCGAGATTTCGTCGTTGGTTACGTATTCGTTAAGGTTGAAGTCGAACCAGGGGGCGATGGAGCCGGGGCACCATCCCGCGCGGTCGTAATACCAGGTTCCGTTTTGTGGCTGGCAGCCGTCGGGATTGGGGTTACAGTCCACCCAGTTGTGCTGGGTGTATTTCTTCACTCCGTTTACCCATATATCGTGCGTGGCATTGTAGAATTCCGCGGCATTTCCTGTGTTCAGGTCGCCCCATCCGTGGCCGGTGGAAACGAGTTTAAGCTTCGATGCTTTGGCATTGTCTGCATAACCGTAAGTTGCCAGGGGCACCGGCTGCTTGTTGGCATAATCCCCGAAAGGATAAATAGCACGCCATACCTCTTTTACGCTGCTGTAGATATAAGGTACGTTGCCAGGGGTATAATCGAGGGTAAGGTCATACATAAAGCCGTTGTCGAGGGTGGGACAGGTGGCTCTGAATGCCGTTTTGCCCTGCAGTATGGAAGCATAATCGGTGAGGTCGATGCTGTGTGAGCAGGCTACGCCGTAGGGGGTGATGTAACGGATGATTTCCACCCAGTTGCCCTCCTTGTCGCGGGCTTCAAAATAGGCTACGCGGTCCCACTCACCGCATCCGCCCTGGGGGCAGTGTACGTTGAGTGTTGCTGTGATGTTGCTGTAAGCTCCCAGGAAGGAGGGAAGGCTGGCTTCAACAGTAGCAGTGTAGGAATTGGGACTCAGCCAGATGTCTTTAAATGCTTCTGCTGAAACATTGGAGGCAGCCGGTGTAATGTTTATGTTGTAGGACTCCGTTTTAACGGCTCCGAAGTTATTGGCCGACAGCACTTCGATGTTATAGTTTCCGTATCCCGGAGGCATCCACCAGGCTGTATAATGTCCGTTCTGGAAGTCCTGTGCATCCATTGTAACGCCGTTAACCCTGAATTTCACCCATGATACAGAAAAGAGTTCGGGGTAGGTGATGGTTGATATGGCGGCAAGCTGAATGTGCGAAAGTGTTGGAACGGGCATAGTTCCGGGGAGCGGGTTGCGCACGTCAACAATGGGCAGATGCGTTTGCGGATCGAGCACGTTGAAGCGCTGGATCACGGGTTCGGCGGGATCGTACTGTTCGTCGCCCGGCTGCGTGGCTTCCACTTCCACCAGTCCGGTTTCCCCCGTAAGGGTTATAACATTGCCGCTGATAGTGGCAGGACCCGAAAGTATGTTGAAATAAACGGGGAGTCCCGAGGTTGAAGTTGCTTCAACGGTAAATGGCGGGTCGCTGGTGAGTTTGTTCGGGATTGGAGGGAAGGCGATAGCCTGATAGGTGGGGTCCAGAGTGCCGTTGAAGTTGGAGGTTTCGCCCTGCATCGCAAAGTTAATCAGATCGGCGTCCCTTACGGGCGAGTCGACTTCCGAAACCAGTTTGGTGATGGAGGTGTTATCGCCACCCGGAACGCCTTGGTTGTGTTTGTAATACATCTCCAGGCCTTCCTCATTTCCTTCAAGTTCGTTGGCCATCATTTCCTGGATTTCGGTTTGTGAAAGTGCTTTCGACCATACCGTAACTTCATCCGTTCTTCCGCACCAGTAGAAGTCGAGTGCTCCAACTATGCTCCGGCCGATGGTAAATGGGATGTTAGTGGCTGTGAATGAACCACTTGCTGCTTTCTGGCCTTTGAGGATGCCATTTACGTAAAGTTTGATGGCGGTGCCGTCGTAAACCCAGGCGAAATGCTGCCACACCTGCGGAATAACGGTATTGGCAGGGGCTACGTATTCGAAGAGCGTTCCGGCAGAGTTCTGGAATCGGCATTCCACGCGTCCGTTATCCAGCTCAATCAGGTAAAAACCCTGGGTTCCCCTGAAACCCATCATTCCCTGCCCGTAGCCGAGCTGGTCGTCGTAAAACCAGCCTGCTATGGTCATCCCGGGTTTATTCGCCACATACTGCGATCCGTTTTCGAGGATCACGTAGTCTTTGTTCTGGCAACTGTAATGAAGGTACTGGTTCGACTGCGCCTGCAGCTCTCCGGTGGCCGTGAGCAGCATTACAGCCACAAGCCATGTAATTGTTCTGTAAAGGTTTTTCATGCTATGGTGTGTTTGGTTGTTTCGGTGTGATTAAGGTACAAATTTTCAGGGAATCCACCATATTTTGGTACCCGGACCGTCGCCTCCCTGCCTGCCGATGGCTTCATTCATGTTGTTTGCATTATACTGTGCTTCCGATGGAGGATAGGGCATACGGTAGTGCTTCAGGGCATCGCCTTCCCTTGGCAGGAGGCTGGTGCGCCTGACCTCTGCATAGGCCTCCCAGGGCTGACGGAAGGCATCGATCCACCGTTGCGTTTGAATAAATGCCAGCAATTGCTCGTCGGTTTGCGCATACCAGGATCCGAAGCGCTGGTTCAGAATGGATACGGTACTCAGGTTTGAAGGTATGGTTATTTTATCGCTGAAGCGGACTCCCGAAAGTGGCAGCCGCATCGACTGAGCCCTGCGTTTCCACCATTCCACCGAAGCCTGTATGCCGTTCATGTATTCGATGTCGGCCAGATCGCGGTCGGCTGCGACACCTATTCCCCTGAGGTAAATTTCTGCCTTGATGAAGTGTACCTCCGCTCCTGTCATCAGAATGATGGGCAGGTTGTTTTCATCGGCTATGATGAAGAAGTTGAAAGGAGAGTAGTTGACGTTGTTTTTGATGTGATAGTTGCCCATGTCGTCGCGGTGACTTCCATACGGGATACCCTGCGCCGAAGGGGTTCCCGGATCGGGAAGCTGAGGGTAAGGCATCCATCGTTCGTCCTGATCGCCTTCGAAAAAGATATAAGCCCTGGGGTCGAAGATGCCGGAGCCGGAAGGATCGTTCGAAGCGGAGAACTGATTCCATATGTTCGAACCCATCCTGAGTCCGTTATGCTCGCGAAACGACCAGCTCAGACTTGGATTCGAGATGCCGTTGGCGGCAGGCCATATGCAGGCGCTTTCCAGTGCCAGGCTCAGAAAGTCGTACCCGTTGAGTACGGGCAGGTTGTTTTCCAGTATTTCACCAATTATCTCGGCGGCAAGAGCGGGTTCTTTTTCCGACATCCGCAGGGCATGCCTGAGTCGGAGGGAATTGGCGAATTTTTTCCACATCAGCAGGTTACCATTGAACAGCTTGTCGAAATTGGCAAAGGAGGCAAATGGCTCCGCCACTTTTGCCGTGTCGTTGATGCTTGCGGCGGCCGTTTCCAGTTCTGTAAGCAGCGAAAGGTAAATGTCGCGCTGACTGTCGTAGGAAGGATAGAGTTTTGAGAGATCCTGATAACCGTATCCTGCTTCACTGTATGGTATATCGCCGAACATATCGGTGAGTTTGAAGGTTTTGTATGCCTTAACGATGGTAAGCATGGCCTTCATGTTCGTAACGGCGGCAGAGGAGGGGTACTCGCCGAAGCGTTTCTCAAGCTCACGGATGGAGGGCAGGGTTTTGTAATAGTTCGACCACAGATCTTCGGTGCCCAGTGTGTAATTGCCCCAGGCCGCTTTGGTAAGAGCGGCCTGCTGTGTTTGGGCATACAGTATCTCGTTGTTGATGTAAAACTGTTCGTTCCAGGTGAGCATGAGCGACTGTATTACCCCGTTGAACAGGGAGCCGTCGCTGGCAGAGGTAAACCCCTGCGGATTGGTGTCGATTTCCGTAAAGTCTTTGCGGCAGGAACCAAACAGAAGGGCGATGCAAGCCAGTATAAGTATGTTTTTCAATTTCATGGTCTCGTTTTCGGATGTTTTAAATCGGTTGATTTCGCGTAAAACGGTCAGAACGTAGCACTTGCGCCGAACGTGAAGGCCCTTGTTCCGGGGAAGGAAGCCCATTCGAATCCCTGGGCATTTCCCGAACCCATTATACCTTCGGGATTGATCTTATCCGGCAGCGTTGTATAGATGTAGAACAGATCGCGTCCGACAACCGAAAGGGTAAGGGTCTGAAATATTTTTGTCTTTTGCAGAATGTGGTCGGGGAGGGTATAGCTGAGTGCTATTTCGCGCATTTTTACCCAGGTGTTTTCTACAATTCCCGGTGTTGTCAGGAATTTACCCCAGCCCCCGGCATTTGGCAGATACTTGTAGTAATAATGTACCACCTTGTCGTTGGGTGTCCCGTCTTCATACACTCCTTCAAGTATTATCCCCACGTTGCGCGTAATGCCGCCGGGATCCGTATACGGAAGTCCGCCGCCCTCGCGTTCGAGCAGAGTTTCGGGACTCTGCCCTGTTTGCAGGCCGATCACGTAAGATCCACAGTATATGTCGCCGCCCCATTTGGTGTCGATAAGGGTTGATAAGCGGAAGTTCTTATAGATCAGCTCGGTGGTAAACCCGGCGATGAAATGCGGGGAGGCATTGCCTACCGGAACACGGGTGTCGGTAATTTTGTATTGTGTTCCGGCGTCGTTCAGGATGCGGTTGCCGTTGGCATCGTACACGTAGTCGTACCCGGTAATGGTTCCGTATTCGTCGCCTTCGTAGAGCTCCATGGCCGGGCCGTTGAGTCCCCAGATATCGGCCAGCAGATAACTCCCCGAAAAACCGCCGAGGCTGACAATGTGGTTGCGGTTGCGGGAAAAGTTAAGACCTGCTTTTACGATGGTGCGACGGGTTTGTACCGGAACGGTGTTGACGATAAATTCAAATCCGCGGTTCGACAGCTCCCCTTTGTTGATGGTGAGGTTATATGCTCCGGAGCTGACCGGTATGGGGAGGTCAAGTATCTGATCGTAGGAGTGTTTGTAATACCAGGTGAAGTCCACGTCGATGCGGTTGTCGAACATACCGAGGTTAATTCCGGCTTCGTACCCTGTAACAAACTGCGGACGCAGCTCAAAGGGCGGAATGGTGTCGGGCAGGAACGATGCCTGCTGTCCGCCGAAGATGCCGGTGCTGAAATAGAAGTTTTTCTGATAGGCTGCAGCGCTGTTGGCGGTTTGTGCGATGCCTCCGCGTAGCTTCAGGAAGTTGATCCAGGGGACGTTCTGCTCAATGGGGAAGGCTTCGGTGGCGATAAAGCTGAGCGAGGCGGAAGGGTAAAAGTAGGAGTTGTTGTTTTCAGGAAGAGTCGACGACCAGTCGTTGCGTCCGGTGAGCTCCAGGAAGAGATAATCGCGGTAGCTGAGGTTGAGAAAGGAGAAGGCTGCATTGGCTCTCTGCCTGCGGATGGATTCTCCGGGTGTCATTTCGGAAGCGGGATTGCCGGTCCCTGCTACAATAACATTGCCCTCTTCATCGGTTATATAGCTGTATTCCGTGAAGTTGAAGAAGGTATACATGTTGGGATAGTACCATGTACCCGAGGCCCCCGAGAGGCCGTAGGCATTGTAATCCCAGCGGCTCATTCCGGCGGTAAGCCGCACGCTTAGTCCGCTGCCCAGCAGGTTGCGTTTGTGTGCGGTTACCAGAAATTCCATGTTGTCGTTGGTAATCTTCTCCAGGCTGTTGCTGTATCCTCCGCCCTGTAGTCCAATAAAATCGACGGGTTTGTTTTTGGAAGTAAACTGTTCTACGGTGTAATCGCGCCCGATGCGGCCGGTGGCATTCAGCCATGGGGTGATGTCGTACATCAGGGCGATGCTTCCGGTGTATTTGTCGCGATCCTGCCAGGTGTTGTTGTTATAATAATTCCACCACATGTACCGGTCGATGTAGAGAAATGGGTAGCCGTCGAACAGGTTGCGCGAACCGTCGGGCATCTGGTACATCTCACGGTCTATCCCCTGATAACTCCTTGGCCAGGAGTAGAGAAATCCCTTGCTGAAGGAATTGGCGTCCTCGCCAATCATGGGACTGTTCAATCGCTTGTATTTCACGTAAGTAAGTGTGGCGTCGGCCCGCAGCTTTTCAGATATTCTGATGTTTGTGCCGAAGTTGACGTTGGTACGCTGGTAGTTGCTGTTTTCGATAACCGGAGTATGATCCTGGTTTGTAAGGGAAAGCCGGAGCGTTCCCTTGTCGTTGCCGCCCTGCACGGCAACGTTATGGGTTTGGGTGATGCCGTCACGGAATGCCATCTTCAGATTGTCGGGCTGAGGGGAGTAGCTGCGCATCTCTCCGTCCCACCACCGTACCATCTGTCCGCCCATTTCGGGTCCCCACGAAACCGACGAGCCGTAGTATCCGAACTCCTGGGAGGTGGTGGATGTGGATCCTTCCGGATCGATGATCAGCTGGTCGTTGCCGTAGATGCCGGGATAGAGCAGGGTGCCGTCCTCATCTTCCGGGAAAATGGGTTCTGTAAGCGAGATTGGTCCGCCGTGACCGTATTTGTTCTGCACTTCCCGGTAACGGTAGGGATTGCTGAATTTCACGTTGTAATTATAGGTAACTCCGAGGCCTTCCTGCCGTTTTCCTCGTTTAGTCGTTATAAGGATTACCCCGTTGGCACCGCGTTCGCCGTATAGGGCTGAAGCCGCTCCTCCTTTCAGTACAGTGTAATCTTCTATATCGTAAGGATTTATATCGGCTATGCCATTGCCCCAGTCGACACCCCGGCCTATATTGTCGAGCCCGGAAATGTTATCGAGCGGTACGTTATCGACAACGATCAGTGGCTGGTTGTTGCGCGAGAGGTTGTTGTTGCCGCGGATAACGATGCGGGTGGAACCACCTTCCACGCCATCACCCTGCGATATCTGCACACCCGCACTCCTTCCCGAAAGGGCGCCGAGAACGTTGGCAGTCCCGGATCGCACAATTTCATCGGTACTGATTTTTTCCGAAGAATATCCGATCTCACGCTTTTCACGCTTCACGCCAAGTGCGGTAACGACTACTTCGTCAAGCCGCTGTGCTTCAGGGGAGAGAGAGACGTCAATCACCCTGCGGCCGCCGACCGGTACTTCGCGCGATGTAAAGCCCATGAAACTGAATACCAGTACCCCGGAACCCGAAGGAACCGTAAGCTCATAACGCCCTTCAACATCGGTGGCTGTACCACGGGTGGTTCCTTTTATCACCACACTCACGCCGGGCAGCGTCTGTCCGTCGTCCGCGGCGGTGACCGTTCCCCTTACTGTGAACTCCTGGGCTTGGGATTGGAGCGCGAAGCCAATTATAAGCAAAAATGCGAATAGCCTTCCTGACATAATGATAACGTTGAGTTTTCCCTGCCTGCACAGGCAGATTTGATGAATTCCGATGTAAACTTAATAAAAGTATTAAATAAGTGTACGGTTAAATGAAAAAAATTGGCTTAAAAGCGATTTTTTTTTCACCGGAAATAAAAAATGCAGGGATGGCCAGTTTCCGGGACCATTCCTGCATGCATTTATCGTAAATAAAAAGGTATAAACTGTTTGTCTGCCGTACTATTCTCTCCGAATACTCAGATAATCATGAGTTTGCGGAAGGAGTCTCCTTTTGCGGTATTGAGGCGGAGCACATAAGTTCCCGATTGAAGATTATGGTTAATTTTTATGGTATTCGGGCCGTTACCGGGGTTTTCAATGGCTGTTATCCCGGTATGCTGTCCCGATAAGGTGAAAATATCGGCCTTTACGGGATTATTACCCGTAAGGTTTAGTTCGATGAACAGAACATCGCGTCCGGGGTTAGGATATATTCCGGTGATGTAATCCGGGGTGTCGCTTATGCCAATGGAATAGTTTTCCTTCAGCAGCAGTTGGGAGAGTCTGATGTTGGGTTGAGAGATTACTCCGGCGATATACATGGTTACGTCGCCTGTACCCGGAATGGCAGGTGCTGTCCACTGATACGTCCAGCTGGCTGTTGCCGTGTTTTGTGCCGCGGAATGCGTAATGTATTTATTGTTGAACCCGACGAGCTGCGAACCTGGTCCTGCGGTTAAAGAACCGAGAAGGGTGCCCTGTACGTTCTGGGGTGAGGCCTGGAAGCCTTTTCTGCCCGTACCTGTCAGGGTAACGGTGAAATTGTAGGTTTCTCCGGCAATGTATCCCGTTGCCGGAACGTCGGATGCGAGAATGCCGCTAACGGGGGTGGCAGTGCCTCCGTGGCACACAGTGCAGTTTTTGCCATCGCCGGGCGAGCCTGTATGACCGGCAGGTGCTCCGGCTGGTGTCCTGGAATTATGATCTCCGCCCGAATACGATGAAGTGATGAGGGGAAGGAGCAATACCGGCAGGATCGATAGGGTAATGATGAGCTTTTTCATGTTACATATGTTGATTTGTGGTGTAATTGATGGTGGATGTAAAAAAAACAATCATTTGGCAACAAAGTTTGAATATATCTAAAGACTATAGAATGAGTTTATTATGAAGCTTTAAGTGAAAAGTTAATGGCTTTCAGCCGTTCAATTTGTTCCCGAATGAAACAATTAAGCACAACGACTGTTGTTATTTCTTAGTTACATGCTAAAACTGAGGTAACCATCATGAGGGTTGAATTAATTTTATCCCTGAAGGGTAAACAGATTGATTGAGAATGGGTTCCGACAGCAGTTACAGGCATATTAAGCCAGATCGCCCGAATCGTTTCCATGCCGGGATACTCCTTTCCGTACTTCTTTTTCCCGCTGTTATTCTGAATGCGGTTCTATCCGATCCCGCAGTGCTTTACAGGACGTTTACCACAGCGGGCTCAAAGCCGCCGGATGCTGTTTTATTATCCGCTTCGCAGCCGCCTGCGTCTCCGGCCACGGCAGGTTTTGAGATGCTGAAGACGAATGAAACGCTGATAATATTTCTTTTTCTGGTGTTTGTGCTGGTAGTAATTCTATTGCTGAGGCGATATGAAATCGGACGCATAAAAATTAAAAATCAGCTTGAGATTGAACGTGTTGAGCTGGAATCCCTTCGAAGACTGAACGAGCTGAGGTCGGAATTTTTCACAAATTTGTCGCACGAATTCCGCACCCCGCTTACCCTGATCTGCGGCAATACGGAGTCTCTCCTTTCCGGCGATATTCCGGATGAAGAGCGCCGCCGGCTTGAGTCGGTGCGCCGCAATGCGGGACAGTTGCTCACCCTGGTGAATCAGTTGCTCGACCTTTCCATGCTTGAAGAGGGGAAGATGCAGTTTCAGCCTTCCCGGTTCAACCTTGTTGCTTATGCCCGGGCTGTTTTTCAGTGTTTTCTTTCACAGGCAGAGTCACGGGGAGTAAAAATGGTGTTTGTTTCGGAAGATGCCGTTGTTCCGGTTGAGATGGACCGGGATAAAATGGGCAAAATGCTGAACAATCTGCTTTCGAATGCATTGAAATATACCTCCGAAGGAGGCGTTGTCCGGCTGGTAATCACAGCCCTCGACGGTCGAGTGGCTGAGGTAAGGGTGGAAGACAACGGTCCTGGAATCCCCGATGATGAGCTGACGGCCATTTTTAACCGTTTTTACCGTTCGGGAAATCCTCCCGGCCGAAAAGCCGATGGCAGCGGAATTGGTCTGGCCCATACCCGCGAGCTGGCAGGTTTGCATAAAGGAAGCATCAATGCCTACAGCAAAAAAGGAGAGTATACGGCCTTCGTGCTGCGCCTGCCAGTCATTACCAGAGAGCCGGTTCCCGAATTGAACAGCGATACCTTGATCTTAGGCCCGGATTCCTGCTATTCCGAATCCCCTTGCAGCATCGGGCAGGCAGAAACGGCAGATGCAAACTCCGGCAATTGCCATCCCGGAAACGGCGAAATAATTTTAATCGTGGAAGATGACAGCGAAGTCAGGCAGTTCACACGTTTGCAGCTTGAAAAGGACTTTCGTATTGTTGAAGCCTGCAATGGCGAGGAGGGATTTGAAGCTGCTATAAACCATGTTCCAGATCTGATAATTTCGGATGTTATGATGCCAGTAATGGACGGTCACCGCTTCAGCCTGGAAATCCGCAATCACCCGGTTACGAGCCACATACCTCTGATACTGCTGACGGCAAAGGCCGAACTGGACGATCGGATTAAAGGCCTGGGCAACGGCATCGACGATTACATAACAAAACCTTTCAGTGTAAAGGAACTCCGGGCCAGGATACGCAATCTGCTAAATACCAGAAAAATGCTTCGCGAGCATTACGGGAGAAACGGCTTCTCCATACCGGATGATGCCCTTGGTATTCCTGCCGACAAGGCCTTCCTTGAGAAAACATACGCCATCATCCGGGAACACCTGGAAGATTCCGGATTTAAAGTAGAAACCCTTGCATCCGAACTTTCCCTGAGCGTTTCGCAGCTTAACAGGAAATTGAACGCGCTGATCAACCTGCCGGCAGGCGAACTGATGCGCACCTGCAAGCTGAAAAGGGCCGCAGAGCTTTTAAAGAACAAATCGGGCAACGTTTCGGAAATATGCTACGCCCTTGGCTTCAGCGATCAGGCATATTTTTCCCGCTCCTTCCGTAAATATTTCGGATGCACCCCCACCGAATACATGAAATCGGGTGAACAGGAACTGCACCGGTTCGAAAACCGGTAACTGGTTCGGCCTTTCTCATCCCCGCTTCCCTCTTTCCGTGATTCTTATTTCATAATACTGCTTGTTACAAAATCGGACAACTGTTAAATCATTGTTAATAAGCGGTTTTTAATCCGAAGATTGCGCAGATAATACAGGAATTTACGCAAAAAGTCCAAACAGGCTAAGGCTGTCCGGATGTAGCTTTGCTGCTCATCGTGCCGGTGTTTTGCGTTTTAGTTCGCTGCACCGTGATGAACCCTGAAACCGTTTATGCCAGAACGGACTCAGGTGACCAGTTTATTAACCAGATTTATTAACCTAACACACCGCATGTATGAGAAACACTACATTTTTATCGCTGCTGTTTTTATTCTGTTGCCTTCTGCCCGGTGCATGGGCTCAAAAGACAGCGGATCCTGTAATGCAAGGACATCGTCAAACGGATGAACGTGAGAACGTTATCCGCCATGAGTGCCGCACGGAAGCTACGGAAGCCGATGCAGCATATGAACGCTCGGTTGACCGCGAGGCTTTTAACCAGTTGATGGAGCAGTATATGCATTATTCAGCCAGGGAAACGCGCAATTTTCTGGTTCAGATACACATTGTAAGACAAGACGATGGTACCGGAGGTATCTCTATCAACAGTATACGCAACGAGTTCGAAAACTGGGTTTCACCGTACTTCGAAACTATTGACGTTACCTTTACCGAATGCGGAGATCCCAATTACATCAACAGTTCTGCCTACTATACCTTGTCGGGAGATGAGGAGGGCGATGAAATGGCAGCAACACATAACGTTGCCAATGTTCTGAATATTTATTTCGTCAACAATCCCGACGGTGCCTGCGGATGGGCCCGTTTCCCCTGGATGCTGCCCGTAGATTACATTGTTATTGCCAACAGTTGTGCTACCAATCAGAGCACACTGGTACATGAAATCGGGCATTATTTCGGACTTTATCACACGCACGAAACGGCTGTTGGTGATGGTGCAGAGAATGTGACCCGCACAGGATCCGATGATTGCTATAACTGCGATAATGCTGGCGATCTGTTATGCGATACACCCGCTGATCCGCGGCTCAATCGGGCAGGTGTCAGCATTACTGCATCTCCCGCCTGCGTTTACAGCGGATCATTCAGCGATGGATGCGGTGTTTCCTATACTCCCGATGAAACAAATATTATGTCGTATTCATTGAAGGAATGCCGGACAATATTTTCGCCTCAGCAGTATGCCCGCATGCTTATTTACATCAACACAACGCGTACCTACCTGGAGTCCGTCTGCCCGTGCGATCCTCCGGTAGCAGCCTGCAAAAATATCAGCGTTTCGCTCAGTTCAGCCGGTACTGCAAGCATTACCCCTGCCAGCGTAGATAACGGCTCCACGTGGGACTGCGGATTCGCCTCCTGGTCGGTTAGCCCGTCTTCGTTTACCTGCAGTGACCTGGGCCCCAACAACGTAACCCTAACGGTAGTCGATGAGCAGGGCAACGAATCCAGCTGCCAGGCGGTAGTTACGGTGGTTGATGATGAACCTCCGGTTGCTCTTTGTCAGGATGTTACCATTTATCTGAGTTCCTCCGGACAGGCAACGGTAACCGCTGCACAGGTAAATAACGGCTCGTACGATAATTGCGGAATTCAGTCGATGAGCGTAAGTCCTTCGGTATTCGATTGTTCGGATGTCGGACCGAATATGGTTACATTAACGGTGGTCGATAACAGCAACAACGAATCCAGCTGCACTGCTACTGTTACGGTTGCTCCCAAAGCAGTTACATCCCAAATAGAAGTTAGCCCCGATCCGGTTCAGTACAGCGATGCTGCAACCTTTACGGCAACCATTACCGACGGAGCCGCCTGTGCCCCGGAATTTCTGGCTGCGGAGTCGGTTACTTTCTTCGTGGGTGCACAGGAGATGGGAAGTGCCGATTTCGAAGTTTCGGGTACCGATCTGATAGCAGTACTCAGCAACGTATGCATGCTCGAAGATATTGCCGGATCCATGGCACCCGGTACAAAAACCGTTACGGCCATCTTCAGTGGTATGGATGAGGTACATTACGACATCAGTCAGCCCGATCCCATATCTGTCAGCGTTTCACCCGAAGATGCCCTGGTGGTTTACAATGGTCAGGAGTATTTTTCAACACCTTCAGCATCCAATTGCACCGGTACCATAACCCTCATGGCTTACATAGCTGATGTTGACGATGGTCCGGTCGACTGTCGGGGCGACATCCGTAATGCTACCCTTACATTTTCCAATGGCGGAATACCCGGAACCACCCTCAGCGTTCCCGAATTGCCGGTTGGATTAATCAACCCGGGTGTATTTACGGAAGGCGTAGCCGTTACCGATTTCATGCATACCCTAACGGGCAGCAACTGCAGTTCGGGAGGTGAGACCTTTGAGGTATGGGCTTCAGCCGGCGGGTATTATACCGGTTCGACGGCCGATCTTACCCTGGTGACGCTGGCACTTCCCGGATCTGAATTTGTCACCGGAGGTGGTCATATTGTACTCGGCGATCAGTCGGCAGGTACCTATGCCGGCACTCCCGGTTCAAAAATGAATTTCGGATTTAACATGAAATGGAATCCGGCAGGCCGGAACCTCCAGGGAAATATCAATATAATCTTCAGGCGTTACGAAGCCGGTGAATGGAGAAAGTACCAGATTCGCAGCAATAAGATTAACTCAATGGCTGTAAGTCTTACCGATCCCGACTACCGCAAGGCCGTAATAAGCACCAAGGCTACCCTGCGCGATATCACCGATCCCCTGCAGCCTGTATCGCTCGGCGGTAATTTTAACCTGGCAATGGATGCTTATGAAAGTACCGTGGCACAAAACGGATCGCTCGATAAAATCGTTGTAACCCTCAGCGGAAACGGCGGCCAGGGTATTCTGTTCTCGAGTCAGTGGATTGGCACGGGTCCGGTTCCCCAGCTGCTGAACGGCGGAAAGCTTCACGTCCGCAGCGAAGGCCCTTCCGGCAAGAGCAGCATTGCAGAGAACACACCTGAAAGCGAAGGGCAATCCTCCCTTTCCGTAAGCATAAGGCCTAATCCCTTTGCCGGTCAAACCGAAATTGCTTTCGAGCTGAAAGAGACCAGCGAAACATCCCTTGCAATCAGAGACAATACAGGTCGTGTGGTGGTTGTGCTTCACAACGGAGTGCTGCAGGCAGGTTCCCATACCTTCACGTTCGATGCGACCAGTCTTCCCGCAGGAATTTACCACTATACCCTCATTTCAGGAACATGGTTCAGCAGTGGTAAGATTATGAAGATGAAATAGATAAAGTCAAAATTAACCAAAAATGGATGCTCCGGCCACGATGCAGTGTGCCGGAGCATTTTTTTACCGGTGTCCCGGGATGGTTTACGTACCGGAATTACTTCATGCTCTCATAAAAAACTTCAGCAGGGTGTTTTGCCTGTCGACCTGTTCCGTCGCTGATCTGATGTCTGCAGCTTGTTCCCGGTGCTGCGATGATTGTTTCCAAACCGGTTTTACGGATTTCGGGGAATAGAACCAGTTCGCCAACCTTCATCGAAAGCTCGTAATGCTCGGCTTCATAGCCAAAAGATCCGGCCATCCCGCAGCATCCCGATTTAATTTCCTCAACCGAATAGTTTACAGGCAGCGATAGCATCTGTCTGGTGGATGCGGTACCCGCCAGCGATTTCTGGTGACAGTGTCCGTGAAGGCGGATGATCCTGTGCTCCGTGGTAAACAGCGATGCCTTAATACGTCCGGCAGCAGCTTCACGCATTATAAAATCTTCGAAAAGCATGCAGTTTCCGGCCAAAGCCCTGGCTTTTTCTTTCATTTCGCCGCGGGTAAGATCGATGTATTCGTCTTTGAACGTCAGTATGGCCGATGGCTCCAGTCCGACCAGCGGTGCTTCATCCGAAACAAGCGGATGCAAAATGCGGATGTTCTTCTCTGCCAGCCGTGCTGCTTTTCGCAAAAGGCCCTTGCTGATAAACGTACGTCCGCTATCCGTATGTTCGGGAATTATGACATCATATCCAAGTTTGTGAAGGGCTTTGATGGCGCTTATTCCGACCGGTGTATCGTTGTAATTGGTGAATTCGTCGGCAAACAGGTATACCTTTCGTCCGGTTCGGGACGGAACGTAATGCCTGCGGTACCATCGCCTGAGGGTCGTTTTCTGAAGCAGCGGAATCGAACGTTTCCGGGCAAATCCCAGTGTTTTCTTCAGGATTCCCGAGGTGAAGGGGTTTTTCAGGAAGAAGTTGTAAACGGCCGGTACCAGGCTTCCGATCCGGTTGAAGGCAGTGATCCAGGCGATCATTCGTGTGCGCATCGGCACTCCGTTGGCATCATAGTAGTGCTGGAGGAATTCGGCCTTGTATTTGGCAATATCCACGTTGGAGGGGCACTCCGACTTGCATCCCTTGCACGACAGACAGAGATCCATGATTTCATAAATCTCTCTGTGGTCGAACGGATTGCTTTTCCGGGAACGCGTCAGGAACTCCCTCAGTATGTTGGCTCTGGCACGGGTGGTGGCGTTTTCGTCGCGCGTAGCCTGGTAGCTCGGACACATGGTTCCGGCAAACTGCTCCGATTTGCGGCAGTCGCCTGAGCCGTTGCATTGTTCGGCAGCCCTTACCAGCCCCAGCGTGTCGCTGAAATCAAAAATTGTTTCAGGCTCCGGTGTAATCTGTCCCGGCTCATAGCGCAGGCTTGTGTTCATACGCGGAGTGCCGGTAATTTTTCCGGGATTGAATATGCCTTCGGGATCCCAGGTTTGTTTTACCTCTTCCAGAAGAGCGTAGTTGTGTTCACCCAGCATTAGGGGGATAAACTCTCCGCGCAGCCGCCCGTCACCATGCTCACCGCTCAGCGATCCGCGGTATTTTTTCACCAGTCTGGCCGTTTCAAGGGCTACGGTATGAAACAGTTCAACATCTCCCGGATCTTTCAGGTTAAGCACCGGCCTCAGATGCAGCTCGCCCGTGGCGATGTGTGCATAGTACACGCAATCCAGTCCCAAGCCATCAAGCATAAGCCGGAAGTCGTGCATGTATTCCGGCAAAACGGCCGGATTTACGGCGGTATCTTCAATTACAGCCACTGGCTTGGCATCCCCGGGAACGTTGGAAAGCAGTCCCAGTCCGGCTTTTCGTAATGCCCACACCTTGTTGATATCGCTTCCGTAAACCACCGGAAAATGATATCCGAATCCTTCGCTCCTCAGTGCAGCTTCCAGTTCGGCAGCTTTATTTTCGATGGCCTCCCTACTGTCCAGCGCCAGTTCCACCACGAGTATGGCAGCCGGATTTCCCTGGATGAAAAAGCGGTTTTTACGCTGGCTGATGTTGTCTTTGGTTCGCTCAAGTATATAGCTGTCGATAAGCTCAACCGCAACCGGCTTGTGCTTCAGGGCAACCAGATTGCCTTTGAATGCCTCTTCCAGTGTGGCACAATGCACGCAAATCAGGGCCTTCTCGGGGGGCGGCAGAGGTACGAGATTGAGTTTTATTTCGGTGCTGAAGGCCAGCGTTCCTTCCGATCCGGCAAGCAGACGGCAGAAGTTAAATTTTTGTTTTCCTTCCGTAAAGGGCTCGGAATCAAGTAAAAGATCGAGTGCATACCCCGTATTTCTCCGTTCTATGGCCGGGTCAGGATAATGCTCCCTGATCTCCCGACGGTTGTTATCATCGCCCAGAATCTGGTGTATGTTTCTGTATAGCTCGCCTTCAAAGCTCTGGAGCTGCAGTTTTTTTTCAAATTCTTCCCTGCTCAGTTCTCCAAAGGAGACTTCCGATCCGTCGCTGAGCAGTGCTGTAATCGCAAGGGTGTGGTCGCGCGTACTTCCATACACCAGCGAATGCGATCCGCAGGAGTTGTTGCCCACCATTCCGCCTATCATGCATCGGTTCGAGGTGGAGGTCTCCGGCCCGAAGAAGAGTCCGTGCGGTTCCAGCATTTTGTTCAGTTCATCCAGCACCACGCCGGGCTCCACGCGCACCCAGCGCTCTTCAACGTTCAGCTCGAGCACCCGGGTCATGTATTTCGATACATCCACCACCAGTCCACTGCCAACTACCTGTCCGGCCAGCGAGGTGCCCGCCGTGCGGGGTATAAGCGGAAGTTTCATCCGGCGGGCAAAGTCGATGAGTACCTTCAAATCGTGCTTACCGGCCGGGCGGCAAACTCCGGCAGGCATTTCGCGGTATGCCGATGCATCCGTGGCATACAGCAATCGCATGCTGTCGCCCGTGTAGAGATCGCCCTTCAGCTTGCCTTTCAGCTCATTCCACTTGTTTACTGGAATCATTTGTATTCAAAGTTTTTACAGTCCATGGGTCCTTCCCGGTGAACGCCTCCCCAAATGTAGGAATTTACAGGGTTTGTTGCATCCTGCTTTGCTCAGCGGATTGATCGGTTGTTTATCCGTAACCGGAGTGCAGGGGAGGGACAAAAAAAATCCCGGACAGCAATGCCGGGATCTGAGGAGGAATATGTCCTTTATTTCTTGTAAAAATCGGTACTTTCAAAAATCTTATCGGCCGATTTGGCGATAAACCCTGAATAAAGCTTGCCGTCGGCATCCGGGTAACGCATGGCAAACTCATAATAGCAGGATGGAATTTCATAGGTTCCTTCTTTGAAAGCCACGGGCAGAATTCCGGCCATGATGCTCGATTGCTCAAGAAGTTCTTCAGGCGTGCCTTTTACTTCGCCACCCGAACCGTTGATGATGTATCCGTTGTCTTTCAGGAACTGATTTACTTTACGGATGGTGTCGTACTTCTTTAGTCCGTTGATGCTTACCGTAAAGTGGTTGGCTCTGAACCCGTAAACGTAAACCCATGCCGCGTATTCCGATTCCTTGCGAAGGGCTTCATACACCTCAAAAGAGGGAGTTCCCCACAAATTGCCGGCATAGATCAGATCACTTTTCCCTTTTTTATCTGCAGGTATGCCAGCTATAATGCCTTTGATGGTTTCCTGAAGAAAGGGGGAAAACTCTTCAACCCGCAGTTCGCTGATGAAGACCCTGGGTGCATCTTTAAAGGTTTTGTGTTCGAAGTGTTTGGCATTCAGCTTTTTTTGCTCGAAATTGTAGGATCCTTTGTATTCATATCCTACCTTGAGAAATTCCTGAGAAAGGACTTCGATGTCGATTCCCGGATCGTTAAAGGTGCGGAATGCGATGTGATCGTTGTACACTGTTTCACCTTCGGCTGTAAAAAGATCGTATACCCGTCTGGCTGCCGGGTTTTGTTCGGTGTAATCGGCCCAGAGCCTGTCAAATACCTGTTGAGCTTCCATTGTGTGAAGATTATTGTTTGGAGCCATAAACAAACAGGCAGTGGTAAAGTTCAGCCACAGCGCTACTTTCAGAAAAGGGCGCTTAGCAGCTCCTCGCCGGTCACATTCAGGAAGTAATCGGGAATGTTAAAGGGTGCAATGCGTTCGCGCAGACTTGCTTCGTCATGGGATGAACCCTCCAGCGCCTTTTCAATTTCGGATGGATCGAGCTTGTTGAAGTAGTCGCCGTAAAACCGTGCATTTTCAATAATTCCATTTACCACTTCAAGGGCAACCTCCAATTTTCCACCGTTGGTTTTTACAGCTTTACGAAAGTTATACCGGGGTGAATATCCGAAGTTCCAGTTCCAGGTGGCATATTTTTCGTCACGCAGCTTTGATATGGCTTGTATGTCTTCATCGGTAAAGCTGTACAGCTCAGCCCCCGGGGTGCTTTCCATTACATGCTTCAGGATCAGATCCCTGAACTCCGTTACGGTGAGCGGCGAATGGAGGTGCTCACTAATATTCGTCACCCTGCTTCGAACCGATTTTACTGCTTTGTCACGGAATTTGTCCGGGTCAACGTTCAGGGCATTCGATAGATCGGCCATCTGCGACGAAAAGAGCAGGGTGCCGTGATGCAGCACGCGGTTTTTGTATACATGTTCCGCATTTCCCGAGAATTTTCTGCCTTCTATGGTAAGATCGTTGCGACCCTCAAACTGTGCGTTTATGTTGAGCGTAAGCAGCACATCCAGGATCGGCCGGGTAAATTTCCTGAAATCAACGAGGTGTTCGTGGTCGCCCGATGCGATGAATGTAAAATTGAGGTTTCCCAGGTCGTGAAATACCGCTCCGCCTCCCGAAAGCCGGCGAACGACTTTAATGCCGTTCTCCTTAACATACGAGGCATTGATTTCGGCAAGCGTATTCTGATGCTTCCCAACGATGATGGAGGGTTCGTTTCTCCACAACATAAAGCTGTCGCGCTCAAAGTGTTTCAGAACGTATTCCTCGGCGGCAAGGTTGAAATAGGGGTCGGTTTCTTTACGGATGATGCAAAGCATGGGAACGGTTTTGGGAATGCAAAAATAGTATTTTCAGGTGTTAACAGACTTAGTTGTAAAAGGTTTGGAAGTCGGTTTCCCGGATAAAAAAATCCCGGACTCGTGTCGAATCCGGGATCAGGTGTGTGTGTACTGGTGTTATTTATTCATCGCAGCTTCCCGTTCGGCAGCTTTGGCCACCCATTCGGGAACTACGTTTGCAAGGAATTCACTTTTTTGTTTTTTGAGTGCGGCCATGTCAAGGCCGATATATTGCTGGGCTTTATCCTTTGAGGTAATGTCGGGCAGCTCAACCGGAGTTTTAACGCCTTTCTTTACGAAAATTTCGGTGAGAAGAATCCTGGCTTCCTGCGATTTTTGAATGGCTGTACCAAGTACGCGAAGAGCTTCAGCCGGTGAGTGGAATCCAACGGCATTGGCAGCAGCTACCCAGTCCCAGCGCCACTGTGCGTGACGGATGAGCTGAAGCACGGGCTTCATTTCATCGTCCGTAGCTCCGTTGTCCCAGGCAACTTTAGCTTCCATGTGCACGCGTGCAAGGTTCTTCTCGGTAATTCTCCGGAGTTCCTCAATCTTGTGCTGACGGTCGAGAACGTTAGCCAGCAGTTTTTCTTCGCTTTCGCGATGGCATACCTGGCAGGAACCGGAGATGTTGGCCAGCGGACTCTGTATCTTATGGTCGGTAAATTTCATTCCGCCGTCGCGCTTGTAAGGCATGTGGCAGTCGGCACAGGCTACGCCGCGGTCGGCATGTATACCGGTGCGATACAGTTCGTAGTCGGGGTGCTGGGCTTTAAGCATTGGCGTCTTGCTGAGGTTGTGAACCCAGTCAACGTGCTCTATTTCATCGTAGTAGGCTTCCATTTCATCGGCGCTGAATCCTTTGTCCCACGGGAAAGTCAGGTATTTGCCATCGCCTTTGAAGTAGTATTCAACATGGCACTGAGCGCAAACAAGCGAACGCATCTCCTGGTGGGTGGCGTTGTTGATATCCTTTCCCTGACGCTGGAATGCTTCTATAAGTGCCGGCCGGGTAATCCTCAGGTTCATGGTTTTCGGATCGTGGCAATCCTGACAGCCGATGTTGTTTACGATCTGATGGCCGAGGTCTGACCATTTGGCGGCATAGAAATTTTCAACCCCTATTTCGTTCATCACCCTTGGGACGTCGGTGCTTTTACAGGTCCAGCAGGTTCCGGGCTGTGGCACATCGGTACGCAGCGTCTGACGGATGTCCTGAACGGCATAGTAATGCCCGCGTCCCTGGTTGTAATCCCTCGAAAACGCGTAACCTGCCCACATAACGACCAGCTCCGGGTATTTGTCGAGGTAGTCGATCATACCGGCTCCGCCGTGCGGACTGCGGAAGGAAGTGTCGAGTGTGCTGCGGTAGGTTTCAAATTCCCTGGGGAAATTTTCTCCCCAAACTTCATTTCTTGGCTCCCATTCGGGGATCTCAGATACCATCTGAAAGTAGAGCTTGGCTTCACTTCTGCGCTCAATCACTGAATTAGCCAGTAATCCAAGCAGGAAGACAACGATGACCGTTGCAATAAACAATGCCCAGTTTACCCAGGGTTTACGTTTCTTTTCGGTTGTGTTTGTTTCCATTGGTGTTGTGTTTGTTATTTTTCCTTTTTTGTATACCTGTTCAGCCAGTCGGGTGTAACTGACTTAAGCTGGGGCACCAGCGAATGCGGATAAGAGGCCAGACTCCGGACCGAACCGTGCGGCGTTTCGCGGTGGCAGTCCCAGCAGCGGAATCCCTGACCCTCCTTATGGTTTTCGCCCGTAACCTGTATCACACTTACCATATTCAGTAAATTGTAATGGCACCGGATGCAGTTTTCCTGAACTACATTAATGCCTGCCTGCTTAATCCGAATTACCTGAGGCTCAGCCCGGGCAGTGAAAATGGTTGCATGCCGCAACCCGTCCTGAGCCTTGAACAGATACTTTCTGAAGAAATTGTCCTGAGGTACGTGACAGTCGTTGCAAATGGCTGTCTCCCTGTGGCTGCTGTGCATCCACGATGCATACTGGGGAAACATTACATGGCAGTTGATGCAGGTCTCCGGATCGTCGGAAAGATACGAGTGCGCATTCGATGCCCTGAATAACAACAAAACCATGCCCGCCATAACCCCAAGCAGCAAAATCACCGGCAACTTCCACCGGTCAGGCGGCGTGAGAATTTTTAGTATTTTCTTCATACGCTATAAATGAGTTTAACAATAAATCAATTCACGCAATTGGGTACCTGATTAATCGCTACATAGCAAATTTAAGCCAATCCGCTTGCTTTTGCAACAGATTTCACAAACTTGACTCTAAATTAGATTGATTTTAAATAAGAGGTAAATCCGAATGTGTTTTCCGGATTTCAGTGGATAGGTGCGGAAATTGATAATCCGCTTTCATCCGGAAATAACTAGCGGGCTATGATCACTTTTTGCCGGTTAGTCGATTTACCATTCACCTGCAACACAAACATATAAACACCCGCACTTAAGCGACTGGTATTTACAAGCATCTGATTCCAGGGATGCTCCAGGCGGAGTTCCATGCATAGCCTTCCGTCGGGACTTAACACCTGCAGCGTGCATTCGTCCGGGGCATCGGCAGCAAAATAGTCGACGATCACGAAATCGGAAGCCGGAACAGGGTATACCTTTAATCCGCGTCCTTCAATATTAACTGCCGGCAGTGGTGGAAGGGTGTCCTCAACGGGCTGTCCGGGGAAAAGATAGTCTTCGTATACCGGAAATCCGGAGAGATAATTGAGCAGATTTCTTGCAGCAGCATCACGGCAATCGCCCTGCGACACCGACTCCAGCAAGAGACTGTCGGCTTCAGCTAGCTGTCCGGCCGGTACTCCCGGTAAACAACATCCTTCATTTATGCGCAGCAGTTCCAGAAACTGCATTACCCTGGTTTCAGCGTATTCCGGAAATTCCTGCCCTGCGTTTATGGCTGTCTCAACGGCCTCTTCTGTCCTGCCCATTCCCTGACTGAGGGCAGCAGCCACAAGCCGGGATTCGGGTCTGTCGTCGCTCAGCATGTGAAGTCGCAATGCCTCCGGATCAACCAGGCCGGCAAATTCCCCTGCAATACCTGCAAAAACGGCGTCACGTCCAGTACGGGCGTAATCCTTAACGGATTCGAGTCTCTCGTAATCGCTAAACTGCCCGTAAACCTCTGCAAGTGAAATATAAAGGTAGTCTTTGAGCTCCGGCTCACGTGCCTGTATTAAACCGAAGATGCCGGGAATCCGCAGAAAATGAGGATTTCGCATCAGAATTTCAACAAGCAGATTTCCGGGAAAATTTCCATTGCCTGCCAGCGAAAGCAGACTTTCATCCGAAAGGTAAGGAGAAAGCCGATAAAGCCGTTCGAAGAATTCGGGGGCATCGTAACCGCTGTGGTTTTCAATATCCTGAATTAGCTCTTCGGAATTTCCCCCATCTTTTAGGCTGTCAAATTCAGTTCTGTAACTTGTTTCATATCCCGCCCATTTGTTTAAGGCTTCCGTTGCGTCCAGCTCAAAATCATGCATAAATGCCGGCAATGCCGTACTGTCACCCATTATTGCTGTGGTACTCGGAATTCTGTGGATGCCGTACGACCCCGTCCTTGGTACACGCTGGGTGGCTTCCGGACTTAGGACGTGATGATAATAAATCCGGTTCCCGGCATTATGGATGTCGCCGTCGCGATGCCACCGGCTGTAGCTGAACCGGTTGCCTGCAACATCGGCAATGCCGGTTCCGCTGCTGCCCTGGTGCCGGGCCAGTCCGCTGCGGCTGTCGAACCGGTTACGTGTGACGCAAACATCGTATTCATTGCCCGAAAACCAGTTGTAAAGCACCCTGAGGCCTTGCGTACCGTCCTCATTCCGGTTGCAGTTCTGCGCTATAATTCCGTAATTAACGTTGTTGAATCCGTTGCCTGCAATCAGATTGTTCAGCGTACCACTTTCGTGGATGACAATGCCGGCCGATTTCGATTTGGGCATCACACTTCCGGTCATGCCTGAAAATACGTTGCGGCTTAACTGGAATAGTTTGCATCTGTCGAGGTAAATGCCTGCCGATACAGGCCGGTCGGTTTCAAAGTTGCCGGATAACAGCGCAAACGCCGATTTTTCGACACGCACAAAACCGGCACCCGAAACGTATATTCCGGTCAGGTTTCTGTCGAATTTTACGTTTGACAAGCTTATACTGAACCCCGGCAACGAATTTACAGCTTCAATGCCACGGCTCAGCATACGGAATGCAGGCTCGGCATTTACTCCGAATGGAATGGAATCCGTGTTGTAGCGGCTAATTGCAAACGACGCATTATAGCTCTTTATCCCGGTGCCGCGCGACGAGTGCGGTAGCTGGGAATTGGGAATGGTATTTTCGAACTGACAGCTACGGAACCGTATTCCCTGAACGCGGTCGAGGGTGACGAAATCGGCTGCGTCAACCTGCCCGGGATACATGTTCTGGATCTGAAAGCGCGTCAGAACAAACGATGAGGGGTTGATGCCCTGTGTTGTATTGAAAACCACTGCCCGGTAGTTGTCTGCAAATCTGGCATTGAAAGCGGTGATTATTCCTCCTCCCGTTCCCGGGATGTGATTTCCGCCTGCATCGGTGCCAAGGCATTCAACACCTGTAATGGCGTTGCTGATAGTTCCTCCGTAGCGGATGTTAAGTCGCCCCTGGCTGGTCCCGGTGTCGTTGAAATCGGGACTGCCGTATAGTCTGATGCCTTCCCACATGCCGGCGCACTCGTTGGTAAGTGTGCCGCCCTCAATGTTAAGTGTGGCTCCGGGCAATATCGTAATGCTTCTTCCGCGGCCCATTTCCACTTTCCCGCGTATGGTAAGATCAGCGCCTCTTTCCAGTACAAGATCCTGCAGAACCTTGCGGTCAGCGCTCCAGTCTTCCGTTTGGTCCACAACAAGACTTTCCTCGCGCAAGGGCAGGCACAGATCGGCTTCCCATAGCCCCCGGCCAAATGTGCCGGCAATAATTTTCTTCCTCGAATAACTGATAGCCAGATCGGCAACAATGGTAAGCGGAAGGCCGGTGCCAAAGGGAACCCACTGACTCAGGCTTTCGTCCCGGTAATACACTCCGGCATCGGTGGCAGCCAGTAAAACATCTATTCCGGCTCCTTTTACGTATTTAATGGTATTTACCGGCAAATTCGGCAGCCCTTCCGAGAAGTTTGTCCATGTGGTACCTCCGTCGCTGCTCATGTAGACTTTACGATTCAGCCAGAGCCGGTCAAGCGAAAGCCATATCCTGCCTGGATTTTCAGGGTGAATCGCCACATCGGTGATTCCGGCATAATTCAGGTTCAGACTGCCGTAAGGGGTGATGTCGAACCAGCGTTCGCCGCCGTCGGGCGTAACGAATAGTTTCGGTTTATCGGGCTCACCCCAGTCGGGATTCTCGAATGCAGCGTAAATAACGTTTGTATTGGAAGGGGCAACCCTGATCGTGATCAGTTTGGGAGCTCCCTGCCCGGGGAAATTGCTGATTCGTGTGAAGGTCTCGGCTCCGTCTGTTGATTTCCAGACGTTTCTTACACCCAGATACAGAATCTGAGGATCCGTGGGATCCATCTCGAGGGGTTTGTCGTAACGCCCGATTTCGGTGCTGTCGCTGATTCCTTTTATCTCGAAGTTTATGCCTCCGTCGACGGATTTCTTCAGAAACAGATGCGGCTGGTTCATTTTGGGAGGCACTCCGACAAGGTAAACGTTGTTTGGATTCTGGTGGTCGATGGCTCCGTCGTATGCATCCGATACCCGCGCATTTTTGGTCCACTCTCCGGTCCTGAAATTGTAAAACGAGAGGTTGGCATCCTGTGGGCCGCCGAACATCATATCGCTGTTTTCTCCGATTGTGATGTTATGCAGCTGCAGAATCTGCATACCGTTGCGGGTGATATCGGTCCACGATTCTGCCCCGGTTTCCGATCTGCTTACACCCCCGTCGTTCCCCATATACAACAGATCCTGTCCGCCGGTGGCAAAAACATGCAGATCGCGAACATCCACATGGTATTTGTGGTCGCTGCATTCGATGTACCGGGCTGAGTCGTCTTCGATGCGGTACTTAAAAAGCCAGACTCCGCCCAGGTAGAATTCGTTGTTATCGGCGTGAGAGATGGCAAGCTGCATTTTCCAGTATCCCGAAAAGGGATCAACCTGGATTCCCAGCTTTTGGAACGTTTCACCTCCGTCCGTGGAACGGTACAGGTATTTTCGTGTTCCGCCGATTTGCCCGGTAGTGTCGTAGGTCTCGCAAAAGGCAAGCATCAGCGAGGGATCCTGAGCAGAAATGCTGAGCGCCAGTCTGCTGATGGTAAAGTTGGTGTCAATGGTAATTACCTGGGTTCTGTCGGTCCAGCTTGCACCGGCATCGTTGCTTTCGAGAAGCAGATTGCCGCATGCATACACCGTGTTTGGCTCCCCGGGTTTGTAAACCAGCTGGAACAGCTCGGCTTTCGGTTTGCTGAAAACAGGTTCCCATGTGTCAGTGCCATCGGTGGTGCGGTATATCATCCCCCTGGAGCGGAATTCCACGTTTACAAGTGCCAGCAGGGTGTCGGGTGAAACCGGATGCATTCCCGTTTTCTGGACGATGAACGAAGGCGACATAATGGAATTGTTGAGGGATGTTTCGCGCCAGGTTTCTCCGGCATCGTCGGAGATCATAACTCCCATCCCGTAAGAACGGTTAAATCCGTAATGACCCGTTCCTATTAGGATGCGGTCGTGGTTTCGGGGATCAACATGAATGGAGAGAACCCCTGTAGTGAAGGTATTGGAGGATAGAGGCCGCCAGTTCTCGCCCCCGTCGCTGGTAACAAAAATGCCTCCCGTATTGCTGCCGGCATAAAGGGTTTTAAAGTCAGTGGTATCTATCCAGAGAGCACTGACAAGTCCGAGCTGCGCCGTTACGGGATGAGTTGTTCTGGAAGGCCCGAGCGGCTGCCATTGCGCATATCCGTAATTCTCCGGCACTTCGCGTGTTGTATGCTTCCGCAGATGCTCCTGCAGGGCCTGGGTATAGGCTTTCAAACTTCCGTCGCGGCTGCTGCGTGCACCTGAAAACCATTCCGAACGAATGGCTTCCTTGCTGCTGAAGCCGGGATGCACTGCCCGGTTTTCGCCTTGCGGCTGGGCGGTAAGCCCCGCAAAATTGGTGAAAAGGAAAAACGTAAGGATGGTATGGATAAAGTCCCGGCAGCGTTTCATCGGTAATATTTTTTGGGATGCCCTCCGGGTCTGCTGGCTTAATTTACCTAAGAGCAGACTATTCCGAAAGGTGCTCCTGACATTTATTCCAAAATTAGGTAATAATCCGAAACGGCTTACCTATGGGATGAATTATCGGAGAAAATTTCAGGACCAATTTCCGCAGCTTGCTGCAATTGCGGGATGCAAGTTCTACAAATGAGGAAAAAATGATTATGGAAGCTGGGATCACCGGCCGGATTACACCGGAGTCGTTACGATTATCCGGAATATCCGGTTTGTATTACTTCGTGAATTTTATCACCAGTACCTTGAAATCGCTGAGAGAGATGTTGTCGAATCCCCGGTTTATGCCCCTCTCAATCTGTATGCAATGATCTTTTTGAACCAGTATACGCTCTGTATCGGTAATAAACATGGCCTTGCCTTCCAGCACGTAAAAGCAGACATCCACGGGATTTATGTGTTTTTCGAGCTTCTCACCGGCTTTCAGACAGAGGTGGATTATTTCGGCACAGGAGGATTCGGCAATACGATGTCCATCCAGATCAAATGGTACTTTTGGTGCTTCATGCAGTTTGACGATTTTCATTGCTCACTCCTTCCGTTTGTTTTTTGTTTTTCTTTTTTCGCATCTTCCACCAAAGAAGTATTCCGCTTATCAGAATTACCAGGGTGGTAATACCCAGCAAAGGAACGTATAAAATGTAAAAGTCACCTAAAATTACGGAGAATATGCGTCCGGTATGCACTTCAAGCGATAAATTCCAGAGCGATACCGGCAGTTTTCGGATTTCTGCCGGCATTTCCGGTTTCACTTTTCCGCGTTCCAGAGGTATCCATCCTGCATCGTATTCGAGCAAGGATACGGGGGTGCTGTTGATGTTTATAACTCCTGCAACTGCAAGGGAGCCAAATGGATTTCCTCTTTCGGGAGCTTTGGCGGGCAGTCCGGTCAGATAGTCCAGCACCATTCCGGTTTCGGGATACCACCGGTACATTCCGCTGAAGGATCCCACCAGGAGACCGCCGTCGGGAAGGTATCCGAAGGCATTGATTCCCATTACGCTGACATCGGGCTGCACGGTAAAGCTTCGGGCAAGGGAATCGGTTTCCGGATTATACCGGTAGAATCCCTCGCTTGTTGACAGGATAAAGGATCCGTCTTCCCTGTCGATGATCATATCCCTGAATTTGTCGTCCCAGCGGTTTTCGCCGCTCAGCACCGAACCCGGGATGGGTTCAACGCGCGAACCGGCAATGGGAATGAGCAGGGGAGGACGCAGAAACATCCCGGTAATGGTAGTTATCAGCAGAAAAACCAGTGCATATACTCCGATCCGGTTGTGCCAGCGGATGTTGAAACGGTTGATGCGTTTCATCTTTTTACGCATGGCTTCGCCCGTGCGGCGGGCCATCCCCGGAAGGAAAGTATAATAAAAGCCGCTGAGTACGAAGAAGATAACGATGAGGCCAATAAGATCAACAAGTATCTTTCCCGTCAGCCCGAAAATCTCCCCGCTGTGTACGATCCATAGCGTCCGGAAAAGACCAGCCTTGCCGTCGTCGTTATCGGCCGGCGGAATGTACGTTTCCGCGACAGCGCCCCTGAGTCCTTCACCATCATGAAGAAAGTACAGATGCGAGCGTGTAAGGATATGGATCCGGTTGTCTTCCTGCACCAGTTTTACTACCCTTTGCGGTTTGCCCGGAAGTTTCAGTTGTTCCCAGGCCATCGTTTCTGTATTGTAACGGTAAAGGCCAAAAAGAGTTCCGGCAAGCAGCTCTCCCTGCGCAGTCTGCAGCATGGTGAAGATCTTCCGCTTATCCATCCCTTTCCCGAACCCATGGTTAAAGTCTGAGATATCTGTGAAATCCATTGTTGCGCGATAGATGCCGATGTTTCCATAAAGCAGTTGCGAGTCGTCGGATAACTCCAGATTTCCTCTCAGCGAAGCCAGGTTCCAGTTCCTGTAGTGGTAATCGGGCGGCATCAGCTGCCTGGGGAAGTCAACGGATGCGAACCAGTTGCGATGGTTCATTACAATTCCCGAAGTGGCCGTTAACAGCAAAAATATCCCCACAATAAGGGAAGGCCATTTGTGGTATTTACGCAGTGTTTTCATTAAAACAACAGAAGCTATTTGCAGATCGTGAAACACAGGAAATGGAGCAACAGCAGTTACCGGCAGCCTTTTGCGGACTTATCCGGCTTCCGGCCATGGAAATCCCGGCTCTCACCGGCAGAAATGTTGGAGAGCTGATAGCCGGAATGAAAAACAGTTTATTTATTTCCGGATTTCCATGGCCCCGGCACATGGCAGTCTGCTCAGGCTTTAATCATGGTGAGAACCATTTTGAACCTGGTTATTGCCTTTACCGAATGCGGAATGTTGGCCGGCATAATAATGGTTTGACCTTCAGCCAGGTGGTTGACAAGTCCTCCGATTACAATTTCGGCTTCCCCCTCGGTAACCTGAATCATTGCATCGAAAGGTGCAGTATGTTCGCTCAGTTTCTGGCCTTCATCAAAAGCAAAAAGACTAACATTTCCGGCGCTTTTTTCTAGTACCCGCATGCTTACAATTCCTCCGTCGGAATAGGATATTGATTCGTTGAAGCGGAAGGCCCTGGCATTGTTAAATTTGTTCTTTTCCATTGTTGTGGGTTATTCTGCGGTGAAGTAAACGTTGTACACAGTATCGGATTCCTTTACAACCCAGTGTTTGAAATTCAGACTGCTGGCTTTGTCGATCAGCGGTGCCGGAAGGAATGGTGCTGTAAGCTGGTAGATTTTCCCGGCATCAATTCCCTTCAGGTCGGCAATAACCTGGTTTACGGGATGTTCACCGGCTGCCAGCATCGGGCGGGCATCCAGGGTGGCTGTAATGAGGGAAGAATCAAACCAGGTGGGCTTTTCTGTGTGAAATGAATTTTCTCCGCTCTGATTATACAGATCCTGGCCGATTTCTTTTCTTAGCCGGTTTACCAGCTCTTCTACCGTAACGTTGCCTATGGCTGCGGCTTGCTGAAGGGTGGCGATTTTCGCTACCGTGCGCCTAAGAACCGGATTTTTCAGTTTTTCAAAGGCAGGAATGTAGCCGATAAGAACCTCCTCGAGGCGGGGGTAGGCTTCAATAACCTGCATTACGCGTGTTTTGGGAGTAATGATGAGTTCGTTTTTCATGGATGATTGTTTAAGAATATGAAAGAATGCGCTGCTCGCCTTCAAGTTCGCGGTAGCGGGTTACATCGTGCGAAACTTCCAGTACACCGAGGTATTCCCCGTTTTCACCACGCAGGGCAAAGTACTCGATGTGAATCATTTTCCCGCCCATGTTAATCCAGAACGGTGCGCGGCTCTGTTTGCCCGATTTAAAATCGTCGATGATTTTGTCGACAATGTGCGCGCTTGCCGGAGGGTGACAGTGACGTACGTCCCGGTTCAGGATGGCTCTGTTGCGCTGAAAGATGCGCTCCGAACCCTGGGTGAAGTATTTCACCTTGTCGTCTTTGTCAACAAAGGTCATGTCAACCGGAATTGTGTTCAGAATGGCAAGCAGCTCAGCAGCCGAGAAGCTCCCCGAAGGCAGCTGAATATGGCTTCCCGATTTCTGCGCCTCGTTGATGCCGCCTTCGGCTGCACCTGAAGGCCTCCACTCAGTCAAAGGGTCGTAAAGACAGAACCCTATTTCGATGGATTGCCTGCTGATTTCATACCATTCGGCATCGGTTAGCTTATCCATAGCCATGGGAAAGAGAATCTGCTCCTCTTTCACGGTCATATCGTCAATCCCGAAAAGGGCCTGCTCAAGTACGATTTCGGCGGCAGCCAGCAGCTCTTCACGGGTAATTTCTTTCTGTTGCAAAATTTCAATGCTTCCTTTGATCAGATCCCTGATCTCATCCTGTTTGCCCCACATTACCTTGGGAGGGCCTGTAATGCCTTTGTTCTCCAGATAAGGGAACAAGAGGTATTCCTTGCGCTGGTAATGCTTGTCGGCATCGAAAAGATTATTAAATAATCCTCTGAGCTTCAGGACTGCAGTCTCAGAATATTCTTCAGTGCCGGCGGCGATTCCGCTCAGAACGGACCGGGCAGCAGCAGTGGTTTTAAGCAGTTCTTCGTTTTCTTTGCGGAATACATCCACGGGATGACCTGCCGGTATTTCTCTGGAACCGCTCAGGTCGATGTTTCCCTGCAGAACTGCGGAATGGGCATCGCATAACCGCAGTACTTCCTCTTCGGGAAGCCCTTCAGCTATGAGCTCCTGCTCCACTTCAACCACTTCCCCGTAAGGGATCTGGCTGAGAGTTTCCATTAGTTCGCGGCGCACCTCTTCCTGATGCCCGCCTTTGTGCAGTTTGAGAATTATTTCTTTGAGTTGTGATTTACGTTGTTCGGAGTTGTTGATCAATTCGCTCATGGTTGCAGGTTATATTCAGTGGTTTTCGTTTCCGGTCGTGAGACCGTCTCATTGACAAGCTTTCGCTTTATTAACCAAAGAGTTAAGTATTTATTCGTCTTAAATCTCCAGTGGTCGGAAGCCTGTAAAAATCAAGAGACGGCCTCATTCCGGTAAACAGGATTACAGTTTAGTTCAGGAATAATTTCATATCCTCATCCACGGTTCCAATGCCTGCAATGCCGAAGGTTTCTACAAGCACTTTAGCCACGTTGGGCGACAGGAATCCGGGAAGGGTGGGTCCGAGGTGGATGTTCTTCACACCCAGATAGAGAAGCGCAAGCAGCACGATTACGGCCTTTTGCTCATACCAGGCAATGTTGTAGGCGATGGGCAGTTCGTTGATGTCGTTGAGCTCGAATACTTCCTTAAGCTTCATGGCTATCACGGCAAGCGAATAGGAGTCGTTGCACTGCCCGGCATCCAGTACGCGGGGAATGCCTCCGATATCTCCAAGCGGAAGCTTGTTGTAACGGTACTTGGCGCAGCCGGCGGTAAGGATAACGGTGTCTTTCGGCAGCGCTTCGGCAAACTCTGTATAGTAGCTGCGGTCTTTCATGCGTCCGTCGCAACCGGCCATAACAAAGAATTTACGGATTGCACCCGTCTTAACGGCCTCAACTACTTTGTCGGCCAGTGCAAATACCTGTGCATGGGCAAAACCTCCGATGATTTCACCTTTTTCAATTTCAACGGGAGGGGCACATTTCTTTGCATGCTCTATGATTTCGCTGAAATCTTTCATTTTGCCGTCTTCACGGTTACCTATGTGTTTGAATCCGGAGAATCCGGCTGCTCCGGTGGTGTAAACCTTATCCCTGTATTTTGCATTCACGGGTGGAGGTACGATGCAGTTGGTGGTGAAGAGAATGGGACCGTTGAAGGTTTCGAAATCTTCTTTCTGTTTCCACCATGAGCTTCCGTAGTTGCCCACAAAATGACTGTACTTCTTGAATGCAGGGTAGTAGTTGGCGGGCAGCATTTCGCTGTGGGTGTATACGTCTACACCTGTACCTTCGGTCTGTTTCAGCAGTTCTTCCATGTCTTTCAGGTCGTGACCGCTGATGAGAATTCCCGGACGGGTACCCACACCGATGTTTACTTTCGTGATTTCAGGGTTGCCATAGCTGCTGGTGTTGGCTTTGTCGAGCAGCGCCATGGCCGTTACGCCGAATTTGCCGCATTCCATAACCAAACCTACCAGCTCGTCGGCCGTAAGATTGTCGTTGAGGGTGGAAACAAGTGCACGCTGCATGAAAGCATACAGTGAAGCATCCTCGAAACCCAGGTTGAACGCGTGCTCCGTGTAGGCAGCCATTCCCTTAAGTCCATAGGTGAGAAGTTCACGAAGCGAACGTATGTCCTCATTCTCCGTGGCAAGTACACCTACTTTAAGGGCTTTTGCGTCGAATTCTTCCTCGGTGGATGCAAACCAGGTCGCACACTCGGGAAGCGTTCCACTGAATGCAATACCGGCTTTTTCGCATGCATCCTTAACGGCGGCACGGATCTTTAGTCCTTCGCCGATGCGTTTGATGAAAACTGCACGGTCGAAGTTGGCATTGGTAATGGTGGTGAAGAGGCTGTCGGTGACGAATTTGTTGACTCCTGCATCCTCAATTCCTTTTTCACGGGCTTTTTCGCTGTAGAACGAGATGCCTTTAAGCACCCACATCAGCAGGTCCTGAAGATTGGCAACGTCCCCGGTCTTACCGCAAACCCCTTTGATTGTACAGCCGGTTCCTTTGGCTGTCTCCTGGCATTGATAACAAAACATGCTCATTGAACTGTTTTTTTTTGGTTAGTGATTAAAAAGTTGAAATCCAATATATTATTTTCCTGTGTTGAGGAACTGTGGTTTAAACGTAAGGGAAATCCATGCCCAGTTGCTGGTTGCGTCGTTGCTGCCACCCCTGAGGTTTACAATCGATTCTGTGGTGAAGTACTGGGAGTAGCCGGCAGTAAGGGTGACATTGGAGGCAAGCTTGTAACCGATGTACAGATCCAGCTCCTGTCCGAGGTTTTTGTCCCCTTTTTCAACTGCGTTCGTGCTGCTGATGAGGTCGGCTGCCGCGCTGAAGAAATGAAGGTCGGCGCCGCCGCTGAATCGGTCTCTGGCATAATTTGCTTTCAGATAAAGGTCCTGAAGTCCGACGCTGTTGATATGATTTCCGACATAGAAATAGTCCATACTGCCGTTAAACTTATGGTTGGTTCCGAACAGGGGATTGAAGCTGCGGATCTTGTTAAAGTCATGAGCGGAGGCGTCAAACTGGCTGGTGCCCGAAAGGTATTCAAATCCGGGTGTCAGGCTGAATGTCCCGTTCACAGCCCAGCGCACGCTGAATGCAGCCATAATGGCGTCGAGGGCAATGCCCGGAGCATACAGGCTTGTAACTTCCTCGCCACTCTGCTTGTATATGGAAGCGTTGAATGTCAAAGGATTAGCCAAATAAGTGGCCGTAGCGCCGAAGGTTTGTGCAAAATGGGTATTGGTTTCCTTAATGCCTTCCGTCTCCATCAGAATGCTTTGTTTTCCGGTATTCATAAAAAGCAGGCTCAGGTTCAGATTTTCCCATTTTTTGTTTGCCCACAGCAGTTGCATTGTTTTGTAATTGCCGGCCATTGTGTAAATGGTGCTGCTTAGTTTGTCTTCATTTTGGTTGAATGCGAAACCTGCATGAATTTTGAAATTGCCTTCGTATTTCAGCAGGGCGATGTCGTGGCTTCGTCCCTGCTGCGCCCAGTCAACATTGCCCAGAATGCGTGCATCGTCGTACACCAGTTCCATACGTCCGGCTTTCAGCGAAAGCTGAGGGGTAAAAGAATACTCTGCCCATGCTTCATGCACCGAAAGGTTGAGATCGGAAGTGTTGAGCTGAGGGGTGTCGCCCCAGATGCGGATGTCCTGGATGCTCAGGCCGGTTTTTACCTTTCCATCGGTAAAACCCATATTCAGTCTGCTGCGCTGGGTAATCAGGAAGGCAGCATCCATATCTTCGCCAGCGGGGGCTTTGAATCCGTGGCGGTACTCGGCACGGGGGCGGAATTCGCCGTTAACGACAAGTTGTGCTCCGGCCGCAAAGGGCAGGAAAAATGCTGAAATCAGTAATGCAATCCGTGTTTTTGCTTTCATGGTTTTGCGTTTTGGTTATTGCGTTCAGGGAATTACCCTTATTGCTTCATTCACCGTTTGTTTGTGTTTAACCGGACTTTCGTCACAATGCCAGTTCTTGCTAAACCCATTCTTCGCTCAGCACTTCCCCGCGTGTTCCGATAACGGATCTTTTGATGGGTATGTTTATTCCGGCCTGCTGACGCGCAATCTGTGCCATCTGAAGCAGACCGCCACAGCAGGGCACTTCCATCATCACCACGCTGAGCGTGTTAATGCGGCTGGTTGTAATCATTTCTTTCAGCTTTTCAAGATACGATTCCTTGTTCGAGTCGAGTTTTGGACAGGCGATGGCCAGGGTTTTCCCTTTCAGGAAACGGCTGTGAAAGTTACCCATGGTAAATGCCACACAATCGGCTGCAAGCACCACATCGGCATTTTTAAAATAACCTGCATTCGGATTCAGCAGGTGCAGCTGAACCGGCCACTGACGCAATTCGGAAGGAGCTTCTGCGGCTGCCGGGGTTTCGGCTGCAACTGCCTGATTCACTTTGTCCATATCGATACGGAAATCGATGGCCTGACTTCCCGGACAACCGCTTCCGCATCCTTTTGATTCCGGCGCTGCAAAACTGGCACGAGCTTTTTTTAAATTTTCAAAGGTTTCAGCCGGGGTATGTGCCGGGGCAGCCTGATGATTATGACTGTGATTGTGGTGATGGCTGGGAACAGTCTCATCGTTTCCAGGACTCATGTCGATGTTGTTCTCCTTAATATAATTGATGGCCTGCTTCAGCAGCTCCGTTTCGTTGTGATCGCGGAGGTGCTCCAGATGGGCGAGTATGGTATTCCGTCCTTTTGCAACAATCAGCGACATAACTTTTACCTCATCGTATGGCTCAGCTTCCCGTTCTTCGAGAGTGATGGCTCCTTCCGGACAATGTCCGATGCATGCACCCAGTCCGTCGCAAAACAGATCGCTTATTAGCCGTGCTTTTCCGTCAATAATTTGAAGAGCTCCTTCATGGCAGTTAGGTATGCAATTACCGCATCCATTGCAAAGCTCCTCGTCGATTTTAATGATGGTTCTTTTCATTTCAAATATAAGGATTAAATGAGTTGGGACAAAGTGGTACGGCCAAGGTAGTCGTTGAATTCCCGGGAAAACTTGCTTGCAAGTCCTCCGAATACGCATGCGCGGAAAGGACATTTGCCAGTCTGAATCCCACAGTAGGAGTGATCAAGCGTTCCTTCGATCAGTTCGTAAATCTCCAGAAGAGTGATTTGTGCGGGGTCGCCTTTAAGCGTAAAACCACCTTTAGGGCCGCGTACCGAATCCAGATAGTTGTTTTTTACCAGTATTTGCATCACCTTGGCCAGATGGTTGCGCGATGCATGGGTAATATCGGCAATCTGGTTTACGTTCAGCATCTCGCTGCTTCCGGCTATCAGCGCCATGCTGTGTACGGCCAGGGATGCTGCCTCTGAAATATAAACCACTTTTGCCATTGTTTCTTAAAATGTATTTCGGTATTTGAATACGCAAAAGTATAAATAAATAGTATTCCGGTGCAAGAATTCCTGAATATTTTTTTTCTTGAAGTTTAAAATCCTGTTAATCTGTTAATTAGATGATATTAACAGGGGAGGAGGGGATTGATTATCTGTTTGGATTCCGAAAAATGGGAGTCGGTTTTCAGGCTAACTTGTGGTATGAGGCAGTAAAAAGCAAATTTACCGGAGAAAATCGGCAAGGGAATGGTTCGACATATGCTCTTTGAACTCCCGTGTCATTTTTGAGACGATGTTGCCCATCAAACACTTGTCGAAAGGACAAACCGGGTGATCGAGGGGGCATTTGGTATCGAGGAGCTTTCCTTCGATGGCTTCGTAAATCTGCAGAAGGGTAAGATCCTCTGGTTTTATATGCAGCGAGAATCCGCCAGAGGGGCCGCGGTTACTGCTCAGATATCCTTCTTTTACCAGGCGTTGCAGAATTTTGGCTACATGATGCTTGCTAGAACCTGTGCGTTCAGAGATGGCTGTAACATTCAGTGAGCTGTCGGCCCCGGCGATAAGTACCATACTGTGTATGGCGATGGAGGCCGCTTCCGATATACTGATGACCTTTGACATTCCCGGTTGATTTTGTTGTATTGGGCAAAGATCGTAATTTTGATAATAATTTTTACATTATGCTGACATTCATTAACAAATAGTGATTATTACGTAATTTGTCAAGTATTGTGTTACCCGCCATCTTCTGTTTCCTGACTTCGCTGTCAGTCACAGGATATACTAATACCAAAGGTTTATGCTGCACTTTCGGGTTAAACATCCGTGCTATCGGGCAATACACCCGGTTGCCGTGCTGATGTCCTGAACCGTATTGCCACGCTGCTGAAAAGGGGAGAAGAACCAAAGCCATCAGGATACATTGTAATACTGTTATTGTTATGGTTCTTTATAGGGTATCCGTACTAAGTTGGGCGATGGGTGGGAAAGCCGGTACCTGTAAAAAAGGGTTAGCGGCGGGATTACAAGCCGGGCCGTGCGATTGCTTTTGGTTTGCATATCTGATTGCCAGATATTTATATACTTAATACTATTGTTAAATATTTATTTTTAAAAACTGCTTGACAAATCAATTTTTCTCTCTATATTTGGATTTCCTTTCAATGCGGATATGGGTAAACGTATAATGCATTAATAATTCTTCTCATCCGATCCGTTTTTCAATTTATAAATACTTAATCAGATAACACATTTCAATGAACTCCGGAAAGAGTAGTTGTAATCTGTTTGTGGTAATTGCATACTTTAATTATCCTTTTGTTTGTATGTGTTAAATATTTAATGCCGGGTCTGGCCTTCCCGTGTTATTAAATGCGATGGTTGTGTGAAAAAGTTAATTAATAACCATAAATGAAATACGGGCCATAAGTATAGAGTAAGCAGGCAGTCGGACTGACGCGACTGCATCTGCCGGATACCATCAGGTATTACAGTCAGCAATCGCCATTTACCGGTTTTAGGGTAGAATCAACCACTAACATAGAAACCGGCGCCGGTTATATCAGCGTAAGCTGTACTTAATTGACTGCGAGAGTGGAAAAGCATCCAATGCCTGAAAGATGTAAAAGTCAGGCTAAACACTAACTCGGAAAACTAATGAAAACTATCAAATTTATCATTCTTTCTGCTTTGATTTCTTTTGCAGCCATCTCTATGGCTCAGACTAAAATCACAATCAATGATGTTTACAATGGGCAATCGGTTACTCAGTTTGCCAAAGAGCATGCTGTAAAAGCTTTTATTGCTACCAAGCCATTTTATAAGGATGGGACAACTGAAGAAGCATTTGTTAATCAGTGCTTTAATAATTTTCCAAGTAAGTATGCAGATCTTAGAGATGCTTATATGCCATATGCTAAATATTTGTATAGTTTGCATAAAAGAGGGCTTACAGAAGATGAGGTCCGGAAAATCACTACCGGAAAGGAGTTTGTAGATACAACAAACCAACTGATTGCATGGAAAAAGGACCATCCCGGAGAAGTTATTGAAGGCGCTCCGTGGTGGCGCAAAACCATTTCTTTTCTAGCGGAATTTTTTACCTGGCTTGATGAAATATTGCCGGAATAGTCCTGAGACAGATGGGGTATAGAGCATTCTCTCTGTACCTCATCCTGACTTTTTCAAATTAATGGATTATTCATTTTGTGTGCCGTTTATATTTAAATAATTAAAAATTTATCTTATGAAAGTAATATTTCTTCTTTTGTTGGTTGTAATACTAAATAGTTGTTCTTTACCTAAATTTCTTAAGATAAAAAATTTGGAATTGCTTGAAGTGAAGAATAAGTTCGTAAAAATAGAAATTGATGATCTTGTATTTATAGATACTCAATTTTCTTCAAATGAAATTAAAAAAATTGCTCTGGATTTGGGGGCTGGATCAACTACATTAATTAAGAATAGCGGATTATTATATATAGATACTATGCATTCTGAAATGGAGTTTGGATATTCTATCTCTGCAAATAATAAAATATCAAAGAAAAAATATTATAAGGTAAGTAAGATGCAATCTGAGGGATTTTCGCTTATAAATGCTTTTGTTCCTGCAGTAGATAATTTTCAGAATGACGCTTGCCGGGATTTTTCCGGTGTATGGGGAGCTACCACATTTGATGAAAAATACCTGGTACTGAAAATGGAAGATTCAACAATGGCAGTTTTTGATTCCATTCCTTCTTTAGAGGGCTGGACACTCGTCGAAACAGATTTTTCTTATCCGTTTTTTTATGTATACGTTAATATTGGAGGTAAAGATGGCGATCGAATTAGACTTTTACTGGATACAGGTAGCTCTTCATCTATAGTTTTGTCATCAAAGTACTTTAACAGGAAAGTTCACAAAAGCAGTAGTCTACTCTTTGATAGAAGCGTTTTTTATGGAAACACATTTGTTTCGTCATCTGGTCTTGTTTTGGATACAGTAGTTACCTATAAGTGCGGGAGTGTTTTTATAGGTGATTTTCAGTTACCTGATCTTAAGGTCATTGTCAGTGATAAGATAAAAACAAATGTCCTGGGTATGGATGTCCTGAGGCAATTTAATATCATGCTGGATTATAAACATAAACGACTCTATTTTCAGAAGAATCCTACATATATTCAACCATCTGCACAAAATTGGTTTTCCCTCAAAGGTTTTTCTTTAAGGGTTAATGTTAACAGTGAACTGGTTGTTTCAGCTCTTAAGCTAAATTCGAGCGCTGAACGCTCAGGATTACTGCCAGGTGATATTCTATTAAACGTTAATTATTTAAGAATTTGTGACATTAATGCTTGTGATGCTATTAAAGCTTTGTCCGAAATTCAGTTGGATCATTCTGCTGATTTGATCCAGGTTTTAAGGGAAGATCAAATAATTGACTTAAAACTGGAATGATTTATTGCAATTATTGAGCTAAACAATGTATCAAATTTCGCTTGTCCGGTATCACGGATCATAAAGACCGGGCACTGATTTTGACTTTTTTACCTATTAGCACATACAGCATTTTTCCTGATCTAACGAATCATCAGGTCTAGTAAAGGGCTGGTCTTCTGTCGATAAACTAAATTCTTATAATAATCTCAATTATGAAAAGAACTTTTGGAATTTTTCTGTTAGTGCTCCTTTCCTTTCCAGTAGTTTCCGGAATTGTCATTAAGACAACTCTTACAATAGGGAAGAAAAATAGCGGTTGTTCAGGTTTTGGTATTTGCGGTATGTCTAATTCCTCCTCCT